>CAZEPV010000012.1:6212-55853 GCA_964514235.1 uncultured Syntrophomonadaceae bacterium | reverse complement strand
CGATACTCTTTTCTTTTTTTCTTTTATTTCTCCCAAAGTAATTTTACGCTAACTAATATCCAACATTTTTTTATGCTCTTTCTTTTATTGGCTTTTGCGTTTCGTGAGTGTTAAAATTCATATTAATTAAATTTTTAGGAGGTAATATATGTGGCAATTTTGAATGACGAGGTTAAAAAAGTTTTGGAAAATGCTGAAATGTGGGTCTTAGCTACTGCGGATAAAGATGGCATCCCTAATGCAGTACCTATTAATTTTGTGGAAATATTAAATGATAAGCAGATAATGTTAGTCGATATTTTAATGAACAAGAGTATCGCTAACTTACAAGCTAACCCTAATGTAGCCATAGCAGTATGGCATGAACATGATGGTTATCAAATTAAAGGCCAGGCAACTATCGAAACATCAGGTCCTAATTTCGAATCGGGAGTAGCACAAGTAAAGAAGGAAAAGCCTTTCTTAGATCCTAAAGGAGTGGTAATTGTAGACATAAGTCAAATATATGTTACGACTCCCGGTCCTGATAACGGTAAACAATTATAGAAAACTACTAAAATTGAACCTGGTAATTTTGAAATACTGCCTAGTGGTTTTAGGCAGTATTTCTTTATATACATTACAAGTATCCCCAGATATAAAACAGAATGGTTAGAAAAATTAATGTATGAGCGAATTTAGGATAATTTGCTTAATGGCGAAAGCCCAATATATGATGTATAATTTTCCTAGCAAAGTATAAAGGTGTGATTGAATGTATATTGGCATATTGTTCGGGATTTATGTTTTTTTAACCATCGGAATATACCATGTTCTAGTGGTAAAAATTGAGGAAAGATTTGGGGTATGGCCTTGGATAATATTTCTTTTATTAGGCCTTATTAGTATCTACTGTTCCTGGACAGCAAGTAGCCCTAGCTGGTCACTATGGTGGGGCTATAATGCCTTTTTGAACTTGTGGACCATCGTAGAAATGTTTGAACAACCTGAACGTCGCCTTAATAAAGAAAGGCTAAAAAGTATTTCAATATAAAAGGACGGGTGCTAAAATGCGTAGAAAAGATAGAGAAATGGATAAAAGATTTGCTTTCACAGTCATAGATAAATCCACATATGGTGTAGTTTCGGTAGTGAAAAATAATAATGAGCCCTATGCAATTCCCCTTTCCATCGTAAGGGAAAAGGATGTATTATATTTCCATTCAGCTAGGGAAGGAGAAAAAGTAGATATATTTATGTCTGCCCCCGATGTTATAGTAACCTTTGTGGGACAAGTTAGGGTGCCCGATATTTTTTCCCTAAAGGAATTAAATATGATGGCAGATAGCCAGGAAAAAGCTAGTCTAATTATTAACCAAGTTTTTACTACGGAATATGAGTCTGCTATTGTAAGTGGAAAAATTGAATTGATAAAAAATGAGGCAGAGAAAATAAAAGCCCTAAAATTAATCTGCGAAAAGTATACTCCAGATAAAATGCCTTATTCTACCTTAGCAATTAAAAGGGGATTAAAAAGAACCAATGTCTATAAAATACCCATTAGCAAAATCACCGCTAAACGTAAGAAATATGATGAAAATGGGGAAGAAATGAAATGGGGCAGAATGAATTAACCCTTATTTTAGGATCAATATAAAAGGGTTTTATCCTTAGTTAATTTATCCACCCACTCATTCCCCGAGCCAACACATACCAAATCCCATTTTCTCGTTAGCCGCTTTTATTTCCGGATCACCTGTCACAATCCTAGCTTGGTACAATAAAGCTGCCCCAATAGCAAAGGCATCAGCATATGCTAGTTTGTTTTGGGCTTTTACCATAGCCGCCTTAATAGTCAATTCGCCATCGGCTACTAATATTTCCATGGGCCAAGTTGATAATATATCTAATACCCTTTTAGCCTCCACTTCCCCATACTCCCGCCAAACCCTATAATAAACCTCACCCATGTTGACCCAAGTAATAAATAGTTGAATTTTATTATCATTAGCCAGCTCGATTAATTCTGCTACTTTATCTGCCCTGGGTTCATCCTGCAGAAAGCAAAGTATTGCATAGGAATCCATAATGTATCTGTCCATTTATTCCCCCTCCAATGTTAACTCTTCTTTTTTATATTCTACTTGGCTAATATGCAAGGGTTTTTTAGGTTTTAATATACCCCTGGCATCAAGGGGATTAGTAGGAATAGGCAATACTACTAAATATCCATCCCTTTCTGTAAATAGTACTTTCCCTGGCGATTTAATATTATATTTTTTCCGATATTCAACTGGGATCACTAACTGGCCCCTTGCGGTTACTTTAGCAATGCTCATATTGTTAACCCTCCTTTCAGTTTTCATTTATATTATACAACATTATTGGCATTAACATGATATTTTATATTATGTCCTTCATTCAAATTAATTTCATGCCTATGTCCTATTTTAATGAATTTTGATGTTGAAAATTGCTTATTATGCACATTCCCAAAATTATTTTTTACTATAACTTCTGTTAAAATAAAAGATAGTTTTTTAAAATACCCCATTTTGGATAATTGTAAGAAATTCTTAAGGATTTCCTTGAGTATTCTGTAAGCCTTTTCTTTTAAAGTAAATTAAGGCTTAAGGGTTTCTTTTAATAATTTTAATATGAATGGTGGTGTATGAGTGGATAAAGGACAAATATTAGTAGTAGATGATGATCCGGAAATAGTAAATGCTATAGCCATTAATTTACAAAATGAAGGCTATAGAGTTTTAAAAGCTTTTGACGGCTTACAAGCCTTGGATATGATTAATGCCGAAGATGTGCACTTAATCATTTTAGATGTCATGATGCCTAAGTTAGATGGTCTATCAACCATGCTTAAAATTAGGGCGGAAAAAAATATCCCCATTATTATTTTATCAGCTAAATCTGAGGACACGGATAAAATTCTAGGTCTCTCCATGGGAGCAGATGATTATGTGACTAAGCCCTTTAATAGCATGGAACTGATGGCTCGGGTTAAGTCACAATTAAGAAGATATCTTAACTTTGGCAGTATAGACAACCACAACCCTAATTTGCTGGTAACTGGTGGTCTATCTTTTGACTTAGAAAAGAAAACATTAAGTGTTGATGGTGAATTAGTAAGGTTAACTGCTACTGAAACCAAGATCATGGAACTTCTAATGCGTAATCTAGGGCGAATTTTCCCCGCGGAAGAAATATATGAGCGGGTTTGGGAAGAAGCCGCTTATAAAATTGAAAATACCGTTATGGTACATATTCGCCGCATTAGAGAAAAAATTGAAATAAACCCGAAAGAGCCAAAATATTTAAAGGTGGTATGGGGCATTGGATACAAAATTGAAAAACTCTAGACCTTTGTGGGTTTGGCTCACTTTTTTTGTAGCTACGAGTATTATAATTAGTCTGCTTTTTATTAGTTTGACTGTTTTAGGCAACTATGGAGGCAATTCTAAGGCTTTGCAATCTCCTTTTGTGGATTATAAAGATAGTTATGCCTTTAAACAACGAACCAGCTATTATTTTAATGAGCTTTTTTCCCTAGTCCAATATAATGCAGATGAGGAAGCTAACTATACTAGTGAAAGAACTTTTACTAGCTTAGAAGAGGAAGGAGAAAACATACGCTACTGGGCAATCAATAAAAATAGTGATTTCATGACTACCAACATTGCTGGGACATCCTTAGAAAATATAACAGATGGCAGTCTATCGAATCTGCCTAAAGATTATAATTACATCTGGTATTTTGATGGCCAAAATATTTCTATAATGCAAAATGGTGAAAAAGTAGATTATAACCGCTTGGATAGTGGCTATAGGGGGTTAGTACCTAAATATCAGTATTCCCATTCTGCAGAGGAGCTTGAAAAAACCGCGGTCTTTGTAGCGGTTAAAGACCCTTTAGTAGAAAATCTATATGAACCTTCTGGATATTATACAGAGCAAAAACTTTTACCTCTAGTAGGCACCATTGCAATTGTGCTTATATTGACTAGCATATTATTACTTGTTTTTGCTTTCATTAAACGCCACAACAAAAAGGACTTTGACCGTAGCTTAGCATCATGGTCGGGTAAATTATGGTTAGAAGCAAAAGTAATAATTACCCTATTTCCTTTTCTCTTTCTGGGGATAGGGATTATGAGTGCCGTTACTTATCAGTCATATAATTATGTGACCTACCCCCAATTAATTGATGTATTAAGCAATGCATTTGTTGCTACTCTATTTTTCTTATTTGCTTTTTGGTGGTTTTATCTATTATTAATGGATTTAATTTATAATCGCAAAAAGTTCTTTAGCCATAATTCTATCAATTCCATTTTCAAATGGTATCAAAAATACGAAAAGCGTTACCCTTGGCAAAAGTTGATGCTAAGACGGGCTTACCTACTAGTAGCAGCAGAAGTAATATTAGCACCTCTTTCACTTATGTTTTTAACTCGTAATGTGTTTATGGCAGTCCTTATTGCTATCTTCGGCTTATACCTTATTTACCGCTATCTAAAACACTACGACTTAGCCTTAAGTGATTTTGCCGCCTTACTCGACCATATTGAACTAATGAAAAATGGTGATATGGATACCAAATTGCAATTACCTAAGGGTTCAGCCCTTTATCAATCTAACCAAAATCTAAATACCCTGCAAGAAGGGATAAATATGGCTATATCAGAGCAAATAAAAGCTGAACGGATGAAAATAGACTTAATTACTAATATATCACATGACTTAAAAACCCCCTTAACCTCAATTATTAGTTATGTTGATTTACTAAACCGAGAAGAAGATTTGCCCGAACATGTTAATGATTATATACAGATTCTTGGCCAAAAATCCCAACGACTCAAAAACTTAATCGAGGATTTATTCGATTTGGCTAAAGCTAGTAGCGAAAATATCAGCCTAGATATGAAACAAATTGATTTGGCTCGCCTAATTCAGCAGACTCTAGCCGACATGGAGGAAAATATCAATGAATCTGGATTAGTATTCAGAGTTAACATCCCAGATCAACCAGTCAATATCGTAAGCGATGGGGACAAATTGTACCGAGTATGGGAAAACTTAATTACAAATGCCTTGAAATATTCCCTGCACGGTTCCCGAGTATTTATTGATTTAAAGAATGAGGAGAAAAAAGTTATTGCTACAATAAAAAACACCGCTAACTATGAAATAAATTTCAATGAAGATGAAATTTTAGAGCGCTTTACCCGAGGTGATAAAGCAAGAACTACTGAAGGTTCTGGTCTAGGCCTATCAATCGCCCAAAGCTTTACCCAGGCCTGTGGCGGAAAGTTCACCATTACGGTCGATGGGGATTTATTTAAGGTAGAATTAGAATTTTAACTATGTGAACTGCGACTTGACTATCACGGTCGCAGTTCTACTTTATTTGTTAAGCTTTGGGGTAATTTAAAATGGCATCCCTTGTCTAGCATAGGCTAAATACTTATTTATGTAATAATAAACCAGGCAAACAAACCCCACCCACCATATCCAATTTTTACTTGCGAATTTTGTCTAAATTTAGTATTATTGATTTGAAATATCAATATATTCTGAATGCTGCTGCTAGGCATTGGATTTAATATCCAATGGGCTGAAGGTGGGGGGATTATTGAATAAGTTAGTCGAATTTACCTCCTGGAAAACTTATATTACTACATTGTTATTAATAATAATTCTATTTATTTCTACCTGCTTTTTTATCACCCATACTCTCAATACCTTCCTATTTAATTACATGATTAATGATTCTTTAAAGCAGACCGATATTCATATATCAAGATTAACCAATTCTATTATTGCTACAAATACTATCGAATAAGTCCTAGAAGAAAAACTCTTAGTTGCTAACAAGATGATACTTGAGAATCAAGGGAAATTAAGTAATGAATTTCTAAATGAAATGCGTAAACAATTAAAAGTCGATGAAATATATTGGTATAATTCCCATGGCGAAATTATATACACTGCAGACGAATTTTTAGGATGGCAAACTAGAAAGGGACACTCTGAATATGATTATTTAAAAAGTGACGAAATAATATTAATAGAGCCTATTCGAGCTGATGTAGAGTCTGGCATCCATTATAAATATGCCTATGCCAAAAATGATGATGGTGAATTTGTGCAAACTGGAATTTTAGCAGATAATATTTACCAAGTAACTAAAGCATTCTGTCCCAAGGAATTTGTAAATCTACTTGTAGATAAGAAAAACATTGTACAAGCATATTATTTGAAAAATGAAGAAAAAGACTTTTTATGTCAACATACAATCGAAACTTACTACCATCTAGATGAATTTGAGGAAAGGGCTATTGCAGAAAATCAGCCTTATTACAGTAAAAAGACCTACAATAATAAAGAGGTTTATGAAACCCTTTATCCAATTTACGTGGACAATACTAAAATGGGCACATTGCTTCTATTCCACTCTTTAGAGGAAATAAATAAATTGACTAACAAGGTTACATTAGCCACCTTGTTCCTTTTATTTTTAGTATTTCTATTATTCAGTTACATGGCATACAAGTCCAACAAGAAAACCAATGAAATAAGAAAACTAGCTTATTATGATCCATTGACTGGACTACCTAACAAAGGCTATTTTAATTTATTCATAAATGAACAACTTGGAGATAGCCGTAAAAATAGGGACGCATTATTCATTCTTAACTTCATGAATTTCCATCTTGTTAAACTAATTTATGGCTCGCAAGCATTAAAAGATTTGTTAATCGAGAAAGTAAAAATTATTAAAGGCCTAAACCTTAAGAATAGTTATTTGTTTGCTTATTCTGAAGAAAATCTTTGTATTTATATAAAAAATTATAGAAATAAAGACTACCTAAGCCAAATAAGTAAGAAAATTTTTGATTCCCTAGATGAAATACCAGCAGTAATAGAATCTAGTGAACTCATAACCAAAAGGGTTGGCATTCTAAATATAGATGATAACTATATTACATCTGAAGATATTATAAAACATATAGAAATCACGATTAATAAATTGAGGGATCTGGAAGATAAGAATTCTTGGTTTTTTCATAAGGAAATTCAAAATGAATTATTGCAAAATGAGCTCATAGAAAAGGAATTACGGGCTGCTGCAAGCCATAAAAATTTTGCTGATGAATTTTACCTGGCCTACCAACCACAGCTTGACTTGAAAACTGGTAAAATTATAGGCTTAGAAGCATTGGCCCGTTGGGAAAGCAAAAAAATAGGATTTATACCACCACTAAAATTTATTGAAATTGCTGAGCAAAACCAGTTAATACTGCCACTTGGAGAATGGATTTTAAAAACCGCTTGCAATTTTATAAAAGAATTACATAAGCGAGGCATTGAAGAATTAAAAATGGCAGTAAATATTTCCGTCATCCAGTTACTACAAGAAGATTTTGAAACTAGGCTCCAGAATATAATTACGGATGCACAAATAAATCCCACACATTTAGCCTTGGAGATTACAGAAACTAACTTTATGAATAATTATGAAATTGTCAATCAAAAGTTGGATTCCCTTCGCAAGCTAGGAGTTAGTATATCATTAGATGATTTTGGCACTGGATATTCCTCCTTGGCCAGGTTGAAAAACCTTAGCATCGATACTCTTAAAATTGATAAATCATTTATCGATAACATTACTCAAGTCACACAAGAAGATATATTTATTGAAAGCATCCTTTTATTAGCTAAACAGTTAAAATTGAAAGTAGTTGCAGAAGGGGTGGAAACCCCTGAACAAAAAGAATATCTCACCACTGCCAATTGCGATTTTATGCAAGGTTATTTATTTAGTAGACCAGTAGCAGGTGAAAAAGTAATAGAAATTATCCAAAATACGAATTAGCCCGACAAACCTAATCATCCCCTCTTACACCGAAATTTTGCCTATCCCAAGTAAAATCTTTTTTTAAAAAGGAAATATTAAAGGAGCATCGAAAATATACTTGTAAGAATAGTCTGAAAACCATAGGTCACCAATTACCATTTGGAGGAAAGGAGAAATAAATGTCATGGAAAGGAATGCCATAATAATTAACCCTGCAGATAATGTCGCTGTAACTCTAGTCGATATTTCGAAAGGCAAAGATCTTGTGGTAGATGGAAAGGACAAATTTGTGGCCATGGATGATATCCCTTACAGTCACAAAGTAGCTTTAAAAGATTTCTCCTCTGGGGAGCATGTTATCAAATATGGTGAAAGTATTGGCGAGGCTAACCGAAAGATTAAAAAAGGCCAATGGATTCATTCACATAATTTAGGTGTAGGGGGTGAAATACTTGGATAACTTGATTGGATATATAAGGCCTGATGGCAGTGTTGGTATACGTAATCATGTAGCTATAATTCCCTCTGTAGCATGTGCTAATGGAGTTGCTAACGCTATTAATCGAGCCCTACCTGAGACAGCGGTTCTCTTTCACGGGCATGGTTGTGGTCGCGGTGGCCCTGATTTAGCCACCCATATGCGTTCTCTAGCTAATTTAGGTAAACACCCCAACATCTCGGGGGCACTCGTAATCGGACTTGGTTGTGAGGTAATAAAACCCGATTATTTGGCCTCACTGATTGCTGAAAGTGGTAAGAATGTACAGTACATAAGTGTTCAAGAAATAGGAGGCTCACAAAAGGCTGCTGCTAAAGGAATTCAAATAGCCCAGGAGATGTTGGCCAAAGCAGCAGAGGAAAAAAGAGTGCCTATTTCCTTAACTGATATTATCTTAGGTTTAGAATGCGGTGGCTCTGATGCATTTTCCGGCATTACCGCCAATGCTGCTACTGGATTAGCCTCCGATTGGCTGGTGGAAAAAGGCGGGACAGTAATTCTTACCGAGAATACGGAAATGATTGGTACCAAAGAAATTCTTAAAAAAAGGGCACGCACTGAAAAAGTGGCCGAAGATATTGATACTATGATTAGCAATGCTCAACAATTTACCCATGATCTACTAGGGCCTATGGCCGATTATGTAATTGCCCCCGGAAATATGGATGGCGGTATGAGCTCTATTCAGGAAAAAAGCCTAGGATGCATAGTTAAAGCTGGCTCTTCAATCATTGAAGAAGTCCTAGAATATGGGGAATGCCCTCAAAAGAAGGGCTTAGTTTTAATGGATGGTCCAGGCTATGATACGGAATCATTAGCTGGACTGGCTGCTGCTGGTAGTCAAATTATGCTCTTTACTACTGGACGGGGCAATCCTATCGGCTTCCCAATCGTTCCAGTTATCAAGATACCTTCTACAGCTAAACTTTTCCGTCACATGGAGGAAGATATGGATATTAACGCGGGACTTGCTTTAGAGGGGGCTAGCCTAGAAGATGTTGCAGCAGAAATTAAAGCTAAGATAATAGCTGTAATTAATGGGGAAGAAACGAAAGCGGAAATTAACCAACAAAACGGAATAGTTTGCCTATATACTACCCATGCTGCATTTTAATTTATATACAGCGGGGAAAACTACCTAATCCCCCGCTGTATTATCTTATAATCCTAAAATCACTGCTCTTAACTTCATTTACTTTCCTAATAAGCTGTTTTTATTCACCACAAAAGGTCCTGTATTCCTTTGTGTCGGATTTCAATAGGTTTGACCCACTGTCAACTTAGGAAATTTGGCTTTCTAACCGTAATATTTTTTCTGTTATTTCTGCATTCTTTAGTTTATGTTTATTCCTTTTGCATATTCTTAGCTAAATAGCTCCCCAGTCTATTCCCAATACGATTAATTTTGCTATTTCCCAAGGCCAACTAATCAAATAAACCCGAACTAACATGGAAAAATTACTATCAAATCTGGACTAGTATTTAGAATTAACACCCACGATGAGCATATCTACGTCGCTATTTATGGGGATTTATTTAAAGTAGAACTAACATTTTAAATAACCATTTTCTCCAGGACTACCCGAAATTGACCCTAAAAGTACCCCCTTTCCCCTATTAATTATGCCCTTAGCAAAAAGTTGCCGAAAAATACACTTAATTTCCCCTCCTTTTATGTAGGAGGCAGGAAATTACTCTAACCTTATGGAAGTAATAAGAAAATAATAGGGAAAAATATAATATTAGGGGGAGGACATTTATATGAAAAGAGGTAAAGCTATCCAGCTACTAAGCTGCCTGGTTCTATTTATGTTTGTACTTAGTGGCTGCGGTAAATTTGGTATGGGGGCTTCTGGTGATACGGAGTGGGAGTATAAAAAGACTATTGCAAGCCCTATAAGCATTATTTCTGCCGATAAGGAAGTCAAGCTAGGTAGTTTAGAAAAGGAAGGGGTAGAGGTAATAATTCCTGCAAATACTTTTTCGGAACCTACCGAGGTCACCTTGGAAAACCCCGACACTGCTCCTAAGTACATCGCTAAGGAAATGGCAGGTTTCGGGGCACCTATTAATATCTCCGTTGGTGATTCATCCGTACGCCTGCTAGAACCTGTTACTATTAAAATGAAATTTGATCCAGCTAGCTTAAATGAGGAGGATTTGGAAGCTGGTTCTCTTTATTTTGCTTATTTTAACGGGAAGAACTGGCAATACATTAAGCCAGATGTGGATATGGAAAACCAGGTACTAGCCTTTACCACTTGTCATTTTTCCCTTTTTGGTACGACTAAAATTACTATTGACCAAAGAATCGAGGAATATACCCATAACAAAGCTTTAGCAGATTGGGCACAGGAACAAAGCGATGAATTTACTAATTCGGCTGCCGAAGCCGTAATCGATCATATCTTAAAAGATAAATTAGGTATTGTTAATGAAAGCACCAAAGGCCAAGTATTAGGTAGCCTTTTAAAGGATGATGAATGGGGTGAAATGGTAAAGGGCTTAGCTGACGGCGATTATCACCAGTTTAATCAGAATCTGCAAGTCTTGGTCGGTAAGAAAATTGTAGATAATGTCCCTGCTTCAACCTTGTCTAAAGCCCTAGGGGGTATAACCACGGATTTGGGAATAGCTACTGTAGAAAAAGCTAGTGAAGCAGCTGGTTATTTAGCTGAAGGTCATTATACTGATGCAGCAAAAATTATAGGTGAACATATTGCTGACCAATTTATGATTACTACCGCTGGAAAAATTGCTGTAGCAGCTATTGAGCACCGCATTGATAGCTGGAAGAATGAAGAAGTAGAAGCAGCTTACCAGGTGTATAAAAATGGGGCTACTAGTAAAATCCCTTGGTGGGGTTACAATGTAGAAAAGGGTAATTTTGATGAACTATGGATACAAATGGGCGGAGCCGCTAGGCAGTTGGAAATAGAAGCTATTGCCGCCCAGGAAAAAGCCCGCCAAGAAACTGGTATGCCTCCATTGGATAGTAATGAAAAAGATAAAATCCGCCAATTAGTACAAAAAAATTTGAAACAACAATTTGACCAAAGGTTAAAAACTGATGCCGAAATTGAAAAAAAGGAAGCTGAATATAAGAAACTTATGGATATGTTCAAAGAGGACGGCTTTTTGGAAAAAGGCAGATGGGGCTGGACTAAAGATTACGAACTAGAACAAAGAATAGACCTTCTGCTTAATTTCAAGGATAAGGTCCTAAGAGATACTGGACGTACTAGCTTAAAGGATGGTTTTGGTATAACAGATACAGCTATATCTTTGGGGGATTTATCCTTGTTAGCTATGGGTTGGTTTAACACGGAGGATGGCCAAGAAAAACATCGGAAATATGCCGAATTCTTAAAAGATAAGTATGGTATTTTATTATACCCTGAAGCCGAAGAACTAAATGGAACTTGGTCATCTGGTTCCCTCGCATTCACGGGCCATAATATCACCAGAACCGAGTCTAGCCCAGCAGACGACGGCGAACCAGGATGTGATTTAGGCTTTGATATTGTAGATATACTAGATGGGCTAATTGAACTGCACAAAACAGAACCCGATCCCATAGTGGTCTCTTTCAATTTTTCCCCTGATGGTTCGGGAACTATGACCTTTGTCTCCCATGGTGAACTCTCCGCAGGCGAGTCTACTAGCCTAAATGCCAGCTATAAGGAGGGTGTGATCACTGCTACCCAAGATCTCGAAGGGGCCCTTTTAACCATGAATGGTAATGTCAGCGATAGCGATGGCAAAATTGCGATTAGTGGTACTTTCAAAATTAGCGACGGTGATCAATGGATAGGAGGAACTTGGAAAGCAACTAAATAGGATATTGATTTTTAGCTTAGGGGAATTAAGTTTACTTATTTCCCCTTTACTTTTTATTAAAGGGGATTTTACCTTGCATCCATATATTAAAATAGGAGAATTTCATAATTTATCTATTAGTATATCCTCTTATAAACTATTTTTTGCCTTGGCCTGTATAGCAGTCCTAACTATAAGCTATGTCTGCATCAGCAAAAGAAATTTACCCCTTAAAAAATCACTTTTGTTATTATTCGCCTTGACCTTAGCTGTGCCTATGGGTGCTAGATTATTGCACCTACTTACTAATCCCATAATTTATCAGCAAAACCCTGCTAAATTATGGTCTTTTAACTTGGCGGGCTTTGCTCTTATGGGGGGCTTAATCTCTGCTGGCCTAGTAGGTATTATATTAGCTAGACTTTTAAAATATGATATATGGCCTTTAACCGATGTTTTAGCACCCGCCCTAGGTATAGGGTTAGCTATAATGAGAATTGGCTGTTACTTAAATGGTTGTTGTTTTGGCAAGCCCACTAATCTCCCTTGGGGTATCAAGTTTCCTTTAGGCAGTAATCCCCACAAGTATTATCTAGCCAATATAGTAGATAAAAAAAGTTTATCTTTTTTGGACTTAATAAGTTCCCCCAAAATCCATCCTACCCAACTTTATGAATTATTGGCCGCCCTTATCATTACCCTTATAGTTATATATTTAATTAAGAAAAGGACTCCTCCTGGAGTGCCTTTCCTAATTTTTACCCTGTTATTCTCCCTCTTCCGCTGGTTTAATAGCTATTTAAGAGTCCCTGCCCCCACTTTGACTGTTATCCCAAGTTTTTATCCCCTGCTTTACCTATCTATAAGCATACTTGCTCTAATCCTAATTATTTTTCGTTATAGACAGAAAGAACCCAGTAAATACTGACCACCATGCATCTGCATAAAAAAATGCTGACTCTTTCTAGAGTCAGCATTTTCTATAATAATATTTTAGAAATCAAATGCACCTGTGGGGATTTCCAAAGCAGAAGCATCGCCATCTTTTACAATTTCGGCAATATTCCATACTTTTGGTACTACATTATTTAGGTAGTAGCGTGCTGAGTAAACTTTACCAATGTAAAATTCATAATCAAAATGTTCTTCACCAAGTTCTTCAGCCCGTTTTTGTGCAATCATTGCTTGTTCTAGGATACACCAAGCACCATAAAGAATAGATGTCGCAGTAAGTATACGATGGGCAAATAAAGGCATCATACTTATTTTGCCTTCGCCAAAATATCCACCGATTGTCATTTGTAGCTCCGCCATGGCTTCTACTGCTTTGGCGAAATTCGCAAATTCCTTTTCAAAGCCAGCTGCATCTTTGTTAGCTGCGAGGAAATCTTGTACTTCTTTAAACCAAGCTGCATAGACTGAACCTTGTTTCATAGTCCATTTACGACCAATTAAATCTAGGGCTTGGATATAGTTAGTACCCTCCCAGATGGAATAGATTTTTACATCACGTGCAATTTGGGAAACAGGATATTCTTCACAATAGCCATAGCCACCATAAGCTTGGATAGCTTCGGAAATCAGGAACCAAGCTTCATCAGTTGGGTATGCTTTACAAAGTGGAGTAACCACTTCAATGAAATTATTTGCCGCTTCCCTTTTTTCTTCATCGGGATCTTTATCGCGAATATCGAATTTTAGGTAAGCTTTCATTATCATAGCTCTGAATACTTCTACATGAGCTTTACCTTGTAATAGTATGCGGCGGATATCTTCGTGTTGTATTATGGGTATACGTGCACCCCTCATATCGGTTAGTGGGCGTCCTTGTACTCTATCTTTAGCATAATCTCTAGCATTGTAAGTAGCATTAGCAGTACAAGCTAGTCCTAAGAGTCCAGTCCCTAAGCGTGCAAAATTCATGCATTGGAACATTTGTCTCATGCCTTGAGCTTTACCTTTTTCATCAGGTGGATCCCCAATTAACCAGCCCCGGCAACCATCGTTTTCACCCATAGCAAGTGATGCTGTGGCAGAACCGAATTGTCCCATTTTATGCTCAATACCTGTAGTTTGGACATCATTATCAGTTAGGCTACCATCGGGATTAACCCAAAGTTTTGGTACTATGAATAAGGAAATACCGCCGGTTCCTTCCCGTGCGCCTTCTATTCTAGCTAGATATAGATGAATAACGTTTTCGGTAAAATCATTATCTCCACCAGTAATAAATATTTTACCACCCTTAATTTTGTAGACTCCGGGTTCATCAGTTGGATAAGCTTTAGATAAAATATCCCCAACATCAGAACCAGCAGTAGCTTCAGTTAGACACATGGTGCCAGCCCAGGTTCCATCCATCATTTTCGGTAAAAACATTTCTTTTAGTTTATCTGAAGCAAAATTCTGGATAAGCTCGGCTGCCCCCGTGGTTAGCCCTATGTAAGGCATGAAAGCTGGGTTAGCGGCAGATAGCATTTCTTGACACATACAGAATAAGATATTAGGCATGGTCATTGCATCTTCGCTATTATCAATATTAGCAGTTCCCCAACCATCTTGTTGTAATTGGTGGAAAAGAGGTCCAAATGAAGGCGGAGTAGTAACTTTACCATTTTCAAAAGTACATGGGTTATCATTACCATCTTCATTAGTAGGTTCCACTACATCTTTACACATTTTACGGAAAGGTTCTAAAATTGATCTAACATCATCTTTAGAATAATAATCAACAAACTCTTTATAAGCGAAAACTTCATCGGTAGGTAGCCACTCTTGAATTATAAATTCAAAGTCACGAGTATTAAGATACGCAAAATTAGATGCCATTTTGTTCTCTCCCCCATTTTCCAGGAATTGTTCCTTCACAATTCCGTTTTTTAAATTTAAATACAATAAATTATTAGATAAGACTTACCGCTTGGCCATCACATTCCCCCTTTGTGTGTTTTTCAAGTGAGTAATTATATTATATTACACTTTGCTATAAATTGTAATAAATTAATAAATTTAAGCTAAGCCTTTTTGCCATTTATTTGCTCTATACTTAGATTATATTATAATATATTTGTTTATAAAACTAATATGTTAAACTACACCTTTATAATTTAGAAATATACAAATTCTATGTTGTCGAAGTAAACTGTCCCCCGCAAGTCTTTATTCTTATCAGTTTCTACCAGGTAAAAATAATCTAAAGTTATGGGTAAAGATATATCCGGGGAAATTTCCGCACTAACATATTGCCAGCCTACCCAATTTATACGGGGAGCTAAATTAATAATATGTGAGTTTTGTTCACTATCTTTTATAACTGCCCTTAGCCATGGAGCTTGGCCATCCCCATATACCCACATACCTAATTGCTTAGGACGAATACTGCTAGCATAATTGCTCTTATTTGCATTACTATGTAAACGGATATTAATTGAACCGTTATATACCCTAGTCCAATTGCTATAATCATAGTCTACCTTCAAGCTATATTGCCCCAACTTGGCCTGCTGGGGGGATACTTCACAACTACCTCCAACATAACCATCTACATAATATTGATTTTCCCCATTTGTCTCATAATCTTCTATTAATTGGTTTTCCAAACCAGCTATAAATTTAAGTGATGTTTCTTTATCTTCTACCTTAGCAGTCACAATCCCTTCTCCTATATTTAAAGGAATTAAAATACCATCAGAACTAATAGTGGCTAATGTTGCAGGAGCAAGATCCCATTCTATATCCCTGTTATTCAAAATAATTGGGAAACCTTCCTCAGTATAAGCTTTAATATCTAAAGCTTTGGGTAAATTAAGGGGCAATACTATTACCCCCGTATCGCCAAAGGTTAATTTATCTACCGTATCTACTACTCTAACCTGGGCACTGTTATTTATTCCATCATAATTAGCTTGTACATTTACAATTTCAGCCCTATCACCTGCTTTAAATAGTCCATGTTTATTAACACGGCTATTTGTATCTGCTAAGCTAGAATCTATGGACCAGGTAATCTCCTCAGGACTAAAAACTGCGGGGTGGCTATTGCTATCTACCCCTCGCACCTTAAAATTGAAATGATTATTTTTAAATATAATTATATCATGGTCAACTTTTAATTCTGCTACCCCATAAGTTCTAGGGGCATTGGATAAAAACAGAATTGCATTGCTTACTGAGCGTTCCCTACCATCTGAAGGGTGATTAATAACCCTTACTGGCTCCTCCCCGAATAGTCTGGTATTCATTTGGGTGGAACCGCCCCCATCCAAACTCACTGCAGCTACTACCCCTAACTGTTCAAGACGTTTGGCCATACTAGGAAGGTCAGTGCCACAACTCTTGTTAGCGGAATTAACTCCGTCAACTACTAAGGCTATTACTTTGTTATCCTTAGTATAGCCGATAGCCGTTCTGCCCTTATCCTTGGCCCTAATAGTAGCACTGCTTGAACTTCCTTCATCTGCACATATTTGCAGCATTTCATTTTCGCTTAGGGCCCTGCCGTTTTCAACCAATGGCAACCATGAACTAATAGCCTGCTCAACCTCTAAGTTGTTACCAGCCAAATCTCTAAGGTTAAAGGAAAATCTGACCTTATCCCCATCTTTAAGATATTGCCTAATCCAGTCGGCCTTTACCCCCTGGCTAGCTAGTACCATCATATCATTAGTCAAGGCTATACTTTTAAGGGAAGTAGGTGCTGTACTATTAACCGCAACCACCTCTGCCTCGTATTCCTCCCCCAGCATTATGGCATTATTTCTAACCCCCTTGACATTTTTCAAAATGGTAAATGTCCCATTTGAAGCCTGGTCATCGGTAAAGCCGATTACAGGATTTGGGGCCATTTTAGGGGTAATTAAAAACATTTTATCATACATAACCGCAGTATTATTGCGATTGATTGTATCAATACTAGTGGTCAAGGTTGGATTGGCTTTACCATGTTTTTTTTCATATTCTTCATCTATGATGGAAAGGCGATTATCCATTTTCACATAGCTAATTAGGGGCTTCCCTTTCTTGTCTATAATAAAAATGGGGTATCTGCTAGTGGAACCAGGTGTCTCGAATCCTACTATAATTTCACCATTTTGCACTTGTAAGCCGAGTGGGGCTCCATAGTGAATGGTTCCAGGGGAAATATTATACATATCACCATTAATGCCTGCTACTACTTGTTTACCTAAGCCTTGTTCACGCGCAATCTGCTTGGAAAGATTATTAATTTGCAATACCCTGTCATTAGCCTTATTCGTAATCACTTTTACTGTCGGTTCATTTAGATTGGCAGTCAATATATACTCCATTACACACTTACCCCTACTATCAGGAAAAGCATAATTTTTATTGGTCTCGAGGAATATTTCTTGGGCAATTTTTTCATTAAAAATAGAGTCTGTTTGTTGCAATTCGCTTGCAGATACTAAGGCAGCATGGACAAATGATATGGGCCATAATAAAAAGGCTATTAATATGTATGATATGTATTTTCTCCAACATTTTAACTCAAAATGTCTACATTTCATTTTTACCCCATCTTTTCTAATATTATTTTATTAAATATAACACATACCTATAGGTTCATAAAAACAATTCTTACTAAATAAGTAACCTTGACTACAATTCCCCCTATATTGTAGACACTAATTCCATAAATTGTTTTATTTTCACTTTTAAATTATAATATTCCTTATAAAGGGAATATTATTTGTAAAGGCTTATTATTTAATAGGAGGCGATTTTATGTCGGGCAAGATAGCTTTGGTGGTGGATTCTGCAGGTAGTCTACCCCGTAACTTATTAAAAAAATATCATATTAGTGAAGTTTCTTTCCATATAAATTTTGGAGGGGAAACATTCAAAGAAAATATCTCCATTTGTAGTACAGAATTTTATAAACGGATGAAAAATAAACCCACTTTAATTCCCAAAACTTCCACCCCCAACATAAGCGAATGGATTAGTGCTTTTGAAAAAAAATATAAAGAAGGTTGCCTAGACTTCATAGTTACTACCATCGCCCAGCCCCTTTCGGCAAGTATTGAAACTGCTACCCTGGCAGCCCAAGAATTTAAAAACTTGTTTCCAGAAGTTAATATACACATTCTAGATTCCCAGACTTGTGCAGGTGGCCAAGCTGCTTTAGAAATAAAAATAGCCAAACTGATAGAAGAGGGGGAATTAAGTGCCTTAGAGATAATTAAAAGGGTTCAAGAATTATTGCCTCAAATTGTATCACTTTTTTCGGTAAGGGAACTTACATATATGCAGGCAGGAGGCAGAATAGGTGGTGCGGTTGCCTTCCTAGGTAAGCTGGTTAATATTAAACCAGTATGCGAATTTGTCAATGGGGTGGTTCACCCCATTAAAGCTGTGCGCTCCAGGACCAAGGCCTTATGTTCCTTAGTCGATGAGGCAGGCAAAAGAGTCCAAAATATTGAAGAAAAAATCATTTGTGTTCAACATGCTCTATGTCCAGAAGATGCCGAAATACTCATCAAGCAATTACGGGAAAAATTAAATTACCATGGTACCATATACGAGAGTAGCGTAGGGGCTGTTGTAGGTTCCCATTCTGGCCCAGGTGCTATAGGTATAGGCATAATTTAGAAAGTATAGCCTAATTCTTTTTCCTACTATACCTTGGTTTTTTCCCATAAAAAATACCTCCAAGTAGTTGAACTACCTTCAATTAGTTAGACTGTCTACTTAGAGGTATCATATACATTCGTCCACATTATTAGGAAACTATGAAAGCTGGCCTACTTCGATTTAAAAACAGGTTTCCTCTTTTCAAAGAAAGCTTTTATAGCTTCATTTTGATCTTCGGTACCACAACAATATATAGTTTGGGCCTGTTCAAATAGCAGGCTTGCGGCTACACTGCTATCCATAGCATTATTTATACCTTTCTTGGCCATTTTTATAGCAATAGGTGGTTGGGCTGCAATCCTTTTAGCTAGTTTCATTGCTTCATCCATTAACTTTTCTTTCTCTACGACTATTTCTACCAGCCCTATTCTAGCTGCTTCATCAGCATCTATTTCATCACAAGCATAAATCAAACGCTTGGCTTGCCCAGGGCCAATAAGTTTAGGCAAACGTGTGGTCCCTCCCATATCTGGGGCTAAGCCGAAATGTACTTCGGGGATTGATAATCTTAAATCATCTGCTGCTATCCTAATGTCGCAAGCTAAGATTAATTCAACTCCCGAACCATAACATACCCCTTGCACCGCGGCTATTACAGGTAGGGGGAAGTTTTCCCATCTGCTATAAACCGATTGCGCCCAAGCAATATTTTTCATTACGAAACTAGAATTGAAAAGTTCCAAAGTATTTAAATCAATGCCTGCTGTAAAATGATCACCTGCCCCGTTGATAATTACTGCACCTAAATCCTCCATTTCCTCTAGTTCATCTGCAGCCATTTCTAACTCTTTCCATACTTCTGGGCCAACAGTATTTAACTGTTCTGGACGATTCAGAGTCAAAATTGCTACTCGGCCTTCTTTAGATAATAATAGATTTTCATATTTGGACATTTTATTACCCCCAATTAAAATTTATAGCAAAACTTCTAAATCACTAAGCGGGTAAGCAGAACAGGCATGGATGTATCCCGTATCACGGTCAGATTTTCTGACCTGGTTAGAGCTCTCAAAAACATCACCATTTAGTACTTTTACCCGACATAGACTACATGCGCCTGAACGACAACTAGTCGGAACTTCTATGCCATTACGTTCTAAAGCTATTACTAAGGGTTCCCCAGCTTGAGCAGTAATAGTCTGCTCGGCAGTTCTGCCACCTTTTATATTTACAGTAAATACATGATTTGTGGTAATATTTTTCGGCCAGCCAGGAAGTTGGGTCACCTTATCTGCCTGGCTAAAAACTTCTTGTCTAATCCTCTTTTTAGGTATCCCCAACTTTTCTAGTTCGGGCAAGCAAAATTCATACATAGCCCGAGGACCACAAATATAAAAAGTTTTCCCTTTGATATTATTTACATTTCCCTCAATTAACTGGGCATCAATTAAACCCTTTAAACCAGTATAATCTGAGGACATATCCGCAATCACTAAGTTGTATTTAAAATTATTATATTTACTAGCCTTCTCGATTAATTCATCGTGAAATATAGCGCCCTCCACTGTATTACTTCCGTAGAGCAGCTGAATATTACGGTCTATTCCTTTATCTGTTACCTCCCTGATCATACTCATAAAAGGTGTAATACCAGTACCACCTGCAATAAAGACTAGATCATTGCCATGAAATAAGGGATTGTAGTAAAAAGTACCTGTTGGTGAACTGGCCTCCAATATATGTCCTTCTTTAACCTTATCTAATAAGTAATCAGATACAAAGCCTTCCTTTGTCCGCCCTACGGTAATGTCGTAATAAGCAGTCTGACTTGGGGAAGAGGAAATACTATAGGGACGACTAGTCCTAACCCCATCTATATTGACCAATACATTTATGTATTGCCCCGCTTGAAAAGGCGGTAAATGGCTAGATGCAGCTATAAGCCTTAATGTTTGGGTTTTAGCTGTTTCTTGGATTATGTCAGCCACCTTTAATTCAAGTAGACTGGGATGTATATAATCAACATACTCCATCCATCTTCCTTTTAAAAGGCGATAATCTTCCCCATATTTACGACAAACTTCAATTTCTTGCAAGATATCGGTATAACCCTTAATATCTAATCTAAAATCTTTCCTAGTCATTATTTCACCCCCTGTTTTTTCATGTTTCTAATTATAGCCCTAGCTGCTGATATACCTGAAGTCAAAGATGGCTGAAAACCACCTGCACCTGCCCATGCTCCAGCTGTATATAGGCCCTTAATCGGTGATTTAGGGGGAATAAACATATTAGAATCTTTGGGGTATTGGTCAAAACCATAAAAAGCTCCACCTGGACTACCTAAATACCGCATATGGGTTATAGGTGTGGCCACCTCTATTTCCTCAATATGCTCCCTAAATCCTGGATAATGGCTTTCAATCCTTGCTAAAAGCTGCTCAGCACAAGCAAATTTAGTAGCCTGATATTCATGGGCTGGCACTTCCAACCAGGGTTGTGCATAAACCAGAGTAACTATAGCTACTTGGGTAGTACCTGCGGGAGATGCCTCAGGGTCAGAAACATTATAACAACTCAGGATAAAAGGGTCCTTTTCCGCATTTACTATCCTAATTGTGCTATCTTGTTCATCGGGATTTTCAGTAGTATAGAAAAAATTAGTATTTTCCCTTATACCCAATTTATCGGCTGTGCAATCTAAGCCAATAAACATAGTTACAGCAGAAACCCCTATCGTACTACCTTTTAGGATGTCAAACTGTTTTTCAGGTACTAGTTCAGCCTCTATAAGTTCTGTGTAGGTCATGATTGAGGAGACATTGGATACTACGTAATTAGTAGGAAGGTAGTCACCCCAAGAAGTTCTGACAGCTCTTACTTCCCCTTCATCTACTACTATTTCCTCGGCTGCACAATTAAACCTGACTTCACCACCATTATCTAATATCTTTTTTACTAAGGCATTAGATAGGGCTTGTGAGCCACCCTTTATGTGAAAAGGTTTCCATTCCAGATAGGAATACATCAAGGCAGCATAATCGACAAAGGCCAAATGGCGGGTAGGCACCCCCATATACGACCAATAAGGACTTAAGGCTAATTTAATGAGAGGATTAGTGAAACATTCATCTAAGACTTTTTCGGTAGACTTGTAGGCATAGTCAAAATAAAGGGGGTATTTTTCCTTAGATACTTCGGGGTCTTTCAAGATAAAAGCTTGTATTACTTGTTCAAAAAATCCATATAGTAAATCAATGTATTTATTTATACCTACTTTTTCTTCAGGAAACTCACCTTCCAGAACTTCAATCAACTTTTCCTTATCAGCTGGTAAAGTAATATCTAATTTATTAGGTATTACCACTCGATAAAGATTCTCCATTTCGACCCATTCTAATTCATCGACAACCCCTAGATTTCCCAAAATACCCCGTAGCGGTCCTGGTTTTTCCGGGGTTCCCAAACCGCTTAATTGGTGTAGGGCTACCTCAAATTCAAATCTTCCTCGGTAAAAACTAGTGGCACACCCCCCAGGGATATTATGTTTTTCTACTAGTAAGACTTTGATCCCCTTTTGGGCTAGGGATGCAGCTGCAGTTAAACCGCCATTACCTGCTCCTATAACTACTACATCATAGTTACCCATTATTTTGCCCCCTTTACTGAAATATAATTTAAACTTATTATTAATATAGCATGATTATTATTGATTTCGGGCATAATTAATCCTATTAAGCAAAAGATAATAATTGATAAGTATTTTGGTAAACATATCTATACTTCACCATACTTTTCCTAGGTTTTTTTATCCCTAATAGTTGTAAAAAAGCTATATGGATCAATTAATGACATGGAAATAATTTATAAGGAGTGGGTAATGATGACCTTTGTTAGACCATGGCACAAATGGTATGATCCAGGAGTACCTTCTACATGTTACTATCCGAAAACCACCATGAAAGATGAATTTATCAAGTGGGTAAGGGTAAAACCTGATCATCCCTACATATTATGCAATGATCAAGTGTTCACTTACCAAGAAACTAATTACTTAGCAAAAAAACTGGCTAATGCCCTCCTTGAATTAGGAATTAAAAAAGAGGACAGAGTGTCCTTAGTCCTACCTAATATCCCTGAATTTATTATATGTGCACATGCCATAATGAAAACGGGGGCTATACAAGTTGCACTTAATCCTCTTTATACTGAATCAGAATTAACCTATCAATTTTCCGATAGCGGAGCTGAAACAGTAATAGTTTTAGGCCCTTTCGCCCCCAAGGTACTTAATATAATGAGTTCGGGCAAAACCGACCTTAAAAAATTGATCGTCCTGCAAATTCCGAGCAAAGAAGTGGAAATCGAAAAGGCTGATAATATTTATGATTACAAAACTCTACTAGAAACTAGCAGTGATTTAGAACCCCAAATACACCTTGATAATGAAGATACGGTAATATTGCAATATACGGGTGGTACAACCGGAGTCCCTAAAGGTTGCCGTTTAACCAATGCTAACTTTGTAGCCTTTTATACTGTTTTCATAGAATGGGCTCGGGCCTTTTTCCCACCTGAAGAACTCAGAACCTTATGTACGGTTCCTTTATACCATATTTATGGCTTTAATATGCAAATTAATTGTAACCTAGCCTCTGGCGGAACCATGATCTTAGTTCCCGAAGTTACTCCCGATAATGTCCTAAAAGCAATTAATCAGCATTTACCTACCTATTGGCCAGCCGTACCAGCCCTAATTCAGATGCTAAACCAGCATCCAGAATTGCCCAATTCCAAGGCCAGCTCGATTCAATTCCTTTTGTCGGGTTCTGCACCTCTCCCAGTTGAAGCCATGAAATACTTTGAAGAAGTAACTGGCTCTACAATAATCGAAGGTTTCGGGGGCTCGGAAACAACCAACGGAATTATGGTCAATCCCAAAGGTAAACGTAAGCCTGGTAGTGTAGGCATACTTTTCCCCGATAATGATATAAAGATAGTTGATGTGGAAACTAGGACCAAAGAAATGCCCATTGGAGAACCTGGAGAATTACTATTAAAGGGCCCTCTGATCATTAAAGAATACTGGAATAACCCCGAGGAAACTGCTAACGCTATAAAAGATGGTTGGTTCCATACTGGGGATATAGCCTATGTCGATGAGGATTACTATGTATTCATAGTAGGGCGTACCAAGGATATGATTATTTCTAGCGGCTTTAATGTATATCCTCGCGATATTGATGAAGTCTTATATACCCATCCAAAAATATTGGATGCTGGTACCATAGGAGTTCCTGATGATATTCGAGGTGAATCAATTAAATCATTCGTAGTTCTAAGAGCAGGTGAAACCATGACTGAAAAAGAAGTTATTGATTTTTGCCGCGAGTCTTTAGCCGCCTATAAGGTTCCTAGATATATTGAGTTTTTAGAAGATATACCCCGGACAAATATGCAGAAAGTTGACCACAGAGCCTTACGGGAATTAGAGGCATCCCGTCGGGAACAAAATTAGAGTTGAATTGCAAAAGCCTCCTATTCTATATATACAGAATGGGAGGCTTTTACTATCTAAATATCTAAAATCTTATCAAATTCAAATTCAGGTAAAATATTAATCCGATAATTTTCGGGAAATTTCGGGGTAATAGATTTATAAAATTCCCGTATTTTAAACATGTCCCCATAATAATTACCACTAGGATAGATGATAGCACCTATGCCCGCTTCCTTTTTCGCATAGTCTAAATATGCTAAGGCAATAGGCAATTCAGCTTGTACCGCTAGGTGATAAAAGCCAGTTTTCCATCTATTTACTGCCTTCCGAGTACCCTCAGGAGCCACAATAATAGCCAATTCATCTACCTTGTTTATTTTTTCTACCAGCTTATCCACTAAACCCTTTTTACCTTTTTTACGCTTTACGCCAATGGCACCCGTAATTTTGAAAAATATACTCAGGGGAAATACCAGCCAATCACTTTTAATTAAATAATTTACCTTAATGTCAAGGATATACGCAGTAGCCCGAGCATAGAAAAAATCCCAATTACTAGTATGGGGTGCAGCCACAATAATATATTTCTTAACATCTGAGGGCAGTCTGCCTACCGTTTTCCAGCCTGCCATTTTAAATAATCTTTTCCAAACAAAAGCTAACAAAAAACACCCTCCCCACTAATGCAGAATTAATAGAAAAAACTAGAATAAAATCTAGTTTTTTAAATATTTGTCTAATCATCCTGCATAATTATAAGAGGAGTAGGCCAAAATAGCAATCACAAAATTAACCATTTACTAAGTAGTGCCCTTAATAACAAAAAACTCTACCTGTTGTGGTAGAGTTTTTTATAACTATTATTTTTTAATTTCGGCAGTATCCCATTCTCATATAGTGTTTGCCATACCCTTGTCTAGCTGCTCTATCTTTGTCCCTTTCGGTTCTAAATGCCTCCCTTTCGGCAAAGCGTTTATCCCTTTCCTCCGCTATTTCTTCTTTTATAAGATTAGCTTCCTCAACGGTGAGTTTATTTTCTTTAACTAATTGGTCCACTACATTTAAGCAGGTTGGTGCTTGGCATTCACGCATGTTCAAGTTCTGAGACTGTCCTACTGGGCCAAGCTGCGTATCCTTGGTCATTATTTCATTAGCGAGGGCTATACCACCGAATGTTATTAGAAACATACTCAAAACAATAATGCTAACTATTCTTTTGTTAATCTTCATTTTACTACTCCTTTCCTAAAAGTAGTTTTCCTCATCAGTAATTATTTAATTTATATTATAAATGAAAAAGTCTGTCCTGTCTCTAATTTATTTTTCTTATGTTTTGGCAATGGCAGTCTCCCTTTCTGTATTGTCCCCTGCTTTATCTGTTTTGCCTAACTGCCTGATTTCATACCATAACCATAAACCCGTTAAGGTAAAGGCCCCTATATCTGATACAGCACCTGCCCACCATATGCCATCCAAGCCCCAAATTCGGGGGAAAATTAGTAGGAGGGGGATAAATATCAGTACTTGTCGGGACAAACTCAAAACAGTAGCTTGTACTGGTTTGCCTACCGCTTGGAAATATCCCGCCCCCACAATCTGAACACCTACTATAGGTAAAAATATAAAAAATATTAGCATACCATGGGTACCTAGTTCAATTAATTCGGGATTGGTATTAAACAAACTAATTAGTTGGACTGGCCAAAGCTTTACGATTATGAAACCAAAAGTAATTATGGCAGTAGCCGCAACAATTGCTAATTTTATGGTATCTTTAACCCGTCCTAGCTGTTTAGCCCCATAATTAAAACCTATAATCGGCTGGGCCCCTTGGTTAATTCCTATAACAGGCATGACTAGTAAGGTGGCAATACTCATTATTATGCCTATAGCCGCCAAGGCTAAATCCCCGCCATAATAGACCAGACTACGATTTAATATTAGGTTTTGGACACTACTAGTTATCTGCATGGCAAAGGCGGGAAAACCAATTGCCATAATCCCCAATACTATCTTTATATTAAGTTTTAGGTTGTGGAAACGAATTTTTAATAAGCTGTTCCCCTTTAAAAAATAATATAAAACCCAAGTACTAGTAACAGCATATGAGATGACCGTCGCCCAGGCGGCTCCTTTAATACCCCAGTGGAATATAAAAATAAATATATAGTCCAGGATTACATTGGTAACTGCCCCAATTAGCATGGTATACATAGCCGTCTTAGGATTACCCTCAGCCCGAATAAAGTTATTCATCCCCACGCCAATAGCCATTAATATAGTACCCAGTAAAATTATCCTCAGATAATCTACCGCAAATGGCAATACATTAGCACTGGCCCCAAATAGAATCAAAAGTGGTTCCAAAAATATTAAGCCCAAAGTAGTTATGGTAAGACCAATAATTATAAATGAAACTAAGGCGTTCCCTATTATTTTTTCAGCTTCTGCACCCTTATCCTCCCCTAAACGGATGGATATAAGTGTAGTGGCTCCCATGCCAATTAACATGACAAAAGCCATAAATATTATCATAAGGGGAAAACTTACTGTAATTCCCGCTAAAGCCAGTTCCCCTACCCCACGACCTACGAATATACTATCGACTACATTATATAAGGCATGGACTAACATACCAACAATTGCAGGTAAGGAAAACCTAAACAATAAACTGGTTATAGTCCCTATCGCCATTTGTTCTGCTCTATCCATTATAAACTTCCTCCAGATTTCTACAAAAAGATTAAACTAACAAACAATAAATGCTTTTGTGATAATGAATACTATAACATAAATTTTTTTGATAAGATAAGTTCCTTAAATAATAGTAAATAAAAAGGCCCCTTATTTATAAAGAGCCATAATAACTTTGAGCAAGACCATATTCTATTTTAAAGTCCTTAAAATTATTTCCTTTCATCCTGATTTTGCTTTAAATAATAATCTACAATATATTGGTCAAGTTCTTCGCTAATATTGAGGATAGTCTTCTTATCTTTATTCTGCTTAATCGCTTCAGTTAGAATGATCCTAGTAGCTTCTATTTTTTCTTTTTCTCCCATTCAGTCTATCCCTCCCAAAGCTATTCCTAGATAATTTTACAATAATAATTGGCTATATGCAATTGATATATTTAGGCTGTGAGCAAGTTCCGTGACCAGCCAGATTTAGGTAGAGTATAATTTGGGAGTGAATAATTATCATGATAGATATCAAAGCTCTGGGCCAACGGGTTCGGCAAGGAAGAGAAAGGCTAGGACTATCTCGGCAGGAATTTGCAGAATTAGTCGCATTGTCTGAATACTATATTGGACAAATTGAACGAGGGGAAAGGCAAATGAGCCTAGCCGTTTTGGCCGATATTGCTACATGTCTGCACTTATCCACAGATTATATTGTTTTTGGCATTGAGGATAATCATGGTTATGTTCAGGAAGACTACCTTGTTTATAAGGTAAGAGAAGAAAATGTGAAGCTAATAGAGCTTAATGATTTGTTTTATAGATGTTCTGCTAAGGAACAAGAATTAATAATAAAGCTGGTCAAAACTATTATTCCGTATTTAGAAGGCAAGCCAAATAATCAATAACTACTTTAGTAGTTACCATTAAATATTCTTAAAATAAAACCTGCAGTAGATGTTTTTAAATGCATACTGCAGGTTTTTGTCCTAATAAATGTTAATAATTCTCAGCAAATACCTCGAAGAAATCCTGGGGATGGGCACAAGCAGGACACATTTGGGGTGCTTCTTTGCCTTCATGCACATATCCGCAGTTGTCGCATTTCCATTCTACTACTTGGTCCTTTTTGAATATTTTGCCACTTTCTAGGTTAGCTAGTAATTTTCTATACCTAGCTTCGTGATGTTTTTCTACTTCCGCAATTTTCCTAAATACTACCGCTATAACGGGGAAGCCTTCCTCATCTGCTATGTCAGCAAATTCAGGATACAGTTTATCCCATTCTTCATTTTCCCCATCGGCTGCGGCTTGCAGGTTAAACTTAGTATCACCCAAAGCTACAGGGTAATCGGCCGTAATTTCAACTGGTTCACCATTAAGGCTTTCTGGTAGAAATTTATAAAATCTTTTCGCATGTTCATATTCATTACGGGCAGTTTCCGTAAATAAATTAGCTATTTGAACATATCCTTCTTTTTTTGCTATTGAAGCATACATCATATATCTTCCTCTAGCCTGTGATTCACCAGCAAATGCCTTCATGAGGTTTTCAGCAGTTCTAGTTCCTTTTAGTGATTTCATCAAATACCTCCTTTGTAATATATGAATCTTTAAGATCCTATATGGATTATATACCATAAAATAAGCTGAAAGTCTTGTTTTATTTTTCTTCCCCCCTGCCTAAAATCCAAAATTCCCTACACTTTAATATATTTTAGGAAGGGTTTGAATTTGTGCTTAAAACTTAGGGTAAATTTACATTAATCTAATTTGACTAAAAAATGCTTTTAAACTACCATGAAATTACCTTATTCAAACACTTTAATTCGCTTTCTTAAATTACGGAGGGGTCGAAATGATTAATGAAACACTACATATGGGTTTGGATGTAGGATCTACTACAGTAAAATTAGTGGTTATAGATAAAGATGGTCAGGTTGTTTATCAAAATTATAAAAGACATTATGCAGAAACAAAAAGATATACTACTGAACTTTTAAGTAATGCACTTAAAACCATAGGAAATAAACCACTTACTATCATGGTTACAGGCTCTGCTGGCCTGGCCGTTTCTACCTGGATAGGAATCCCCCACGTACAAGAAGTAATTGCTTGTACCCATACGATTGAAAAATTTATCCCCGAAACAAATGTTGCCATTGAATTAGGTGGTGAAGATGCTAAAATAACCTTTTTTGAAGGTAGCTTAGACCAAAGGATGAATGGTATATGTGCGGGGGGAACTGGGGCATTCATTGACCAAATGGCTACTCTTCTAGGTACTGATGCATCGGGCTTAAATGAACTGGCCAAAACTTATACTACTATATATCCTGTAGCAGCACGCTGTGGAGTATTTGCAAAAACTGATATACAAGTATTATTAAATGAAGGGGCCCGCAAAGGGGATATTGCTGCCTCGATTTTCCAAGCTGTGGTTAACCAAACTATCAGCGGACTTGCATGCGGGAAACCAATAAGGGGAAATGTGGCTTTCTTAGGTGGTCCACTTTTTTTCTTATCCGAACTTAGGGCTAGGTTTAAGGAAACTCTAAAACTTTCCGACCAACAAGCTATATTCCCAGATCATGCCCAATTCTTTGTGGCTATGGGGGCTGCACTAGCTTCTACAACAGAGTCACCTAGGCTTTTGTCTAATCTAATCCATCACTTAAAAACACTAGATATTACTAACCATCAAGAAGTAATGCGTCTTAGACCCTTATTTTTGGATGAAAAAGAAGCCGATGATTTTTATCATAGGCATAGTTTACACAAAATTAATACTAGAAATATAGCCACATATAGCGGAGATTGTTATTTAGGTATTGATGCGGGTTCTACCACTACTAAGGCTGCTTTAATTGATGAAAATGGAGCCCTATTATATTCGTATTATACTAATAATGGGGGTAGCCCCTTGAAATCAGGGTTGAATATCTTGGAGGATTTATACCGTAAATTACCAACCACCGCCATTATTAAAAACGCAGCCGTTACTGGATATGGAGAAAATCTATTAAAAACTGCTTTTAATATCGATATTGGTGAAGTTGAAACCATAGCCCATTATACAGCAGCCAAGTTTTTTAATCCTCAAGTAGATTTAATCTTAGATATCGGTGGGCAAGATATGAAATGTCTAAGGATTAAAAATGGTATTATAGAGGACATTATGCTAAATGAAGCCTGCTCATCAGGCTGTGGTTCATTTATTGAAGGTTTTGCTGAATCACTAAATACCCCCGTCAAGGAATTTGCCAGTTTAGCTCTCCAATCACAGGCTCCCGTTGATCTAGGTTCCAGATGTACCGTCTTTATGAATTCCATGGTGAAACAAGCCCAAAAGGAAGGGGCTACACCTGCTGATATTTCGGCAGGTTTATCCTATTCGGTTATCAAAAACGCTCTATTTAAGGTCATTAAAATGCGCAGTGCTGATGATTTGGGAGAAAATATCGTAGTACAAGGTGGCACTTTTCAAAATGATTCAGTATTAAGGTGTCTAGAAATTATCGCGGATAAGGAAGTAATTAGACCCAATATAGCCCCATTAATGGGGGCTTTTGGTGCAGCACTAATAGCCCAAAAACAAAGCCAGCTAGATGAAGTAAGTTCCATCATATCTGCTGAAAAGTTGAATTCCTTTTCCGTAAAAACTAGGTTAACCCGTTGTGCAGGTTGTAATAATAAATGCTTGCTGACTATCAATAGTTTCCCAGATGGCAACCGATACATATCGGGTAATCGTTGTGAAAAAATGGTGGGTAAAGCTAATAAAAAAGCCCTTTTACCTAATCTTTATGATTATAAATATGAAAGACTAGTAAACTATCAACCATTAGCTATGGAAAAGGCTAAAAGAGGTCCAATAGGTATACCTATGGTACTAAATATGTATGAAAATTATCCCTTTTGGTTTACCTTCTTTACCGATTTAGGTTTTAGGGTAGAATTATCACCCCGTTCCTCGCGGGATATATATGATTTGGGGGCTGATACCATCCCTTCAGATACTGCTTGTTTTCCAGCTAAAATAGCCCATGGACATATTGCAGCATTAATAGAAAAAGGAATTAAATTAATTTTTTACCCTTCAATTATACATGAAAGAATCGAACAAAAGGATGCCAACAATAATTTCAATTGTCCCATGGTTATATCCTATCCAGAAGTAATAAAAAACAATATGGATATAATTCGGGAAAATGAAGTAACCCTTATGACACCTTTCTTGCCCTATGATAATAAAAAGCAATTGGTTAATAGACTCCATCAAGAATTTGCATTTATGGGAATTAACAAAAGGGAAATAGCCAGGGCAGTTAATAAGGCCTGGCAAGAGGATTTGGACTTTAAAAAAGATATAAAAATCCAAGGGAAAAAGGTCTTAGATTATCTGAAGGAAACTGGCCAAAAAGGAATAGTCCTAGCTGGCAGGCCTTACCACTTAGACCCCGAAATAAATCACGGTATCCCAGAAATTATCAACTCTCTAGGTATGGCAGTCTTAACAGAGGACTCTATATCTCATTTAGGTAATGTTGAAAGACCCCTTAGGGTAGTCGATCAGTGGATGTATCATTCTAGACTATATGCAGCCGCTGATTATGTTACCCACCAAGATAATCTGGAATTAATCCAGCTCAATTCATTTGGTTGTGGTATAGATGCCATTACTACTGAACAAGTACAAGAACTGTTAAATCGCCAAGGGAAGGTTTATACTAGCCTAAAAATTGATGAGGGGGCTAATTTAGGGGCCGCTAGAATTAGAATCCGCTCCCTACTTGCAGTTATAAAGGAAAGAGTCCAAAATAATTGGGTCCCACAAATTCAACCCCCTAAAGCAAAAAGGCCTTTATTCACCACCGAAGCTAAAGCTAATCATACTATTCTTTCACCACAAATGGCTCCTATACATTTCGAGCTATTAGAGGAAGCCTTTAAACAAGAAGGATATAATATTGTCGTGCTGCCTTCGGTCGATAGGCAGGCTATTGATGAAGGGGTAAAGTTTGTTAATAATGATGCTTGTTATCCCGCCATCATTGTTATAGGACAACTCCTAGAGGCTCTCGATTCTGGAAAGTACGACTTGAATAATACCTCGGTAATTATTAGCCAGACTGGTGGTGGCTGCAGAGCTACAAATTACATTGGTCTGCTCAAGAAGGCACTATATGAAGCGGGATACGGTAATATTCCTATAATTTCTGCTAACTTTTACGGAGCCGATATAAATCCTGGATTTAAGATTACTTTTGGTTTACTAAAAAAGGCGGTTTATGCTGTGGTATATGGGGATTTGCTCATGCGAGTTTTGCATCGGGTGAGACCATATGAAAAAATCCCAGGTTCAGCTGATTTATTATATGAAAGATGGGTAGATCGTTGTAAAATACAATTAGCTACAGATCGGAAGAATGAATTTAGATATAATGTGAAGCGAATAGTAGAAGAATTTGATAAACTAGAAATTACCAGTGAAAAGAAACCTAAGGTAGGTGTGGTCGGAGAAATTCTGGTTAAATATCATCCTACAGCTAATAATGACATAATTAGAATTTTAGAAGCTGAAGGAGCCGAGGTGGTTATGCCAGAACTTTTAGACTTTTTCACTTACAGTGCCTATGATTATATATACAAATCTGAATTCATTACTGGAAAGGCTAGGGATAGACTAATCGGTAAATTCCTCATTCACTTACTAGAAAGGAGCCGTTGGATAGCTAATTATTACCTCAACAAAAGTGAACGCTTTAGTGCACCTAGCTCTATATATCATAAAGCCGACTTAGCTAAACCCATTATGTCTTTGGGCCACCATTGCGGGGAAGGCTGGTTTTTAACTGCCGAAATGATTGATTTAATAGAATCTGGCACTCCCAATATAGTATGTGTACAACCCTTTGGCTGTCTGCCTAATCATGTTACAGGCAAAGGCATGATAAAAGAATTAAAAAGGCATTACCCCTTAGCTAATATTACGGCTATTGATTATGACCCTGGGGCTAGTGAAGTAAACCAGCTTAACCGCATAAAACTGCTCTTGTCTGTAGCCTTTAAAAACATGAATGAGACGACTATTTTCCCCACAGCCAAAAGAAGAAAAATATATAAATATAAAGTAATAAAAAATCATAATTTAACCACTAGTCATTTGAAATAATTTTGATAATTGAGGGAAGTGGAATCATGCCCAGAAGGATAGGGCTAATTGCCTTACTAGTAATACTATCTTTGTTTTTTAGAATAGATAACCTTATGGCTTATGATAAGATTTTAGGTAGTTTTCAATTAAAAATTACCGATGCTGAGTCACCGGAAAACGCTTATAATGCTATCACTGCAGCATTAATGCTTGACAATACCAAGGTGGAATCTGGTGACACCTTCTCCTATAATAATATCATTGGCATACGCACACCGGATAAAGGTTTCATAAAAGGCCTAATCTCCAGCAAGACTAAATACCCTATATACAAATATGGCGGTGGTATATGTATGACCTCAAGCATATTACATCAAGCGGTAAAAGCTACAGACCTACTTATATTAGAACGACATAATCATGTAGCCAGTGTAGGCTACCTGCCTATAGGGGAAGATGCTGCTATTACTTGGAAGACAGAGGATTACCGTTTTTATAATAACCTAGCCCACCCCATAGTAATAAAAAGCTATATTGATAATGAAACAATACAGCTCTCAATTTTCGAGCAATTACCTTCATCTACAATTTTTTTTATGGAAACGGAATTATATTTCGCTAATGAACCCTTTATAGATCAAGGCACTACATACGTAGAAATGAGAGAAACAATAGACCTGCTTAAATTATCATCAAAGGAAATAATTACCCTATTTGATGAAATAACCAACCATATTATGCCTACATACATCATTGTGGACAAAACTTACTTACCCTTACGTGAATTAGCAGATTTATTAGGTTTTGAAATCTTTTGGGACGGGGAAAAGAGTCAAGTTATCTTACAACCTTCATATAATTTAAATCCTTAATTAGTGTTTTTCTTATAATGTTTAGGAGGTATATAAATGAATAAGTGTGTCTTTTGTAATCACGATGGAATTATTCTAGAAAATAAGTTGGCTTTTGCTATATATGACAAATACCCAGTAGCACCTGGCCATATGCTGATTATAACTAGACGCCATATAGCTAACTTCTTTGAGACTACCAATGAAGAACGCCAGGCATTAAACGAACTTCTTGATGAAGCAAAAGAATGGTTAGATAATAAGTTTCAGCCTGATGGCTATAACATTGGAATAAACTGTGGTGTAGATGCTGGCCAAACAGTCATGCATTTACATATTCACCTTATCCCCCGCTATAAAGGGGACTTGGATAATCCTAAAGGCGGTGTTCGGGGAGCCATTCCTGATAAGAGAATTTATTAAGCTGGGTCTTTTTATGGCCAAACACCCCCGATCTAAGAAAAAATAATGTAGTCTTGAAGGAAAATGAAAATCATCTGTATATTCGCTGGTATTCCTTACGGAGAGATTCACGGTACTCAGGTGCAGCTATATTTATTAAGGCATCCATCCGTTCCCGATTAGTTTTCCACCTTAGCTGGGCCACACCGTATTCAGTAACTACATAGTCCACATCATTACGGCTAGTAGTAACCGCCTGCCCTGGCGACAGCATAGCAACTATACGGGAGATAGTGCCATTAGCGGCTGTAGCTGGTAAGGCAATGATAGCTTTACCCCCTCGGGAATTATTCGCACCCCGCACGAAATCTACCTGTCCCCCTACACCACTAAACTGAAGACTAGCTAACATATCAGCCGCCACCTGTCCCAATAAATCAACCGATAAAGCAGAATTGATCGCCTTTAAATTGTCATTTTTGGCAATAATAAAGGGGTCATTAGTAATGTCAACTGATAATGCCTCGATCAGGGGATTATTGTCTAGCCATTTATAGAATTTTTTACTTCCCATGGCAAAAGTAATAACAATCTTATTGGGGTAATAATTTTTACGTGAACAGTTAACTACCCCTCTTTCTACCAAGTCCATAACCCCATCAGATATCATTTCCGAATGGATGCCCAAATCTTTTTTATCATCTAGAAACCCTAAAATGGCATCTGGTACTGCTCCGATGCCTAGTTGAAGGCAATCACCATCATTAATAAGATTGGCAATATTTTGCCCTATTTTCTTTTCGACCTCACCGATTGTCGGTGGGGAAAGTTCGATAAGTGGAGTATCCACTGGTATGAAGTAGTCTATATCCAGGGCCGAAACCAATGAGCCATCACCAGTTCTGGGCATATTGGGATTTACTTCGGCTATGACCAAACTAGCACTATGGATAGCCTGCAAAGTATAATCAACCGATACTCCCAAGCTTACATAACCACCGCTGTCTGGAGGCGAAACAGTAACTAAGGCTATATCAATGGGAAATTCCCCGCTTCTAAAAAGATGGGGGACCTCATGAAAGTAAAGGGAGGTATAGTCAGCCCTTCCCTCATTTATAGCTCGTCGACTAGCTCGCCCAGCAAAAAATGCATTATGTCTAAACCCTTCTCCGTATTCTGCTTTACAATATAATGCTTTACCCATAGGCACTTCATGCACTATTTCTATGTCCCTGAATTCTGCGGCCCTATTCATCAAGGCATCCACCGTCAATTGCGGTTCTCCACAAGCATGTGCTAAAACTATCCGATCCCCCGATTTTACAAAGTCTACGGCTTGCCCGACGGTAATAATTTTATTTTGATAATGTTCCTGCCACAACATCGAAGGCCCCCTTTCGGCAATTAAATTACTATAGCAAGTTTTTTTGTCTTGCAAATACACCTAAGTTTAGGATAACATTTATATACCTAAATTTGCTGGCACAATACAATATTTAATCTAATATTTAAATTATTATGACAATTTATATAAGATATGGAGGTTTAATTATGGCAGGAAATGTTAAAGTAATGATTTCACCAAGTCGCTATGTTCAAGGAGAGGGAGCAATTTTCGAAATTGGCCGCCATGTAAAAAAATTAGGTAAGAAGGCTCTAGTTATTGGGGGCAAGACTGGTCTTGCTGTTACTCGGGCTGGGCGCGAGCAAAGTTTTAGTGAAAATGCTATTAGCCAAATGGAAGAGCTTTTCCAGGGAGAGTGCAGTACAGAAGAAATTGAAAGGCTTTCTAAAATAGCCTTACAAAACCAATGTGATATGATTATCGGCAGTGGTGGTGGCAAAGTTATTGATACTGCTAAAGCAGTGGCTGTAGCTGCTAATGCGGCTACAATAATTTTGCCCACAATTGCTTCGAGTGATGCCCCTTGTAGTGCTATGTCGGTTATTTATAAAGAAGATGGTAGCATTGAACGTTTTTTTATTCCCCCTAGAAATCCCGATTTAGTCCTAGTAGATACCGCAATAATTGCCAATTCACCAGTTAGAATGTTGGTTGCGGGTATGGGCGATGCCCTAGCTACTTGGTTTGAAGCCGATGCATGCATGACTTCTGGCTCACCTAATGTGGCCCGAGGCCAAGCTACTATATTAGCACTTACTACTGCAAGGCTATGTTTTGATATTCTTATGGAATATGGCCTACAAGCTAAAATTGCTAACGAAAAAGGGGTAGTCACACCAGCACTGGAAAAAGTTGTAGAAGCTAATATACTTTTAAGTGGTATTGGTTTTGAGAGTGGAGGGGTAGCTGCAGCTCACTCCTTACAAGATGGGCTAAATATCTTAGAAGAATGCCATGAATTTTACCATGGAGAAAAAATTGGCTTTTTGACTCTGGTACAAATAGTATTAGAAGGAAGAGATGCCCAAATATTAGAAAAAGTTTTTAAGTTCTGCCATCAGGTGGGACTACCAATAACTTTGGCTGACATGAATTTAGCTAATATTGCGGAGGAACCATTACGTAAGGCAGTAGCAGTCTCATGTAAACCTAGAGCTGCAATTCATAATCACCCCTTCCCTATTACGGAAGAACTCGTTTACCATGCTATACAAGCCACAGATGCAATAGGCCAAAGGATAAAAAAGGGACTTCCTATTACTTAAAATACTAACTACTCCATCTAGGTGAGCAAAGATTTCTCACCTAGATCTTTTTATACTATAATAGAATGTAATTAAAAACCTACAAAACAGGTCTTTACATAAAAAAGGGGAGATAAAAAGTGAATAAAAAAACTATCGAAGATATTATTCGCTGTGCCATTGATAGTGAGATAGATGCCTATAATTTCTATTTTGCTGCTGCTCAAAGAATGACAGATCCTGCAGCTAAGGCTCTGTTTACGGAATTAGCCGCAGAAGAAAAGGACCACCAACTTATCTTAGCTAATTTAGATTTATCTGAAATAGGGCCGATTCCAACCTATGATTTACCAGACTTCAGCATTTCCGAAAATGTGGACAAACCAAACCTTTCAATCGACATGTCCTTTTCCGATGCTATTGCTTTAGCTATGAAAAATGAAGAGGAAGCCATGCTATTATATGCTGCTCTGGCTAAACTGGCTGATAACCCCGAACAGAAAAAGCTTTTTCAGGAGCTATCCGATATGGAAAAAGGGCATAAAGTACGTTTGGAAGAAATCTATAATAATGCTGCTTATGCAGAAGAATGGTAAGTGTAGGGAAAACTCCCTCCTACTTACCATTCTTTGGCTTCAATATTAAGTAGCATTTATTTTAACAAGGGACACTTACAACAGTAGCATATATCATCCTCAATATCATTTGTAGTACCACAAGCATTGCAGAATATAATGCTATCCTTAGATTTGTCATATTTCTCATAGCCACTAAAGCCTTTATGATGGCGAACCTTATCTCCAATATTATAATATTTATACATTGAGTCATTATTTTCTCGATATAAATGTTCAACCTTACCTTTATCAGTTTTAAATGATACCGTATATAAGGTATATGTCCTTGTATAATATTCATCATTCCCAGTTCTTTCCCTTTTGCTTTTTCTTTCTTTCTTTTTATCTATTGCTTGACATGGTTGGACAACTATTCCACAAACCCCGGCGGGCGCTCGCCGTCGGTGCATCCTTTGCTCCTTATGTAAATATCAATTTTCCGATATATCAAATACCTGACTGGACCAGGCCTGATGAAATGATTACCCGTGAACAGATGGCAGTCATGATAGTACAGGCCGTACAGGCCAATGCCAGCAGAGCAGAGGCGGTGACCGTCATCAACAATGCTTTGGCAGCTCGGCATGGATGAATACTAGCTGTTAGCTAGTATAAGAAAAGCAAGGGGGCATCTCGCCATTGGGATGCCCCCTTAATGATATTTCTGTTTGAATTAAATTATTTAAGTTTGCCTGTACATACCGTCCCAGCAGTAATGTTATAAAAATAGAGCTGGTCTCCAGCTATATAAACATTGTAGCTATAAGCTTTATCGGAGGTTTTGAAAATAACCTCACCATTTTGGTCTAAAACCATGAACCGATATCTGGACTGATCATTTTCTTCAAAAGTGCAAACCAGATATTCATTATTGTCACCAGCCAGTTTGATGCCATCCAATGGTGCCCCAGGATTTAGGTTGATCCCCTTTATGTCATATAGATAGCGGCCTTGTCCATCCTGCCAAAATACATGGCCATTTAATACATAGGAACCGATAGCCTTATTCGGCGCTTTAGTCAATTGTGCCAGCAATTCCTCCTGGTTCTCAGCGATGGAATAGCGGTACATGTTTTCCCCGCTGTGATAATAGATATGATCCCCTTCGATTTGAAAGGCACAAACTTCCCGAGGGCTGATGCGCTGAGTTGCATTGGTTTTGATGTTCACTTTGTAAACTCCAGTGGTGCTTCCTTTTTCGAACATTTTTTCCGTAGCCAATATATATAAATCATTACCGATTAAATAAACATTGTCCGAAGAACTGCCGCCGCTACTATCATCCCTTACGGTCCATGCCCAGCCATAGAGGTAATCGGGGTTACCTAAGTCCTTCCATTCATCTCCACCTATTTTCAGGTATAAATTGCCGATCCCTGGAGCAGGTCCCCCCCAGTATTTAATGGTTATATCCCCAAAGTTCCTGATCCGGTAACGGGTATCATTCAACAAAGCCGCAGTCCCATCATCATGCAGCTGGAATAAAAAATCAGTGCCCATGGTGGCACCGCCCTGATGGTAAAACAAAAAGGCCTGCCCGCCTTCGGCATAAAGGCTGGCATAAACCCTAGTTTCTCCATCCACATAAGATGCCCCATAAGTCGATAAAGGCAGCTGATAGACAACTTTGGTCAGGGAAGTATCCGCCAGTGGGCTTTGGATGATCTGCCCCTTATTATCTTCGTAGTACACATATTTATCGGTTACTGTCACATTATTTTTAAGGGACCCGTCAAAATTTTTGGCTCGGCTGCTCGGCAGAGTCTTTTGTCCTAGTTTAACATTATCTGCTCTAATAACCAGCCCGTTTTTGCTGTCAAAATGATAGTCCCAGCCGAATTCATCGACTCCAAATTCCCAGGTCATGGGAAAATAAGTGATATCGCGGAAAGATAGCAAAGGATATTCTTCCTTTTGGTTGTCAATGTTTTTACCATTAATACTAATGGGGAAGCTAGGTATTACTGCAGTCTGATACTGGTTATTCCTTGCCGATGTCTGGTAGGGTTTGTAGGCGGCAGTCACTCCCGTCGTTTCTATGAACAAGCCTTCTGTATTCCTTTCCAATAGGATTCTAGGGCTAAAAACCGACAGTCATTATAGGTCATGGGGAAATAAGTAATATCTTTGTAAACGATCAAGGGATATTGGCTGAAATTATTATCCGCCACTTCCCCATTTATGGTTACTTTAAATGCCGGCAGGTTCACACTGACCTTCTTACCTTCCTGGGCTCCGTAGGCCGTTGTTGAAAAACCTGCCCAAAGAACTGTGCCCAAAATCAGGTACATCCAAAATCTTTTCATTTATCTAATTCTCCTTTTTTTATTTATTAACTATTTATACAGAATTGAATAATAAAACTTGCAGAGGGGGGAGAAAGTTGGAAGGGTGGAAAGGGGGAAAACATGGCCTATCAGCTGCCTGCTTCCCAGGCAGCTGATAGGCTCTGAATAGGCTAATGATTTTCGGTCGGGAAAAAAGAAGGCCTTGCTCTTAGTTTACTTTAACAAGGGGCAATTGCAACGGAAGCATTTATCGTCAGTTATCTCGTGCATGGTGCCGCAAGCCTGGCAAAAAATTATGGAATCTTGGGATTTATCGAATTTTTCCCAACCGTTAAGCCCTTTATGGTGCCGCACTTTATCACCAATATTAAAATAGTTATATTTAGTAGCATCATCATCTACTGACTGTTTAATGATTTTCCCTTTATCTGTTTTGAAAATCACTGTATATTCGGTGTATTTTCTTATATAATAATCATCCCCATCTTTTTCGCGTTTACGCTTCTTTTCAATCTTTTTATCTATTACCACGGCATCATAAGTTTTATCTGTTACCCTAAAAAGAGTCGCAATTAAAGCGATACTTAGAAACATTCCTGCTATGCCCATACCTATGAATAGTGCTTGGGGGTTATCCATTTCTACACTTCTTTCTCCATATATATAAAAAGAGACGATTACAATGACGGATAAAATTCCGGCAAAAATAAATGACCAAGAGGTAACATTACGCAGGTATTTAGCAAAAGCCGGATCATTAATACGGTCAGAATAGCCGACTAAAGGCTGTTTAACTTGGGTATTCAATAGCCTATTATCCATATCCTGGTTTTCATTAGTCGGGCTCTTAGATGTAGAAACTATCGGTGAGCCACAGGCCGTACAAAACTTCATACTTTCTGGTAATTCGGTTCCACAACTTGAACAAAACATTTTTTCCCCTCCATCCTAATTCTGCACCTGGTCTTTCAATTTCCATAGGGGCAAATGAAAGGCCCCTTGCTTCCCTAGCGACCGCCGTAGCTACCACCACCGCCGCCGCCACCGCCGCCGCCGGAAAATCCTCCACCACCGCCAGAAGCAGATGAAGCTTTGCTAGCCGCTTTAGTAGCAGTTTGTAATGATTTTTCAAAAGCACCACTTAAACCATCAAAAGAATTATTAAGACTACTAATTCCCATGTAATTTCCATACATTAGCCAAGTGCTGCCAAACCTATAACCTTGGTCCTCTAAATTAGGAAAAACTATTTCTAGCTGGCTAATCACTTGTTTAGCTACACCTAAAGTCACCGCATATACTAAATAATGTTCCCAAATAATTAGGCTAGGTATTTCATGGCGCTGCATTTCGGAAAAATGCTCCAGGAATCTTTTAAAGGCTTGCCAACGTACATAATCTTCTTCCCCGACAAGTGAACGGCGTTTGAAAAAACGGGGTATAATAAGGAAGACTACTCCAGATATCATTAATCCATATCCTACAAGTCCTCCATTAGCTGCTAGGGCAAAACCCAGACCAGCTAGCCCCAAACCCCCTAAAATTGTTAAAAGACCCATTAGCCCCTTTTCCTCAAAAAAGTCATATTCTTCACATTTGTTACCTATATCACCAGTCCAAGCTGCCCAAAAATCATGGAAGTCCTCCCCATGCTTTTTTGCATAATTTTCAATATCGGTTAAATGTATATATCCTTTGCCTCCACCAATATCATTTTTAAGATAATTAATTAGTTCAGCTTCGTGTGGTCTTAGAACAGCTTCTTCTGGCTTTCTTAAGATGGCTGGTTCAGGAGGTGGTAAAAAAGAAAGAAGAAAAGTATTTACTTCCTTACTCCCTATTAATTTGCGCATCTCTACCCTATCTTCTTCTAAAAATAAAAACTGACGGCGGGCTAAATCCATAATAGTTGCGGTAATGTCATTAGCTTGCATTTTTTTAAAATTCCATAAAAAACTAAGTTCCGCAGGACTATAATTAGCCGGTAAATCCCGGTAATAATCACCATCAAAAGTAGTTTTATGCCTACGCCCATATCTTCCCCATAATATAAAAATAAGGCCCAAAGTAAGCATTACTACAACTATTGCTCCACCTATTTCGACCCTAGCCATTAGTCGTTCTTTATTAGCCTTATCTGCCCAACCACTTTCTTCCGCTAATATACTAGATAAGGCAGTCTTGCCTGTATAAGCTTCATTTGGTATCCCGACAAATAAATCTGTAGGCATAACTATTCGACCTTCCATAAAGGTGTAAGCTGGTAATTTATCAACTTTTAATACTACACCATCAGGCCCAGCAAATTGTACCTCCCCATTTAAAGGACCATGTCCCCAGATTCTAATATCTTCACCCTGCCTATATTGTTCTGCTCCACTTGGTAGAAGAATATTTACCTCAACATGACCAATTTTATTTCCATTAGCTTCCCCGATAAATTTGCGGTAAAGTTCTGCTACATCATCATGAACTTGAACTGCATTTTGTACCAAATAGGATACTTCAAATGTACGTTTTCCCCCATAAGTTTCTATGCTCCAGTCTATTAAAATATCATTACCTTCGAGCTTAGTTAAATAAGTCCCTGGGGGGCCATAATCAGTTCCAGGATTAAATTCATAAGCTTGCCCATTTTCACTTACTACTACATTAACAATAGGAGTATTACCTTGGGGAATCTTTACATAAAAGCCCTCCCATTTACCCGAAAAGTCTACTGTTATATGTTCAGTAACTTGCATAGAAGCATCTGGTAGAACCTGGGCATCTACCATTATTTTTTCCATAGTTAAAGATCGCTCTGCCTGAACACTGACCGGGAAAAGAACTATAAGCAAGAGTAGACTAAATATAATACTTGTTAGGCGAAAACTTGCTGTTTTCAGAGAAGGTCTTTTTTTCATGGTAAAACCCCTCCTTTAAAACTCCACCTTGACAGCTTGTCTAGCATCATATTCACCTTGTAAATTAAAGTAATCCACCATACCAAAACCCAACATTCCGGCTACCAAATTAGTAGGGAATAATTCAATTTTAGTATTGAATTTCTGCACTGTATCATTGTAGAATTGTCGGGAAAAGGCGATTTTACTTTCGGTATCACTTAGCTCACCTTGTAATTGCAGAAAATTGGTATTTGCTTTTAAATCTGGGTAAGCCTCTGCTACTGCAAATAATGATCTTAAGGCCCCAGTTAACATGTTTTCAGCATTAATTTGCTCCCTTACTGAGCCAGCATTAGCCGCCATATTTCTAGCTTGGGTAACCCTTTCCAAAGTTTCCTTTTCATGTCCCGCATAACCTTTTACTGCCCCAACTAGATTAGGAATTAAGTCGTATCGCCTTTTTAATTGCACGTCCACTTGGGCCCAGGAATTTTGCACCCTTTGGCGTAACTGCACTAAATTGTTGTAAGTTGAAACTAGAAATCCTATAAAAGCGACTAATAAAATACCTAAAAAGCCCAAAATAAGTCCTGCTAACATACTTCTTCCTCCTTTTTAATCAGAAAAATAACTACTTCCTACTAATGTGATTGTGTACGATCATCCTTTATATTTTGATAATTAGGACACCATTTTTTTATTATTTCCACAGCCCCAGCCAAATCTATATTATCCATGTCAGTCATTCTATAATATTCCAAATTTCCTCCTGGGGATGTAACCAAAACATTCCCATATCCTGGGGCATAATAAGTAATGGTTTCCCAGCCCACTGCTTGATTATCCTCATGCAAAAGCAGGCAATCTGAAAATTTCATAAAACCTAAATCCAAATCAACCCCCATATCCAGTACCGTCCAAACAATCTGTCCGTATTCATCCTGATAATTCCAGGTCTGCCCAGTAGTTAAGTTGTTTTTTAAAACCGGAAAAATCTCATACGGTGAACTATCCATAATATAATAAGTACCATCGGCCCTTTCGACATAATGGAAACCAAAGCCATATTCTTCACCCCGTTCAATCCCAATTTCCACATCACTAACCTTAACTGTTTTATCAGGAACTGCTGACCCACTAATACGGTCAACAATACCAGCCATTCCATCAGGATAATTTACATGAAAAGTAGCTTTAAGTCCCGGTTTTGATAAATAAGTAGCAGCCCGGCTCAAGTCAACTAATGAAGATGGAGTATTGCCATCTTCTGCTGTATTTTCTGTTGCTATGGGCATATTTATATTATCAGAATTGCCATTCGGACTAATGACATTGGAGGGTTGCCCGCCGCTTTCACGGGAAGAAAACCACCAATACAAACCACCACCGGCTAAAAATAATAGGATCAATAAGGAAATCATTATAATTAAAGGGCCCTTATTGCTTCCGACATTACTTCCCAAATTGGATCCCATATTTCCCCCTTTTTGTTCATAAGCCTCCATTGGAGAAGTCATCTGGGTTTGAGGAGTTGGCTCGTAATTTCTCGTTGGAGAAGTTATCTGACTTTGCGAAGTCGGTTCATAGTTTCTAACAGGAGAAGAAACCTCTCCTGCTGTGTAGGCAGTAGGAGCTACTAAATTATCTGTATTAGTTTTGGATTCAGGCGAATTTGTGGCTAAACTAGCTAAATCAAAACCACATTCCCCACAAAACCTATCCCCTGCCACTAGATTACTACCACATCCTGGGCAAAACTTATGTCCAGACATTATCATTCACATCCTTTACAGCTTTATATGGGGCTAGCATAATTGCTAGAAACTTTTTGCCAGCTATTAACCCCGTTACACCATTAGAACAAAATCTACTTTGCTTCATAATTGATTCCCCTTTACAAAGGATTCCCACAGTTTCCACAAAATTTTCTACCAGGAACAATTGGACTTCCACAATTACCACAAAATCTTCTTTCTTCATCTGCTGCAGAAAGTGCAGACGGTGGTGGGACAACAGCTTGGGTACCTGCAGCTTGTGAAGTCGGAATAGCACTTTGTAGTGCTTGTAACCAGCCGACTAATGCCTTTTTAAGTTCCCCTGCATCTAAGGCTTGATGACGGAAACGACTTTCGCCATTGGCAACATTTTCAAAGGAACATAAATGATTAGCAAAAGCCGTAGTAATTAAAAATACCCTAGATAAACTGCGTACTTCTCCATTTATTAGAGCTAGAGCCTGAAAGCCTAGGTTTCCCATCCAACTAGTTATAATTTCAGTCCCCATAAGGCGAGACCGTTCTCCTAGGGTTAAAAGCCCCCCTGCATTACTTAAAAATCCTAATTCGGCTATCATATCAATATGTTCTGGTTTTAAGGAAATATTACTAGTCTTAATTCCTGGAGTGAGTTCGAATAGGTTTGGTAGTAACCAACGTTTATCCCCACTAGCAGAAGAACGTTTGATTAAATCAATAAAATCAGCCATGCTAATGGTTAAGCCTAAATTAGCACTATAATCTAACATACTCTCCATATAAGCCCGCCGGTATATATCTATGCTATGGAGAGCACATATTAATGCTTCCGTAGGCAAAACCTGGGGGAATACGGTTTGGTAACTACCCACGCCGGAAGAGGCGTATAATTCTACCCACCACTCCACATAATCAGCAATATCGTTAAATAAGGCTAATAAAATTTCACCGCCCTCATTAGTAAATTGTGCTACTACGGCTCTACTTCCATTTATCTGGTAGAGGAAAAAATCTTCATCAGGGGTAGCATTGCCTCCCCGAGTAAATTCAATCCTTAAATCGGGTTCTAATACTAATTTAGCTATTAAATTAAAGTTAGGGTTGCTGGCTAATGCCATAAAATGTTCCGAGCCATTGGGGGTGGCTACCAGTTCAGGATTCTGGATAAAGCCTGCCATACTATTGCCAAGTAGCCCTGAACGTTTAAATAAATGGTCAATATCTGTGGGTAATAACTTAAATACAGCGCTACTTTCCATCGGTTCTTGGTTGATGCCCATTTTTATGCCTCCTTAAGCTTAATATTTTGTTTTACTCTAACTACTTATCTACGTTAGTTGAATATATAAATATTCAACAAGAAAGTCTAGTTTTCTACTTCTTGGTTGCCGATCTTATCGCCCCAATACGGCTAGTAACCTTTTCCATGAAATTTCCGGGGCTGTCATAGCCTAATTCTTGTAAACGGGCTACTCTAGCTGCAGGGGAGAGATTATTGTTCTTAATTACTTTTATGGCCTCTTCCATATTAGAAGGCATATCAGCTACTTTATAGCCCATACCCTGGTAACTTTTTTCCACTGTCTGAGCTAAATCAGCTGTTTTACGCAACTGTTCTAAAGCTTCGGTCTGATTTCTCATAACTTCTGATGGTGTAGTTCCAGAATTCCAATATTGATCGATTTTATGTCCTTCCATTAAGCCTAATTGTTCAGAGTCTAGTAAGGTGCCTTGACCTCTCTGGGCTAATTCATAACCACTAGATGGACGCATCTGCTTCCCATCAATAGTAACTGTTTCCACCCCGCGGGCTATTTCGTCGGGAGTAGCTTCAATCATCGGTCTGCCAGGTAAATCTCCATCCCTTAGGCGCCAAGTTCGCTGATTACTAAAATCTCGCCCAGCTGATAAGTCAAATTGATCCATGGCTGCCTCTTCGTGGCGATTTGCCCAAGTTTTATATTTAGCAGCATCATCTAAGTTAGCCCAATTAGTATCAGGGAACTTCTGGCTAGCATTATCTACGCTAAAACCGGAGTTTTCTGCGAAAGCTTTGTAATAGACATCCTCCCATTCAGCTTTGGGAATTTCTACCCATTCGGGTCCATTAGGCCCATTTACTAATCTTTCTGCAATTACATCATTATCAGTATTAATATTAGATATAGAAGGCTCTGTTCCCGGAGTACGCACTGTCCGACACCTAATTTCACCTGGATTAGCATCCTTAAACTTGCCATGTAAATGATCCTGCACTTTTTCATAAGAAGGTTGGTGTATCTGCCTATCCAAGGCTTCATTAAATGAAGTCTGAACTGCCTCTGCTTCATGGCTAGGCAAGCGATTGCCAGCTGCACCCTCATGGGCATTTTTTAAGGTTCTCATCGAGGCTGGGTCTGCTTTCATATCCATAATTTCATCAACGGTTAATTCTTCCCCCCGGCTTACTTTATCCGCTATATTTTGGGTGCGATTCTGGGCTTGTAGCTTATATTCATCATAAATCGCTTGTTCTTGCACTAATTTTTGCTGTTTAGCGGTTGGCATTTTATCAAAATCTTTTACATTATCTCTAACTTGGTTTTGAGCCCGATTTACCGCTACCGAATCCGACATTACTTCATCGGCGCTTCTAGGTACCCGCTTAGTCGAGCTAAGCTCAGTGCTTGCACCGGTTCTTTTGGCAATATCATCAGTAGTGTCAGCTGCCGTCCTTCTAGTAGCTGCGCTGGCCACATCGTCGGCACTACCAGCTGCGGTTCTTCTAGTAGCTGCACTAGCAATATCATCGGCACTGCCGGCTGCAGTTCTTCTAGTAGCTGCACTAGCCACATCATCGACACTGCCGGCTGCAGTCCTACCTACTCCTCTGCCAATATTATCCGCCGCCCCATCAGCAACTCGCTTTGAGACATCTTCAAAAGTATTAGCTACCGCTAGGCCGTACCCTTTTGTCGCTGTGTCAATAATGCCTTCCGCAACTTTATCCTGCCCTATGTCTATCAAGCGTTTATTAATCTGATCTAAACTGTTTTCTGCCGATTCCTTGCCAATCATCCCTAATTTGTAGCTTAACCTTTGATTTAAGGCACTGCCTTTAAGTAAACTTGTTTCCAGCCAATCTGCCGCTTTATTTGTTGCTACCGGGAACCTTTCTATGAGTTCTTTATTAAGGGCACTCCCGCCAAAGCTAACCCCCCGCGAAACCTGTTCCCCTAGCACTACCATACCGATAGCTTTACTTACCGTTCTAAAAGTAGATTCATCATTATCAATAGAATCCTTCATTCGAAATACCGCTTCGGCTGCGGTGAAGGTTCCATCAATTATAGTACCGGCTGTACCGCCAGTGGCAGCAGTCATCATAATCCTAGCACCAATGCCTAAATAAGAAGTACTGCCATCTGATTTTTCACCGGTTATTACTTCTTTAGCGGTAGCCATGTTAGCTTCTAGCCCATAGCCTAGAGTATCAACCCAGCTTTCTTCTTTAGGGGCAGCATACTTAGAAGCAGTTTTTCCTTCGATACGGTTATTAATAATTTTTTTAAGCTGTTCCATGCGATCCTTATCTGCATCTCGCCCAGCTAGAATATCATCTTTTATGTTTTGGATAGCTTTATCTATATCTCCAGGGCCGCCGCTTTCACCGACACCATATTTTTCTGCGGCCTTTTGCATTTTCTCTAAGGTTTTCCAATCATCTAAGCTGGCATCGATGGCTTTGCTAGTCGCATCCTCCCGTGCCGCCATTTTAGCCAAATCTTCAGTCGCTCGCCGCTGATCTTCAGCTAAATCACTTTGCCACCGTTCAAATTGGTCAGGACGGAAGATATTGCCGCTTTCGGTATTAATCCATTCCCCACTTTTAGCATCATACTCGATTTCATAAGTCTGCCCATCAGTAGCCCCGACTAAAGTGCGTTTTTCGCCATCAAGGGGTAAGTTACCTTGGGCCACACTAGGCTCAGGAATATCGCTGCTGGGCATATCTTCTGGCCCTATTACCCCAGAGCTTTCGGGTACTTGAGGGGGAATTTCTATTTCCGGTTCATTAGGAATAGTATCTCCCCACTTTTTAAGCCCATATTTTTCTAAAGTTCGGGGATAAGGTTCACCCAAAGCTGGCTTGGTAGGTTGCCAAGCTTCTCTTCTTCCACCCAAATCCACAATGCCGCCATCAAATGGATTACGGGTATCTACATTGAAAAGACTGCCTTCTTCATAAGGATTATCTGACCAATGCCGGCCGATCCTATCATAGCCATCTGCATTATAACCAGTCCAGTGGTAGCCCTCCTTATCATATCCCTGCCGGTTATAGCCCCAGGGGTCATAGCCACTACGGTTATAGCCTTCATAATTAAAGCCTTGGCGGTCAAAACCGTCTTTATCATAGCCATTTTCATTAAATCCACTTTTATCATAACCATCTGCATCATAGCCTTCTCTGGACTGCCCATTCTTATCGAGACCCTCACGGTTATAGCCTTCTGGGTCATAGCCGTTTTTATCATAACCTTCACGATCCCAGCCCTGGCTATTAAAGCCATTTTTATCATAGCCTTCCCGGTCAAAGCCCTTAGCGTCAAAATCGTTTTTATCAAAGCCATTTTTATCAAAACCTTTAGCATCAAAGCCCTGCCGATTATAACCCTGTCGGTTAAAACCATCAATATTATAACCATCCCGATCAAATCCTTCGGAATCAAAGCCATTTTTACCATAACCTTCTCGGTCAAAGCCCTTAGCATTAAAGCCTTCCCGATTATATCCTTCACCGTCAAAGCCTTTAGCGTCAAAACCTTCCCGGTTAAAGCCTTCGCCATCAAATCCCGCTTTATCAAAACCTTCTTTATCAAAGCCCTGAGCATCGAAGCCGTTTTTGTCAAAGCTTTCGCGGTCGAAGCCTTTAGGGTCAAACCCTTCTCGGTTATAGCCCTCGCTGTCAAAGCCTGCTTTATCGAAACCTTCTTTATCAAAGCCCCTAGCATCGAAGCCGTTTTTGTCAAAGCCTTCGCGGTCGAAGCCTTTAGGATCAAACCCTTCTCGGTTATAGCCCTCGCTGTCAAAGCCTGCTTTATCGAAACCTT
>CAZEPV010000012.1:0-6112 GCA_964514235.1 uncultured Syntrophomonadaceae bacterium | reverse complement strand
CTTTATCAAAGCCCCTAGCATCGAAGCCATTTTTATCAAAACCTTCTTTATCAAATCCCTGAGCATCAAAACCGTTTTTATCAAAGCCTTCCCGGTTAAAGCCTTTCGCGTCAAAACCTTCGCGGTTATAGCCATCGCGGTCGTATCCGTTAAGATCAAAGCCCTCTTGGTCATAAGGACTAAGCTCATCAGGGGCTAAGTCTGCTTCCCTCTTAATTTCAACATCATCAAAGGCAGTCGTATCAAGAGCCACCTCTTCGCTAGGCTTAGAAAATAGTATAAATTCTGGACTTTCCCCTCTTTCTGGTGCTATTACAAATGAATTAGGATTAATATCATCTATAATTAAATCAGTACCTATCTCCTTAGTATCAATATATATAGCATCTGGCGGCTGAATAAATGCTTCTTGCATATCTTCCGCAGTATCAATAAGTATGTCTTTAACAGGAGAGGTAAAGGTGCCTGTTTCATCAATAGGGCCGCCATATATTTCCCCTATAGGTTTAACTAGCACTTCCCGCATTTCTTCTTCCGAATCAATAAATATTTCCTCACTTCTGCGTCTGCCGATTTGATTAGTCCCACCTCGGGCCATGCCATAAGCACCCCGCTCCGCTTCGGAACCTCTAATGGGGCCAGGACCAGGTCCGGAGTTTCCCCCAGTAGGATATAGAGGGGTCCCACCCGTCGGTGGAGGGGTAAATCCGCCTCCTAAGCCCGCCAAAGCCCCTAAAGTTGTGGCAATGGCACCGGGTACTACTACCCCAGTTACAGCTTCTGTAATGGTTCGAGGCCCCGGAATATTAGCTACACTGCCTACCCCGGCCGGACCTTCACACTCACAAGCACCAGGGATAGCCCCAGGGAAATAATCACTCGGCCCACTATCTCCCCCCGTTATTTCAAAATTAGGGGTAGCATTTACATAGCCCATACCCCGCCCGCCAGAGGCCGCATTTTGCGCCCAGCTAGCGGGATCAGAATCGGTAATGGTATAAGTCCCGGCTGGTACCACTATATTAGGATAGACATGCCAATTAGCATTAGGCGCTCCCCCTTGACCATCAGCCCCCTTCGCTGGCCAAGGGCCATAGGTCTGGCCATTTTGGTCAACTAAACCAATACTCCCTGGTGAAGCCCCCTTACCATGGTTCCAGTGATAATTCATAATTTCCGTTACTAAATGAGCCTTATCGATGACAAATAAAGTCGGAGCACTGGGTCCATTATCAACCCAATCAATATTCATGCTATCCCCAACCGCAGTAGGTTCATCAAGGGGTATTGCTGTCTGTCCTGCACTAACGGGCAGATCCGACTTTTCTTTAGACTTTTTATCGGCTTTATCTGCCTTTTCCTCTATAATATCTGGAGCTTTTTGGCTTAATAGACCCGCTTTTTCAAGCCCATCTAATACTTCTTGCAACATTTTTTTACTAGTAGCTATATCAGTAGCCGCACTATTTCCCGAAGCATATATTTCTACCGTCATGAAATAATCCGGTAGTATTACCCCCGCGCCAGCCCCATAATCCATAGTGTATTCTCTGACTTCGCAACCTTTCAAAGGGGTAGTTTGTACATTAGTATATTGAGTCATGCTGTCAACATAATCCAACAATATCTGAATTTCATTAGGCTTAACCGGGCCTAATAAGGAAATGCCGGCTTCCCCTGCCCCATAATCCCCCCAAGCTTGCACCATAGGAAAATCATATCCGGTCACATCTTCCCGATCAGAAGCCGAATTAAGATCGGAAAAATAGTTCCCCCCTACTGAGGCTACTATATCTAGAGTGCTAGTTGCTAAAACTAAATTAGAAAAAGCCATGCTGGTTAATAATACAATTAAAGTTAAACAAGTTATAGAAAAAGCCATATAGCTGAGCTTTCTTTTTCGATTACGCCTTAAAGATAAAATAGACAAATTCTTCACCTCCTAAGGTAAAATTCCTACCAGCATCATCCAGCTGGTAGAAATTACGAAAGCTACTATCGAAGGTATCATGACATTTTTAGTGCCTTGAGCACCTTTTTTTAAGGCTTCTGCCCCGGCAGTAGCACAAGCTGTCATTACCCCCGCAGAGGCAAAAGGCATAATGGCATTCCAGCCCAAAGCAAACTGGGCTAAAAGAGCCAAAGCTACAAAAGGCACCATAAAGAGCAAGCCATCCGCTACCGCTTCCTTAGCAAAAGAGCTATTAGCCTGAGCTAGTTCGGCATTACTAGACCTAAATATAATAATTAAAGCATTAACCGTAATAAATCCGATAATTACCGAAATTAAGAGTGATAGAGAAAAAGTGATTAAAGTAAAATTCTCTTTACCAAAAGGGATTAAAATCCCGAAAAGAATAAAACATAGATAAATAGGCCACAAGGCTACTTTGTTTCCTCCAGCACTGTTTGCATAACCCAACCGATTCTCCATCTTAATCAGCCTCCTATATCTTACCCCTATTTAAACTCCACCTAATTTGCCCACTATGGTCCAACCTAATAATAAAATGGCTCCACATAAGGTCGTCATGGCTATACTAAAAGCCAACTTATCACCCGACATTTGTTTAATGGTGTACATAGTCGGTCTAAGGGCCCACAAAACTCCAGTAACTCCAAATGCTACCGCCGTTCTCCAGCCAAAGGCTAAGGAGAAAATTAAGCCACTAACCGCATAAATAAAAGTCGCCGAATAACCTAGGGCAAAAGCTGAAACCGCCCACTCCATAGTAATATTTCTTTCCGACGCTTGGGCCAAGGCCCACACCATAATAGCTAAAAGGGCTATACCAGCTGTACCATAGAAGAGACCCAACATAGCTAGTAAAACTACGGTAGTAGCACCAGCCTGACCGTTTCTATATAAGTCAATACCTGTTTGCATGAAAAAAAACATAAAAGATGAACCAGATACCAATAAAGAAAAAGGCCAAGATATTTTACCCATCTGGGTTTTGACTACTTCCCCAGGATTAATCATCATATTTAAGGCTACTTTCCAACGCGGGACTTCCATAGCTGTCGCAGTATTCATAAGCTCTATTCTCCTTCACTTTTATTTAGGCCTAGTTTCCCAATTAACCCCAAAGCCCTAATCTGGCACGCCTTTTTGCCAGGCAACTTTATCTTTGAATTCCTTATATAGAATTTGGCTGAGTTTTAAGCAATCATCCTTTTTTACAAAATTACCAATATAAATCTTATTATTAGTTATAATTTCTAATTCACCATCCTTATTCTCCCTTTTAGTAAATCCTACTGACTGTAATTGGCTATCATCTATAATTAAGGTTTTTTCATTAGTATCTAAAGGTTGTAAAATAATTCTTCCTTGACTAACAGTCAGATTATAAATTCTGGTTTTAAAAAACCCTACCTTAAACTTAATTGCAAAGGTCATAAAATCACCTCAAATTTATATTAACAATTTTATTTCCCAAAATGTCTCTTTTTCCCACTTTGGCAATGCCAAAAATTTGTCATAAATGATGCCAACTGTATGTTAAAATGTAATTGAGGTGAAAAATGTGGATTTCGCGAAAAAACTCGATTTCTTGATGAACATTACAAATACTAATAATAGTAGCCTAGCCCGCCAAATTTCCTTAGATGCTTCAGTTATTAGTAGACTTCGCAGAGGTATACGCACACCTGCCCGTAATGCTGATTATATAGAACTAATGGCCCGATTTTTTGCCACTAAAATTACTAGCGAATATCAAAAATCCGCCCTATGCGAAACAATAAGAAATAATGCCCCATATCTTGTGCTTGGGGAAAATATGCCCCAAGATGTCCTTGTGTTTAAATGGCTTTGTGACAAAACAAAAACCCCCACCGATTCACTCCATGAATTTATGGGGGATTTCATAAACTTCCAATTTAAAAAGATACAAGCCTTAAAAGATATGCAAGTGGGGGAAGTTTCCCAACAAGTATTTACGGAAACAAGTGCATTTTATGGGAAAAAGGGGAAGCAGGACGCGGTTCTAACTTTTTTATCTTTGATACTAAAAGAAGATGAACCACAGACCTTATATTTATTTAGCGATGAAAATATAGAATGGTTGACCGAAGCGAGCTTTACCTTAAAATGGGCAGCCTTGATGTTACAAGTAATAGCAAAAGGAAATCGCATAAAAATAATCCATAGTATAACTCGAAATTTTGATGAAATGCTCTCTGGAATAAAAGAATGGATGCCTCTATATATGTCAGGGGCTATTACTCCTTACTATTACCCCAAAACACAAGATGGTTTATTTAGACATACTTTTTTTATAGCCCCGAAAACTGCAGCTATAACTTCTTCCTCAGTCCGAAATAATACTGAAAATACTCCTAACCTACTACATACTGATAAGACTATGCTTAGTGCACTATTTGAGGAATATAATGATTTTCTAAGCTTATGTCGTCCACTAATGCGTATATTTACCCCCTATAGTCAAGGTGAATATATAAGCTTATTAGAAGAATTCGAAAATGAAGCTGGCCATGTAATTTTAAAAACTGATACCCTTTCCGATATTACTATGCCAGCTTCTGTGGCTAAAACTTTCCTAGACCGTATAGGTACCCTTCATAAACCTGAACTTGTTGCCCGCCATTTAAAAAGAATAGAACAGTTCGAAGCAAGTCTATCCCAAAAGAATTTTACGGAAATAATAACTTTATCACCAACAAAAATGATTTTAAGTGGAAAGGTTCTAGTGGATTTTTCTGATATGTTAAATGAGACTCCCCTATTTTATACACCGAATGAATACATAGAACATTTAAGAAATATTATTAGGCTACTCAAAACTTATGAAAATTATCAGGTAGTGATAACTTCTAAAGAATATTTAACTGGCAGCATGATTTATGTAAAAGAGGATATAGGTGTAATAATCGGGAAGAATTTAGCACCTTCTATAATCTTCGCCATCAACGAAAGTAATATGGTTGCCGCCTTCTGGGATTATATGAATCTTATTATAAGCAAAAAAAGCGCAAATAATTACCGCACACAGGCAATTACTAGATTAGAAAGATTAGCAGAGACCCTAGAGACCAAATTATAGCCAAGCAAAAGCTAGCAGCCCCAAAGTCTGCTAGCCATATTAACAAAAGGCCATGACTAAAAACATAGAATATACCTTTTAACCGAATTTAAACCAGAAGATTACCCCCCCTGCGACATTTCTAACCCCATAAGCAAAGCCATGCAATTCTAGAATTCTACGGGCAATGGCTAAGCCTAAACCATTTCCTTTTGTCTTGGAGCGGGCTAGATCTAATTTAATATAAGGCTCCCATATTTCATTAATATCTTTTTCGGGAATATTGATACCGCTATTGTATAATTCTAGACTATCGTCAGATATATTTATACTAATTCTTCCACCTACAGGTGTATGGTCTAGAGCATTTACAAGAAAGTTATCTAAGACCATTTCAATTAAAACCGCATCAGCTTTAACAAGGCCCTCCCCTTCTAACTCAACCGATATAGAATTTTCATCACAAATATACTGATAACGGCTAAGTATTTCGCTAGATACTTCATGAAGGGATATGTCTGCAAAATTAATTTGCCAACCGTCAGATTCTAGCCTTGATAAGTTCAACATAGTCTGAATAATCTTATCCATACGGCCTACATTAGTTAAAATGTTAGCCGCATAATGTTCCCTTTTTCCCGTATGAATATTTTCGATAAGATTTTGGGCATACCCAGATATAATACTTAGAGGAGTTTTTAAATCATGGGCCAGGGCATCAGTTAACTCATTTCTTTGTATTTCAAGCCTTTCCCTGACCTGATAAGTTTTGTTAGTCTGCCTAGCTAATATTAGGGCTACTATAATAAAAATTAATAAACAACTAGACCATACATAGATTAAAGTAGTAAACAACCTTGCCCCTAAATCTACATCCCGAGCCATAACTGTCCAATAATCTCTATAATAGCTATTATCTTCGAGCAGATTTATGGTATTTAGGTAAGGCATAATCTGGTAATATCTGTAGGTTAAGAAACTCACCCTTTCATTTGAAAGCAATGTCTTCTGCTCAATAGCTGATAAAAGTTTTTCCTTATCTAAGACCATTTCACTAAGTTCAG
>CAZEPV010000011.1:0-56595 GCA_964514235.1 uncultured Syntrophomonadaceae bacterium | reverse complement strand
CCAGGATTTATTTTGTCTAAAATTACCCTTGCTTTTTTGGCAAGGGTTTTTTCTTGCTATACTTTTCCACAAAGGGTATTATGTATATTACAAGTGATAATGGTTATCATACTTTTCTGGGGGGCGAAGGGGGAAATCTATATTGAACAAAAAGTTATATTCATATGGAGATTTTATAGTTCACGAAATAGAAGGTTATATTGGTAATATTCATCTCATCGAGTATGAACAAGGACTACTTATGATAGATAGTGGTTGCATCAACGATATAAAACGTATTAGGGAATATTGCCATAATATAATAAAAAGGCCTTTAACCGATGTAAAACTTATTATTGTGAGCCACTTACATCCGGATCATGCTGGGGGGGCTGTAAGATTACGAGCGAAATATAACATTCCTATTGCTGCCCATAAAAATATCGATAAATGGTATTCTGGTTTGGGTGGGATGTTGCAGCATAAGGTAGATTCCTATTTGGCGACTGTGGTAGCCTTTAGGAATAAGAGGAAACTGGAGAGAATTCTTTATGAAAGAAAAATAAGACCCGATTATTTACTAGTAGATGAAGATGTTCTACCCTTTTTCTCGGATTGGCAAGTGCTACATACCCCTGGACATACTCTATGTGACATTGTGATTTATCATCCTGCTGAACAGCTATTATTTATTAATGATCTTATTTGTGATGTAAAAGGCCAACCTCAACTACCAATACCAGTATTATTTCCTGGAAAAATGGCCAAAAGTTTTGAACGATTGTCTACCTTTGATGTGGAAACTATGTTTCGTACTCATGGTCAGCCAATTATGATTAATGGGACGAAAGAAATATTTTCGCTTATGTTAAAAATACTTAATCAGCCATGGAATAAGCTTACAAGGCGGATTTACCATATTTCTGTATTTCCTGCGGTAGCTAGGAAGGAACTAAAGGCAAAATCCAAAAAAGCCCTGCCCAAAGACAGGACTTTTTAAAAATCAATTACAATTTTTTTACCGCATATTTTCGTTAGTATAATAAGCTATACCTATGGCACCTGGCCCGACATGCAAACCAATAATGGGACCAATATCTATAGTCGGAATTTTAATTCCGATCTTTTCTTTGAGCAGATTAGCCAGTTCTTGGGCTTCATGGATACAATTTATATGGTGGATAATGACCTCACCTAAGCCATATCTGTTTATATCCTCCATAAATTTATTAACCATAGCCGAGATAGCATTTTTCTTAGTCCTGGCCTTGGTTAGTATAGCTGTTGTGCCCTCTTCAACAGTCAAAATGGGTATAATCTTAAATATATTACCGAGTAATGCACTAGCACCCCCGATGCGTCCACCTTTTCTCAAATGGTCTAAATTATCAGGAATAAATAAAAAGCGACTTCTCTTAATGTTATCTAGTGCGGCTTTCTTTACCTGCTCTAGGGTTTGTCCAGCTTTTGATGCTCTGGCTGCTTGGAGTACTGCAAATCCTAATTGCATACTATTAGACCTAGAGTCAATTATTTCAATCTGGGCTTTTTCATAATTTTCTAAAATCATTTCTTTGGCCAATTGACTAGTAGCATATGTCCCACTCATGTCTGAAGATAGAAAAATACAACACAAGCTATCCCCATTTTCGATAACTTGGAGCATTTCATCATATATTTCATTTACAGCAGGTTGTGAAGATATGGGAATTCCGTGTTTTTCCATCATAGGATAAAATTCGTCATTGGTTATTTCGAGTTCTTTAATGCTTTCATTTCCAAAAGAAAGTGATAGTGATACCCTTCTAATATTAAATTCCTCCACCATATCTTCGGTTAAATAACTAGTACTATCAGTCAAAACTTGCACTTCCACCTACTCTTCCACCTCATTTACTTGTATTACTATTCGTTTCCAATTATTCATGGTAATGCTAATATTAACAGAGTAAATATAAAAGATAAATAGTAATAATCCTTCTTGGAGTGATTTTGGCTATTATTCTTGGGAAATGGACAAATTAGTTATTAATTAGTATTATTAAAAAAATAGTTTTATTGGTAGTTAGTACTTTACTAACTTTAAGAGGGAAAACGGTGCAAATCCGTTGCAGTTCCCCCTACTGTGATAGTGACGAAATCTGCATATACCACTGGTAAAGCAACCGGGAAGGTGCAGAGAGTAGGATGAACTTAAGCCAGGAGACCTGCCAGTAGAATATTTATTTATGCTAACTTCTGGGGATAAGAAGGGAGGAAATATAGGGTGGTATTATCGCCTGCCCCTAATTTACACCTAAGTTAGTTTTGGGTGTATTTTTATTTTAGGGAGGATATTTATATGTATTTTAAAAGATTTAATAAGACGCTTTTGGCTTTAGTAATGGCTCTGGTATTAGTTGTTTCTAGTATTACTCCTGCCACGGCTACCAGTAACAGTTTAGAGGACTTGGCCAATTATGCGCTAGTCAAGCAGTATGAGAAGTATTATGAAAAAGGTGAAAATGTAGGTTGGGGCTGGGGTGACATTGAACCTTATGATGTTTATATACTCGGTAAAGCTGGGGTAGATGTAGAGGGATGGACTAGGAATGGTACTAATCTTAAGCAAGAAGTTTTAGCTAGTATTGAGAAATTAGCCGCTGGAAATGACACTAAGCATATTGCTGGAGGATATTTGGTAGCTAGTCTTTTGGGGGATAACAGTGAAGCCGAAAGATTGATAGGACTAGTATCGGGTAAAATTAATGATAATTTTGGACAGAATATTTACAGTGATGCACCAGCCATTGAATATTTGGGACAGGCAGGCAGCCTAAAAGATATAGATGTAGCTCGGGCAGTTTATGCTATTACTGAAGCTCAGTATGAGAATGGTGCCTTTGATGAGTGGCAGGATATAGGGGTTGCTAGTCAAGCCATTAGGAGTTTGTATTATCTTGATAAAGTTATAGAAGATAATGGACTTAAGAATGAAATTACTGAATCTATTGAATCGGGACTAAATTGGCTGAAGGATTCCCAACAAAATGATGGCAGCTTTAGTATATGGAATTATGATCCTATCCTAGATAGCTATGAAGTGTTAGTAACCATAAAAGTTTTAGGGCTTGGAGATGTAGAATGGCGGGAAAAGCTTAATAATGGTTTGGCTTATATATTGGCAAATTCCCCTAACCTAGACGGGATCATAGGTATGAATGAAGTAAGCAACTATACTTCTATCCTTGACTTAGCTATGGTCTTGGATGATGGATACCAGGCGCCTGATAGTTTTATATATTTAGAATCCCCTAAGGCTGAAATAAGCCAGGGTGCTCTTAAACAGTTAAAAGTAAATAAATTCGATAAAGTCGGCCAAAAAGAAGAAGTCATTAGTGAGCTTACTTGGAAAAGCAATAACCCAAGCATAGCCACTGTCAGCAATACAGGTCTGCTTACAGGAATCAGTAGAGGCACTGCTACTATAACCGCAACTCATGGGGATTTAGTCGCTCAAGGGACAGTTAAGGTTCTGGGCAGTAGTGGTGGAGGCACCGTCCCTAGTGATAAGCAGGGGACTGCTTATGTAACTATTAGGGGTGATAGTGAAACTGGCACCATATTATCATCGACAGCTTACATCTGGACAGATAAAGAAGTTAGTGTCCTACATATGTTAGAAAAAGTATTGCAAGGCCAAGGAATTTCTTATACTGCTACCGGGGGATATGTTAGTGAAATAGCTGGTTTAGCTCATCAAAAACCGAGTTACCCCCTAAGTGGTTGGAAGTTTAAGGTTAATGGTATAGATGCTGATAAAGGTGCTGGCGATTTCACTCTTAAAGATGGTGATAGGGTCGAATGGTATTACAGTCTAGATTATACCAAGGATGAAGATAGCAAAGAGTTTAATATAGATAAAAAGAAATTGGAAAAGGAAAAAGAAATTTTAACAGCTGCTGAACGATGGCTAGAAGTTCATTATGTACATATACTTTTAAAATGGTGGATTTTATTCTTGGGCTAGGAATGGCTAGTTCAATTTTACTCGAGGGAAAAGATAAGTGCATTAATTTGTTTAATTAATGATTTTTAGTTGCTTAAAAAACAGTTTTATAATAGTTGATTAAGGGGGATATAGATGCGACGCTTTTTACATATTCTTTTAATTCTTTCTCTATTTATAGTTGGAGGGTGTGGCTTTATATCTTCACCTGTACTTGATAATGCTGATAAACAGGTAGTTTCAGATTCGCCCATAAATGAGCAGATAGTAGACGAACAGGATGGGGGCGGAAAAACAGAAGCTGATGATGGGTCAGCTAATTCCCCTAAGGAAGAAAATACGGCTACAGGGAATGAAGCAAGGGGGCAGGTTACCTATACTGAGTCGATAAGACTTAGGGTAAGCCAAAATTTCGGGCAAGATATAATTTTTAATCAGGCTATTCCCCTTAAAAATGATGATGATTTATTAAAGATAATGCAGGACAATTTAGAGCTAGATACTAGTTATGGTGGTTCTTTTATAAGCGGTATAAATGGCATTAAAATGAAGTCAGGTGCTGGTAGGTCTGACTGGTTTTTATATATCAATGGTATAGCTAGCCATACGGGTTTAAGGGACTATGTTCTTAATGATAAGGATGAGATTTATTGGGATTATCATAGATGGAATCCTAGTTCGACTAATAATGCTATTATAGGTGCATATCCAGCCCCATTTTTAGGCGGATATAGGGGAAATAATAATCCTACTAGTATTTTACACGATGAAACAAGTGCTAATTTGGTTTATGACCTGGCAGCATCTTTGGAGAAATTAGGTGTTAAGGTAAATCTTAATAATATTAGTGCAGGTATAAAAAATGAGCCGACGATTGTAATTGGCACTTGGGATAATTTGGTGGCAAACCAAACTTTATACGATTTGAATAAGGGTTATAAAAGGAACGGAATGAATGTTCATTTTACTAGCGGAGGACTTGAATTGCTTGATTATAAGGGACAAGTTGCAGGTAAAGGAACTGATAAAAGTGCAGTAATTGTGGCATGGGGTAGAGCTTTGGGGGATGCTAATCCCTTGTGGTTGATAGTGGGTACTGATGAAAGTGGCTTACAAAAAGCGGTAAATACATTAATTAATAACCCTGAAAATATACAGGGTCTATATGGGGTGGCTATACTTCCACAAGGAAATATAGCCCTGCCTTTAAAATGATGGAGGGTTATAATGGGAAATAAAAGATGGGCAATTCTATTAGTGTTTTTATTTATTTTCAGTATATTTTCGCCCAATCATCTTGGGGCTGAAACGCAAAGTAATCCGTATGAAGATAATATCAAGAAAGGTTTAGCCTTTTTTAATATTATCCAAAATGATGATGGTGGCTTCCCTTGGTATGTCGGTGATGAAGTGGGGGAGAGTGACCATATCACAAGTGCTTGGGTAATTATGGCTCTTGGTGCTAACGGAGAGGATCTTACAGCTAAAAAATGGGTGAAAAACGGATCTAATCCCTTAGACTATTTAGTGGGGAATACTGATAAATTAGAAAGTACAACTGATTATGCTCGGCAGCTTTTGGCTTTATCCGTTGTAGAGGGCTATGAAAAAGAGAAAAATACCATTGTCGATAAATTAAGAGCTGGACAGGATAAGACTGGGCATTTTGGACAAACAGCCCTAGATGAAGGGGAATTTATCAATGCCCATATGTGGGCCATATTAGCTTTAAAGTGTGCAGGCGAGGAAATCCCTAATTTAGATGGGGCTAAGAAGTGGTTATTGAATGCCCAAAATACTGATGGTGGTTTTGCTTGGTATTTAGGTCTGCCAAGTGATGCCGATGATACTGCAATCGCCATCCAAGCCTTAGTAGCTTTAGGTGAGCCCCCTGCTGAATCAATGGCTATTAAAAGGGCTTTAAGATATTTAAAATCATTGCAGGGGGTTGATGGGGGCTTTAGTTCTGGGTGGGTAAACCTGGCCAATGCAAGTACAGATAGTTGGGTATGGCAGGCTTTAAAAGCTGCTGGGGAAAAACAGGATAGTCCAAACTGGGTAAAGGAGGGTCAGAAGGTAGCTGACCACTTATTAAGCTTACAAAGTGATGAAGGCTGTTTTTATTGGACAGCAGGGGAAAGCAGGCCTTCGGTTATTGATACTGCCTATGCCCTTATGGCCTTATCTAACTAGTTAGGAAGATTTTTTATGTTCGGTAATTACCAAGCAAAATCCAATTTGTTTTATTTGACTAATCCAGCAGTAATGCTGGGCTTATTAATCTCTTGGGTATTTTTGGTGCTTCTATTTCAGCAGCCTTTATATATAATCAGCATATTTGTCCTAGTTAATTTGACGATGATTTTTTCGGGTAATTTTTCAAATCTAATTAGGCAATTGAAGTATGCCCTTCCTTTAATAATTATAATTATCTTAATCAATCTTCTTTTTAATCAAAATGGGACTACGATTTTAGGTTCAATCAATGTTTTCGGTTGGCTGCTAAATTTTTATGAAGAAAGTCTGTTTTATGGGTTTATTTCTGCTATTAAATTATTGACTATTATAAGTGCTTTTAATTTTTATAGCTTGGTTATTGACCCAGATGAAATGTTAAATTTGACTAGAAAATTAGGCTATAAAATAAGTCTGATTGTAAACATGTCTATGCGTTTATTTCCCCTTATAGCAGAAGATTATGGCAGAATTCAAGCCATTCAAAAACATCGTAGCCTAGTTACTGTAAATCCCACTACTGCAGAAAAGATAAAAGATTTAGTCCCTACTATGAGTATTTTGTTGATGAATAGTCTAGATAGGTCCTTAATGACTAGTGAATCCCTATACAGTCGGGGGTTTAATAGTGGAAATCATACAGTTTATAAGCAGATAAAGTGGCATTTTACGGATGCTTTATTAATGATTAATATATTTTTGCTGGTGATTTGTGCTTTATGGGTTCAAATGAAAGGCCTAGGTTTTTACAGTTATTATCCCAAAATAAGCAGTTTTATGCAGATAAACTATCTCGTAACCTATATTTTGAGCCTATTATTAGCATTTCCCCTACTTTTAAATTGGAGTTGTAAATTATGGGCAAAATTAAACTAGAAAATGTGACTTATTATTATCCAAATGCTGTGAATCCTGCATTGCAAAACATAAATCTCACTGTAAATAATGGGGAATTTGTACTTTTGCTAGGTAGTTCGGGAAGTGGCAAATCTACTTTGTTAAGAAGTATAGCTGGTTTAATTCCTAATTTCTATCCAGGCAAATTAATAGGACAAGTCTTAATCGATGAAGTTAATCTCAATAGGCTAAGCCCTAGACAAATAGCAGATAAGATAGCCTTACTATTTCAAGAAATAGAAGCTCAGATGGTTAAAAACAAGGTAGAAAATGAAATAGCTTTTAGTCTAGAGAATCTAGGCATAAGCCCACAAATTATGAAACAAAGGGTAGCAGAAATAAGTAATGCCTTAAATTTGGTACCCTACTTGGGAAAGAAGCTGACAGAGCTTTCTGGAGGTATGAAACAAAAAGTTCTCTTAGCTGCTACTTTAGTCAGGCAGCCTGACATTTTGCTTCTAGATGAACCTATCTCACAGTTAGATCCCATAGTAGCGAAGGATTTATTAAGTGTGATTAGATATTTGCATGAAGAATTAGGTATAACGGTAATTATAGCTGAACACCGCTTAGAAAATATTATTAGCATGGTAACTAGGGTAGTGGCAATGGAAAAAGGAGAAATTATATATGATGGTTCAGTAGGGGCTTATCCGAGATGGGCGGTAGCAAACAATTATAAGCTAATTCCTGACATTCCCAAACTTTTTGCTCAGGTTGGTTTCCTAAATACTCCTTTAAATGTGCAGGAAGCTAGGCAAATAATTACTAATATGAAGGAGCCCATTCGGGAAGAAAATTCACCAACCGAGGGTAGAAGCAAGCCCAATAGGGCAGCAGCAAAACCTATTATCACCTTTAAAAATGCGTCTTATAAATATTCACCAGATTTGCTTGGGGTTAAAAACATTAAATTTAATTTCCCTGGGGGTGAAACAACCGCTATTATTGGGCATAATGGAGCTGGGAAATCTACTCTGCTTAAACTTATTGCTGGTATTTTAAAAGCGGATAGGGGTCAAGTTTTATTAAAAGGGCGAGATATTAAACGCCAGCCTAATTCACTTAAATTAGGCTATATTCCACAAAACCCAGATGAATTTTTGTATTTACCTACTGTTGAGGAGGAATTAAGTCATAATTTAAGTACAGAAAACAGAGCAAGTAAAATAGAAAATTGGCTTAATAAATTTAATTTAACCGCTTATCGTTATGTAAACCCACGTGATTTAAGCTTGGGGGAAAAACAATTAGTAGTTCTAGCTGCCGTTTTAATTCATGAACCAGAGATAATATGTTTGGATGAACCTACCAGGGGTCTAGATTATAGTTGGCAATCCAATTTGGGGAAAATATTAACAGAACTCAAAGGAAAAGGGTCAACTATTATTATGGTTACCAATGATATGGAGTTTATCGCTAAATATACGGATAATATTGCCATTATGTCTAAGGGGGAAATCATAGGTTTTGGAGATAAATATGACATCTTGACTAAAGCTACTTTTTACGCTCCCCAAGTCAATCGGGTATTCAGGCAGGTAGATAACAGTATTTTGACCTATGAAGATGGCAGAGAATTTCTTCTGGCACCTAGAGTTTGTGAGGGATTACCATGAGTATGAACCTTAACTTAAAACGGTTGTTTATTATTTTTACTACGCTCCTATTATTATTTCTGCTTAACTCAACAACTAATATTAATTGGGCTCTTTCATCTAGTATTATTATAATAGCCATAATATTGTTAATCTTAGCCAGATTCGAAGCCAGCAAGCTTAATATAAATTATTTAGTCCTTACAGCTGCCTTGTCGGCTTTTGCAGCAGTCAGTAGGATAGTTTTTGTAGGCATAGCCAGTTTTCAACCTATGACTTTTATAATAATGATAGCGGGCTATACTTGGGGGAGTCGGGCTGGATTTTTGACTGGTATGGTGAGTGCGTTTGTTTCTAATTTATATTTGGGACAGGGTCCTTGGACTCCTTGGCAAATGTTAAGTTGGGGTTTATGTGGGCTTGTAGCGGGTTGGCTAGGTAAAAACCAGGATAAGTTAAGATATATTCCCTTTATAATTTTGGCTGGACTGGGGGGGCTTTTTTTCGGATTAATCATGAATCTGTGGCACTGGTTAGCCTTCACTTTTCCCTTAACTTGGTCTACCCTAATAGCTATTTTGGCTATAAGCCTACCTTTTGATATGATGCATTTAGGAGGGAATGTATTATTTGCTATAATATTCGCTGGCCCCTTCTTTAAAATTTTACATAAGTATAAGAATTACATATAAATTATGGAAACCATATCATTTATGTCGAAAATATATTATTATTAAATACACAGCTTAATAAAAATGCTATCATTGAGATATAGGATTAGGATAAGGGGGATGAAAAAGTGTTTGGCTTCATAGGAAACTTCGGTCCATGGGAAGTAGGCTTCATATTAGTAATAGTATTAATAATATTTGGTCCTGGCAAGCTCCCGCAATTGGGCGAATCCGTTGGTAAAGCTATTAACAGTTTTAAAAAAGCTAGAGAAGATGATGATGTCGAGGTTGCCGACAAAGAATTAGGTGAATAATTAAATAAAAAAGCTTAAAAGGGAATAATAATTCCCTTTTATTTTTTGTGTGCAGGTATTATTCTATTTATGCCGAATGAATTTATCTTGATAATACATTTCTTTGAGGGGGCAATCATGAGTAGACAAAAAAGATGGGAAGATTATTCAGAACAAGATATATTGCATGCCAATATTGAAAAATATGATAATGATGCAATAATTAAATTTTATGAAGACTTGGAAGAGCCGAAATATCTTTATGCTGAATACTCTGTAATATTCAAAGCGGTTCTAGATATGTTGGCTTTGTCAAATGACAGGGTACTAAGGGCGGCCGATATGTGTGGAGGAGCTGGCAAAGCAGCTTTTGTTTTAAAAGAATGTAAGCCTGATTGTACAGTTAACTTAGTAGATGTTTCTGATAAAATGTTAGAAATTGCCGAGAAAAAGGCTGAAAAACTTGGTGTATCAGGTATTACCCTGACCAAAGATGATGCTTTTAACTTTTTAGAAAGGGATGCTGAATATGATTTAATTGTCTTTTCCTCAGCAATACACCATTTTAAAGATCCAGTTAATCTACTTAACCTAGCTTCTACCAGATTAGCGGAAAATGGAATCATTATTACTATTGCAGATCCAACGATAATTACCAAAACTAGGCGGTATAAATTTTTCGAATTTTTGGCCAGTAATAGTGAGGGGAAAAAGCAAAAGCTCAAAGCCTGCTTTTCTAGCGGGAGGAATAAGGGATTAACTAATGGGCTTGATTTTGACCTGGCCGAATACCAGACCTACACTGGTATAGATGATATACAGCTAAGACAAGATTTATTTGATATTGGACTAAATCCCTTAATACATTTACGCTACCCAGCTGGCGAACCATATATGACTAAAATAATGCCCTATCTTGGCTTGTGTTGGGCTTTTAGCATGGTGATCAGTAAAAGCAAGGTCGATGAATTCGAGGCACATAAAGATACCCTTAAAGGGGAAATATTAAGCAATATGCCCTTTAGATTTAAGTTTATGTTTTAAGTAAAACCTACTTACAAGATGTCTGGTGGAAAAATGAATTTTTTGCCCTGTAATAACCGTTTTCAAAAGTAACTAGACCCAAATTAATTAATCTTTTTAGATGACGCTCTAAGGAAACCTTTTCAAAAAAAGCGTATAGGGCTTCGGGTTCAATCCACCTGCTATAAATAATTTTTTGTTCGACTAATTCCTGTAGGGTTAAAGGATTAGCCAAAGAATTTAGGATTTTTTCTTCATTAGTATATATTTTTTGCAGATATTCCTTAAGACTTGCTACAACATTCTTGTCTATGACTCCCCTATGGCCCGATAAAATTATTTTAGGGGCTAGCTCAATTATTTTTTCAATAGATCTTATAAAATCATCTACATTACTAACTGCATTTCCATACCAGGGACCAAATTTGGTCAGATCTATATCACCAGAATAAAGAATATCACGCCCACGGTCATATAAAACACAATGGCCTGGGGTGTGTCCAGGTGTGTGTATTACCTCCAACTTCGTTTTACCCAAATCAATAATATCCCCATCTACAATATGCCTAGAAATATGTGATGGTTTGAAATTAAGCCATCCTAACATGCCAGGTTTAAGAAAGGCGTTATCGGGTTCATTTAGACCATAATATTCACAAAAGACCTCAGCTGATTGCATAGCAGGCGTATCTAATGGGTGGGCATATACCTTAGCATTTGGGAATAAGTGATTACCACCACTATGATCTCGATGGAAATGGGTATTAATAATTAAGTCTATGGGACGATTCTCAAAACAGTCTATAAAATGGGAATCTAAGGGTGTATCTATTACTGTTTTCACCTCATCATCAATATAATAACTATAGGAAGAGGGAAAAGTACCCGTACTAGTCGGTGAAACTATATAAATATTATCTAAGACCTTAGCAAACATTTCTTCCTCCCTAAATTATTTATGCCTTTTATAAGAATTGGATTTTTTCGCCATCTTGCGTTGTTTTTTTCCTTCACCAGAAAAAATGCGCAAGTTTTTTTCTATCTGTTTTTTACCCCCTAAATAAGATTTCTCCAAGCCTCTTTTTACAACTAGGGTATGGCCTGCATCAAAAGTCAGGGCAATAGGTAAGTTAGATTCACCTAAAACTATAACATAATTATTATCTTTAAGAAAAACACTATTTTTTAATAATTTACGGACCTCGGATTTTATGACGGAGAAATTACGATTGCTGTGAAATCCCTTGCCATGATTAATATCCAAAATTTCCACCTGGTGCTTTACACACCATTTCAGATTAATTTCTAATTTTTCCAGGGCCTCTTCTAGGCCAAGACCATGTAAATTTAAGCTTTCTAATTTCATATTTTCACCACAACTTTTTATGATTATTATACAATAGTATAAAAATTATAATAATTTTACACAAGGATTAATGATCTTAATTAATATCTTGGCGAATATTTCCTCAATTTTGTCCTTAAAAAAGGACTTGTATTCCTCTTAATAGAATAGTTATCTTAGTCTTTTATTAAGGAGGATAACCCATGTTGTCCAATAACAATAATCAAAATCCTTTTTTGGAACCTAATTATATTGAAAACCTATTAGAAAATATGAATGAAGTCCTATACACCTATGATTTAGAAGGTAGGCTTACTTATATTAACAAGAAAGCCTATGAGGTTATAGGTTATACTACTGAGGAAATGCTTGGTTGTTATATGTGGGAGTTTATAGCTGAAAGACATCAGGAACTTTTCCGTTCAGTATTAAAGAAGAGAATTAAGTCTAATAAGCCTGGTATTTATACGACTACTATCGTCCACAAGGATGGTTCCGAAAAAATTGCAAGAATAAACGCTTCACCCATTATAGTAAACGGGGAAACAGTAGGGGAAATGGGTTTGGCTATAGATATTACTGATTTTATGAGGGCAGAAAAAGAGCTAGAAGAATCTTATCGCGAATTAGAAGCCCTATCCTTAGACTTAAGGGCTGCTAATGAACAGTTAATGGCAACCGAAGAAGAATTGAGACAGCAATTAAATGAAAGCGAAAAAAACAAGGATGCCTTAGCAGAAGCCCATCAAAGCTTGGAATATGTATTGGACTTTTTACCCGATCCTACTTTTGCTATCGACTTAGAGGGTAAAATCACTATGTGGAATCAGGCCATAGAGGAATTAACTGGCTTAAAGGCTCGGGAAATGTTAGGTAAGGGCAATCATGAATATGCTATACCTTTCTACGGCAAAAGGAGACCACTTATTATAGATTTTGTCCTAGCTACTGAGGCAAAACCTGAGGATTTTTACAAAAACATATCTTTTAGTTCGGGTACCGTAAATGCGGAGGCATTTTGTCCCCAATTAAGGGTTAACGGGGCATACGTAGCTAGCAAAGCTTCACGCCTATTAGACCATAAGGGGAATACGATCGGGGCTATTCAGACCCTAAGGGATATAAGCGGACAAAAAGCTCAAGAATTAGCCTTATTAGAAAGTGAAGAAAAGTATCGTAACATTATTCAAAGTCTAGATGACGGTTATTTTGAAGTTGACCTAAGGGGCAATTTTACCTTTTTGAATCGGGGGATAATCCAATCCGTGGGATACACCCATGGGGAAATGATAGGGGCTAGTTATAGGTTGGTAATGGATGACATCAATGCCAAAAAAGTTTTGCGTACTTTTAACCGAGTATACAAAACAGGTAAGCCAGTCAAAGAATTTGGCTGGTATGTAATGCATAAAAGTGGCAGCAAAATGTATGTGGAAAGCACGATTATGCCCATAAAAGATAATAATACAATTACTGGTTTCAAAGGCCTAATCAGGGATATTACAGAAAGGAAAAAAGCCGAAGATGCCCTACTAAAAAGTGAAAAACAGCTTAATGAGCAAGTAAAATATCTTAACACCCTTATTGATAACTTAAATGAAATATTTGTCACCTATGATTTAAAGGGGAGAATTACCTATGTTAATAAACAGACTTATAATATATTGGGTTATAAACCAGAAGACGTAATCGGGGAATTAGTAGTCAATTTTATTGTAGATGAATATAAAGATTATGTGGCTGAAAGAATATATAACCGCTTACACCATGGTGAGACTAGCAGTTACGAAACCCATTTGATTCACAAGGAAGCGGGAAAAATATTAATCAAGTTAAACGCCTCCCCAATTATTAATGAGAAAGGAGATACCATCGGGGGTATGATTTTAGCTGAGGATATAACTGAAAGGAAATTAGCCGAAGAACAGCTTAAATTCAGTGAAGCTAGGTATCGGGCTGTTGTAGAGGATCAGACTGAATTGATCTGTAGGTATTTACCTGATGGGACTATTACTTTTGTTAATGGGGCTTATTGCCGTTATTTCAACATAGAGCGGGATTTAATCTATGGCCTAAACTTTTTGGATAATCTTTATATAAGTGATCGGGAATATGTGCTTAAGTGTATTAACTCTTTAAAACCCCAATCTCCAGTGAAAGCTATGGAATGCAGAAGCCAAATGCCTGATGGAACTGTAAGGTGGCTGCATTGGACACTTAGAGCTGTTTACGATGACGCAAATAATTTAATTGATTATCAGGCAGTGGGTAGTGATGTAACTGAGCGCAAACTGGCCGAAGATACACTGCAGTATCTTAGTAGACATGATATATTGACAGGATTGCTTAATCGGGGTTATTTCGAGGAACAAATGAAACATTTTCAAGAGGCTGGTCATGCTCCGATTAGTTTGATTATGTGTGATGTTGATGGTTTAAAGTTAATCAATGATACTTTGGGCCATGATGAAGGTGATGGCTTATTAAAATCAGTAGCTAGGGTACTTAGTAATTCTTTTCGTAAGACCGATATAGTTGCTAGGGTAGGTGGGGATGAATTTGCTATATTGCTACCTGGTTCTAAAAGACGTGCTACACAAAGCTCTATCGAAAGGGTACAAGAAAATATAGCATTATATAATGAAGGCACTGTGAAGGTGCCTTTAAGCCTGTCTATTGGTTATGCTGTGCGCCACGATGATAGTATTTCCATGATAGAATTATACCAAGAAGCTGATAACAATATGTATAGGGAAAAATTGCATAGTGGGCAAAGTGCCCGCAGTTCAATAGTTCGCACCTTAATGAAAGCCTTGGAAATGCGTGATTTTATTAATGAAGGGCATGGTGATAGGGTACAAAATCTAATAGTAGAAATGGCGAAAGACTTGGATTTTGATAAGCGGAAAATTAATGAACTCAAATTATTTGCTCAATTTCACGATATAGGTAAAGTCGGGGTTCCAGACTCTATTTTATTTAAAAAAGGGCCTTTGACTAAGGAGGAGTACTCTGTAATGAAAAGGCACAGTGAGATAGGACACCGCATAGCTCTGTCTGCCCCTGAACTAACCCCTATTGCCGATTGGATATTGAAACATCATGAATGGTGGAATGGTGGGGGTTACCCCTTGGAATTAAAGGGGGAAAACATACCTATAGAATGTAGGATATTAGCTATAGCCGATGCATATGATTCAATGACTAGTGATAGGCCATATCGTAAAGCTATGAGCCACGAAGCTGCTGTCGAGGAATTATTAATCAATGCTGGAATACAATTCGATCCTATATTAGTGGATCTTTTCTTAAAAGTAATTGAAGGAAGAAAATTAGATTCTTAATAAAAATTCTACATGCAAAACAAATTCCTATAGTTGGGAATTTGTTTTTTTGTTAACGAATTTTCATGGAATTCAGAATATGTGATATTATAAGTATGGGAGACAGACGAATTTTATAAAGGTGGTTAGAATTTATGGAACTTTTATCAGGCCTAAATAATGAACAAAAAGAAGCAGTTTTGCATATAGATGGGCCTTGTGTAGTTTTGGCAGGAGCAGGTAGTGGAAAAACAGGTGTGCTGACTAAAAGGATTGCTTACCTTGTTCAGCAAGGTGTTTCACCTAATAATATTTTAGCTATTACTTTTACCAACAAAGCGGCTGGGGAAATGAGAAGCCGTCTGAATTCTTTGCTTCCTAATTATTCAGGGGGATGGGTTCAAACTTTTCATGCTGCCTGTTTTAAAATTTTACGCATGGATATAGATAAACTAGGTTACGATAGGAATTTTACAATTATTGATGATAATGAAGCCAAATCATTGATCAAGACTATTTTAAAGGATATAAATGATTACGAAACTAAACCAGAAGAGGTAATCCAAATTTTTAAGCGGGCTAAAAATAGTTTAGTAAGTTATGAAAAGTATTTTGCCAACCTAAAGGAAGCTGTAGAAATTAGGGATCAATATTACAGTCTATTTCGTAGTTATACCCATAGATTAAAGGAATTAAATGCACTGGATTTTGAAGATTTAATTGTGCTTTGTATAAAATTATTTAGAGATTTTCCCGAGGTATTAAAAAAATATCAAAACTGGTTTAAATATATAATGATTGATGAATACCAAGATACCAACTATGCTCAGTATATTTGGGCTAAACTCTTGGCTTCTGAATCAGAAAACATATTTATTGTGGGGGATCCTGACCAATCTATTTATAGTTGGCGTGGTGCAGAACCTCATAATATTAATCGTTTTTTGGAGGACTACCCAGATTGTAAAATCATTAAATTAGAAAAAAATTATAGGTCGACACAGACTATTTTAACTGCAGCTAACTCGGTAATCAGGCATAATGAAAGTTTTACAGATAAAAAACTTTATACTGATAAAGGTGAAGGGGAAAAAATAGTACGGTTTTGTGCAGGAGATAGCTTTCATGAGGCTGCTTTTGTAGCGGATACTATTTCTGAGTTAGCTGCCAAAACTAATCGGGAATTTCGGGAATTTGCAGTTTTCTATCGCAACCATGCTCAGTCCCGTGCTATAGAAGAATCCTTACTAAGGAAAAACATTCCCTACAATATCGTGGGGGCCCGAAAATTCTACGAACGCAAAGAAATCAGAGATATTATTGCTTATCTTAGGTTGGCCATAAATAATAACGATAAATTAAGCTTCGAACGTATCATTAATGTTCCTAGAAGGGGAATTGGGGACAAAACGGTAGAAAAGATTGAAAATTATGCTAATGAACATAATTTATCTGCTTTAGAATCATTACAGTTTGTAGAGGAAATCCCCAACCTAGGTAAAAAAGTTACTGGCAAATTGCAGGAATTTTATAATATGATTAATCATTTTGCCCAACTATCCAGGGATGGGGCTTCTATTGCTACAATTTTAGATGAAGTGATGCAGGTAAGTGGCTACCTACAAGATCTACAAGATAGTGGACAACCTGATGCCCAAGCACGCGTGGAGAACCTACAAGAATTAAAATCCTTAGGGGTGGAATTTGAGCGTGAGGAAGATTTGACTTTGGAGGACTTTCTAGCTCAGGTAGCCCTAATACAAGATACTGATGATGTTGATTATTCGGATTCGGTAGTCCTGATGACTTTTCATGGGGCTAAGGGCTTGGAATTCCCAGTTGTTTTCATGACTGGTATGGAGGAAGGTGTTTTTCCATCCTACCGTAGTGAAAGCGCGGAAGATATTGAGGAGGAAAGGCGCTTATGCTATGTGGGTATTACAAGAGCCCAGGAACAGTTGTTTTTAACTAATGCCGAATCTAGGTTACTATATGGCTATGAAAGAAGCAATCCACCTTCTAGGTTTTTACAAGAAATACCAGAGGACCTTTTATCGACTTATACTAGGCATGGTAAACCAATAGTTAAGGCCATGGTAGACATGAGGGTTTTCCATAAAAAATTTGGGGCAGGGCTCATCACCGATATTATTGAGGATGGGGAAGTAGCTATTGTTGATTTTGATCAAGCTGGAGTCAGAATGTTACGGTTAGATTTAGCCCCATTGGAAAAACTACTATAAAAGATATTTTTTATATTTGGGGGCATAATGGAAGTTAAAAAGCGGATTGAAGATTTAAAAACAGAAATTAAAAAGCATGAGCATTATTATTATAATCTGGATAACCCTATTATAAGTGACAGCGATTATGATATTTTGATGCAAGAATTGCTTAAATTGGAAAAAGCATATCCTGATTTGGTAACTGTAGATTCCCCCACCCAGAGGGTTGGTGGGGGAATTTTAGCTAAATTTACTACTTACACCCACCGTTCTACCTTATTAAGCCTGGATAATGCTTTTTCTTTGGCTGACTTGCGTGATTTTGAACGGAGAATAAAAAAAGTAGTCCCTAATCCGTCCTATGTAGTGGAATTGAAAATAGATGGGGTCTCTATTTCTTTAATTTATGAAAATGGAATTTTGGTTAAAGCTGCTACACGAGGCGATGGTAATGTAGGGGAAGATGTTACGCAAAATGTCAAAACTATAAAAAACATTCCTTTAGAGCTAGGTCGAGCTATTCCTCGTTTAGAAATGCGCGGGGAAATATTTATGCCTAAAATGGAGTTTGTAAGATTAAATAAAGTTAATGAGGAACAAGGGGAAAAAGTATTTGCCAATCCGCGTAATGCAGCAGCAGGTTCGCTAAGACAATTAAATACTGCCATTACAGCTAAACGCCAATTGTCAGCCTTTGTTTATGATCTACTTTATATTGAGGGTCCATCCTTAGCTAATCAAGCGGAAAGCTTAAATTATTTAAGGGATTTAGGATTGCCAGTAGATGATAAATGGAAAGTCTGTGCAGATATTGCCGAGGCTTACGAATATTGTTTACATTACCAGGAGATTAGATATGACTTACCCTATGAAATTGACGGTATAGTGGTAAAACTAAATCCTTTCGCTTATAGGGATGAATTGGGTCAAACTGCAAAAAGCCCTAGATGGGCGATTGCTTATAAGTTTCCTGCTGAGGAAAAAGAAACTCAACTTTTGGATGTAGAACTTAATGTAGGGCGGACAGGAGTAATTGCACCAACCGCAATCCTCAAGCCTGTTTCCCTAGCTGGAACTACTGTCAGTCGAGCTAGTCTGCACAATTTCGATTTAATAAAGGAAAAAGATATTCGCAAGCTGGATGTAGTTTTACTACATAAAGCTGGAGATATTATCCCTGAGGTTATAAAAGTCCTGGCGGCAAAAAGGGTCGGGGTGGAGGAAGAAATCCTACCACCTACTCATTGTCCAGCCTGTGGTAGTAAAGCAGTCCGTTTGGAGGATGAAGTAGCAATCCGTTGTGAAAACATTAATTGCCCCGCCCAACTGGTGGAAAGTTTAGTATTCTTTGCATCTCGGACGGCTATGGATATTGAGGGACTAGGACCTAAGATGGTTGCACAGTTAGTTACAGCAGGTCTAGTTAAAAAAATAGAAGATTTATATGCTATTACTGAGGAGAACTTATTAAGCTTAGAAAGGGTAGGGGAAAAATCGGCCAATAATTTACTCCATGCTATCACAGCGAGTAAAAGTAGGCCCCTTAACAGATTAATTACGGCTTTAGGTATAAGACATATCGGGGCTAAAGCAGCCCATACCTTGGCTGAAGAAATAAGACATATAGATGAATTCCGCACCGTAACAGCGGAGGAATTAATTACTATTCCAGATATTGGCGACAAAATGGCTGAAAGTGTAGTAAAGTTTTTCGCTGAACCCCGTAATATAGAAACTATTGAGCAGTTAAAGGCTTATGGGGTCAATGTTAGCCAAGCTAAAAAGGAAGATAAGCCTGCACCCTTAACTGGGCTAACTTTTGTCATAACGGGAACCCTAGATAATTTTACTAGGGGCGAGGCAGGGGGGCGCATAGAAGCATTAGGGGGTAAAGTTACTACTAGTGTCAGTAAAAAGACTGATTATGTGCTAGTAGGAGATAAGCCAGGTAGTAAAAGAGATAGGGCCATAGAATTAGGAATTGCCATCTTAGATGAGGCAGAATTTGTAGAACTATTAAAGAAAACCTAAATGCAAAAGGGGACTTTCCATTGCATTTGGGTTTCATGTCTTATATCCGACATTTATACTATTAATTTTACATTTTACCTGTTACAGTAAGTGAGGTATAATTTTACTGGTATTTATTTTGTAAGGTAGGGAGTTACATGACTGGAACTATCATAAATGCGCTTGCCATTATTTTTGCAGGTTTAATAGGACTACTCCTGGGTAAAGGTATTCCTCAAAATATAAGTAGAACTGTTGAAGATGGTTTGGGCCTATTAGTCTTGGTAATAGGAATCCAGTATGCCCTTAAGGCGGAAAGTTTAGTGATAATAGGTATTAGTTTAGCGGTTGGGGCTATGATTGGGGAATTGAGGCAGTGGGAAGCAAAACTAGATAAGTTGGCTTATCTACTCCAGGTAAAGTTAGGTTCTGGTGAAGATGACCAGTTTGTTAAAGGATTTGTTTCGGCTTGCGTTTTATTCTGCGTAGGAGCAATGGCGGTAATGGGTTCTTTGGAGGATGGTCTAACTGGTAATTATGAAATTTTATTAATTAAATCTATATTAGACGGTATTTTTTCGCTCATATTTGCTGCTAGCATGGGAATAGGTGTTTTATTCTCAGCCATTCCAGTATTAATATATCAGGGGGCAATTAGCCTAGGTGCCACCTTTATCAAACCTATTTTAACTGATCCCATACTTAATAACATTAATGCATTTGGTGGGGTCTTAATTGCGGGTTTAGGTCTTAATATAATTGGTATTACTAAAATTAGGGTGGTCAACTTACTACCTGGCATAATAGTTGTCCCAATAATTATGGCCCTTTATGCTTTGGTATTTTAATCTGTCCTGTCTTATCGTAGTCTAGTCATTTAGCTAATAATTGAATAGGATAAAAAGTTAGTTAATTAGGCTTTCTTTTGGTATAATATTGAACGTAAATGTTTTTTTATGCAAAGGAGGATGTATTTATGGGCTTCTCAAGCCAGAAAGTGGAGCAATTAGCCTTTTTTTCTAGTCTGTCTTTAACTGAGGAAGAGAAGGAAAGATTCGCCCAGGAGCTTAATCCCTTTTTAAAATGTGTTGAACAAATAAGGCAAGTAAATACAGATAATACCCAACCTTTAATTCATATATTACCTAATCATAATGTTTTTCGCCCCGATGAAGTTATACCGAGTCCAGGGCAGGAAGAGATGCTGAAAAACGCAAAAGTAACTGCTGAGGGATATTATAAAGTGCCTAGGATTATGTAGGGGAGTGAAATATATATGTCGGCTTATAAGCTTACTGTTAATCAATTAATCAATAAAGTAAATAATAAACAATTATCACCTTCTGAAATTGTGGAATCCATATTAGGGCGCATTGAAAAAGTAGATGGCAGGATTCGGGCTTTTATTACTCTTACAGGCGATTCGGCAAGAAATCAAGCTAAGCAAGCAGGAAATCAAACTGAAGCTGGAGTATTAAAGGGTATCCCTTATGCTTTGAAAGATAATATTTGTACTAATGCAGTCAGGACTACTTGTGCATCTAAAATGCTAGAGGATTTTATACCTAATTATGATGCAAGGGTGGCTAAAAAACTGAAGAATGCAGGTGGTATTTTAATAGGCAAATTGAACATGGATGAATTAGCCATGGGTACTTCTACGGAACTTTCTGCATTTTTCCCTACATATAATCCTTGGGATTTGACTAGGGTACCCGGAGGTTCATCAGGCGGTGCTGCTGCTGCTGTGGCGGCTGATGAAATACCTTTTGCTTTAGCAACTGATACTGGCGGTTCAATTCGTCAACCTGCTTCCTATTGTGGTGTAGTAGGACTTAAACCTACCTATGGTAGGGTATCTAGATGGGGTGTGGCAGCCCTTGCTTCTTCCCTGGACCAAGTAGGGGTCTTGGCTAAAAATGTGGAAGATGCTGCCATAATAATGAATATTATTGCTGGCCAGGATTCTCTAGATTCGACTAGTGCTGATTTACCTGTTCCTGATTATACTTCTTATTTAGGGACAGATATTAAGGGAATGAAAATAGGTGTCCCTAGACAGTTTTTCCAAAAGAATGTAGCCTCGGAAGTTAAGGCCAAGATTGATCAGGCCCTGAAAAAATATGAAGAATTAGGTGCCATCATAGAGGAGGTATCATTACCTCATAGTGAACATGCTTTAGCAGCTTATTATACAATAGCTTCTGCTGAAGCTAGTACTAATTTGGCTAGGTTAGATGGTATGAGATATGGAATTAACGACCTGACTGCTGAAAATATTGAAGATATGTATACTAATAATCGAGGTCTAGGCTTAGGGCCAGAAGTAAAAAGAAGGACTTTATTTGGAACTTTTATTTTAGGTTCTAGTAATTATGAGACCTACTATTTACAGGCTCTAAAAATCAGGAGATTAATTCAGCAGGATTTTGAGCAAGTCTTTCAAAACTTTGACCTGATTATTTCCCCGACTACGCCTACTACAGCCTTTAAGATAGGTAGTCAGGTGCATGAATTATTGGATTTATATAGTAATGATATGCTTACTGTTCCTATTAATATGGCGGGGCTTCCTGCCATATCAATTCCTTGTGGCTTTATAAAGGGGCTACCCATAGGTATGCAGATCATAGGTAAACCTTTTGCCGAAGGTTCTATTATCCAAGCTGCTTATGCTTTTGAACAAAATACTGATTATCATACACAAAAACCCGTTTTGGGGGTGAAATAAATGTATAGTAAATATGAAACAGTCATAGGTCTAGAAGTACATGTGGAATTAAAAACAAAAACTAAGATTTTTTGTGCTTGTTCTACCGAATTTGGGGCCGAACCGAATACGCAGGTATGCCCGATTTGTGCGGGATTTCCAGGTATGCTACCGGTTCTGAATAAACAAGCTGTGGACTATGCCATTAAAGCAGGTCTAGCTCTGAATTCCACTATAGCTGATTATTGTAAATTCGATAGGAAGAATTATTTTTATCCCGATTTACCTAAAGCATATCAAATATCCCAGTATGATTATCCTATCTGTCTAGGGGGACATTTAGATGTAGAAGTAGATGGCAGGAAAAGAAGGATAGGGATAACCAGGGCGCATTTAGAAGAAGATGCAGGTAAATTAATACATCAGGGTTCTATTACGACTTCCCCCTTTTCTCTAGTTGATCTTAATAGAGCTGGAGTACCCCTTTTAGAGATAGTCTCCGAACCTGACATACGTAGTGCAGAGGAAGCTCGAATTTATCTGGAGAAGTTGCGCTCAGTCTTATTATTTGCGGGAGTTTCCGATTGTAAAATGCAGGAGGGGTCCCTAAGATGCGATGCCAACATATCGGTGAGGCTCTTAGGTGCTACCGAATTTGGTACCAGGGTAGAAATAAAAAATCTTAATTCTTTCCGTGCTTTGGAAAAGGCTATTGATTATGAAGCAAAAAGGCAAGTAGATGCCCTAGAAAATGGGGAGAAACTTGTCCAAGAGACCAGAACCTGGGATGAAGAAAAGCAGATGACCAAGTCCATGCGGACTAAGGAAGAAGCCGAAGATTATAGGTACTTTCCCGATCCAGATTTGCCTCCAGTTAGAGTGGCTGCAGAATGGATCGAAAAGGTAAAAAGTGCTATGCCCGAATTACCTGAGGAAGCCAACCAACGCCTGGTTAATACTTATGGGCTTTCGGAATATGATGCTAGTGTTTTGACTTTGACTCCCGAGCATTTACGCTTTTTTGATAAGTGCATTAATTTATATAGTGAACCTAAGGTTGTGGCCAATTGGATAATGGGTGACCTAAACAGGTTGCTAAACAATGCTAATATAGAAATAAATGAAAGCAAGGTATCCCCCGAAAGTTTAACTGATTTATTATTACTCATTGACCAAGGTGTGATAAGTGGTAAAATGGCTAAAGATGTTTTAGAGGAAATGTTTGATACTGGTCATAATCCAGAAGCCATAGTAAAGGAAAAAGGTATGGCGCAAATTTCTGATGAGGAAACTCTATTGGCACTTATAGATGAAATAGTAGTCAATAATCCCAAAGTGGTAGGGGATTATAAAGAAGGCAAAAAGAAGGCCCTAGGCTTTTTTGTAGGCCAGGTTATGAAAACTACTAAGGGGCAGGCTAATCCAGCCATTGTTAACAAGTTGTTATTAGACCGCTTAGGTAGGGAGTGAGTTTTAAATGTTATGGGAAAGTCTTAATAAAGAATGGTTTATGGAAGAGGATGCTAAGATTAACATTGTAGATACTACTTTACGGGACGGGGAACAGACTGCTGGAGTGGTATTTGCTAATGCTGAGAAGATACGTATTGCGAAATATTTGGACCAGATAGGTATAGACCAAATTGAAGCGGGAATCCCTGTTATGGGCGGCTTTGAAAGAGATTGTATTAAAGAAATAGTAAGTCTGGGCTTGAAGTCTAGTATTATGGCATGGAATAGGGCAGTCATATCTGATGTCAAGGAATCAATAAATTGCGGTGTAGATGCAGTGGCCATTTCAATATCGACTTCTGATATTCATATTGAACATAAATTAAAGACTAGCCGGGAAGATGTCTTGAATCGGATGTCAGATGCGGTGAAGTTCGCCAAAGACCATGAGCTTTATGTTTCGGTTAATGCTGAAGATGCTTCACGTTCTAATATTGATTTTTTAACCGAATTTGCTTTGACAGCTAAACACGCTGGGGCTAATAGGCTTAGATTTTGCGATACAGTCGGAACCCTTACCCCATTAACTTCCTTTAGATTTGTTAAGACCTTGATAGATGCAGTTGGCTTGCCCATCGAAATGCATACTCATAATGATTTTGGTATGGCTACTGCTAATGCCTTGGCTGGGGTTTATGCAGGGGCTAATTATATAGGAGTCACTGTTAATGGATTAGGGGAAAGGGCGGGTAATGCTTGTCTAGAGGAAGTCATCATGGCTTTAAGATACTTAATGGGGGTTAATTTAACCCATGACACTAAGATTTTCAAGGAAGTAGCTGAATATGTAGCCAGAGCCTCAGGGCGTGAATTGCACGTTAATAAGCCTATTGTAGGTTCAAATATTTTTGCCCATGAATCTGGAATCCATGGGGATGGAGTTATTAAAAACCCCCTTACTTACGAAGTTTTTACTCCTGAGGAAGTGGGTCTAGAAAGACAAATTGTCATAGGTAAACATTCTGGGTCTAATTCGGTTAAATCAAAATTTGTTAATGAATATGGTATAGACCTAACTGATGAAGAATCCCAAATTGTTTTGACTAAGGCTCGGGAATTATCTATTAATCTAAAAAGGTCTTTATTTGATAAAGAATTAGTTTGTATATATGAAGATTATGTTAAAGAGGGGAGATAAGATTGGGAAAAACAATCGTTGAAAAAATATTGTCCAAGAAAAGTGGCCAAGATGCAAAAGCTAATGATATAGTTGTGGCTAATCTTGATTTCGTGATGGGACAGGATGGAACATCAACACTTGCCATTGATGCTTTTAATAATATGCAAGCGAAGAATGTCTTTGATCCTGCTAAGATCGCTATGGTTATTGATCATAGTGCACCTAGCCCATTAGAGGGTGTATCTAAACTTCATCATCAAATGAGAATTTTCGCTAATGAACAAAAAATTCATTTTTATGATATAGGTGATGGAGTATGTCATCAACTAGTTCCAGAACAAGGGCATGTGGTACCAGGTAACTTAGTCATAGGAGCAGACTCACATACCTGTACCTATGGGGCTATTAATGTTTTTTCTACTGGAGTGGGTTCTACGGACTTAGCTGCAGGCATAATATCAGGCAAATTATGGTTTAAGGTGCCAGAGACCTTCAAATTTGTGCTTAATGGTAAATTACCTCAAGGGGTTTATTCCAAAGATCTTATATTATATTTAATAGGTGACGTCACCGCAGATGGGGCTACCTATATGGCAGTAGAATATGTGGGTGAGGCTATCAGTGCTTTATCAATTGAAGAACGCTTTACTATTAGCAATATGGCTATTGAAATGGGTGCCAAATGTGGCTTAATGGAAGCGGATGAAAAAACTATTGAATGGGTGAAAAAACATAGTAGCAAAGAATTTGAACCCGTTAAAGCTGATGATGACGCGGTTTACGCCCGGATTAAGGAATATGATGTATCTAACTTGAGCCCCCAGATAGCTATGCCTCATACAGTAGATAATGTAGCCAAAATAGAGGATGTTAATAATGTTCCTATCCAGCAAGGGGTTATTGGAACTTGTACCAATGGTAGGATTGAAGATTTACGTATTGCAGCTCAAATTCTCAAGGGTAAAAGGCTTAACCGAGGTACTCGTTTAATTGTAGCACCTGCTTCTAGGCAAATAATGTTGCAAGCTATGCGTGAAAACCTACTAGAAACCTTAATTGAAGCCGGCGCAGCTGTAGTAACACCCGGTTGTGGGCCTTGTGTCGGTACACATAATGGGGTTCCTTCAGATGGTGAGAATGTAATATCTACTGCCAACCGTAATTTCAAAGGTAGGATGGGTAATAATAAAGCTTTTGTCCATTTAGGTTCTCCTGCTACAGTCGCAGCCTCTATGATTACAGGTAAAATAACAGATCCTAGGGAATTTCTATAATTAGGACAGGAGGGGAGATAATGGATTTAAAAGGTAAGGTTCATAAGTTTGGTGATGATGTCAATACTGATTATATTATTTCCGGTCGTCATAAATTTAGAACTGGTGATATGAATGAATTAGCCAAGTATGTTATGGAGGATTTAGATCCCGATTTTTATAATAAGGTTACTCCAGGTGATTTTATTGTAGGTGGGCGTAATTTCGGTTGTGGTTCCTCAAGGGAACAAGCCCCCTTAGCTATCATTCATGCCCATATTGGTGCCGTAATAGCAAAATCATTTGCCCGTATTTTTTATCGAAATTGCATAAATACAGGCCTACCTGTTATTGAGTGTGATACCGACCAAATTGATGCAGGTGATGAACTGGAAGTTAACTTGCAAGCGGGGATTTTACACAACAAGACTAAGGGTATAGATTTACCTATTGCACCACTGCCTGATGTCATGCTAAAAATTCTATCTGATGGTGGATTAGTAGAACATTTCAAAGAAAACGGAACTTTTAAATTTGATTAAAAAGCAGTAGGGAAGTTAAACACTTCCCTTTTGTATAAAGTATACAATTGATTTTTGGGAGGTAGTTATTGTGAGTGGTAGTAAAATAATTGTGGAAAACGGTCTTTTAAATGTACCAGATTATCCGATAATACCATTTATTGAAGGAGATGGTACTGGTCCAGATATATGGCGGGCTGCTTCTAGGGTTCTAGATGCTGCAGTTGCTAAAGCATACGATGGCCAAAAGGCTATTGTGTGGAAAGAAGTACTAGCAGGGGAGAAAGCCTTTAACCAAACGGGAGAATGGCTGCCTGAGGAAACTGTCGATACTATCAGGGAATATATCATAGCTATAAAGGGGCCGCTTACTACACCAATAGGTGGGGGTATTAGCTCCCTTAATGTGGCCTTAAGGCAAAATTTAGACTTATATACCTGCCTAAGGCCGGTACGTTATTTTGATGGTGTTCCTTCTCCATTAAAACGTCCGGAAGATACAAACATGGTTATATTCAGGGAAAACACCGAAGATATTTATGCGGGGATTGAATATGAAATGGGTTCCTCCGAGGCAAAAAAATTAATTAAGTTTTTACAGGATGATATGGGTGTAGATAAAATTCGCTTTCCAGAGACTTCTGGTATTGGAATAAAACCTGTATCAGAAGAGGGCACTAAGCGTCTAGTCAGGGCTGCTATTCAATATGCAATTAATGAAGGCAGAAAAAGTGTTACCTTAGTACATAAGGGTAATATTATGAAATTTACGGAGGGTGCTTTCAAACAATGGGGTTATGAAGTAGCAGAGGCGGAATTTGGGGATAAGGTATTTACTTGGGATGAATATGATAGAATACAAGCAAAAGAAGGTACTGAAGCTGCAAATAAAGCTCAAGCAGAAGCTGAGGCTAGGGGCAAAATTATCATCAAGGACTCTATTGCAGATATATTCTTACAGCTTATACTACTGCGTCCTAGGGAGCATGAAGTGGTAGCTACCTTGAATTTAAATGGGGATTATATATCTGATGCTTTAGCGGCTCAAATCGGTGGTATAGGGATTGCACCAGGAGCTAACATTAACTATGAAACTGGACATGCTATTTTTGAAGCCACACATGGTACAGCTCCCAAATATGCTAACCTAGATAAGGTTAACCCATCTTCGGTTATTTTGAGTGGGGAAATGATGTTGCGTCATTTGAATTGGCATGAAGCAGCCGATTTGATTATAGAAGCTATGGAAAAGACTATAAATTCTAAAGTGGTCACATACGATTTTGCCCGAGGTATGGAGAATGCCAAAGAAGTTAAATGTTCGGAATTTGCGGATGAATTAATTAAAAATATGTAGGCTAGTAATTTTTAATTCTTAATTTTGAATTTTAAATTCTTGATAAATGTGGGGGGAGCTGGGGCTTTCCCTGCCATAATTAATAATTCATATTTTATAATTCAAAATTAAAACATTGGGGAAAGGTGAAGAAAATGAAAATTGGCTCTTTTTATACTGATGGTAAGCCAGTTTTATCACTAGAAATCTTCCCACCTAAATATGATTATCCATTGGAAACAGTTTTTGTAACCATTGGGGAGTTGCAGAAATTAAATCCTAAGTATATTAGCGTAACTTATGGAGCAGGTGGGGGGAAAAAAGATAGGACTGGGGAAATAGCGGCTAGAATTAAACGAGACTTCGATATAGAAGCATTGGCACATTTGACTTGTGCTAGACATACGAAAGCTGAAGTTAGTGTGATTTTAGATAGTTTATGGCAAGCAGATGTTCATAATATATTAGCCCTAAGGGGCGATCCTCCTGAGGACGATATTAACTTTGACTTTAGTCATCAAGAATATCGTTACGCTTATGAACTAATTGACGATGCTAAAGCCAGAGCCGATTTCGGCATTGCTGCTGCAGCTTACCCTGAGGGACACACAGAATGCCAGAGGTTAAGCAAAGACTTAATCCATCTGAAAGAAAAAGTCGATCGGGGGGTTGATTTCCTTATTACCCAATTGTTTTTTGATAATCGCATTTATTATGAATTCGTAGAAAAAGCAGTTAGTATTGGCATCAATTGCCCCATTGTTCCTGGAATCATGCCCGTATTGAATGCCAAACAGATTAAAAGGATTATTTATTTATCGGGTGCCTCTATACCACACAATATGTTGAAATTAGTGGATAAATATGAGGATAATCCAGCAGATATGTCCAAAGCAGGTATTGAATTTGCAAGTTTGCAAATTCAAGATCTCATAGCTAATAAGGCCCCTGGGGTGCATTTGTACACAATGAATAAAGCGGAAGCAGCAAGTCGAATAGTGACAAATGTTGGCTTATAATGATTTAAATATTAAAATTTCAAGGTTAGAAGGTAAGTTTATTCATGGAGAATTCTACTAGTAGGAATATGGGGCTCTTATTTGCGGTTATATTTTTAGTGGGAATCGGTTTTAGTATTATAATGCCAGTATTACCCTACTATGCTGAATCGTTAGGAGCTAATGCCTTTCAGTTAGGTATGTTAATTACAGTCTATGCTATATGCCAGTTCATATTCGCTCCTATTTGGGGGGCCTATTCAGATCGAATTGGCCGTAAAGCCGTCTTACTAATGGGGATATTAGGCTTTTCCTTTACCTTTATATTATTCGGTTTTGCTACTAAATTATGGATGTTATATATCATCCGCATAGCTGGTGGTATTTTCGCTTGTGCTACTATGCCTACTGCCATGGCTTACGTAGGGGATACAACCAGCTTGGAAAAAAGGGGTTCCGCCATGGGAATGGTAGGTGCAGCCATAGGTATGGGTATGGTTTTTGGACCAGCGATTGGGGGCCTTTTATCTGAGATCTCTTTAGCCTTTCCTTTTACTTTTGCGGGTTTATTAGCCTTGCTTAATGCCATAGGGGTATGGCTATTTTTGCCTGAATCACTAGCTAAGGAAGAAAGGGTTGTACGTCGGATTGAACGTGCTTCTTTATTAGAGGGTCTAAAATCTCCTTTGGTGATTTTGTTTTTGTGTATTTGTTTGGTGAGTATCGGGGAATCCACCCACCATGGAACTTTCGCCCTTTTTGCTTATGGAAAACTATCTTTTACGGCGCGTGATATCGGCTGGGCTTTTACTACTGCTGGAATTGTAATGGCCTTAGTTCAGGCCTTGCTAGTAGGTAGGCTGATAAATAGTTGGGGTGAAGAAAAGACTGCTAGTATGGGTATTATTCTTATGGGTTTAAGTTTTGTTTTATTTATATTCATGTTTAATATACTTTCCTCTATTATATTTATGGCGGTTTTTTCCGCTGGGGTAGGCTTAATTCGGCCCTCGATATCAGCGGCAGTATCCAAAAGGACTGCAGGTGCCCAGGGTGCAGCTATGGGGATATTAAACGGTTATGATAGTCTAGGTAGGGCCATTGGCCCCATGCTTGGCGGTTTTATGTTGGATCAGGGACTTAATCTGGGGTATTTTACCGCGATTACTATCTCGCTTTTTGCTTGGCTGACTTTAACTATAGGGAGTCGCAAAGGGCAGAAGGCAATCAAGACACTTGTTTAATTGCTTCTTGGTACTTACAATGCAATTGGGTTAGCAATTGCTCTAATTTTGGGAAACACTTCTCCTCTACGGCTTCCCCTATTTGGATAGCTAATTGGGATATATCTGCAAAGCCATATATACCCGATGTACCTTTAATGTCGTGACTAATACTTTTAATCTTATCTAGGTTACGGCTGCTTACGGCACGATCTAATTCTCCTATCATCATCGACATTGTCTCAAAAAATTCCGGTAAGAGTTCGTTTATAAACAAATGATTTGTCTGGGCTTTTGGATTTTGGGGGTAGGGGGTCAGATTTTTGTTTATTTCCGCCACTAATTCTTCAGATTTGAATGGTTTAGCTATATAGGAAGTGCAACCGCTGGCTAAACATAATTCGCGGTCACCTGTCATAGCATGGGCAGTCATGGCAATAATGGGTAAATGTTTTAAAGTTTTGTCTTGCCTAATTAACTGGGCGGTTTCATATCCATCCATTATGGGCATTTGCATATCTAGCAAAATAAGATCAAAACTGTTATCCTCCAGTATCTGTAAACATTCTAGACCATTATTGGCTACCCTTACTTCAAAACCAAAATTCCTCAGCATTTCATCTACTATTTTTTGGTTTAATTCATTATCTTCTACCACTAAAATGGAATGGGGCATAAATGTGACCTTGCTTTCAAGCTGAATTTCGTCTGATGGTATCCCCAAGTCATAATTTGTTCTTATTTCAACTGGTAGATTTATTTTAAATTCAGTTCCAAGTTCGATTTCACTAGTAACCTTAATAGTACCATCCATTAAATCAATTAACTTTTTACATATATACAGGCCTAAACCAGCACCATTGAATTGTCTGGAAGTGGAATTGTCCGCTTGGGAAAAGGGATCAAAAATGTAGGGTATGGCATCACTAGGAATGCCTATGCCAGTATCCGAAATTATAATTACTAGTTGCTCATGACCGCTCTGGTCAAAGAAAGCTTTAATTCTAATGGTACCTCGGCTAGTAAATTTTATAGCATTAAACAAGATGTTTGTTAGTATTTGGCGTAATTTAAAATGATCTAGGAATACTTCGGCCTTGGCTATATCTTTTATATCTAATTCTAAATTCAGTCCTTTTTCCAGCAATGCTGGTTCTATTGTATTGATGGCACGATAAAACAAATCATAAAGATTACAGTTTTCAGGGTGTAAGTCTACCAAGCCAATTTCGATTTTGGATACATCTAGTATATCGTTTATAATATTTAGCAAATCTTCACCACAATATCTAATAATATTTATATTTTCCATTTGCTTTTTATCTGTGCAAGTGGCCTCTAGTAAATCGACTGCGCCTAGAATTCCTATCATAGGTGTGCGTATTTCATGGCTCATATTGGCCAAGAATTGGTTTTTGGCTAAATTTGCTGCTTGGGCTTGTCCACGTGTTTGTACGAGTTCAGTTATATCGCTAGCAATTATTACATAATCTGTAATTCTGTTATTATAGATAATTGGATTTATACGGCTCATAAAAGTCTTTTTTTCCCCATCAACTTCCATTTCATATTCACCTTGCCAGGTTCGTCCAGATTGTATTAAATTGTAGATTTCTGAAATTTCAATATGACTGTATGTAGGGAAAAGCTTAAATAACATATCTTTTTTCGAAAGCAGTTGGGATAGATTAAAAAGTTTTTTAGCTGGTAGATTATAATACTGTACTGTGCCATTAATGCCTACCACTATAATGCATTCTTGTATGTTCTCTAGTAAAGTAATTTGATAATTCAGATCATTGGTAAAGGAAAAACTCTGACTAAATTTATTATTAGAAAGTTTCCGCAAACTAAATACAATAGCTAGTGCCAAGCTAAATATAGATATAATAATAGCAAGAAACCATATGCCGTTGGTAAAGTTAGGCAGATATGAAATTAAAACCAGCCATGCAAATATTAATATAGAAGTAGTTAAGACCTTTATTCCATTATTAATAGACAAATTTAACACCACCCGAAAATAAAAGTATTATTATAAAGACCTTCTTAATAAGGATACAACATAGGTAAGGAAAAACTTGTCAGCTTATGTCCCTGGAATTGGAAAACATTTACCCTTTATTGCCGAATTCGCTAGGAAGTACGTCAAAAGATGTCGGTTAATATGGAATATGCTAAACTAGCTGTAAGTTTTTTTGTCTTATTGCCTATTTAATATAGGAGGAATTAAGGAGAAATAAGAGGAATTATATATTTTAGCTTTAGGAGGAGGGAGTTACATGAAGCCAAAAAACATATTTGTTATGGTAGTTATATTGGGGGTATTCGTTTGCACTTTTATTTTACAACCTTTTAATGTTGTAGCTCAGGATTACATAAGAATCTATATCGACGGTAAGGAGGTTGTTTCGGAAGATGCCCCTGCCCAGATTATTAATGATCGCACTATGTTGCCTGTGAGGGCAATTTCTGAGGCATTAGGCATGCAAGTCAATTGGGATCCAGTTAATCGTACAGTTAATATTGTAAGCCCCAGAATAGTTCCAGATGTAAGTACAATAGAAACCGATATTATTGACTATGATATTCCCATATTCGGCGAATCAGTTGCTACTAGCGCACAATTAAGGGCTATTTTAAAGAAAAATAATCCTTTGGCACCTGATTTGGTAGATTTATATTTAGAAATAGGTAAAGAATACGGAATTAGGGGGGACTTAGCCTTTTGCCAAGCTGCAAAAGAAACAGGTTGGTGGCGTTTTGGTAACTTAGTTACCCTAGACCAAAATAATTATTGTGGTTTGGGTGCTACGGGTAGTCCTGCTACTGGAGATGAGGATTTGAGGGGAGCCAATCCCAATCGGGTTGGCTTTATAGAAGGGAAGCACGGTGCTTATTTTAGGACCCCTGCTGATGGTGTAGAGGCTCAAATACAACATTTATATGCCTATGCTACTAAAAACCCACTGCCAAGTGGCAAGGGATTAGTTGACCCCAGATTTAGCTTAGTCCCCAGGGGTGTAGCCACCAATTGGACAGATTTAAATGGTAGGTGGGCAGTACCTGGAACTACATACGGACAAAGTATTATTGAAGATTACTATGGACAAGCTGTACCATTACCTACTAAAAAGGTTACGGGTAGTGAACTGGAAAGGCTTAAGAAAGAAAATGCCTTATTAAAGGCGGAAATTGAGCAGTTACGTCGGAATAAGTAGGATTTGGCATTTGGGAAGTGGGAAGTTGGAAGTGGGATTTGGGATGTGGGAAGTAAAGAAGGGGCGACCGATGGTTGCCCCTATTGTGTTTGAGTAAGTAATTTATGTGCGGTTAGGCTACTATGCTTCCGGCTTTTGCTGCTGCCGCCTTTTTGGTCCAAGGACCAAATGCTGCACCTACTGGAAGCACATTAATACCGTAATGAGTATTTAGAACTGCAGCTGCACAACCATAGAAAGACATAATAGAAATTCCCAGTTCTGAGTAGCCTGCCAATGCTGCAAATCCTGCACCACCCCATCCCAAAGTACACATAAACAAGCCTAAGAACAGCAAATCAATCAGAAAGAAAATAATAAATAATACCTTATTAGCCCCCATGGCTCCAACAGTCATAAACATGGTAAAGACAAAGTAGCCAAGAAAAGCATAACCCATTTGTAAAGGATCGTGTGCTACTCCATTTCCCCACATGCCATTAGATATCATCCAACTGAAGGCCATAGCGAACCAGAAAAAGCCATAGGCACAAAAGGCAGTAGCCCCAAAAGTATTATCATGTTTATAATCCATGATACCTGCCACAAATTGTGCAGCAGCACCTAAAAATAAGGCCCAAGGAATAATATAGGCGGTGCCATCTGTAATCCCTAGTTTGGAAGTCGAAGCTACTAAAGTAACCATGGCTAGGCCAAAAAGTCCAAGTGGTGTTGGATTAGCTACTATCTCTGTAACTTTAACTTGATTACGGTTCTCCATAACATCCTCCTTAAGTAGTTATAATAATTTTATCAGAAAAGCTAAACCTTCCCCCCCTATCCTCCCCTCATAAAATTATAATGCTGTATATGCATAACTTTTATATTCCACATAAACTTTATTTTACCTTGTGATATTTGTAGCAATTCTAGATAAACCTATAAATAATTTACAGGGCCTAACTGTCGGATAAGTCGCAATTTTCGTATTATTAGCTGTGGGGTTTAAAAAGCCTATGAAAATAATTATAATGTATTAAGAGATAAATTAAACTATGATTCGGCTTATTTCCAGCAAGTATTCAGTTAAGTCGAGGAATTATTTAACCATAAGAAGCGGATTGCTGGGGGTGATTGGAAAATATATGTGGTTAAGGCATAAAGAAATGTAATTACTACATTTCGCCGACTTATCAGTAGTTAAAAAATTTAAGGAGGTTTTTCTAAGTGGCATCTAATTTTTTATATTCTACCAGGGATCACAGATTTATTTTAAATGAATGGCTAGACATGGAAAAGGTTTTGTCTTTTGATTTTTACAAAGATTATTATAGTGTTGATGACATTGACATGATTCTCGAACAGGCTCTTAAGGTTGCCAAAGAAGTAGTTGCACCTACTAGAGATGATAATGACGCCATTGGGGCCATATTCGAGGATGGTAAAGTGATAGTTCCCCCTAGCTTTAAAGAGGCATATTGGTTTATACAAGAAAATGGTTGGGGAGGTAGCAATGAGGATGATGATTGCGAAGGTGCCCTACCCAACACTATATTCAGAGCATGTGGTGAATACCTAGCAGGTGCGAATGCCCCCCTAATGCCTTATATTCTCGCTACCGCTGGTGCAGCCCGCCTAATAGCTAGTTTTGGTGATGATAGGGTTAAGGGTTTATTCAAAGATAAGATGTTCAGTGGCGAATGGGGCGGTACCATGGCCTTAACCGAACCTAATGCTGGTACTGATGTGGGTGATCTTTTAACTAGAGCCTATCCCACTGACCAAGAAGGAATATACAAAATCAAAGGTACCAAGTGCTTTATTACTGGTGGTGATCAAGACATAACCGATAATATAGTCCACTTGGTTTTAGCCCGCGTAGAAGGTGCACTACCTGGAACTAGGGGTATTTCTTTATTTGCAGTACCTAAACATAGGGTAGATGCAGAAGGGAATATTACAGAATTTAATGATGTGCATTGTGTTGGTGTTGAGGACAAAATGGGCATAAAAGGTTCTGCTACATGTGTAATGTCTTTTGGTGATGAAAACGATTGTTACGGTTATATTTTAGGTAACCCCCCTAATGAAGAGGGCAGAGCCGAAGGCATGCGGCAAATGTTCCAAATGATGAATGGAGCTAGAATGGAGACTGGCCATGCAGCCTTAGCCGAAACAGCAGTTGCTTTCCATAATGCAGCTAATTATGCTACTGAAAGAATCCAAGGGCGTCCTTTAACTAACCCCAAATCAGACCGTGTCCCCATAATCCAACATGAAGATGTTAGAAGGATGCTGCTCAACCAAAAAGCTTATATGGAAGCCATGAGGGCCTTGGTTTTCAAGACTTACTGGTATTTTGATGTGGCTAAACATACTAAAGATGAGGAAGAAAGAAAATGGGCTCAAGCTAAAATAGAAGTAGCGACTCCTATTGTCAAATCCTATTGTTCTGATAGGGCCTGGGAATTATGTGGACAAGCTATGCAAGTATTAGGTGGAAATGGATATTCCGAAGAGTATCCTATCGCAGAATTGACCCGTGATGTTAAAATTTATTCTATTTGGGAAGGGACTAACTTTATTCAGTCTATGGATTTAGTAGGCCGAAAATGGTTAATGGGCAAAGGTCAGGTTTTTGCAAACTGGTTAGCGGATATAGAAAAGTTTGCTGAAGATAATGAGGATGCCAAAGATTTTGCTAGGGAAATGGAAATCCTATCTGCAGCAGTTACAACTTATAGAGAAATCCAAGGGGCTATGGGTGCTTTTATAGCCGATGGAAAAATGAATATGCTGCCTGTATATTCAACTAGAATACTTGATGCTACAGGTGACTTGACTTGTACCCAACTACTATTGGAACAAGCCATACTTGCCCAAAAGAAAATTGACGAATTCGGAACTGATCATCACGATTATCCTTTCTATAATGGGAAAGTGATGGCAGCTAAGTATTTCGCCAAAAACATTTTACCTAATATATTTACTTTGATAGATGTAATTAAAGAAGCTGATAGCTCAGTAATAGATATAGAAGAGGAAGCATTTTTATATTACTAATTAATTTGTCCCCTTAAAAAAAACTGGAGATGCCTTGATAGGCTATCTCCAGTTTTTTTATGAATTAAAATTCCCTGAGCAGGAAGACTTAAAATAATGTGAAAAGTTTAACTATTCTTTAAAAGGAATTATAGGTAAATGTTACGAATATAAAATATGTGGAATAATTTTGTTTAAAAAGATTATATCCCTTTAATATTTATAATAATAGTCATTATCATGTTAAACGACATGGGGTTAATACTATTCTGTATTGGGGGGCCATAGGAGGTGGTAGTAAATCTAGGCTTAAGAATTAGTCACTAAAAAATTATAGTAGGGGTTTTCATATAGTGTGGGGGAAAACAAATAAGAAAGCCTCAAAAAAATGGAGGGTGTAAAATATGTCAGCTAATTTTGCTTATCAAAATACGAGGGACTTTAAATTTATTTTAAAAGAGTGGTTACCTACCGAACAGATTTTTAATTATCCGCGATTCAAGGACTATTATTCTAAGGAAGATGTAGATTCCATCCTGGATCCATGCCTAAAGATGGCCAAGGAATTAATTGAGCCTGCCAATGAGGACGGGGAGATTAATCCATGTACATTCGAGAATGGCCAAGTAACTACTCCACCGACTTTTGGTCCACTTTTCCAACAAATACAAAGGGAGGGGTGGGGGACTAGCAATATAGATGATTCTGAAGATGCCATTGTTCTACCCCAGATTTTGCACAGCATGATATGGGAGATGTTCGGAGCTGCTAATCCTGCTTTTGGTCCTTATGTGGAATTAGTTAATGGTGCAGCTGGATTGATCCAAGATTTTGGTACGGAAGAGTTGAAGGAAATGTTTTTGCCCAAGATGATGGATGGTACTTGGGCTGCTACCATGTGCCTTACCGAGGCTACTGCAGGCACAGATGTCGGCGACATTTTATCGAAAGCATACCCAACTGAGGAGGAAGGAATCTACAAAATCAAGGGAGGTAAAATTTTTATCACGGGTGGAGATAATGATTTTACTGAGAATATTATTCATCTTTATTTAGCCCGAGTAGAAGGGGCAGTAGCTGGTACAAGGGGGATTTCCTTATTTGTAGTTCCTAAGTATTGGATTAATGAAGATGGTTCTCTAGTAGATAATGATGTAGCGACTACTGGTATAGAGGACAAACTAGGTCAACATGGTACCACTACGGCATCCCTAAGTTTCGGAGAAAATGATAATTGCCGTGGCTTTTTATTAGGGGTAAATCCTTTGGAAAACGAAGGTAGGGGCGAAGGCATGCGCCAAATGTTCCAAATGATGAATGGGGCCCGTATGGCTACAGGTTTATTAGGTCTGGCTTGTGCTGCTAATGCCTTTTATAATGCCCGTGATTATTGTAATGATAGGATACAAGGGCGACTAATGACCAATCCTAGGGGTGAGCGGGTAACCATTATAAATCACGAGGATATTAGAAGAACATTGTTAATGGGTAAAGCCCATGTAGAAGCCATAAGGGCTATGATGTACAAAACTTATTTTGCTTTTGATGTTCGTAAGCATGATCCAGATCCAGTGGTAAGAAAAAAGGCTAGTAATTTAATTGAAATAACAACCCCCTTGTGTAAAGCATATCCTACTGATGAAGTGTGGTGGCTAGTAGGTGAGGCTATTCAAGCTTATGGCGGATATGGTTACTGCGAAGAATATCCAGTAGCTCAAATCGCTCGGGATTGTAAAATATACTCCATTTGGGAAGGTACCAACTATATCCAAGCCATGGATTTAATCGGCAGAAAGTGGATGTTGGATAAGGGGCAAGCCTTTGCGGAATTTTTACAGGAAATGCGTGATTTTTACGAGAAATATAAAGAAATTGATGCTAATTTTGAGGTAGCGGCAACAAGTGAAACTACTAATGGAACTGATCTCAGCCTGAATAAAGAATTTGAAAATTTGGGGCAAGCCTTAGATGCTTATGCTAATATCCAAAGTGCAGTAGGTGAATATTTTGGTCAAGACCAACCTAGTATGGTTCCCTTATATGCTAGAAGGATATTAACTGCTACTGCACAACTTTATGCAGGCAGATGTATTTTGGATCAGGCCATAGTTGCTTTACAAAAAGCTAATGAAGTTGGGGCAGAACATTATGATTTTAATTTCTATATAGGTAAGGTCTTAGCAGCTAAGTACTACCTCAGAAATGTGGTGCCTAATGTTTCCCTGGTAGCCGATTTGGTAACTGATGGGGATAGGTCAGCACTAGATATCCCACTAGAAGCATTTAATTATTAATAAGATTTAACCTATTAACTTAATAATCAAGTCAATTGGAAAGGTAGGCTTTAGGGGTAGAGCCTACCTTTCGCAATATTTGGTAAAAAAAAACCGTCCAATTTGGACGGCTAGCTCATATATTAATAATGAGCATAAATAAATAAGGAAGGGAAAGTTTAGGTTCATAATAAAGTTCACTATCAACTTACTTACCAACTTAATAATAATTCCAGTTTAAATAAGGATTAACAAAAACTTGTGAAGCTAAAAAGCTAGGGATAGTGAGCAGTTAGACTTTATCATTTACCTAATAACAATTTATGAAGTAGGAGGGGGAAAGGTGACAAAATGTTAGAAAGATATTTTAAAATTGGTGAGGTATCTGAGCTTTTGGGAATAGAACAGCATACTTTACGCTATCTAGAAAACAGTCTTAAGTTAAAAATTAGACGTAATGAAAGGGGGGATAGGGAATATAGCGAATCCGATCTAGAGACCCTCAAGTTAGTTATGAAGTTAAGGGATAAAGGGCTTAACACGACTGCTATAAGAATGGCTTTGGAAAATGCAGAGCCCGTTGAGGAAACTAAGGTAGTAGCAGTAGGGGCTAGTAGCCTGCAAGCAAATTTGCCTGAATTATTATCTTTGGCCCAGCATATTATAGATCAAAACGATGAAATGATAGACAATAACAAGGCCCTAGAAAATAGAATTAAAAAACTGGAAGAAAAAGTGGAAAAGCGTAATCTGGAGAGAGAAAAGAAGATAGATGAATTTTTGACTCTATGGAGGAATGAACAGGAAGGCAAAAGCCGTTCTTCATGGTTATCAAGGCTAGTAGGCAAATAGCCTTCCTGTTGATTACTTAGGCTTGATTAAAATAACAAGGATTAGGACAGTCTTTGCATTTTAGTTTTTTAACCTTGAGAGGGGGTAATCTATTAGCTTTTTTGATTAGATCCAGCAATTTTTTAGCTTGATCCTCATTTTCACAATTTGAAGCTAGTGTAACTGCACCTTCCATGCCAGTAACCCCACCACTTGCTATGTGTACCGAATCTATCCCGAAAAGTATTTTGATACTTTCGATTTCGGTAATTACAGTGCTGTTGGTTACTGCCATATAACCGATTTGCATACCTAAACGGGTGGGTGTTTTATAAATCCCCATTAATTTCTCGGCTTCTATACAAGAGGGCACTAACTTTTCCAATCCAACTGGGCAAATAAGCTTGATGCCACGCGATTTTATAATACCTATGCTTCGGCCTATGGTCCCCCCAGATAGATCAGCCATGACTATACCTACATTTCCTTGTGGATCAAGGGCATTGGCCCCCTTGATAAAAATATCTTCCTTAGTAAATGTAGCCAAAAACTCAACCCAATCCACATTTTCCAGCAATTTACCTTTATCCAGACACCATAACCTACGTTCCGCTGGGTTAGTTATACATGGTACCTGCTCGGCTACTAGGCCTGCTATATAGGACTCTTTTGGTTCAAAAGCTTCCCCTAATAGTAAACTAGCAATACTAAGGTTAGTTGTACCTGCCCCAATAATTATTTTGCCGTGCTTTAATGCATTTTGTACCTCGGGCATTTTGACAACTGCCTGAGCAATAATATGCTTGGAAGCTGCAGGATGGAGGGCAAAAGTCACAGTCACATATATCATCCCTTTCCTATAAAAATTTTTATGAAATATAGTTCAATAATGTTAACAATTTAAATTTCATGAATTCTAATTGGCTAGATACAGGTTGTGCAGTGGTTAAATCACCATGTAAAAAATCAGATAAATCTTGCTTAAATTCTGGGCTTATTAGGTCAATCCCCTCAATAAAAGTTAACCAATCTGCTTCGATTTCCAAAGCGAGTTCAGGGAAACTAGTCTTGGGGGATTGGGGGTTAACTTGTATAAAATCAGCAGTCAATTCTGCAGAGGAAAAATTGAGTTTTACCTCTATGTATTGGTTTCCATCATATATGGGTTCTTGCAGGTCCAAGACTATTTCTTGGCCTATGAACCTGTCCAAGTTAGCTTCATTTTCTTCTGCCACTTCATATATCTTTAATTTAAGTTCATTTTTATTGTCGGATAGATTATATATAGAATTTACAGGAAAACTGAATATGGTATATTGTCCATGGATATCTAATTCTAGCATTGAGGTATCAAAATGTATAGATTCAAGCTGGTAGGAATTATTTTCTAGGGTTTGAATATAAAAATTAAAGGGATAAATTGTCTTGATATTAATAGGTGAATTCATAATTTCAGGCCAAACTGCTAAACCTTTGACTACATTTAATGTCTTATCTAGAGGCTGGTTAACAGTTGTGGGATGAAATATGTTAGCCCAAAAGCTATGAATTCCTATAGTCTTGGAAGTCCCCCCCAAAAGTAGGACTTTATCTAACTTCCAAATGCCATTGTATAAACCTAGGTTTTTGGCCATGCCGACAATATGATTAATAAAGTACTGCCTAAGCTTAGTTAAGGCTGAATTTACCACCTTAAGTATATGGGTATCCTTAAACTCTTCTATAAATGAATAGCCTGGCAATAAATCGGGCTCATTTATATAAAAGTGTCCATGATTACTAACTTGGATTTTTATTGTTTCTGCAAGTTTAAGTAATCGCCGATAAGATGAATCTAGCCTTTCTATATTGGTTTTCCCTTTTAAACTAGGCAAAAGTATATGGTGCAGAATGGCCTTATCTATTTCCAAGCCTGAAAAAACATCCTGACCCATTTGCACTTGTGACTCTATAATAATTTCGGTATCCTCACTAGAAAAAGTTAAGAAAGAAAAATCACTAGTTCCCCCACCCATATCAATAACTAATATATCCCCATCAATTTCCTCATTCTTGTTCACTATAATATGGCCTGCTAAGGCGGCAACAGGTTCAGGAATTAGGTAAATTATTGATTTCGGGTATATCCTGTCTAAGGTCTTAATTAAAAGTTGGCGGGCATTAAGGCCAAAATAATTGGGAATGGCTAAGCTAATTGTAGTAAAAGCAATATGGCTTGGTCTTATATATTCCTCATCTAAAAAAGCAAAAAAATGATATAGAATTTCAGCCAAGTTATAGGAGCCTACCGAAAAGTTTAGGTTCCTTTTTAATTCTAGCTTAAAATTAGGAAACAAATAAATATCGGGGCCACTAAGTTGTAGGGCATTATAACCGAAAAGCAACTGGTCTTTAGCCCTGATATAAGCAAATGCCGAAGGAAGACCATTAAGATCGGTTAAATTGTTAAAATGACCATCTGACATATATCCTATTTTGGTAAAGGAAGTGCCAAAATCAATGGCTAAGTTCATATAATCTAACCTTTCTGCGCCAAAGTAAGGGCTGGTATTTCATAAATAGTTACATCATCAACTGTAATTATAAATATATCCCCCTCTTCATATAAGATTGTATCAGTATCTAAGTGGCTTACTTTTCTGCTGATATTGGCCTGGGCTAAAATATCTGCGTATTCGCTTGGAATTACTTTCCCTACTTCCAAAGGGATGCGCTCAGCCTTAACATTAAATCCCTTCCATACTCGGCTTAAATTGCGGGGGGCCATGATTCGTTCCAAGTCACCACGCGCATTATTAGTATAACTTATATAGGAATCTAAAATATTAATTAAGTCTAAGTATTTATTTTCCATTGACTCTGCAAAAGCATATTTTTCTTGCAGGGCTTGTAGATAGCGACCTAAATCTACAAATTCTAGATTGATTAAATTAAGCTGCTTGGCAATAGGGGTAACTAGCATAAGGTTTTCGTGTTCGGAAAGCTGGATAAATAAATCTTGGTAATCCTCTAAAAAACTGGTAACAATTTTAGCCAAGTAAGCAAAATCTGGTTCACCCGTTTTTAAAATATCATTTTGGAAACGCTTTAAGTCTGTCTGGGCTTCCGCAATATTTTGGTTGAGCCTTACTAGGGAATTATGGGTTAAATTAATAATAGCCCCACTGTTTTCTAGTAAGTCCTGGATATGGGAGGAAAAGTTGTTTTCTAGGAAATCCAGACTCTTTTCGATTACTATAATGAGGTTTGAGATCAAAAATTCATAATCCCTGGCTATATGGCGAATTCTGTCTAACTTGTTTAGTTCATTATTAAGGGAAATCAGTTCTATAAAAGTTGGAACCTTGAAATTAAAATCGTTTATAAAAGTCGGGGGTAGGCTAGACCATTCTTTGTCTTTACTAATTAGTTCAAGTTGATTTTTAAGTTCCTTTATAATATTTCGGACTATTTTTTTGCTTATATCTTGGTTTTGTAATTGGCTGGTTAATTTTAAAATAGCTCTTAACCTAATGATAAGTCGCCTGACTATATCTAGCTTAGGGGGTGAATTTCTAAAGATACTTACTAAATTACTGGGTATATTGGGATACAAGTTGAGAACATCTAGCCAGTCTTTATCCTCATGTAAGCTAGTCAAAATCATAGCCAGATTTTCCAGTTTATTAAAGGCAGTACTTATCCTTTTTAGGGCATACATTAGCTCCAGGTTATGCTGCTCTTTCTCCCTATAAAGGGCATATAATAAATTGTTAAAATCCTCCCTAGTATTTTGTAAAAGATTATTTATTAGCTTTACTTGATTATATAATTTGGCATAGCGTTTTATATTAGCCTGCAAATCTGTGATTACCATACTTTGGTTACTTTTAATTTGCCATAAATCTTCTATTGCTTTGATTAAAGTAGTTTTATATTGGGGAAAAAAGTTTTCATGAAAGCTTTTATAATAGTAGGTGTTTAGTTCCAGCATATAATTATCTATATCATTATAGTTAATTGCATGCTCATTAAAGCCTAAAGCATGATTAGAAATGGCAATATTATGAGCTTGTAAAAAAAGCTCTTCTAAGATTTTTAAATAATCCGAAATTATCGCTTGATTCATTTATAATACCCCCGTAAACTTTCCAGTGAAAATCAATCTCCTGATAGTTTCATTTTTAATAAGATCTGGTTTTTCCGTAATGTCTTGCCAAATGGAATAGGAATTATAGTAGTCAAGTAATTTCATATGCTTTTCTACTTCTTCCTTAATCCTGGGAGATGTATGTGTATTTAACTCAGTAACTAATAGATTATTAATAAATAGTGGACAAGGTAACCAGCTAAAAAGTTCCAGGTAGTTTGTGGCGATTATATCTGAGCTGCTTGTATCTGCAGTCCAACCATGTTGCAAAAGATTTTTTAGTAAATCTAGAGTTATGAATGCCTCATGTGGCAGTGAAGCTAGTTTCGTCTCAGCTAAATTCAAAAGCTTCGAAAAACGCTGGGAGGTCATTTTTTCCGTCAATTCATGTTCATAAAGTAGGGCAGTTTCATCAGGACGTATCTGCTTTATTTTTAAAATTTCCGGGTAGGAATCTAAAATGGTAGTAGAAAAGTCTTGTGCTGCAAGATGTAGTTTTTCATATATTTTCATATAAGTCAAAGAAGCAAGGTCTGGCGTAAGCCTCGGAAAGTTTTGATGATAAAATTGTAAACTAAAATTAAATGATTCTGCTTGGTACAGTAGGGCATAAATAGGCAGAACCCGCCGAACTTGTTTATTAAAGGTCTTGAAGATTATTTCATCTTCGGTAAAATCTAAGCTTTTATTATCTTTTTCATAATGTTGATAAATCAATAAGAGCATATGAAGACTATCTGCCACTAAACCAATTTCAAATAAGAGTTCGGCAAAACTAAGTAAATCAGTAAAATATTTTTGGGGGTAGGTGGGGCTATATTCAAAATAGTTTCTATTTCGGTGGATATAGTTAATAGCTTGGGTAATTAGTGCAAGTTTGTCTCCATACAACGTAGGAAGTGGGGCTGGATTTTTTAAATTCAAACCATAAAACCAGCCTTTTTCTTCACTTTCTAATTGATCTTTTTTACTCTTTAATAAATTTCTCAAATTTCTATTAGCAGTTTTGCTTATGAAAAACTGACATTCTTCTTGATCCATTAAGTCGATGATAGGCATAAAAAAGGAGTCGTATTTGGGATTATAAATATGGATTAAAAACTGCAAGACGGTGGTTCTGGGACTATATTCCAATATATATCTAGGTATATATTGGAGAAAATCAGTGATTAAACTATCCCCAGCTTCCTTCAACCAATTCAAGGCAAATGTCTTGTTTGAATTTGCAATAAGCATAATATAAAAGTCATTTTGTCTATTGACTAAGTAAAGGCTACGATACAGGAAATCAATTTGCTTCATGTTCTCAAGCTTAATAATGTGGTCAATAGAATAATCTTTTCTAAAATTATGGCGCAGCCTAACTTCTTTTTCCCAATAAGTAAACAAATCTGGGCTTGCTTCGAGTTGTGACCATAAACTTTGCATAATTATTCACCATCAGTTCTATTATAAAATGTGTAATTCAAAAGTGTACACGCACTTTGAGCTTTGGACAAGTCGGGTTCAGTTAAGAATAAGTAATAATAAATAGATTTGTCTTTGTTAGTAAAAATACCTCCTAAACAGTCGGGACTGACTAATTCAAAACGGTCAAAGGCAGCCTTATTTCTAGTTAAATAACGGTAAGTTTGCAAGCGGCTAATAAATTTATATTTGGCTAGACGGTCAAAGTGCTGTTTTAAGCCAACTTCTTTGTAAGGGTTAGCTTCCTCATATTTTATTTTTATAGCTTCTTCTCTATTCCGAGGCAAGTTTGGGCTAGTCTCCGTGTTAAGGATATTGGTTAAATAGGTAGGAATCATAGCATATTCCAGACCGAATGTATCTATAAGGTAAGGCTGCGCATCTAGGGGAAATTCACTTATGGGGATACTTCTATTTGCAGCTACTAACTCGGGATGTTCAATTAAATAATTAACCAGGTTATCCATATCCCAAGTATATTTGGGGATAAGAGTATTATAGTTAAGATATAGAGAATTTGCGTATTTACTATAAAAAACAGCATATGATTCGGGAGAATCTTGCCGTAAATCATTAATATACTGCAAAAGCTTATTATGCTCTCTAGTAGTAAGCTCAGCTTCTTTTGATATTTTTCTCAGAATAGCCCTCACACTAAAACCCCTTTTATTCAAATAGTGAAAAAATATAGCCTTCTTCCTGCAAGTCCACTAAAATATCGGGTAGTGCTTCGGTATTACTTGCGGAAACCGCATGTAATAAAATTACAGCCCCAGGGTGGATGTGGTCTTTTACATATTTATAGGAATAATCGCGACCGGGTTGATTATTTGGATCCCAGTCGTTAAAAGCCAGACTCCAAAAAACCGTGGCATATCCCAGCTTATCCGTATAGCCTAGACTAGCCTCTGAATAGTTGCCGGCTGGGGGTCTAATGTATCTGCCCATCTCCGTAGCCGTTAAATTTCTAAAATCTTCCTCAAGCTGTATAATTTCTTCTTCTAGCTTGTCTGGGGTAACTTGGGCTAAATTAGGATGGTTCACAGTATGGTTGGCTACCATATGGCCCTCATTGACCATCCTTTGCACCAAGTCTGGCTGTGACTTTATATAATGTCCAGTTATAAAAAAGGTGGCTTTGACCTTATTTTCTTTGAGTATGTCTAAAATTAAGGGGGTGTAACCTAACTCATAACCTTCGTCGAAAGTAAGGTAAACTTTATTTTGCTCATTGGGCAATACATAAAAACCATTATTTTGGGCTAAGATTTCCTTGATATCCCCAGGTACTTCGGGAATAGCATGTTCCAAATTAGGTTTTAAATACCAAGATAAAACCTTATTATTTAATGTAGATTGACTTTCTTCAGCTTGTGGCTCAGGAGATTTTCTTTCTTCCTGGGGAGGCAATTCTAATGTGGGCTCATTTTCTGCGTCATTATCTTGAGCTGTGTCTATTTCCTTATTAATTGATGATTCCGAGGGGCTAGGGGTAGTTTTAGGGCTAGGTTCTATTTCGTTTACTGTCCCACAACCTAATAATAAAAGGGCTACTAATGTAAATGCTAAGAATCTCGACATATAATTTAACAACTCCTTATATATATTTTTGCCGATTTATACAGGTAATTCAACTGAAATTATATTTTTGCGGTTAAAAAGTTAATTATAAGAGCAAAAAGTTCATAAAATGTGTTTTCGCTTTACTAGCTATTAATTCTTTTACTATTATATACAAAGTAGTTAAAACAAACTTACAAGTGGTTTTTATAATAACATTTGTAAAAGAAAGGCCTTTAATTTTATGCGTTGGGCAAGATTGTGGATTTTCCCCACTATATTTATAATTTTATTTATTTGTATTAGCTGGGCTAATATTGATATATTACGCAAGCCGAATAATATAAGCAGCTTTTATTTGCAAAATTTTAGCCGAGGCTACGTAGGATATGGGCAGGAAGGTAATTATGATAATGGGATTTCTTTTGCTGACCTAGAAGTGGGAGATATTCTACTCGGCGGTTACCCTAAATGTGCTTATGGACGTTTTTCTCATGTTAGTATTTATATTGGAAAGAATTTAGTTTTAGAAGGTTATGGTGACCTTGGGGTGACTATCCAGCCTATTTATCATTATTGGAACTATAGCGAAATTGCCCTTTTAAAGGTTGATGCAAGTCCCGAAATAAAAGAAAAAGCGGTCAATTACTTAAAACAATATGAAGGGGGCCTATTTTATCCCACCGCTTTTAGAGCAGGGGATAGGATATGGAATTGTAGTAAAATCATTTGGTTAGCCTATTATAAAGAAGGAATTGACTTAGATGATAGTGGTGATTTGTGGATTGCTCCCGATAATTTTTATGCTAGCTCCTGGACAAAGGTGATAAGGGAGAAGGGAAGATAATGGTGGCTTTAAGATTACTGAGTATACATATATTTGCAATACTAGCTGTTTGGTTGAGCATGTATTTTCCTGGTTTAGATATCTTTTTAAGTTTTATTTACTTAATAATAATTAGTCGGGAGATATATGATTTGAGGTGGGAACCTTTATTAATAAAAGGAATTGCTGGGCTCTTGTGGCTGAGCCTACCCCTGATTTTAAGCCTGATCACCTATTTTAAAATCATTAGTGAAGGTATATTCCTCTTGATTTTTTGGTATACGCCTATATTGCCGATTATATCGATTAAAGCATATGTTTTTAGTAATGGGGTACCACTCTATTACTATATTTTGCTTGTTTCACCACTTGTATTTACTGTTTATTTTTATTTATTAGTTAGACGAAAATAAGTAATCCACTAGCCGTCCTAAACTTAGAAAATCGGTTAGCCCAACAACTAAGGTTAAGTTTTAGCTAGTGGATTTGTGGTAGAAAACAGTAACATCTTGTACAATATTAATTGTATTGGCTTAATAAGATTTATCCTTATTTATAAGGAACTTTATAAGCTGGTGTTGCTGTTTTCTTAATATTATTATGTCACCAGAACCAAGCTCGTATTCAGGAAAATAATGGTTTTCTTAAAAACAGAGTAATCAAGATTATTAAGAAATTAAGGAGGAAATATAAATTGGCTATATACAAGAATTTAGCTTCCCCCATAACTATTAATGGGGTAGAATTTCGTAATCGAGTCATTATGCCAGCTATGGGAACGGGTATGGCTTCTGTTAATGGGGAAGTTACTCCTAGGCTCATAAAATATTATGCCAGAAGGGCAAGTGGTGGGGCTGGAGGAATAATCGTTGAAATTGCTTGTGTTGATGCCCCAGTTGGTAAGGCTAGTTTAACCCAATTAAGGATAGATAAGTCGGAATATATAGCGGGTTTAAAGGAATTAAGTGAAAATATACAAGCATATGGATGTAAAGCCCTAATTCAATTGCATCATGCGGGTAGGCAAACTAGTCCAGGTATTATTGGACAAGCACCTGTAGCCCCATCAGCTATAGCTTGCCGACTTATGCGAGCTGAACCAAAAGAACTGGATATAGAAGGTATCCAAAGAATAAGGAAAAAATTTGTGAAGGCAGCTATTTTTGCTGAAAGGGCAGGATTTGACGGGGTAGAATTACATGCAGCCCATGGCTATTTATTAAGCCAATTTTTGTCCCCCTATTCCAATAAAAGAACAGATGAATACGGTGGTTCTACAGAAAACCGCACACGTTTAGTGACTGAAATAATTAAGGACATAAAAAGCATTTTGCCCCATCTTTTACTAGCAGTGAGGTTTAATGTCGCCGATTTCGTCAAGGGTGGTGTAGAAGTAGCCGAAGGCCTAGAAATAGCGAAATTATTAGAGGAAGCTGGGGCAGACTTATTAGATGTTTCGGCTGGTATTTATGAATCTGGCCAGACCTCTATTGAGACTGCATCCTTTAAAGCAGGCTGGCGCTTTGATATGGTTGAGCAAGTTAAAGAAGTGACGAATCTGCCTATTATGGGTGGAGGTGTAATCAGGGAACCCCAATTAGCCGAAAAGCTAATCACTGAAGGCAAGACCGATTTAATCTGGGTAGGTCGGGGTATGTTGGCTGATCCTTATTGGGCAGCTAAAGCAATAAGTGGCAAGGCTGAAGATATTAGACCCTGCATAACCTGCAATACTTGCTTTCAGCAAATCAATAATGGTATGCATATCAGGTGTGCAGTCAATCCTTTTACTGGTAGAGAATTTTTAACTGATAAGGATATTCGCTTACCAGCCTATAAAATTTTAATAGTCGGTGGGGGACCGGCGGGTATAAAAGCCGCCCTTACTTTAGAAAAGGCAGGTGCTCAAGTTGTCTTGATAGAAGCTCAGAAAAAATTAGGTGGGCAACTTAATCTGGCTGATAAACCACCGCAAAAAGGGAATATTACTAAAATAAAGGACTTCTTAATTAATGAGTTAAGCAGAAGTGATGTAGAAGTTAGGCTAGGACAATTTTGCGATGAAAACCTAATCCAGGAAATAGCCCCAGATATCATAGTATGGGCTATGGGAGCTAGGGAAATAATCCCCCATATAAAGGGGCTTGAAACTGCCCATCTTGTCAGTATTGCAGAAATATTAAATGGCACAACTAAAATCGAAAATGAAAATGTATTAATTATAGGTGGGGGTAGTAGTGGATGTGAAGTTGCTGAATTTTTGCAACAAAACCATAACCAGGTGACCATAGCTGAAAAGGATAAGGCTCTGGCGGTTGATTTGGAAAATATGACTCGTTTAGAATTATTGCAAAGACTAAAAATCGGTGGAGTAAAACGACTTCTAGGTGCAGATATAGTAGAAATTAACGGTGAACAAGTGATATTTAACAAGTTTACGGAAAACGTCTGTGAAAACATGGATTTTGACAAAATAGTATGTGCAGTCGGCTATTATAGAAATGACATTTTAGATACTAGCCAGTTTGATTTTGTGCAAAAAGTATACGTAATCGGGGATAATCGGAAGCCTAATAATATTATGCAAGCACTTTATGATGGGGTGATGGTAGCTTACGATTTAGCGGAATCACTATTAAATATGCGGAGGTAGTATGCTAGAAATAACATTACCAGGACGGAGTCGAACCCTGAAATTAAAAAACTTATTGATAGATTTGAATGGTACCTTGACTAACGTGGGCCAAATCGACCCAGGGGTTAAAGAACGGATTATCACCTTAAGGGGGAAGTTGGATATCTACCTTTTGACGGCTGATACTTACGGTACGGCGGGACTAATAAGTGAAGAATTGGGTATCGAACAGATCGGCATAGATAAAATTAATGCTGGGCATGATAAAAGGTTGTTCCTTCACCAAGTTAATGCCCAGGAATCTGTAGCTATAGGCAATGGATTTAATGATATAGAAATGCTAGATGAAGCAGGCTTATCTATAGTAATTATGGGGCCAGAAGGCTGCGCCATACCCGCATTACTCAAAGCGGATATAGCAGTAACCAATATAGCCGATGCCCTAGATCTACTCCTAAATCCCGAAAGAATAATAGCCACCCTAAGGGCCTAGAAGGTGTCGCAAAGACGTGGGTATTGACATATGTCAATACCCCACGTCTTGTTTTCATTTGTATATTGAATTTCAAAAGCTACTGAATTTTTTGGGATTTACCTTACTAGTTTCCGAATAAACATACCTATAATTAGTGTATTTAAGATGATACCCAATATACCTTCTTGTATTTCGAAAAAACCTAAAAGGTCCTTAGCATACATTTTTGATCCGAGGTTATAAAATCTTTGCACAGAAATATCAAAACCATCAGATAGAAGGAGTGGAATGGAAGGATTTAAATACATATATTTGAGGCTATTAGCATAAATGCAAGTGTAAATTGCTAGGATAAAAAAAGCAGTTAAAATAGGATTTAACAATCTAACCCCCCAACCACCAATTATTCCAAAGAAAAACCCTGCCAACCCCCCCCGACATTTTGTCTCTTATTTTTTTGGAATGGAGTTTTTCTTTCATGCGTGCAAATCTCATTAAATAGAAGGCTATATCAGCTTCTTTATAACTGTGTTCCTTTTGGAATGAATTTACAAATACCAGCAATGTTTCACTAACCCTAGACCAATATTCATTTTTTTCTTCTTGTTCTTTTTTTGCTTTAAAAAGTGGGCCAATGAGTCTCCCCTTTTGCAGGAATATCCAAAAATCAGGATCGTCTGATCTTATTTGTCCTATCTCGGATTGCTTTAGGAAGATAAAACTTGAAGTATTGGAAGTGAGTTCATTGGATATTTTTGTGTTTTTTACATTTAGTTCTTCTATTACGCTATTGTTAATGCGAAAGGATTGTAATTCACTATTTAAAAGCTTTATATGAGTGCCGTCTGATTGTTCTCCAATGTTAATCTCAGTAGCCTTTACAGTGTTGATAAGTATCTTAGTGTTATTGCACCCATTAATAGTTAGATTGGAATTGAATCTTGAATCCACAATATCGATTAGAAATGCATCTACCACAGGATCCCAATAAAAAAGAACATCTTGATGAAAGAGACAGCTAATTATGGTTATATTTGATTCAAGCTCCTTTATTATTAAGTTCTTATGAAAAATACAGTTTTTAAAAGTAGTGCCACTAGCCATAGTCTTGGAAATTTCTAACCTGCCAATAAATTCGCAATCCTCGAAGCATATCTCCCCCTCTATATAAAGTTCTGCTAATTTACTATTAGTCAAAGTTTGTCCTTTTACGGTTCTACCTTCAACAATAGTCCCTTCTGCTAATATCCGAACAGGTTCAAGAAGTTGGGCATTATTAAATTCGATTTTTGCAATTTCATCGGCTAACATAGTCTCCCTCCTAATCTAAAAAAAAACATATAATTATCTGAACAAGTGTCCTTTGCTACATAATAAGGTGGTGGTTTTATTTAAATTTTTGGATGTATGCTTCAAGGTCGGATATTTCGTGGGGTGCTACTTTTTTATCATTAATGTATTTAATGAATTTATATGCAATATCTTCCTGAGGGTCCGTAGTTCTTATTATGGCATCAAAATTTTTCCTTAAATCAATTTTTGTAAGATCAATAAATTCTTCCTGTGCAGCTATTAAACGTCTAGAAATTTCATTTTCATTATTAGGGTGCCGTTTTTGGAGCCTTTGCCTTAGTAGATAAATTGGCGCCCAAAGTAAAATACTAATAGTATTTACATTTATCTTTTTTTTTAATTCTTGTAAATTTTCGATTCTACCAGTATGAATTATTATATTAAGATTTTTACTTATTCCATCTGCCAATGCTTGTTTAGATATGCCATAATAACGATCATAACGCTTATGATATTGAATAAAGTCCCCATTTTTGATCATTTTCTCAAATTCATCTTTGCTTATATTTATATAATTATTTCTGTCCATATTAGCATTTTTATTAATAGCACGATGTTTTTTAAAATGACAAAAGCTTTTATCTATATTGCATACTGCCTCGGTTATGCTATCCTTCCCAGATGCTGGCGGCCCACATAATAATATTATTGATTTCATTTTACTTGAAGCCATTTGCCAAGTTCCTCCATTTGCTTTTTAAATGGTACCGAGGGTATTTCACTATTATCAAACTGAAAGAAAGATTGGGGCCCTAAGTTCCATTCGACCTTAAAATCCTGTATTGCTAAACAATATTCCTCCCAGTTAGACAATTTCCATTTATCCCTACCTGCATCTCTTTGCAACATTCTTTTTCTTTCAGTAGTTCTATCTGATTCTACCAAAACAACTTTTAAAGCAACTTTCCCATTTAACCTTCTTCTAAAATTAATTTCCCTTTTTAACCAGGCGTTATTTCTTGCTTCACCTATAAAAGGTGCAGAAATTATTACACTATTGCCTAATCGGAGATTTTCTTCTGCCAGATCTAAAGAAATTAAATATTCTAGTGGGCGTACATACTCTAAATAAAAATCGGATTCACGATCATTCTTATTCTGGTGTGGGGATGACATGGTTAAGAAATTTTCAGTAAAAGGTCTAGTAGCAGTATCTTTATCTATGTAAACATATTTTAATTTTTTTGACAGCAATTTACCTATCTCACTTTTCCCTGAACCCGCAACCCCTATAATTAAAATTAGTTGTGGTAAATTATTCATATTACACCTCATTAATTATATATTATAAATTAGCCAGCTCTTGGCTTTAAGCTATCTCGGTTTGGTAAAAAACTTAATGGATTTATAAACTTATCTTTTTATCCTGATAATCAGGGTAGGAGTAATTCAAAGCTTTACCTGTCTTAAACAAAAGTTGCAGAATAATTATCTATTCCATATTCAGATCTTAAATCCTTTAACTAGTTCCTCTATAAATTTACAAAGATTTAAAAGATATTTTTATTTGGCTAAACTAGCTGATAAGATCAAGTAGCTTTATGGTTTTAGAAGCAGCTAAATCCTTAAAAGATAGGGGACTTGCTTGTTTATTAAGTATTGGAGATGAAATTGTCCTAGCGGATTACAATAAAAAATCCGTGGGCAAAGTAAAGGTAGGAAAAGTCATACTTATCTTGGGTATTAGGGAGCCAGAAGGCAGGGAATAAGCTTTCAGCTAATACAGCCAAGAAGGGCTATCTTTTATGGGGCTATCGTATTTTTATATTGCTTTATGAATCTTATTTTCTCCATATATAATATGGTAGGCACCTTTAGCATAAAAGGCGGGGAATACTTGTTTTGACTTAACTGCATTAATAAGATCTCTAACTGTGCTAGTATTCTTAGGAAAAAGGGTCGCGTATTTTCCTACCTGTTCTCTACTATGGGCATCACTTCCTCCTAATGCTGGTAGACCGAGTTCTAATGCTACATGGTAAGCCTTTAGGTTTAAGTTTTCTGGGGTACTGCCGTTAAATGCCTCTATTCCTATGGGATTAATAAGGCTTTTCATTAAATCCCCCATGCCTCTACCATTTTGGCGGTAAGGATGGGAGCAAATGGCAATTCCATCGTGTTGCCACACTAAATCTAATAGTTCTTGGGCATGAAGCATTCTAGTCGGAAGCTTATCTAAGCCAAAGACGGTCATATCTCCCTCATAAGTTAAAATCTCCGCTCCTACAAAAATAGGGAAATTATTTTCTCGGGCAATAATCTCAGCTTCGGCAGCAATGTCATTACTTTCATGGTCGGTAATACAAATGCCATCTAATCCAACTTCCTTGGCACGGGCTACAATTTCTCTTAAGCTGATATGACTGTCTAAAGAAAATTTACTTTCATGTAAATGGGTATCAATTAACAATATAATTCACTCCATAAAAATATCATGCTAGTATAAGTTATACTTTATATAACTTTACCTTATAAAGCATAATATTTAAATAGATTTACCTTATAAAATTTGTTTTTTATTAAATAAATCATAAAAACTAAAAATACGATTCTATTTTTTCGAATAAGCTGGCCCAAGTTAATTTATCAATAGCTGGTTTTATATTTACGGAAGGTTTGCAATTATCCGAGTGAAGTCGATTTATCTGAGCTAAAAGACTATCTTTAAGTTGTGATTCAAAGGCTGGCAGATCTTCTGGAGCTGCTTGGTCAACATTTATTAAATTAGGTAAAGGAACATAACTAATTAAACCACTATTGTTAATTTCCTCCCCCAGATATGGTTTTAGGCCAGGCAAATCGGATACAACTACTCTTAAGCCTGAGGCTAGGGCTTCAATAATTACTAGTGGTAAGCCTTCGTAAAAGGAAGGCAAAATAAAAATATCTCCCTGGCGGAAGAGAAGGCTTAATTCTTGCTGGTTAATAGTGCCTAAAGTGCTTATTTTAAAGGAAGATTTTTTTGTCCTTGCACTTATGTCTTCCTTTTCTTTACCATCTCCAGAGCCTACAAGGATTAATTCAAAATTTCTATCCTCTATATATAATAACTCACAAGCCTGGAGTAGGGATTTTACACCTTTGGCATAACTCAACTTGCCCGTAAAGATAATTTTAGTAATGGGGTTTTTGTCTTTAGTAGGGGGAGGATAAAAAATGTCGGGATTAAAACCGACTCCAGCAGTTACAATTGACTCTTTAGGTATATTATATATACTAGCTATTTGTTGGGCTTGAAATTTGTTTAATGCCACGATACGTTCTACCTTTCTACACCCTGTAATTACCGTATCGGCAAACTGCGGCGCTAATTCTAATTGTCTTAATTCCGTACCATGGGAAATGCATATAAGTGGAATTTTAGGGGCAATTCTTTTAATTAAGGCAGATAAAAGCCATAGATGATGGGCGATGATGATGTCAGGTTTAAAATTAGTTATGACACTTTCAATAGTTTTTCTAAAGCAGGCCTTCCACTGGGAATACATAGGGCTAGTTAGTTCACTGTATTTCGTGCTCGAATAAGGCATTACATCACTCATACCTACTACTGGAAAGGGTAAATCTTCTGTTTCAAATCGAATCGGATGAATCTTTAAAGAAGTAGGTAAATTAAAATCTGCTATATTATCGTATTTAGAAATTCCCCCTACCAGGGCTTGGGGATAATTTTTTTTCTTTGCTGCGCGGATGATTTCTTGTAAATAGATACCACTGCCAGTGAAAGCAGGTTTTTGTGCAATTAGGTGAAGTATTCTTTTCATTAGGGCACCTTCTTTATGTATTTGTAATAAGGTTATTATTCGAGAAAGGCCGACTAATTCCCTGCAAATACAAGTAAAGACAGTGGAGGGCGGAGGATAGGAGCCTAGACGTCAATATCCCCCGCCCTATCTTTATTTGTTTGAATGTTGATAAATACTCTAGCAGATTGCCTTGCAATTATAGGATAGCTTTCCCCAGTCTCATGCCGCACTACTTTTAAGCAAGACTAATTTTAGACACATAATTTACGACATTTCCCCCTTGAGCAATTTCGGCCCCTTTTTCTAAGATTAGTCTATATATTTCTTCATTGAAATATTCTTTTTCATATAGGAATTCTAAAGTGTTTTGGTGATAAAAATCTAATTCTAAAGTAGTATTTCGTTCCCTGAACTTGTTATTTGCTGGTAAACTGAGATTATCAATTAATATTTCCACATAGCCCCAGCTATATTGATTTAGTTTTAACATTTCTACTGGGTCCATGGATAAATAATCAGTTTTTATAGCCTCTAAAAACTCAGTATAATCTTCGGGCTTTATTTTTATATTCTCTATCTCATTTAATGAGCTAGGAATTGGTTGATCATAACTACCATGTTTTTTAGCATAGCGCATTAAATCCTGGTCTATGATAATAGAGCGTATATTTTCGGCTTCTATGCTAACAGTATCCACTTTTTTATTACGTTTTTCAGGAGAGCCAGCAATAATGGCAAGTTGATTATAAATGCTACTATCTAGTTCCGACCCCATTTCTTTGGGGAAAAGTAAGGGAT
>CAZEPV010000010.1:0-76061 GCA_964514235.1 uncultured Syntrophomonadaceae bacterium | reverse complement strand
TTTTTTTCTTTTATTTCTCCCAAAGTAATTTTACGCTAACGATTTTCTGCCATCAATTTAAGAATAGGATTATTTAATGTTATAATATATATTAGCGATGTTTTTAATTCCAATGTAAATTGGCCAAAAGAGGATAAACATTGCTAATCAGTTGTTTATAAAATGAGGAGGAAATATTTATAGATGAGTCTTATTAACAAAGAAGTAACACACAAAGTCTTTGGGAAAGGAAGAATTACCAAATGCGATGATTCTTTCATTGAAATTAACTTCCCTTCAGAGCCATCTGGAATTAAGAAATTTGTCTTTCCTGATGCTTTTGGTCCATTCCTTACGCCCATTGGACAAGGGACCGCTGATTTGGTAGATAGGGTAAAGCAAGAAAAAAGAAAGAAAGAACGTGAAGCAAGGGACCAAAGACTTAAAAAAATGCAACTTCGACTAAAGCGGGAAAAAGGTGCTAGAAAAGCTAAAGCACGCAGGGCTCATCCCCGTTCCCAATCCGTATTTTGGTGTAAACCAGAAGAAATCAAAGATATATTTACCAATTGGAGAATTTTCACTGGTGTAATAAAAACTGGTCAGCGGAAGGGACAGCCTAGGAATTTAGCCAGGTTAAAACAAAATAGTGCTTGCCTTATAACAGTTCGGGAACCAGGTGAACCAGAAGCTGCAAGGCGTATTATGGGTGTTTTCATGGTGAATCAATTTTTCGATCCCGCTGAGTGCAAGGATGGATATATTAGGGCCCATTCGAGATATAGATTACGACTTCCAGAGGGAATTTCAAAGAAGATGCTTTTTTGGAATTATTATGCTGATAGTAGAAACCCTGATAGGATATCATGGGGTTCAGGACGCCAAAGGTATTTTGATAATGTCTGGATGGCCAAAATCCTGGAAGATATAATTTTGTTAGTTGAGGAACCCCAAGAACAAAGACGGGTACAAGATTTCTTAGAATACTTTTGTAAGGTAAATAACCTAACTAAGGAGGAAATACCTGAACCTAGTGGTGCATTAGTGAGAGTATAAATATAATATAAGATTGACTAATAGCCATGTGGAGAATCTCCCCGTGGCTTTTTTAGTGTAGAATATAGGCCAAAGGCATGTTTGGGGGGAAATTAGTTGATATTCGATAACCCGCATTATAAAAGAATTATAGGCTCTTATATATTGATAGTCCGTTGTAACCACTGTAAAACCAATATTGCAAAATACCAAAAGGTCGGGAAAGGCAGGTTGCTGCGTATGTATATAGAAAGAATCGTGCAAAGTTCGGTAAACATAGCCCCAAAGCCCGGCGCCTTATTCTGTCCCAATTGTAAACGGCAATTAGCCATCAGAGTATTTTTAAAAGGCAAGAATACTGAAGCATATGTCCTCAGTAGAAGTGCCTTTAATGTTATAAGGAAATAAGCATAGCTGTACAATATACCCGACTTAGGAAGGCTTAGTGCCCAAAATAAGCTTTGAAAATAAAAAGGCACCCTTTTCAGGATGCCTGGATAAAAGACTGATTACTTCAACATAGCACTAGTAAACCAGATGTTTTTACTGTAAAATGCTACGAAATCTTCAAACATAGCCACAGTTTCGAAATCCCCTTCTTCATCAGCCAGGTTCCTGATTTCAGTAGCTAATGCCTTCATAGTTTCTAAATCTTTTTTAACCATTTCCAAAGATTCTTGTCTGGTAAAATCCTTTGGTGCGACTTCTTCAACAGTTGCATTAGCTAGATAATCCTTCATGGTTGAAAGTGGCATTATATTTTTCATTTTTAGTAATTCTGCTACTTCATCGAAGTCCTCAAACACTTGATCGTAGAGTTCCTCTGTGAATGAATGTACTTTCATAAAATGTTTACCAACTACGTTCCAATGAATATTATGGAATTTCACTAGAAGTACTCCTAAATTCGCTAAGTATTTTTGCGTTAAGTCTAAATGTTTCATTAATAGACCTCCTTAATTAAGTTATATTAATTATTTCCAATTATGGTTGGATATATTATAGGATAAATGATAGGGAATAAAAAGGCAAAACCAATCTTGGTGAAGCCCCTTATTCTACTTACCACAAGTTTATTGGGCATTATAAGTAGTATTTTATGGTGGAGATACGCGGACCAGCACTAGGTTTATGGGCTTATTAATTAGTATATTATTAGTAATCTTTTTGACATCTGTTTTTATTTGCTTCTATTACGTATAATAAGTGGAGTATCTTGGTACAATCAATTATTATGTTAGCTTGAATAATGGTATTTCTTTATGTTATACTTTATCTTAGCTAACCAATATTTTGATTGTTAAGTGGGCCTGTACCCACTTTTTCTATTGTTAAACACCTATTTTCTTTTGTGGGGGTGAAGTTAATGGCAAAAAAGCCTAGTGTTTTACAAGTCGAAGAATTATTAAAGCCTATACTTATGGGTATGGATGTGGAATTAGTTGATCTTATATATCGTTTTGAAAACAAGGCCCAGATATTAAGGCTGTTTATTGATAAAGAAACTGGAGTAACTTTAGAATTATGTACTGCTGTTACTAAAGTAGTCAAAAATTTACTGGATGAAAAAGATATTAACTATGATAATCTGGAAGTTTCTTCACCTGGATTAGATCGAATTATTAAAAGAGATCATAATGCTAAAAGGTTTATCGGTGAACAGGTGAAAGCCAGAACATTAAAAAAGTTTAGTGGCCCCAAAAACATTGTAGGGGTTTTAACTTATATGGATAGGGAAACTATAACAATTGAGAATAATGATGATAGTTATAATATACCTTGGGATGCAGTGTCTAATTTAAGATTGCATCCAGATTTTGTTTAGGAGGAGGACAATGGCAAACGACCTTATTCAAGCATTGGCGGAGATTGAAAATGAACGGGGAATTCCTAAAGAGGCCTTAATTGATGCGATTAAATCTGCTTTAAATACAGCTTACAAGAAGAATTTTGGAACTACTCAAAATGTTAGTGTGGAGTTTGACGAGTTATCTGGTGAGGTTAAAGTTTTTTCACAGAAAGTAATTACCGAGGAAGTCACAGATGAATTAGCCGAAATAGGTGTAGATGAAGCTGCAGAATTATACCCTTCTTGTAATATCGGTGATATAGTTTATGTGGAAGCCACACCTGCTAATTTCGGGCGTATTGCAGCCCAGACTGCCAAGCAAGTAGTAATACAAAAGTTAAGGGAAGCTGAAAGAAGTCTTATTTATGAGAAGTTCCTAGAAAGAGAAGGTGAAATAGTTACTGGAACTATACAAAGAATAGAGGGCAGAACTATATATATTAGCCTGGGCAGGACCGAAGGAATAATGTTACCTAGTGATCAAGTTCAGACAGAAAAATATGAAATAGGACAGAGAATAAAAACCTATATATCTGAAGTCAAAAATACTCCTAAGGGTCCTAATATTTTTGTTTCTAGATCACACCCTTTTTTCTTAAGAAGGTTATTTGAATTGGAAGTACCCGAAATATTTGACGGGGTTGTGGAAATTAATTCAATAGCCCGTGAGGCTGGTTTTAGATCTAAGATTGCGGTTTTTTCTTTAGAGGAAAAAATCGATTCTGTTGGTGCTTGTGTAGGACCTAGAGGACTAAGAGTGCAAAACATTGTAAATGAGTTAGGCGGGGAGAAAATTGATATTATTAAATACGATAAAAATCCCGAAGAATTTATAGCCAATGCCCTAAGTCCCTCCAAAGTACTGGGGGTTTACGTAGATACTGAGGAAAAAATAGCTAGGGTAGTTGTGCCAGATTATCAATTATCTCTAGCTATTGGTAAAGAGGGGCAAAATGCTAGACTAGCTGCTAAGTTAACTGGTTTTAAGGTAGATATTAAAAGTGAAAGCCAACTCGAGGAAGATGTAGAGGAATATGAACGCCAGCAAGAGGAAGAAGAAAGGGAAAATGCTGAGGAAATGGACCTCAATCTCGATATACAAGATATAGATCTCATGGATGAAATGGAAGAGAATGGGGAAATTGAGGAAATTGAAGAAATTGATGAAATTGAGGACATTGACCTTGATTAGACACAAAAGATGGTGATTATGATGGCTAAAGTAAGAAAAACGCCTCAACGTATGTGTGTAGGGTGTCGGGAAATGAAGAATAAGAGAGAACTTATAAGGCTTGTGCGCAGTCCTGAAGGAGTTTTGAGTCTCGACATGACAGGAAAAAAACCAGGTAGGGGTGCCTATATTTGCCCTAATATAGATTGCTTTAATATAGCTATTAAAGGTAAAAGGATCCAAAAAGCTTTGGAAGTAGAATTATCTGAAGAAATAGAAGATAGCATTAAAAAACAGATTAAAAAGCTGGAATCTGGTATGTAAGGTGCGTGATAATTTGCATAAAATTTATGGCCTATTGGGTTTTGCCCAAAAAGCAGGCAAAATTTCCGCTGGTACATCAGCTGCGAAAGCTAGCTTGACACGGCGTAAGGCTCATTTGCTTTTATTAAGCAATGATATAGCTAAGGATACAAAGGAAGGATTAGTAGGTATAAGCCAAAAACTTAATATACCTTGGGTTGAGTTGGGAAATAAATACGATTTAGGTAAAAGTGTAGGCAAGGCTTATCGTGTTGCCATAACTATAAATGATGAGAAGTTTGCACAAGCTGTATTAGATACTTTATATGGGATGAGAGAAATAAGAGAAACTATGGGGGTGGCTGAATGGCCAGAATAAGAGTACATGAACTAGCAAAAGAGTTAGGAATGCAAAGTAGAGATTTAGTTGCCAGTTTGAAGAATTTGGGGCTAGATGTTAAAAACCACATGAGTACTATGGAAGAGTCCCAAGTTGAATGGGTCAAAAAACAACTAGCAAGCAAAAAACAAGAAGATAGACGGCCATCACGTGATAAGGTTAGTAAACCCCAACGTGAAAAAAGTCAGGATAAACTTAATCAATCATCCCGTCCTGCTGTAGAAAAAAAAGCTAAAGGGGTTAGGGATACCAAAAAAAGACCCACTACAGCAAATACTAGTGCGGTCAAGGCTCCACAAGCAGGGGCTGCCGTAAAAAAAGCTAAAGACGATAGGAAAGGGGAGCAAGGCAAACATGAAAAAGCTCCTGCTAAAGGAAAACAAAGCCCAGCGGCTAGAGCTAAGAAGCCAGCTACACAAACCCCACCTAGAAGGGATTACAGCCGTCCTGTCAGAAAAACTAAACCTAGACGAAAAAAGGAAGAAGTAGTCCCTAAAATTCCTGATACAATAGCAATAGGGGATAGTATAACAGTTCGGGAATTTGCCGAAACATTATATAAAAGTCCAGCTGAAGTAGTGAAGAGGCTAATGGATTTAGGTACAATGGCAACGGTAAATCAGGATATTGATTTTGAAACTGCTGAAATTTTGGCTAGTCTGTATGAAGTAGAGGTCGAACGGGCAATCTCAGAGGAGGAAAAATTACTAGAGGAGATAATTGATGATGAAAAATCCATGCAATTAAGGCCTCCTATAGTAACTGTTATGGGCCACGTTGACCATGGTAAGACTTCCTTGCTGGATAAAATTAGAAGCGCTGATGTCGTATCCGGAGAAGCTGGCGGGATCACCCAACACATTGGAGCTTATCAAGTTTCTGTAAACAATAATAAAATTACTTTTATTGATACCCCAGGTCATGAAGCTTTTACAGCCATGAGAGCTAGGGGGGCTAATTTAACCGATATTGTCATCTTGGTAATTGCTGCCGATGATGGGGTAATGCCCCAAACAGTAGAAGCTATCAACCATATTAAGGCGGCTGGTGTGCCATTTGTAGTAGCGGTTAATAAAATTGATAAACCAACTGCAGATCCTGAAAGGGTTATGCAGCAATTAACGGAATATGGGATAGTACCTGAGGAATGGGGTGGGGATACAATTTTTGTCCCTGTTTCAGCTAAATCGGGAGAAAATATTGAAACATTACTAGAAATGGTATTGTTAGTAGCTGAGATTCACGAAATCAAAGCCAACCCCAACCGAGTTGCAGAGGGTGTTGTTATAGAAGGTGAATTAGATAAAGGTCGGGGACCAGTGGCAACTGTCTTAGTTCTTAAAGGAACCCTCAAAGTAGGGGATTTCCTACTGTGTGGCAGTAGTTTATGTAAGGTTAGGGCTATGAGCGATTATAGGGGTCGTAAAGTAGAGCAAGCTGTACCTTCTTTACCTGTTGAAATTATGGGCTGGTCAGATGTACCAGAAGCTGGTGCCAAAGTCCAGGCTTGTGATGAGAAAGTAGCTAAGGAAGTTCTAAGTCTAAGGGAAAATGAACGTAAGTTAGAGGAACAAAAAAGAAGCAGTAAAGTTTCATTAGATGAGTTTTTCAAACAAATGCAAGATGCAGAAGTTAAGGAATTGAATCTGATTATCAAAGGTGATGTACAGGGTTCTATCGAAGCCCTAGGACAATCACTTTTACGTTTATCTACTGACGAAGTTAAGGTAAGCGTTATTCATTCTGCTGTTGGTGCTATTACTGAGACAGATGTGATGTTGGCGACTGCTTCCAATGCCATTATAATAGGTTTTAATGTCAGACCTGATAGCAATGCCCGCAAAAGTGCAGAACAAGAAAATATTGATGTTAGGCTTTATCGAGTAATTTATGAAGCTATTGAAGATGTGAAAAAAGCAATGGTGGGATTATTAGATCCCGAATATAAAGAGAAGTATATTGGCCGTGCTGAAGTAAGGACTACTTTTAGGGTGCCTAATGTCGGCATCATAGCTGGTTCATATGTCATCGATGGTAAAATGCAAAGAAATGCTAATGTCAGGGTATTAAGGGATGGGGTTATAATTTTTGAAGGGCACCTATCCTCCTTAAAAAGATTTAAAGATGATGTAAGAGAAGTGCAAGAAAACTATGAATGTGGTATTGGCATTAAGGATTTCAATGACCTTAAAGACGGAGATGTCATTGAAGCATTTACTATGGTGGAAGTTCCTAGAAAACTTTAGCCAGATGCAAGAGTTAGGGGGTAATATTATGAGCCGTAGGCAAGAACGAATGGCAGAAGAAACTAAACGCTTGCTGTCACAGATTATAACAACTTTAAAAGATCCTAGGCTTAATTTATCTACTATATCTATTACTAGGGTAGATATTACCAATGATTTAAGTCACGCTAAAATTAATGTCAGCGTGCTCGGTGATGATGCAGAACAAGATAGAACTATAAAGATTATTCAAAAAGCTAAGGGTTATATTCGTACCGAATTATCCCGTCAATTAGATATAAGATATGCACCCGAACTAGAATTTAGATTGGACAAATCTATAGAACATGGGATAAAAATTTCAGCCCTATTGGATGAAATAAGTGAGGGAAAAAAAGATTAATAAAATGAATAGCTTAAGAGAAATTGCTGAACAATTAAAAAATAGGGATAACTTTTTATTAATTGGCCATAAGATTCCAGATGGGGATTGTATCGGTTCTATTTTAGGGCTCTATATGGGGTTAAGTTCCTTGCATAAAAAAGTAACTATGTTTTTATCTGATCCTATTCCCAGTATATATTTTTATCTGCCTTTTGTAGATTTAATAGCTGACCAACTCCCACCACAAAATGCAATAGAAAATATAATATTTCTAGATTGCACTGATATGGGGAGGGTAGACGAAGGAATAGCCCAAAGTTTAAATAAGGATGCCACCATATTTAATATTGATCACCATATAAGCAATCAATTTTTTGGTGATTTTAATTATGTTGATGCATCTGCTTCCGCTACAGCAGAAATAATTTATGAACTTTTACTAGCGGGGGGAATTCCTATCACAGCAGATATAGCCAATCCCCTTTACGCTGGTATAGTTATGGATACGGGCAACTTTAAATATAATAATACTAGTGCTAAGACCCATCGGATAGCAGCGGATCTATTAGAGTATGGGGTTGATTTAGAATCAACTAGGATTAATTTATTTGAATCTAAGCCTATTGGTGAAGTCCTGCTTTTGGGCAAGGCTTTACAAAATTTTAATAGGAGTAAGGACGGGAAAATAGCCTGGATGTTATTATCCTACCAGGATATTGATGTATTAGGTGTCCATGGCTTACACCCCGAAGGTCTTATTAATTATACTCGTATGATTGATGGTGTCCAGATAGGTTTAATTTTCAGGGAGATTGAGCCAGGACTAATTAAAATTGGCTTTAGGTCTAAAAAGGATATAGATGTTTCCCTAATAGCTAAGGAATTAGGTGGTGGAGGTCACAAATTAGCGGCCGGAGCAACCCAAGAGGGCAATCTTGCCACAGTCTCTGCTAAAGTAATTAAGCTGGTAGAAGCGGTGTTATAATGGACGGTTTTTTGCTTATAGACAAACCTCTTGACATGACTTCCTATGATGTAATACGTAGCCTTAAAAAGATATTACCCCGCAAGACTAAAATAGGCCATCTAGGGACACTTGATCCTATGGCAAGTGGGGTTTTGCCCATTGCTATTGGACAAGCTACTAAGGTAATACCCTTTATCCCAGATGAGACCAAGGAATATATGGCTACTTTGACCTTAGGTGGATTTTCAGATACCGAGGATGCTTGGGGAAATATTACTTATAGCCCTGATTCTATAGTAAATGAACAGGAAATCAGACAAGTAATAGAAAATATGGTCGGGGAAATAGAGCAGGTGCCCCCTATGTATTCAGCAGTTCGCCATCAGGGTAAAAGATTATATGAATTAGCCCGCCAAGGTGCCGTAGTTGAGCGACAGGCACGTAAAGCATACATTTATAAAATAGAGATACTGACTATGGATTTAAGGAGCCAATTTCCTGAGGTCAAGTTTCGAGTGGCCTGTTCCAAGGGTACCTATATTAGGACTTTATGTAAAGATATTGGGGAGATACTAGGCATAGGTGGTTACTTATCAGGATTGATTCGTACCAAATCTGGTATTTTTGAAATTAGTGATAGTTGCCAATTACAAGATATTGTGGCTAAACCCTGCTTATTAAATGATTCCATTTTGGATATTGATTATCCTGTACGGGATTGGCCAATTTATAAATTAAAAAATGAGACCGAGTATTTGTCTGTAATTAATGGAAATACTATCTATATAACAGAAAAATTACCCCCAAGTAATCTTAGGATTTATGATGAATCATCATTAGTGGCTTTTGCTCGAACTAATTTAGAGGATTCATCTATTAGGCCGATTAGGGTTTTTAAGACTTTTAAAAAGGGAGAGCATAGATGAAGATTGTAAGGGAAATTAGTAATTATCAGACTATTGATAAACCAATATATCTAGCACTAGGGAATTTTGATGGTATTCATATCGGTCATCAAAAACTATTGAAAAAAGCAGTTGATGAAGCTAGGAAAAATCAGGGAATTGCTGCAGCTTTTATTTTTGATCCCCATCCCAACAAAATAATTAATGTTAATAAAGAATTAAAACTGATTACTAAATCTAATAAAAAGGCTAGTTTGCTAGAAAAAATCGGTTTTGATTTGTTAATATACAATTCATTTAATGAAGAAATTTCTAAGTGGCAGCCTGAAGATTTTGTCAAAAAAGTTATAGTGTCTACCCTTGCGGCTAAACATGTTTTTATAGGATTTAATTATTCATTTGGCCATAAAGGGCGGGGAAACCCTGAACTATTAGGGGAACTAGGGAGAAAACATGGTTTTAAGGTAAGCATAATTCCACCAGTTAGTGTGGATGGAAAAGTAGTTTCTAGTTCTTTAATTAGGGAAATGATTGAAAGGGGTCAAGTAAGGGAAGCCCAAAAGCTTTTGGGCTATTATCCAATACTTGAAGGGGTGGTTATACACGGAGATAAAAGGGGTGGGGACAAAATAGGGTTCCCTACAGCTAATCTCAAAATAGATGGGGATATAGTCCTACCCTCCAAAGGTGTATATGCTGCCAAGGCAAGATACAAAGGGAAGACTTATAATTGTGTGGTTAATGTAGGCCAGAAGCCAACTTTTCATGTAGATCATCCTACAACAGTAGAGGCGCATATTATTGATTTCGATAGTAATATTTATGGTGAAATATTACAGGTTTCTTTTCTGAATAAAATCAGAGAAGAAATGAAGTTTGATAATATCGAAAGCTTAGCCAAGCAGATTAAACAGGATAAAGATCTAGCATATCAGATAGCTTCTCAAATATAGGTTCAAGTTTACTTTTGCTTTTTGCTATGCTAAAATTACCAAGGATTGTACCTTTATTAAAGTGAAGAGCGGCCAGATTTTATTCTAGCTATGAAAATAAAAAATAATTTTGTAACCATTAACTCGGCTTAGCGAAAGTCACCGACGCTTTTCTTGGTTAGTGGTGATTATAAGTAGGAGGTGAATTTAATGGCATTAAGTCAAGAACGGAAAGAAGAATTGATTAAGAGTTTCCAGATTCATGAAAATGATACTGGCTCACCGGAAGTCCAGATTGCCATTTTGACAGAAAGAATCACTTATTTAAATGAGCATCTTAAAGTTAATAAAAAGGATCACCATTCAAGGCGTGGTTTACTTAAGATGGTTGGGCAAAGAAGAGCTTTATTAGATTATCTAAGAGATAACAATTTTGATAGGTATAGGGACATCGTCACGAGACTAGGCCTACGTAGATAAGAGCGGAAATGCCGCTCTTTAATTTTATAAAAAAATGAAAGGAGGAATTCGAGTAAGTGTATTTATATGAAATTGAAGTTGGGGGTCGTAAACTAGTAGTTGAAATCGGCCAAGTAGCTAAACAAGCTAATGGTGCAGCCCTTATGCGCTATGGGGATACTGTGCTCTTAGTAACTGCGACTGCTTCCAAAGAACCACGTGAAGGAATAGACTTTTTTCCACTAACAGTTGATTATGAAGAAAGACAATATGCAGTAGGTAAAATTCCTGGGGGATTTATTAAACGGGAAGGTAGACCTACCGAACAAGCCACACTAACTTCTAGATTAATTGATAGACCTATTCGCCCCCTATTCCCAGAAGGATATCGTAATGATGTACATATTGTATCTACCGTATTATCTGTAGAAATGGATAATGCTCCAGATGTTACTGCTATAACTGGTGCTTCGGTAGCTTTAAGTGTATCCGATATTCCTTTTAATGGACCTATAGCTGCGGTTGTAGTGGGTATGATTGATGGAAAATTCGTAATTAATCCTACTGTTGAGGAAAGCTCCTTAAGTGAATTGCACATAACAGTAGCGGGTAGTAAAGATGCCATTATGATGGTGGAAGGTGGGGCTAACGAGGTTCCCGAAGCCCAGGTTATAGATGCTATCTATTTCGCTCACGAAGAAATTAAAAGATTATGCGCTTTTCAAGATACTATTATTGAAGCTATTAAGCCCAAGAAATCTGAAGTAGTTGTACTCGAAGTTAATGAAGAATTAGAAAATGAGGTAAGGGAGTACGTAACTGAAAAGATGGAAAAGGCCGTGAAAAATCCCGACAAAAAAACTCGGGAAAGCCAAATAGATGCGGTGAATGAATTAGCTAAAGAACATTTTGCCGAAATATATCCCGATGATAGTCAACAAATTAATGCTGTATTAGATGATGTCTTAAAAAACATTATAAGAAAAATGATTACTGAAGATAATGATAGGGTTGATGGCCGAGATTTAGCAGAAATTAGATCAGTAACTTGTGAGGTAGGTTTCTTACCCCGTCCACATGGTTCAGGCTTATTTACCCGTGGACAGACCCAAGTATTATCTGTGACTACCCTAGGGGCTATGAGTGAAGAACAAATTTTAGATGGTTTAGGTATTGAAGAATCCAAAAGGTATATCCATCATTATAACTTCCCACCTTTTAGTGTAGGTGAAACCAGACCTATGAGGGGTCCAGGGCGCAGGGAAATTGGACATGGGGCTTTAGCTGAAAGAGCTTTATTACCCGTTATTCCAGATCAGGATATTTTCCCTTATACTATTAGGGTAGTATCGGATGTGCTTGAATCTAATGGTTCAAGTTCAATGGCTAGTGTATGTGGTAGTACTTTATCCCTAATGCATGCTGGTGTGCCAATTACAGCACCTGTATCTGGTATTGCTATGGGTTTAGTAAAAGAAGGGGACTCTTTTGCGATACTCAGTGACATCCAAGGTATTGAAGATGCCCTAGGTGATATGGATTTTAAGGTAACCGGTACTGAAAAAGGTATTACAGCCTTACAAATGGATATTAAAATTACAGGGGTTAATCGCGAAATTGTTGAAAAATCACTGGCTCAGGCTCATGAAGGCAGAATGTATATTATGGGCAAAATGTTAGAAACTATTTCTGAACCCAATCCAGAGATATCGCCTTATGCACCGCAAATGTTGAAAATGAAGATCAATACAGACAAAATTAGAGAAGTAATAGGACCTGGTGGCAAAACTATTCACAAGATAGTAGATGAAACAGGGTGTAAAATTGATATCGAAGATGATGGCACATTATACATTATTGGCAATGATCAAGCTGCGAGCCAAAAAGCTAAATCCTTAATTGAAGCTATCGTAGCAGAGGTAGAAGTAGGTAAAATTTATAATGGTATAGTAAAAAGGATTATGGATTTTGGAGCTTTTGTAGAAATAATCCCTGGTGTTTTAGGTACCCAAGGTAAAGAAGGCTTAGTTCATATTTCTCAATTGGATGAAAAAAGAGTTGAAAAGGTAACAGATATAGTGGCAGTTGGTGACCGAATAGATGTTAAGGTAACGGAGATTGATAGGCAAGGTCGAATTAATTTATCCAGAAAAGCAGTTCTAAGGGGATAATTAAGACTAATTAAATAGTTTAGTTCCAAGTAAACCGAGCTTACTCGGTTTATTTGTATTTTCTGAATAACTGAATACCTTTAGTACTTTTGGAATATTAATGTATGAGTAATTTTTTGAGGGGAGATGGTAATGAAAACTAAAGGGCTAACCATTTCTGGGGGTAAAATTTTGTTCTTTTGCTTTTTTTTATTTACTGTTTCCTTTTTTAATAATGTAATGGACAAAATCGAGCGTCATTTTTATGGAGTCAAAGCAGGTGTAAGCTTGGAATCACAAGTAGTAGAGAATTTATTGCCCGACGAAGTTAGATTAGTCGTTGAAAACCTAGCTATTCAAAAGCAAAGATTACCTCTTGAGCCAGCTATTGATAAGAAAACAGGTGCAATTGTTCCAGAGGAGATTGGAGCTATTGTCGATATTGAAAGGAGTATTATTGAAGTCCTTTCAGCCCAGGAAAATGAGGAAGTGTTTTTATTTTTTATGGGGGTATTGCCTAAATATTCTAGTTGGGAATTAAGTGAATGTACAGATGTATTGGGAGCTTATGAAAGCTATATTGAAGGTAGTAAAGAGCGGTATAGCAATATATTATTAGCAAGTAAGAGTATTAATAATACCTTATTATGGCCTACAGAGTATTTTTCTTTTAACGAAATAGTAGGACCACGGACAGCCAAAAGAGGTTATAAACCAGCACCAGTAATATTAAGTGGCGAAATAGAACTTGATTATGGAGGCGGGGTATGTCAAGTTTCGAGTACTTTATATAATGCAGCTCAGCTTAGTAATATGGAAATAATCGAAAGACATGGGCATTCTAAGCCTGTTGAATATGTGCCAATTGGGCATGATGCTACTGTTAGTTATGGGGAATTAGATTTGATATTTAAAAATGTATCTGCCAGCCCCGTAATAATTAATTCAGGTGTCAGTGGGGGGAAATTTTGGGTACAATTAAGGGGGAAGATTTAAATGAGAGTATATTTTTTTAGTAAGAGGATGTTACTGAGTATGGCGATTGTATTGGTACTCTGTGGGATTATAGGTTTTTCATTATTATATTATAATGATGCAAGTGTGGCTTCCCGTATGAAAGAACCTATTTACCAAGGGAACACGGGGCAAAAGCTAGTGGCAATAGATGTTAATGTGGATTGGGGTGAGGAATATATCCCCGCTATGTTAGAGGAATTCGAAAAACATGAAGCTAAAGTTACCTTTTTTGTCACTGGGGTATGGGCAGAAAAAAATTCAGATATGATAAAAAAGATTGACAAAGCGGGACATAGTGTACAAAATCATGGGTATAAGCATGTTCATTTTAACAGTCTGGCAGAATCCGAAGCAATTAATCAGATAAAAAAAGCTGAAGAAATAATTTATAAAATTATAGAAAAAAGAAGCAAGTTTTTTGCATCACCATATGGGGAACAAAATCGTCAAATAATGCAGGCTGTTTCTAGTATTGATTATGATTTAATTATGTGGAGTATTGATACTATAGATTGGCAAAAACCTGATCCCGAAACTATTGTCAAACGGGTGACAAATAAATTGCATAATGATGCTATCATTCTTATGCACCCTACTGAACCTACTGTTCAGGCATTACCGGAGTTATTGGGTTCTATAAAGGCCGATGGCTATAGAATGGTTACTATAGATCAATTAATTATAAGTGATGATGGGAAGAAAGAAGATAATGTTAAGAAAGATTAATCTAATTATTCTGCTTTTATTAATATTTATTTCTTGTAAAGCAAATACTCTTTATGCTGCACCCAATCTTTATACCAATTATTTCTGTCTAATTGACCAAGATACTGGGCAAGTTATATATGAAAAATCCCAAGATGAAAAACGTGCAGTTGCAAGTACAACTAAAATGATGACTGCTATTTTAGCAGATGAATATGCAAACTATAATGAAATAGCTAAGGTCTCAGAAAAAGCGGCTAGAACACCTGAATTTGCGATTGGGTTAAAGGAAGGGCAGGAGATCCAAGTGGGTGAACTATTGAAAGCCGCATTAGTCCGTTCATCCAATGATGCTGCAGTAGTTTTAGCTGAACATGTAGCTGGTGATGAAAGGTTTTTCGGGCATCTTATGTCTAAGAAAGCTTTTGTGCTTGGGGCTATGAATACCCATTTTGTTAATGCATCAGGACTGCCTGATGAAAGGCACCATAGTACTGCCTATGACTTAACTGTAATTGCTCGCTACCTATTAAGCAAAGAAGAACTAGGAAAAATTGTTGCTATGCCTGAAACAACCTTTGAGCATCCATCTTATAGAGAGCCAATTAAGATAAAAAACACCAATGGCTTATTAGATTATTATCCTGGGGCTTCAGGGGTTAAAACAGGTACGACTAATTTGGCTGGGAAATGTTTAGTTGCTTCTGCTAACCGAGAAGGACAAAGCTTAATTGCCGTGGCACTAAAATCTGGGGATAGAACAGGTGATTGTAAAAGGCTTCTAGATTATGGTTTTAATCATGCAAAATATATGAAGGTCCTTGATGCCAGGACCCCATTTAAGGAGGTAAGAATAACTAGTGGAAGCCAACCATATATAAAAATATATCCTGAAAAAGATGTCTATTTGTGGCAGGCAGAGGAAAATCTAAACATTGAAAAGATTGTAAGGATGAATTATGTAATAGATGCACCCGTCGGGGAAGGTGATGTTCTAGGATACCTAGATATTTATGCAAATGATAAATTTGTTTCAACTATACCATTAATAAGCAGGGAGGACATTAGTAAAAAAACCAACTTGTTTAATATTATAAAAGATTTCTTTAATAAGTAAAGGGATTACTATTACTTAAAAAGAATTAAAATTAGGTAATTGATTATTGGGGGTAATTGTATGGTTAATTATTGGGCATTAGATAGTAATTCTACTTTAATAGTAGAGGAAATACCTTATCTAAAATCAGTAGCAATAGGTATTTATATAAAAGTAGGTTCTAGACATGAATTTGAACATATGGCAGGGGCCAGCCATTTTATTGAACATATGCTTTTCAAGGGTACTGCCACTAGGAGTGCCAAGGAAATAGCAGAAAGTTTCGAGGGTATAGGGGGACAGCTTAATGCTTTTACTGCCAAAGAATACACCTGCTTATACGCCAGAACCCTCGATGAAAATTGCTATGAAGCTATAGATATTTTATTCGACATGATTTTTAATTCTGCTTTTAAAGACAAGGATTTCGCCACCGAAAAAGGGGTAGTAATTGAAGAAATTAATATGTACGAGGACTTACCCGATGATTTAATCCATGATGTATTTGCCGAAAAGTTGTGGGAAGGCAATTCTATGGGGGTACCAATATTGGGAACGGTTGATTCAGTAAAGGGTTTTGCTCGGGATGATATTTTTGAGTTCTATAAGAATTCCTATACTCCAGATAATCTAATAATTTCTGTTGCGGGAAACGTTAAAAATGGAATTGTGAAGGATAAAATTGAAAAGATACTTAATAAACAACCTTCAACTAGGGTACAAATTAATAAATCTGCGGCTAGTACTAATTCCTCATTTATTAATCTTATTGAAAAGGAAATGGAACAGGTGCAATTATGCATAGGTGGTCCAAGTATCTCCTATTTTGACAATAATCGCTATACGCAAAATGTGTTAAACAGTATATTAGGTGGTGGTCTAAGCTCAAGATTATTCCAAAAAATGCGGGAAGAATTAGGACTAGCCTATTCTGTATATTCACATCCTGCGACTTATTCCGATACTGGTTCATATGGTATCTATATTGGTACTAGCAGGGGAAATATAAGCCGCTTTTTCGCTGCTTTATATGAGGAATTACATTTGTTTTTATCTGAAGGGGTTACGGAAAAGGAAGTAGAAAGGACTCAAAAACTTATAAAATCTAGCCTATATTTGGGGATGGAAAGTGCCACTAACCGTATGAGTCGTTTAGGTAGAACAATGCTCATGTATGGTAAAATTATTCCCGTCGAGGAAATTATAGATAAAGTACTAGTTGTTACTAGTCAAGATGTTAATGAATTGGCCCATAGCATGCTAAATCATAATTCACTTTCTTTAGCCGCGATCGGGGCCCCTGAAGTTTTGCCTAAAGTTGAAGAAGAGTTTGTTAAGCATTTTAAAAAATAAATTTTAGGGGAGAAAGTAAATTTGCAGATTAAAGTTAAAAGGTTACATTCATATGATTTACCCTTGCCCCGATATATGACCGAAGGTTCATCTGGGCTTGATTTGTATGCAGCTAATGATAAGCCACTTGCAATTGGAGTGGGTCAGACGGCCTTAGTGCCTACTAGCATTGCCATAGCTATCCCTCTTGGCTATGAGGCTCAGATTAGGCCTAGAAGCGGTCTAGCAATCAAGCATGGCCTCACAGTCCTTAATAGTCCTGGTACTATTGATGCTGACTATCGTGGAGAAATTAAGGTTATTGTTATAAATTTGGGGGACAAAGAGTATATTTTACAAAGGGGCGAAAGGGTAGCCCAAATGGTTTTTACAAAAATAGAAAAAGTAGAATTAATAGAGGAAGACTTGGACGAAACTAAGCGGGGAACAGGTGGTTTTGGACATACAGGGGTTTAAGGGGGTATTAAAATCAGGCTTAACGATTTAAATGGCAAGGAAATGGTTAACATTTATGATGGTATGAGAATGGGAACAGTTGGGGAATCTGATATGCTTATTGATGAAAAAAGTGGCCAAATAATTTCTATAATTTTACCCAATCGGGGTAATGCTTTCAATTTCTGGGCAGATCGGCAAAAACTAGTTATCCCTTGGGAAGCAGTAATGAAAATTGGACGCGAGGTAATCGTGGTAGACATAGATAATACACATATGCGACTAAAAAACAATTCCTATTAGCTACATATTTTCTAAAGAAATTTTAATTTAGGCAGCTGTAAATATACTATAGCAGCCTAAATTTTTTATATTTTTGTATTATCTGCTTAAAAATTATAAAATAGTATTATAGAAGAATAATTTAAAGCAAATTAAATAGTTTGGAGGAGTAGCAAGGTGCGTAAGAAGTTATTTATACCTGGTCCAGTCGAAGTGAGAGCCGATGTATTAGAGAAAATGTCACAACCTATGATAGGGCATCGTAGCAAAGATGCTTCTGACTTACAAAGGCAAATTAGTGATAAAATCAGACAACTACTATACACCGAGGAAGAAGTCCTTTTATCTACTAGCTCAGGTAGTGGTTTAATGGAGGGTGCTATTCGTACCTGTACAGCCAAGAGGGCAGCGGTGTTTTCCATAGGGGCTTTTGGCAAGAGATGGTATGAAATGGCCATAGCTAATAATGTTCCTGCTGATATTTATGAAACACCCATGGGACTAGCCCTATCTGCAAATGAAATTGATAAAATTTTGGCTACTGGTAAGTATGATTTGCTTACTGTTACCCACAATGAGACTTCAACTGGAGTTATGAATCCCTTGGATGAATTGGCACCCGTAATTGCAAAGTATGAGGATATTATATGGTGTGTGGATGCAGTTAGTTCAGTAGGCGGTTCTAAGATAGAAGTCGATAAACTGGGAATAGACATTTGTATTACATCTACTCAAAAGGCCTTGGGCCTTCCACCTGGCATGGCGATTTGTACATTTTCTAAAAAAGCAATCAACAGGGCTGAAAAGGTACCTTACCGCGGTTTTTATTTGGATTTGTTAGCTTTGTATAAGTATGTTCGAAAAAGGAATTACCAATATCCTTCTACACCTTCTTTATCCCACATGTTTGCTTTGAATTATCAGCTAGACCTTATACTAGCCGAAGGGTTAGACAAAAGGTTTGACAGACATGTTCAAATGGCGGAATATGTAAGGGATTGGGCTAGGGTTAAGTTTGCCTTATTTGCAGATGAAGGCTGCTTGTCTAACACCTTGACCGCAATTAAAAATACTAGAAATATTGATGTAGCTAATCTAAATAAAGAACTAGGGGTTAGGGGTTTTCAGATTTCCAATGGTTATGGTAGTTTAAAAGATAAGACCTTTAGAATCGCCCATATGGCTGACTGTTCCTTAGGTGAAATCGAAGAACTGATTAGTACTATTAATGACATTTTAAGTATTTAATAAATCATAGGAGGAGATTAGGTGGCAATAATCAGACCTTTTAGAGCCATAAGGCCCAAAAAAGATTTGGCTAGTCAGGTTGCAGCCTTACCATATGACGTAATGAGCAGTGAGGAAGCTAGGGAAATGGTGCAAGACAACCCTTATTCTTTTTTACGTGTGGATAAGGCTGAAATTGAATTGGATAAATCTATAGATTTATATGATAGTAGGGTATATGAGAGGGCTCGGGATAACCTAAACCGCATGATAGAAGATGGTATTTTTATACAAGATGACAAGCCCTGTTTCTATGTATACCAACAAACTATGAAAGGTAGAAGCCAGACTGGCTTAGTTGCTTGTGCTTCTATTGATGATTATCTCAACAATGTGATTAAAAAGCATGAATTTACTAGGGCAGATAAAGAACAAGATAGAATTAAGCACGTTGATTATTGTAATGCTAATACGGGACCGATTTTTATAACTTATAAAAACGAAAAAGAAATTCAGACCATAATAAAGGACCATGTTAGTTCTGAGCCTGAATATAATTTTACCTCCCAAGGAGTACTACAGAGGGTTTGGGTAATTTCCGATGATGAAGTAATAAGCAAACTGCAGCAACTATTTACTGGTATTCCTGATTTATATATTGCTGATGGTCATCATCGCAGCAAATCTGCAGTTGAAGTGGGTTTGAAAAGGAGAAAAGCAAATCCAAACTACAGCATAGATGATGAATTCAATTATTTTTTATGTGTCTTATTTCCAGACCAGGATTTATATATTATGGATTATAATCGACTAGTAAAAGATTTAAATAAGCATACTAAGGAAGAATTTTTAGCACTAATTAGGAAAAAGTTTAATCTTGAAAAACTCGACAGCAATACTGGTTTTAGTCCCCAAGCAAAACACACTTTTGGTATGTATTTGGATAAGACCTGGTATAAATTGACTGCCCAAGATGGTATTTTTAATCCTGAGGATCCAGTGGATAGGTTGGACGTTTCGATTTTACAAAATAACCTCCTAGGACCTATTCTGGGAATCGACGACCCCCGTATTAGCAATAGAATTGATTTTATGGGTGGTATAAGAGGTGTGGAAGCACTACAAAAGGAAGTTGATGATGCTAAAATGGCAGTAGCTTTTACCATGTTTCCTACCACTATTCAGGACTTGATTGATATTGCCGATGCTGGCAAAGTAATGCCACCTAAATCAACCTGGTTTGAACCCAAGCTACTTAGTGGACTATTTATACATATATTAAAATAGCCTACAATAAAATTATTCTATATAGGGCAAGCTAGTCAAAAACTAAAGGGAGGACTAGCTATGTCCAATTTTGAACACAAGGGTTCCTTTCCCCCTTGGAGTCGCATAGTGTCTTTATCAGAGATGACTAGGGAAGCTGGTATCGATTTCGATGAATTTATAGAAGCGATTAAAAATGATTTAAGTGTTGAAGAAATGTCACGTAAGTTTGAAATAAGCACAACCACTATCAAGCAATTAAGGGAACATTTTTTTCATTATGGTATTAGTTCCGTAATGGGAGGAGACTGAAAAATTAATTAATTTAATGTAAATTGTATACAATGCCTTGCTAAATTGTTAATGTTATTATAATATTATTTAAATTTACTAAAGGAGGCCACTTAATAATGAATGCGAAATTTTCCAAGGAAGGTCTCACATTTGACGATGTCCTATTAATACCTGGTAAATCGGAAGTCTTACCAAACCAAGTCAGTATTTCTACCCGATTAACCCGTAATATAAGACTTGAAATACCTGTTCTTAGCGCAGGTATGGATACTGTGACTGATGCCAAAATGGGCATAGCCATGGCACGCGAGGGTGGAATTGGTATAATTCATAAAAATATGACTATTGAAGAACAAGCTAGAATGGTTGATCGGGTGAAACGTTCCGAACATGGGGTAATTGCAGATCCCTTTTTCCTTTCACCAGACAATAAAGTACAAGATGCACTAGATATTATGGAATATTATCATATTTCTGGTGTACCCATCACAGTGGGCTCTAGGCTTGTCGGTATTATAACTAATCGCGATATTCGTTTTGAAACTAATTTTGAACAACCTATAAAAAACATAATGACTAGTGATGGTTTAGTTACGGCCCCTGTAGGTACCAATATGCAAGAAGCCATGGAAATTTTAAGGAAGCATAAGATTGAAAAATTACCCTTAGTAGATGACGATTTTAATTTAATGGGTCTGATTACTATAAAGGATATAGAAAAAACTCAAAAGCATCCTAACTCTGCTAAAGATGATAGGGGTAGACTATTAGTTGGAGCTGCTGTGGGAGTAACAAAGGATACTTTTGACCGCATAGAGGCTTTACAAAAGGCGGGGGTAGATGTAATAGTAGTTGACACCGCTCACGGGCATTCTACTGGGGTTATTAATATGGTCAAATCTGTTAGGGATAGGTTTCCGGAACTAGAACTTATAGCTGGAAATGTCGCTACTGCAGAAGCTACTGAAGAATTAATCAAGGCTGGCGCAGATGCAGTTAAGGTCGGAATTGGCCCAGGATCTATATGTACTACACGTGTAATTGCTGGAATCGGTATGCCTCAGATAACTGCTATTGTAGATTGTAGCACAGTTGCAAAAAAATATAATGTCCCTATCATCGCTGATGGTGGCATTAAGTATTCAGGTGATATTGTAAAAGCTATAGCAGCTGGTGCTGATACAGTAATGCTAGGTAATTTATTGGCTGGAACTGAGGAAAGCCCTGGTGAAATGGTAATTCTACAAGGTAGAAGTTACAAGATTTATAGGGGTATGGGCTCGATGGGTGCTATGACTGAAGGTAGTAGTGATAGGTATTTTCAAGAAGATGCCCAAAAACTTGTACCAGAAGGGATCGAAGGTAGAGTACCTTACAAGGGAAGTCTAACAGACACTATTTTCCAACTAATGGGTGGGCTTAGGGCAGGTATGGGCTACTGTGGTTGTCCAGATATTAATTGTCTAAAAGAGAATGCTAAATTTGTCAAGATTACTAATGCTACTTTAACTGAAAATCATCCTCATGATATTTTCATAACTAAAGAAGCACCTAACTATAGTATACAATAATCATGGGTTCTATCATTATCCGCTTACTGATTTCCGCTATTGTAGGCTTAGCCATAGGGCTAATTTTTAAGGATAAAAACACTTCGCGGGTATTCGCTCTTATATGTGTAGGAGCTTCATTAGTTACTATTATTTCAGTGGAATTTTTTAGATTAACCGACATGCCATGGCATAGCGACCCAGGTCGTTTAGCCGCGCAAATAATTTCTGCATTGGGTTTTATTGGTGCAGGTTTTATTTGGGTATTTGAGGGTAAACATATTAGGGGACTATCTCAATCTGCTGCCTTATGGTATACGGCTATTATTGGCATGGTAATTGGTGTAGGGATTACAAGTACAACTATTGCTGTGATAATTTTTGCTTTTATTTTAGGTATTGTTGGCATAAACATTACTAGGAAATGGGAATGATTTTTTGCCAACGTTGAAATATAACGCTTAATCTGTTTGAACAGAACGGGGGACCCGAATTTGTAGGGGTGAATCGTGCACACAAACACGAAGGGCTATTTACCTTTAGGCCCTAATCCGTCAGCTAACCTCGTAAGCGTCTAAAGGGGGGCCTTCTGCCTTCCGTAACTTAGTATTTATAAGGAGGGTTCATTTTTGTGAGTAATTATTCTGTTAATAGACTAAAGGCCCTAGATAGGGCTGAAGAATTAAAAAATAGTATCGCGGATTATTTGCAAATTGAGGGGCAAATTGAAACAGGTTTTAGGCAACTTAATCGCAGTATAAAAAACAAAGAGTTAATCTTAGATTATTTTGCTGCTAGTGGGGATGATTGGGATAATTGGGCATGGCAGATGAAAAACAGTATTTCAGATGTAGATGTTCTAAATAAATTTATAAATTTTAGCAAAAAAGACAAAGATGACTTAATCGAGGTATCTAGTTTTTTCAGATGGGCACTTTCCCCTTATTATCTTAGCTTGATTGATTTTGATAATTTTGCCCAATCACCAATATACAAACAAGCTATTCCCAGTATTTTAGAATTAACCGATGAAAAGGGCGAAAATGATCCTATGGCTGAAACTACCACAAGCCCTGAAGTTAGAATTACTAGGCGGTATCCCGATCGCTTAATAATTAATGTTACTAATCAATGCCCTATGTACTGTAGACATTGTCAAAGGAGAAGGAATTTTGGGGAAAAAGATGAACATGCTTTGCGTAGTGAACTAGAAAAATCATTAGAATATATTAGGGGAAATAAAGAAATACGTGATGTTTTAATTACTGGTGGAGACTCTTTAATGTTGAGCAATACTATGATAGATTGGATTCTGGGTGAGTTAGATAATATAGCCCATGTAGAAATAAAACGGCTAGGAACCCGCTGCCCAGTAACACTGCCCCAAAGAATAACTCCAGAATTATGCGCAATATTAGAAAAGTATCCACCCATTTATATTAATACCCAATTTAATTCACCTATGGAGGTTACCCCAGAAGCCAAAAAAGCATGTGATATGTTAATCAAGGCTGGGGTAATATTGGGAAATCAAGCGGTTTTATTAAGAGGTATCAATGATGATTCACATATTATGAAGAAACTCAACCAGGAATTGTTAAGAATTAGAGTAAAACCATATTATATTTTCCATGCTAAACAAGTTAAAGGGACTACACATTTTATAACCAAGGTAGAAACAGGTTTGAAAATAATGCAGGATTTAAGGGGCTTTACTTCTGGTTTAGCTATACCTACCTATATTATTAATGCTACTGGTGGTTTGGGCAAGACACCTTTATTGCCTGAATACCTTATATCTGTTGATGAAGATGAAGTTATTATTAGAACATGGGAAAATAAAATTATAAATTTCGAAAACAAAATTTATTAGTGTTGGAATGGATAAAAACGGGAGGAAATCCTCCCGAAGTGCGAGATTATTATTCATTTTTACGAGTTGGTAAGATTTCGCTCAGCTATCTGAATTGCCATTCTAACCATGTTTCCACAATCTCTGGAACTGACAGAACCCCACCCTTCGGTGGCTACGATTTGGTCAATTCCTAACTCTTTGGCAATTTCATATTTTAACTGTTCAGACATAATTCTGTTACGACTAGCCATGCAAAAAACCTCCTCTTTTACAAGACTCGCACTTGATATTATTTTAAGTAATATTACAATTAATATAGCTAGTTAATAAAAGAATATTTGTAAACAGTTTGCATTTGAAGTTTTTTCTCATAAATTAGAAATAAAAGGAGGTCTCATTATGAGATACGAAGGAAATATATTTAGACCCCCTAGTGAAGCTAGGAGTTATATTTTACAATGCACAGTAGGTTGTACTCACAACCGCTGTACTTTTTGTGCAATGTATAAGGATAAAAAGTTTAGGGTTAGAAGTATGGAGGAAATCAAGACTGACATTCGCATGGCTAAGCAATATTATGGTGACTTGGAAAAGGTCTTTTTAGCCGATGGTGATGCTTTAGCTATGGAAACTAATGATCTTTTGGAAATATTGGCTGTACTTTATCAAGCCTTTCCTAGTTTACGACATGTGGGCATATATGCTAGCCCAGACAGCATTATCGCTAAATCAATGTCAGAGTTGAGCGTCTTGAAGGCTGCTGGCCTTACTATTGCGTATTTGGGAGTAGAGACTGGTGACCCTGAGCTTCTGTTGGATATTCGCAAAGGCGTCAATTATGATGAAATGGTACAGGCGGGGCGCATGATCAGAAGTGCTGGAATTTTACTATCTGTTACGGTTTTATTAGGATTAGCTGGTAGGACTCCCAAGGCAGTTGATCATGCTAAAAATACAGCTAAAATATTAAATGACATGAATCCTGACTATATTGGAGCATTGACCCTAATGTTAGTCCCAAGAACTGTTCTTTTTAATAGGCAAAAAAAAGGTGAATTCGAACTACCTGGGCCTTTCGAAATACTCGATGAAATGTATATGATGATAGAAGACTTGGAAGTTGAGGGAACAGAATACAGAAGTAACCACGCTTCTAATTACCTACCTATAAAAGGTAGGCTACCCGAAGATAAAGAAAAAATACTGGCCTTAATTAAAGATATTATCGATAAAAATGATAGGAAGTATTTGAGACCTGATTATTTAAGAGCCTTATAATCAATTTTGGATGTTACATCTTGTGGTAATCTAATTGGGGGAGATCGTGTGAGATTATTTGGGAGAAGGGATGATAAATTATTTAAACTTTTCTCGGAAAGTGCCTATATGGTTGTACGAGGTGGGATAATCTTGCAAGATGTTATTGATGATTATTCTGATTTAGATGCCAAAATGGCCAAACTTACTGCTATGGAACATGAAGGGGACCGAATTATAGACCAATTAGTCAAAAGGTTGAATACCAGTTTTATACTGCCTTTTGATAGGGAGGATGCTTTTCGGCTTATTCAAAAACTATCGGAGGTATTAGATTATATTACGGGCATTATTGATAGGATGATTTTATATCAAGCTGGGCCACCCAATGATAGGGTTAAAGAAATGATAGCTGTTCTCCAGAAGGGTATTTTGTTACAAGATAGGGCTTTCAATCTTTTAAAAGACATCCCACACAGTAAAAAGGAAATTCTTTTTTGTTGTAATGAAATAACTAAACTAGAGAAGAAACAAGATAATCTATATAGAACCGGCTTGGCACAACTGTTCGAAAATGAAACTGATCCAATAGTAATTATTAAATGGCGCGAAATATATGAATATATTGAAATGGCACAAGATTATGTCCAAGAAGTAGGGGAACTTATTAGCAATATCGTAGTAAAATATTCATAAATGAAATTAAGTTTTTAGGTTATAGGGGTTGGCTATTATTTAGCCAACTCTTTTTTCTATAACTTGCACCGAGCCTAATATATTGGTATTCTTAAAATAAAATAAAGCATTACATAATGATATATTGTAATGAAGGAGAAAATATGTGTTTAATAATTTTCGCTTATAAAAACCATCCAAAATATAAAGTAGTTATGGCAGCGAATCGAGATGAATTTTACGAGCGGCCAACACTAGCTGCAGACTTTTGGGCAGATAAGCCTGATATCTTAGCGGGTCGGGATCTAAAAGCTGGAGGTACCTGGCTTGGTGTTAATACTTTTGGACAATATGCTGTAATAACTAATTATCGCGATCCCCATAATCAGAAAGAAGCTGCTCCATCACGAGGCCATCTAGTTCAGAAATATCTGGAAAAGGCCATTAGCCCCAAAAGTTATCTCGAGCAGTTATCTAACGGTGGATCGGATTATAATGGCTTTAACTTGCTAGTAGGTGATAAAGGGTCCTTGTATTATTACTCAAACCGAAAGGAAGATATATATGAAATTCCTGAAGGTGTCCATGGGTTAAGCAATAACCTGCTTAACATAAATTGGCCCAAAGTGAGTCAAGGCACTATGAACATGCAAAATATTTTAGCAAAAGATGAGATTAATGTTGATTCTTTATTTACTATGATGGCGGATACGAAATTGGCTGATGAAAAGATACTACCAGATACAGGTGTAGGAGTCGAATTAGAACGGATACTCTCCGCATCTTTTGTAATTAGCCCTAACTATGGAACCCACCTAACTACAGTACTTTTGATAGATTATGATCACAATATACAATTCTGGGAACGAACCTTTATAGACCGTAACCCCAATAAATGGGATGAAGTTTTTTATGAGATACCTGGCAGTTTATAAAAAGGAGGTAGGAAAATGATTACCTATTTAACTCTTTCTCCCCATCCACCACTGATTGTTCCAGCTATAGGGGGCAGAAGCTTAAAGGATGTTGAAAACACAGTCTTAGGTATGCAGGAAATGGCCCAAGCTTTAGTTGCAAGCCAGCCCGAGATTGTGCTCTTTTTAACCCCGCATGGAAATGTGTTTAGTGATTGTGTTACTTGTTTAGGAAGCCCAGAACTATATGGTGATTTTGGCCGATTTGGCTATGGTGAAATTGCTTTTAATTATAATAATGAATTGAATTTTATCCAAAAAATAAGGGAAAAGGCAGAACTAGAGGATATTGATTTTATAGTTATTAATGAAGAGATAGCTGAAAGGAACAAGCTCAATAGAGAACTAGACCACGGAATTTTAGTGCCGCTGCATTATTTAAAGGAAGCTGGTCTAGCTGATGATCTACCTATTGTACCAATAAGCATAGGTTTATTACCGACTTTGCTTTTATATAAATTTGGGCTTCTTATACAGAAAGTCGCAAAAGAATTCGGAAAGAGAGTGGCTATAGTAGCATCTGGTGATATGTCACATCGTTTGAAGGATGACGGGCCATATAGTTTTCATCCTGATGGTGCAAAATTTGATAATTTAATTAAAGAAGCTTTAGCCAATAAAGAAATCGATAAAATAGTTAATCTTGATTCTAGTCTGCGGGATAATGCAGGGGAATGCGCCTATCCCTCTATTGTAATTATGTTGGGCTGTATGGATGGCTATGATTTTAAGTCCCAAGTATATTCCTATGAGGGACCATTTGGAGTAGGTTACCTAACTGCTGGTTTTGAGTTAACTACTAGCAAAGATAGCTATTTAAAGGAAATGCAAAGGGAAATAGAGGCTGGTTTGTTAGTTAAAAGGAAAAATGAAAGTAAGCCAGTTAGATGGGCTCGCTTAGTATTGGAAAATTACGTAAGAAACGGGATTAAACCTTCTTTACCTGCAGAATTACAGGAATTAAAAGGCGAAAAAGGGGCCACTTTTGTTACCTTGAAAAAAGGGGGACAATTACGGGGTTGTATAGGTACTATTTTACCAGTGCATAGCAATTTGGCAGAAGAGATTGCTAGTAATGCAGTAAGCTCTGCTACCCGCGATAGCAGATTTAGCCCCGTAAAAGTTAATGAGCTTACCGATTTAACTTATTCCGTAGATATATTATCTGCTCCCGAGGAATGTAAGCAGGATGAACTTGATTCTGAAGAATACGGAGTGATAGTTACTAAAGGAAATAGAAGAGGACTACTTTTACCTAATTTGGAGGGAGTAGATACAGTAGAAGACCAGTTGGCCATAGCTTTAGAGAAGGCAGGCATTTCACCCGATGAAGATTATAGAATCGAAAGATTTAAAGTAGACAGGTATTACTAATTTTGACAGGATGATAATTAAATGAAAAAGGAAGCTAGTTTTTATAAAAGAAGTGGTGATAAGGTCGAATGCGAGCTTTGTCCCCATAATTGCAGCTTAAAGCCAGGACAAATAGGAATATGTAATATTAGATATAATGATGATGGGGTTTTGTATACTTTGAACTACGCCAATGTTAGCGCTTTAGCTTTGGATCCCATAGAAAAAAAACCACTATATCACTTTTATCCTGGGAAAACAATTTTATCTGCGGGGACTTATGGCTGTAATCTGGCCTGTTCATATTGTCAAAACTACGGTATTGCTCAAGAATTAGGACAGGGGCGCACAATATCCCCAGCAGAAATGGTGAAAATATCTTTAGATGCAAAGGCTGAAGATTCGGTGGGCTTGGCTTTTACTTATAATGAACCAACTATATGGTATGAGTATATCTGGGATACAGCCTACATGCTCAAAGAGGCAGGAATGCAGGTGGTCCTGGTTACTAATGGCTATATTGGGAAGGAACCACTGCAAAAGTTATTACCTTTTGTTGATGCAATGAATATAGATTTAAAATCTTTCTCTTCAGAATTTTATCGTAAAAATTGTAAGGCTAAACTAGAGCCAGTTAAGGCAACAATAGAAAATGCTCTGGATAAAGTCCACCTAGAAATAACCACCTTAATAATTACAGATGAAAATGATAATCCTGCTGAAATCAAAGAGTTGGTTAAATACTTGGCTACCCTAAATCCCGACTTACCACTACATATTTCCCGTTACCACCCAGCATATAAATTACAAAATCCCCCTACTTCTACTAGGACCATGGAAATGGCCTATAATATTGCCAAAGAACATTTAAATTTTGTCTATGTGGGTAATATGCCTTTTGCCAATGATACCTATTGTACTTCCTGTGGGGCCAATTTAATTAACCGAAATAATTACAAAATAAAATTAAGGGCATATAAAGCGGGAAAATGTACAAATTGTGGGCTAGATGTTGATTATATAATAAGTTGAAATTATTTTTTGGATATGGGGTAGTATAGATGACACAAAACCAAAGTCTAAAACTTTATTTGGATTATAAGGAAATCTTTTCTTGCCCCATATGTTTACATCCTATGCAGGTAAATCATAGAAGTTTAGTATGTCCCGTGAAGCACACTTTTGACATATCAAAACACGGATATGTCAATATGTTATTAGGTCTTTATAAAAGCCAATATGATAAAAGTATGTTTTTGTCTCGCAAAATAATTAACAAATCAGGTTTCTTCACTCCATTAATCGAAGAAATTAGTTTTTTAATTGCCAAAAATATCAGGGGCCAAGCTGAGCAAATTAAAATTCTTGATGCTGGATGTGGGGAAGGATATCACTTAGCCCAAATCAAGGAAAAGGTATTCCAAAATAGCCCCAGGCAGATTCTGGGTGTAGGTATAGATATTGCTAAAGAGGGTATCATAATGGCTGCGAAAACACATAAAGGTAATATCTGGTGTGTAGCCGATATTGCTAAAGTACCTTTCCAAACTGCCCAATTCGATTTTATTTTAAATATCCTATCTCCTGCTAATTATGCCGAATTTAAAAGGATTTCCAAAAAGGGGGCAACAATTATCAAGGTAGTACCCAATAGTAATTATTTACTGGAATTGAGGGAAATATTTTATGAGGAAACTGAGCAAGTAACTTATTCTAATACTGAAACTATGAAACTTTTTGAAGATAACCTACAAGTTATTGACATTAAAAAGCTAAAGTATAGTTTACCCGTCGATAATGACTACTTAGAGAACTTGTCTATTATGACTCCTTTATCCTGGGCTACTACCCAAGAAAAGGTGGAAAAATTATTTAAAAGTAATATTAAGACTGTGACGGTTGATTTTTCAATCCTTATTGGTAAAAGCTAGGTTTTGGGGGGTGAAAAAATGTTATATGAATTTAGCCTACAGACAGAAAGGGAAAATCTATATGATATTACTAGGTATGTTCGGGAGGCAATATCCAAAAGCAATGTTTCTAAGGGTATATGTCTAGTCTATTGCCCCCATACTACAGCAGGGATAACTATTAATGAAAATGCAGACCCGAATGTAGTAACAGATATTCTTTATGGGTTAAACAAGGTATTTCCCGATTATAAAGAATTCAAACATTTAGAGGGTAATTCCTCGGCCCATTTAAAGGCTTCTTGTATTGGGGCTAGTGAAACGATTATCATTGAGGAGCGGCAACCTTTACTTGGGACTTGGCAAGGCATATATTTTTGCGAATTCGATGGACCTAGAGCTAGAAAATTTTACGTTAAAGTGACATAATAGATAAGCTAGTGGAAAAGAATTAAAAGGTGGTGAGATCCTTATCATATAAGAATGAATTAATATGATAGGCTGCAAAATGACCAAGAATAAACTTCCTAAGTATTTTGAAGAATTTAATAACCAGCTATGGTTAGTAGAAGATGATCGCGATAATATTAGGTTATATTATCGGGTGAAGGAAATTTTATCGACTAGAATATCACCCTTTCAACAAATAAATATAATAGATTCCCATGATTTTGGGCCTTGTCTAGTATTGGACGGGGTTATGCAGACTACAGAATTTGATGGTTATATTTATAATGAAATGATTTCGCATGTAGCAGTTGTTACCCATGAAAAACCCGAAAGGGCCTTAATTATTGGGGGTGGCGATTGTGGAGTCGCCAATGAATTAATTAAATATACAGATTTAAAGGCCATAGATATGGTGGAAATAGATAGGGTAGTTGTAGATGAATGTGCTGACAAGCTAAAAAAAATATCGGGAAATGCCCCACATGACAAAAGGGTCAACTTTCATTTTAAAGATGGGGTAGAATTTGTTAAAAAACAGGAATTTGCATATGATATAGCTATTGTAGATTCCTCTGATCCCGTCGGTCCCGCGGAAGTTTTATTTTCAGAAAGTTTTTATCTAGATTTAAAAAAATCTTTAAAGGAAGATGGACTTATGGTCTGTCAAAGTCAATCACCAATTTTTAATAAAGAAATACTAAAAAGAACCCGAAGCATTTTACAAAAGTATTTTCCTATCGTGAAAACTTATACGGCCGTTGTACCCAGTTACCCAGGAGGTATGTGGAGTTTTACCCTAGCTTCCTTAAAATACGATCCTATTAATGCTGATTTAAACAAGTTAGTTAGGAATACTAATTATATCAACTCCGAGGTTTTTCGGGCTGCTTTTGCATTGCCTAATTTTATGCGGCAAGATTTAGCTATCAAGTAAACTATAAACTATTTATTAGAACGGAGTCTTTATGGACAAGTCAGATGTAGGGACTGGAAATACTAAGGCTAAGTCGGGGCATCTTTTCGATTTAATTGCCCCCTTTTATGGATTGTTTTATAATTTCCAGGTGAAAAACTATACAAATAGTATAGCCAAGTTAGACCACTACTTAGACTTATCTCAATTCCAAGACATTCTTGATGTTGGTTGTGGTACAGGAGCATTATGTAATGTACTTAATCAACAGGGCTTGAATGTCATCGGCATTGATCCCGCAGAAAAAATGTTGAATATTGCTAAGAAAAGGAATCAAGGAAATAATGTTAAATTTATCAAGGCTAATATAATTGAGGGGCTGCCATTTGGGGATAAATTTTTCGATTTATCCATTACTTCTTATGTAGCCCATGGTTTGGAGGAAGATGCTAGAAAAATAATGTATAAGGAAATGGATAGGGTTACGAAAAATGCAGTTATTATTTATGATTTTAGTGAAAAAAGATCATTAATTATAGATATTATTGAAGGCCTAGAAGGTGGGGATTACTTTAATTTTATAAAAAATATAAAAAAAGAACTTACTGATACTTTTGGCAAGGTTAAAATTATAAAAATTAATGAACGGGCAGCTTTCTATATTTGTAGCATTTCGAGGAAAGAAGATGCAGAAAGTAGGCTAACTTAATGGGATGGACATATGTTTTACTCGCTGGTCTAGTAGAAATTATTTGGGTTATCGGCTTGAGATATTCTAGTACAGCGTGGGAATGGCTAGGAACTCTTATAGCTATTATTTTTAGTTTCTATTTTATTATTAAAGCCTGCGACAAACTCCCTTCTGGCACAGTTTATGCAGTTTTTACTGGAATGGGTGCCACTGGGATAGTCTTAATAGACTTTTTAGTATTTGGGGCAGATATTTCAATAATAAAGACCTTTTTCTTCGGATTAATTATTACGGGTATAATAGGCATAAAAATAACTACTGATGCTGAGCAATTTATAGAATATAAGGAGGAGCCATAATTGGCTTGGGTATTATTAATCATAGCAAGTTTTGGGGAAATATTTGGCGTAATGAGTATTAATTTTTACTTAAGAAAAAGAAGTTTTACGCGTCTATTGCTCATAATTATCACTTTTACTTTTGGTTTTTTCTTTTTATCAAAAGCCATGCAAGAAATACCTATGAGTACTGCTTATGCAGTTTGGACTGGGGTTGGGGCTGGGGGAGCAGTATTAATGGGGATAATATTTTTTAAGGAATCGGCAAGTTGGTTAAGAATATTATTTTTATTTTTAATTATTTCTGGTGTTACTGGACTAAAGCTAATAAGTTGATTTTAATAAAACTTTTTGAAAGGAAACTTACAATGTTATTATACAAGGGTAAAACTAAGGATATATATCAAAAACCAGATGGCAACCTGATAATGAAGTTTAAGGATGATGCAACGGGTGAAGATGGGGTTTTCGATCCAGGAGCTAATCAAGTAGGCCTAAAGATAGATGGCTCGGGAAGGGCTGCCATAAGTCTCACCAAACACTTTTTTGAAATATTGCATAAGGAGGGTCTTCCTACTCATTATATTGATGCAGATATTAATAATCTTACGATGACAGTTAAGCCTGCTAGCATGTTTGGGGAAGGATTAGAAGTTATATGCAGGTACCGTGCTGTAGGTAGTTTCCTCAGACGTTACGGTAAGTATGCCCAGGAGGGCCAGGAATTAAAGGGATTTATTGAAATAACTTTAAAGGATGATGAACGTAGTGATCCCCCCATTACGGAAGACGCCCTAGCAATTCTGGGTCTTTTAAATAAAGATGAATATCAAGTTATAAAGGAAATGACCCAAAAAATCGCTGGGATAGTGAAGGCGGAATTGGCTAAAAAGGGAATTGAATTATACGATATTAAATTTGAATTTGGTCGTGTCGGTGAAAAACAGGAAATAGCCTTAATAGATGAAATTTCAGGTGGGAATATGCGGGCCTTTTATAAGGGTGAGCAAATCTCCCCTTTAGAACTAGAAAAACTGGTCTTGGATTAAAAACAAAAAGGTGATTACTTACCAAAGCAATCACCTTAAATTTTATAATTTAACAGCTAGTGCAAGAGCCACATCCTCCACCAAACTGATCTTCAACTTTAGGAACAATTCTAAACAAAGTGCGTGGACCATTCTTAACTGACTCAATAGTAAAGCCTTGGTAAATTTCTTGTAGCTTTCTATCTATTACAAATGTAAGATCACTCACTTCTTGGGTTAAATCATTTGCGTTTGGCTCATCCAGAGCTAAATAAAATGCTGAACCCCCTCAGCCTATATTAACACTAATACGTAAACTATTTTGTGTAATATCTTGATCTTGTAGAACTTGTTTTAAATCACCAACTGATTGAGGAGTAATTTCAACAATATTCATTTTGTCACCTCTTTTATATTTTTTGAAGATATTTTCCATACCCCATGTAGGTATTATAATATGGTCTTTTATTTTTGGCAAGGCTTTCAGGGTTTTATATAATATATTTTTTTGTTAAGATTCCTAATAGTAATTTCCCCAAAAGCAAATAAAATAATGTAGAATAAATCAAAATGAATGTAAAAATTAAAATAAAAAACTTATTGAGGATAATAAGGTGAAATTCATAGAAGGCATTATTTTTTATTAACTGGCAATGCAATTTTAGCTAACTTATTCCCCAAGGATTACTTATTGGCCACAGAAGGGAGTAAGATATAAAGGAAATTAATTAGGAATTAAGAAAAGTAAAATAATGCAAAGGAGAATTTCTAAAATGGAAATGAAACAAAGCAATCTTAAATTAGTCTATCTAGCTGCAATTACCTATGCAGTAATAATTGGTTTGTCTTTTATGTTCGTGAAAATTGCCTTAAGAAGTGCTAATCCTTTTGATATTTTAGCATTTCGTTTTATGACCTCATTTGTTGCTGTGCTTATAACAATGGTATTTGGCTGGGTGAGGTTAAATTATAGCTGGGAAAGGATTATTAAAATTCTACCCCTAGCTATTCTCTACCCATTACTTTTTTTTGCTTTCCAGACTTTTGGTTTACAATATGCCGATTCGGCAGAGGCCGGTATAATTCAAGCATCGGCCCCTATATTTACTTTAATTTTAGCCACTTATATTTTGAAGGAAAAAAGTAATCTATGGCAAAAGTTATCTATACTCCTTACGGTCTTTGGTGTTGTTTATATTATTTTTATGAAGGGTGCGGCCTTTAGTATTTCAAGTGTAAGCGATTTTAAAGGTATAATATTTATATTATTGTCTGCCCTAGCATTTTCCGGCTACAGTGTAATGGTAAGACCACTTACTAAACAATTTTCAAGTATTGAATTAGCTTATATGATGATTATTATAAGCTTCATTGGCTTTAGCCTAGTAGCAGTGGGTCAACATTTAGTGGCTGGGACCATCACTACATTTTTCGCCCCTTTGGCTAACTTAGATTTTGTTTTAGCTGTGGTTTACTTAGGAGTCCTATCTTCATTACTTACTGCTGTGCTAACTAATTATGTTTTAGCACATTTAGAGGCTTCCAAAATGGTGGTATTCGCTAATTTTGGCACTGTAATTACGATTATTGCAGGTGTGGTATTCCTCAAGGAACAAATATTTTATTATCATATAATTGGCTGTATCTTAATAATAGCTGGGGTTTTTGGTACTAACTTTTTGGGGCGGAAAAATTAAACTTGCGTTTTTATTCGCAGAATTTTACTGGGGCACCTTAGGTTAATTATTAAAGGGTGCCTTTGTACTTTATAAATTATTTATTCCCTAATGTAAGGTTAGTCTACTAGTATCGTATCTATATGTGTATTCAAATAATAATAAAGCTATGGGAGGATTTAAAATTATTAGTTATGCTGCGGAAATATGTAATTTACGTAAAGTTTATCGAGTAGGGGAAGAGAAAGTCGTAGCCTTAGACAATGTTTCTTTTGCCTTGGAAAAAGGGGAAACTACATGTATTCTCGGAGTATCTGGCTCTGGTAAATCAACTCTTTTGAACATGATGGCTGGGCTTGAAAAACCTACTAAAGGGATTATTAAAATATACGGTAAAAATATAGAAAAAATGGATGAGCGTTTATTAGCGCGGTTTAGACAATTTAATGTGGGCTTTGTTTTTCAATCTTATAACCTACTCCCAGCTCTTACTGCTTTAGAAAATGTAAGCCTTCCTTTAACTTTCCGAGGGATAGCTAGGAAAAAAAGAGATAAAATGGCTATGGATATGTTAGAGGCAGTCGGACTTAAAAACCATCTTAAACATAAACCTAGCCAAATGAGTGGGGGACAACAGCAAAGAGTAGGGATTGCGAGGGCTTTTGTCAGTAGAGCTAAAATAGTTTTCGCTGATGAACCAACAGGGAACCTAGATTCGGCCACGACTAACGAGGTAATGGAACTCATAACCAAAATATCTAAAGAAAATAGGCAAAATTTAGTTATTGTAACTCATGATATAGGCGTGGCAAAATATGCTGATCGTATTATCCATCTGTTTGATGGCAATATAGAAAAAATCGAAAACAATACAGAAAAAGGGGTTGGTTAAGTAGTGCGTGAGTATCTTTCTTTATTAATGGGTATAGCCATTATTTTTATTTTGATTAATCCAAATATAGTTTCCGCCAATAATGGGGCGGATAGACCTAATGAAGACCCACAAATCATAATCGCCCGAGACAGTTGGATGCCTGAGTATAAAGCTGGTGAAACTGTCAATTTGTCAATTCCGGTGGAAAATGTTACGAGCACTTCGGCCACTAATGTTAGGGTGTCTATTACACCTGGGGATCCAGAAAGATTCCCTTTCGAAATGGATAAAATGACCATGACTAAATATGCTTATTCCTTAAGTGGCAGGAGTTTATTTTCTTATAAAGTTAAAATACCCAGCAACACTAAGGCAGGCGTTTACCCTATAAATGTCAATTTAACTTATGAAACAGATTATGGGCTTACTGGGAGTGAAAGCGCCACTGTTTATGTGAAGATCATAAATGAACACAAACAATCTCAACTAAAATTAATGGGAATTGATTTTGTGGGAGATAAATTGTCTGCTGGCAAATCAGCTTTAATAAAATTAAGAATGCAAAACACTGGTGATTTAGACCTTAAAAACATAGAACTTAAATTAGGCGGTTTTAGTAGCCAAGGCTTTAATTTAGATAATTGGCCCGATACCCAATACATAAAAACAATTAAAGGACAAGAAATTAAACTTGTTGAGTATAGACTCTTATTGGATTCTAAGCTGGAAAGTGGTACACATGCACTAGACCTAAATATGAAATACGAAGATGAAGCTGATAAAGAATACACGGGGGAAACCAAGATTTATTTACCTGTGGATGGGAAGGGCAGCACGGATGATTTAACACCTCGAGTAATTATAGATAACTACTATATACCTAGTGACTATATTGAGGCGGGTCAGACCTTTGCCTTAACTATTTCTTTTTTCAATACTAGTGAAACTACTACAGTAAAAAACATAAAAGTGAGCATTAATTCAGATGAACAAATATTTACTCCCGTAGCTAGTAGCAATTCCTTTTATATTAAGGAAATTAAAGCAGGGGAATTTAAGGAAAAAGTACTTAATCTTAAGGCTAAAATAGATGCAGAAAACCGCAATTATACTATTAGTGCTGATATAGAATTCCAAGATGAGGAGGGCGAAAAATACACCGAAAAAGAAATAATCAGTATTCCAGTTAATCAGGAACTTAATCTTACTATTTCTAATATCGAAATACCGCCCCAAGTGTTTGCAGGTAGCCCAAGCAGCTTATCAGTTGATTTTTATAATACGGGTAGGACTTTAATTCGCAACCTAATTATTGAGACAGAGGGCAATTTTGATACCCAGGATGGTTCATTATTTATTGGTAACCTAGAGCCCGGTAAGGATAATTATTATGATGTAATGATTATTCCCCATGAAGAAGGAAGTGTGGAGGGCAAAATAATTTTTACTTATGAAGATGAAATTGGTGAAAAATTCGTGCGTGAACAAGATTTCAGCTTAGAAGTAATGGCATATGAGGAACCACCTATGATGGATCACGAAATGGGGATCTACCCTGAAGGCGGTAAAAGCGAAGGTAAAAAACGATATATTATCGGTGGAATAGCCTTATTAGTGGTTGGGAGTTTAGCTTTCCTAGTAATTAGGAGAAGGCGCAGGAAAAAACAAGAGGAAGTATTCTTGGATGAATAGTAAAGATTTAATATTAATGAGTCTACAAAACTTAGCTCGCCGCAAAAGCCGAACTATATTAACCGTTATAGGGGTTGTAATTGGTACCTGCTCTATAGTAATCATGTTATCTTTGGGTATAGCATTAGATAAGAGTTTCCACGAACAAATATCTGAAATGGGTAATTTGAATATTATTGATGTACATAATTATTATTATGGGCCAGACATGGCTGGTAGTGAACAAATGAAATTAGATGAAAAAGCTGTACTCAGTTTTGAACAAATACCTGGCGTGGAGGCAGTAATGCCTAGAAAAAGCATGTACTTAAAAATTGGGGCGGGGAAATTAGTAGCTGAAGTCGATGTAGTGGGGATAAAACCAGAAATCCTAGCCGCTTTTGATTTTGAAATTGGGGAAGGTAGGCTTCTAGTCCCGACTGATAAAGAAGCTATTATTTTTGGACAACATGTTCCCTATTCCTTTTACAACCCTAGATTAAGGAATAGGGATTATAATCCCTGGGATAGGGAAGGGCCACCACCAGTTGACTTAGTTAATAGTAAATTGATTATCACTTCTGATATGCAATATGGTGAAAGAATAAGAAACCGCGATTCTAATCAAAAACCTGCCAAGCAATATGAATTTAAAGGGGTAGGAATATTAAAAGAAAAAAATGACGAAAAAGATTATAGTGCCTATATTAATATGGCTACATTGGAAAAGATGATTAAAGAGGAAGAAAAGGCTAATCGTAACGATGAATCAAGGCGGGGGGCTGGCCTATATAATAATGACGAATATACCTCCATTAAAGTGAAATGTGCCAAGATAGAGACAGTAACAGATATACAAGACACTATCAAGGCCATGGGTTTCCAAGCCTTCAGCCTTACAGATATGATCGAATCGGTTAAGAAACAATCTCGGACCATGCAGGGCATTTTAGGTGGGATAGGTGCGGTTAGTCTTTTTGTAGCAGCCATAGGTATAACCAATACTATGATTATGAGTATTTATGAAAGAACTAGGGAAATTGGAGTAATAAAGGTTTTAGGTGCCGAGTTGCAAGATATAAAAAGGTTGTTTTTAATCGAGGCTGGTTTTATTGGCTTCATAGGAGGAATCGTTGGTCTAATCCTAAGTTATCTAATTTCATTTGGGCTAAATAAAGTGGGGGCTGGATGGACAGGGGGAAGTTATATATCTGTTATACCAGCTTATTTAGCAATAGGTGCGGTAGTTTTCGCCACATTTGTGGGCTTAGTATCGGGATATTCCCCAGCCAGAAGGGCGATGAATTTAAGCGCCTTAGAAGCAATAAGAAGTGAATAGCTGGATGGCTTTTATGCAAACTTAACTTCGGGTACCAATACCTAATATTCAAAAGGACAAATACTATTGTTTAAAAAAATTCAAAACCAGCAGTCATTTTTAGAATATTATAAATAGTTTGACATAAATTCCTAGTGAAGTTAATATATTAATTAAGATAAATATATTAAGTATGGTAGGAGGCTGATTTATGAGTGATTTAGGCGTTGATACCCAAAGTTCCCATCAACCAGACCCCCAGGCTATGGAAGCCATTATGGCTAAAATAGCTAAGATTCAAAAAATACTTGGTGTCTTAGCTTATGGCCAATTATTGTTGGCCCTGATTTTTTTGCTTGCACCCCTATGGGGAAGCCTACTAGGCTTAGGAGCGTATCCTTTAGGACTCATGTTAATGTCACCTTTTTTATTCGGTCTTGCCTATGCAGCATCTTTCGCTAAAAAGGACCTGACTTTTGCTCGCGTGGTATTTAGAAATACTGCAATTTCGCAATTGGGTTTATTAATAATTTCTATCATTGGTTTTATCTATGGCAGTGCTACAAACTTTTTTATCCTGTTAATGTTTGTATCTCTTGTATTTGGTGGACTATCTGCTATGGTTATTTATCAGGCACAAAAGGAACAAACATAATAATCCGATTTTATGGAGACAAATTTTCATAAATACTACAAGTTAAGATAGCAGATCTAGAAATCTGCTATCTTCCTATTGTAAAGAAGTGTATACCCACACATCTATCTTTTCTCCTCCTTTACCTTTAACCAAAACGCGGGCATATTCTGCCAGATCGGTAACAGTCAAGGCTACAGCTTCACCAGGATATCCTTCTGCATTTAAATCGATCCAATTTCCTGTGTTAAAAAAGGTTTCATTTGGGTTGTTACTATAGCCGATTTGGGCAATAGCTGCAACATGGCGGGAATCTGAATTGTTTTTTATTAGAAAAGTAGCCCTACTTGGAGTACCTAAAATAATAGGCGAGGATACATCCAATGGGGCGTATGGGGGGTATTTGGGAATTAGCAGTTCTTCCCTTTCCGAAATATTACTTTTTTTACTTTCATAATTAATATACAAAGCTGGCCATTGTTTTTTGTCATGAAATCTTGTACTGTGAAAAGCTACTAAATTATTAAATTGTTCTTTTCCTTTTATTATCATCCCATAATTAGGTATTAGCCCTTCATGCCAGCTTTTGATTAGTTCAGTAAGATCAAGGTATACCTTATCATTAAAACCTTCATTAAGTATAAAGTTACTAACAGGGGTATCTTTAATTCGGGGTGAACTGTGCCAACTAGCACGTTTTTCTTGCCAGGCGCTTAAAACCTGATAAATGGAAATATTTGAGGAGATTTCAAGTTCATTACGGCTCACACATAACTCTAGGGTAGCATTTTTTACCCGACAGTTTAAGGGTATTTCATTCAAATCAAATTCAATTAGGGAACGATAACTATCACCCTCTTGTTGATATCGACCGAGAAACAAAGCTGTGCTGTTACTGAAATTATGGTTCGGATACCACTCTGATATATAGACATTTTGGCGGGGCATTAAAGATATTTCAAACATAAAATTATACCACCTTTTTCCCATTTTACACTATTTTAAAATATGAAATGTGGGGATTTAGTGTTCCTTTTGGTGATAAGGGCACTAATTTAGGATTTATATTCACGGAGAGGATACAAATGGAATTAAAGCTAATTTATGTAACACAACTAAGATTAAAAACATAAGATTAGTTAGAGGCTATCAGTCCCAATAGATTTTGGATTGAATTTTATAAATGGTATCAGATTAAAGGGCCTGGTAACTAAAAAACTAGGAGGAATGTTAAGTGACAAATTATAAACATGATAAGGATGGTTCTGGAACTTATTATTGTTGTCCCTCCCCCCAACCACCCCGTCCACCTAAACCACGCCCGCAAATTAACCAAACTATTTTGAGTTGCGGAAATGGGAGTGGCTTAATCATCCCCGAGCATAATCAAAATAATTCCCAGTTATTTAACCCCTATGTAATTGCTAGTGTATCTATTAACACTTCTGAACTTAAAAGGGCTAATGTTAAAATTGATTTTTCCGCTATTATCCTATTCAATGACGATGATAGTGATGATTTACGTTTAACTTTTCAGCTAAGTAAAAGTTTTATGAATGGTAGCAAAATAGCTCTAGGTACTTGGAATTTCGAAAGGTTTACTACGGATGGTAGTCGCTTTGAATTAGTGGATTCTTTTGGGTTTACTTTCTGTGAATGTGCTGCTTGTCCCGGTTGTGCTTACTATACGGTAGAATTAACAAACGCCGAGACAAATAATGTGGATTGTGTTGCCATTACCAGTCCAAATATAAGCGCTTTAGCAGTGGGGCCACTAGCGGATTGCTTCAGCGAATACTAGACCAATACAACCAAAGGGACCTGGGGGGATGAACCCCAGGTCCCCTCTGTTTTCTGACTAAGATAGTTCTGTTTTTTCATAAAAGGATTATTTAAATACTAGGGATAAATACCACGATTTATGGGTAATTTAGGAAATAGGAGGGGTAGCTGTGCGAAAATTTATTTTATTAATCCTACTAGTTTTAATCCTATTATTTAGTGGTTTCTCTATCAATTTACCTAAGGTCGAAGTCCCTGAGGCCTCAATAGTATATGATATAAATAATCGCCCTATTAAAGGTTTATCCGAACAGAATCGAATTAATGTTAACATAGATGAAATAGCAAAAAATTTTACTATGGCGGTTATAGCTGTTGAAGATAAAGACTTTTATAAACACCATGGAGTTGATATAAGCGGTATAATTAGGGCCTTATTTGTAAACATAAAAAACTTAAAGATTGTTGAAGGGGGAAGTACAATTACCCAACAAACTGCCAAAACCCTCTTTTTAACCAATGAAAGGACTTTAATACGTAAAATTAAGGAACTTTTTTATGCCATCGAATTAGAAAGACAGTATAGCAAAAACGAAATATTAACTATGTACTGTAATACCATTTTTTTTGGGGAAGGGGCTTACGGTATTGAGGTTGCAGCTCGCACCTTTTTTGCCAAAAGCGCCATAGATTTAACCCTAGCCGAAGCTGCACTTTTAGCTGGTCTACCCCAATGGCCAAGTAATTACAATCCATATAAAAACCCCGATATAGCAAAAAAAAGACAGGAAACAGTTTTGCTGAGAATGGAAAGAGAGGGATTCATAAGCCAAGAGGAAAGGATTTTTGCCGAAAAGGAGGAATTAGTCTACCATCGCTCTACTTATATTACTGGGGAAGCCCCATATTTTATAGCTTTAGTCAAAGATTATCTAAGTCAAAAATATGGAGAAAGGGAAGTATATCAAGGTGGGCTTAGGATTTTCACTTCTTTAGATTTAGATTTACAAAAGGCAGCTAATCTATCCCTAGAAGAGGAATTGAAAAATTATCCCGACGATTTACAGAGTGCCTTAGTAGCTGTCGATATTGAGAATGGGGAAATAAGAGCTTTGATTGGGGGAAGGGATTTTAAAGACTCTAACTACAATCGAGTTTTTTCTCTTAGGCAACCTGGTTCTACATTCAAACCGATTATGTATTCGCTCGCTATTGAGACTGGCTTTACTTGTGCTGATAAGGTTATGTGTGATGAGGTAAAGTATGAATTGCCCAATGGGGACATATATATACCGACTGATTATGGTACAGAACCATACCATTGGCGGGAATTTACCTTAAAGGAAGCGGTTATGAAATCAGATAATGTAGTAGCTGTTAAAGTCAATGAATGGCTCGGTCCTTCAGCTACAGCCACACATGGTGAAAAATTCGGTTTTAAGGATCTTAAGCCGATTTTATCATTACCTCTAGGCTCTATCGAAGCCTCCCCATTACAGATGGCTTTGGCTTATTCTGCCTTTGCAAATCATGGGGTATATAGTGAACCGAATTTTATATTAAGGGTCGAGGATAGTTCTGGACGAATTTTGGAAGAAAACAAAGTAAAACAAAGGCAAATAATCAGCCCAGAAAATGCATATATAGTTACTAATATGCTTCAGGGAGTCCTAGAGCCAGAAGGAACTGGGGCAGGATTAAGAAGTATTGTTTCGGGTTGCCTAGCGGGAAAAACAGGTACAACCGATGACTTTAAAGATGCCTGGTTTGTTGGCTATTCACCATCTGTATCTTGTGCAGTTTGGGTAGGTTATGATAAAGGGGAAAGTACCAATTTGGTGGGGGGTGTAGTGGCAGGTCCTATTTGGGCTGGGCTAATGCAAGCTGCGCAGAGCAAAGCTTATAAGCATGATTTTTATAAGCCAGCTAGTATAGAGGTTTTAAATATTTGTCTAGATTCTGGACTTATTGCTAGTGAATCATGTCCACGCACGAGCGAAATGGCTTTTATAAAAGGGACTGAACCGACGGATATTTGTTATTACCATTTGCCTGTCCATATGTGGATATGGGAAATGGGCATTTTAAAGCACCATAATTAAAATAATATTATGCTTTGACCTAGCTTGTTTAAATCCAGCATGATAAAATCGGGGGTAGTATATTTGTAAAAAGGAAGAGACCATGAGAAATCTAGAAGTAATAGTAGGAATAAAGGATGCTGTTCCCATTGTTTTAGGTTATCTACCATTAGGTTTTGCTTTCGGGGTTTTAGCTACTGAAGCTGGCATGACAATTTTACAGGCTACTCTTATGTCGGTTTTATGTTTTTCAGGTGCGGGACAATACATAGCTATTGGGGTTATGCAAGCGGGGGGGGCAATTATTACAGCAGTCATAGCTAACTTGTTGGTGAATCTGCGTTATTTTTTGTTTTCCACCTCCTTAGTACCCCTTTTAAAAGGGGTACCTACTAAAATTGCAGCTTTCTTATCATATGGCTTAACAGATGAAACTTATGCTGTATCTATTAATAGATACCAAAGCAAAAAAGCAACAGCTAGCTATATGGCTGGACTTAACTTGACTTCCCATTTAGGCTGGATTGCTAGTACATTACTTGGCGCTTTACTAGGTAGTTTGATTACGAATACCGATAAAATCGGATTAGGGTTCGCTCTACCTGCCATGTATGTATGTTTATTGGTCTTGCTAGTTGCTAATCGTAATGAAGCTATAGTTGCTGCAATTGCGGGAATTGTATGCCTAACAGTTGGCTACATATACCCTACCACCATGGCTAATTTATCCAACATAATTATTGCTACATTAATTGCAGCCACGATCGGGGTGTTACTAAGTGACAAATACTAGTATATGGATCATGATAATCGGTGTATCTTTAGCAACCTTATTACCTCGTATTCTGCCTATAGCTGTATTATCTCGATTTGAGTTTCCCAAACTTTTCACCAAATGGCTTTCTTTTGTGGGGCCAGCGGTATTAGGTGCCTTAACTGCTATTAGCATATTAGCTCCAGAAGGTGAAATATTTATAAGTTTTAAAAATAAATATTTATTAGCCTTTTTTCCAACTTTTTTAATTGCTATAAAAACAAAAAGTTTATTTTATACCCTTCTAGTCGGTATTATAACCATGGCAATATTATATAATTTTGTAGTTTTGTAAACTATATTGGAACAAACATATAGTTTTTAGGGTTTAGGGGGGATCTTGTTTGAATACTAACAAATATAAAGTTAAGGTAAAGGATCTGCATAAGGTTTGCAAACCATCAATTTTTAGGTTCGAAACTACTGCTGACTTAAAACCTTTAACTGGTATTATTGGACAAGAAAGGGCCTATAGATCATTAGCTTTTGCTTTGGATATAGATCAACCTAGTTATAACGTGTATTTATCTGGGGTGTCGGGTACTGGTAAGTTTACTTTAGCCTACGAAACTGTCTATAAAAAAGCCAAAAAGGAATCTATACCCTATGATTGGTGTTATGTTTATAATTTTAAAAAACCTGATACACCTAAGGCAATAAAACTAGCTGCAGGACAAGGTGCAAAATTCAAACAGGACTTATTATCGGTTGTTGATGAGGCTATTGTCCAGATTATAAGAACTTTAGAAAGTGAAGAATATGAATATAATAAAAATCAGATATTAAGTCTATTTATGGAGCAAACGAATCAAATGTACCTTGCACTAGAACAAAAAGCCCGCACATTGGGATTTACTATTAGCCGCAATGAGGGGGGTATTACCCCATTGCCTATTAGGGATGGTGAAGTTCTAAACCAAAATGATTATATGAATATGTCAAAGGAAGAAAGAACTGAACTCATGAAGAATAGTACCATAGTACAGGAAATACTCAATGATGGTTTTAGGCAATATCGGGAATTAGAAAAAGATATTAAAGAACGGATTAATAAACTGGAAACAGAGACTGCCTATAACGTGGCCAGCTCTTTATTGGTAAATATTATAGAAAAGTACCAGGTATATTCGGAAATTGTTGAATTTATTAAAGATTTAAAGCAGGATTTGGTAAATAACGTACATATACTAACTTCGACCCCTGAAGAAAATAATCCCTTCAAGTTTTTAAGCAGATCGGAAAAAAAGACCCTACGGAAAAAATATCAGGTAAATTTAATTATAGATAACTCTACACTAAAACATGCTCCAGTAATCGTTGAAACTAATCCTACCTTTGCCAATTTGTTTGGACAAATTGAATATGAAGGTGAATTCGGTATTTTAGCAACTGATTTTTCGAAAATAAAGGCGGGTGCTTTTCATAAAGCAAATGGTGGCTACTTAATCCTGAATGTAACCGATGTAATTAATAATTATTACCTTTGGGATAATTTAAAAAGAATTTTGAAAAACCAAGAAATCAGAATTGAAAATATTACCAGTGTTATTGGTATAAGTAATACTGAAACATTACAACCTGAACCTATTCCCTGCCAAGTTAAAGTGATATTGATCGGTGAGCCACTCTACTATTATTTATTGTATAGCCTAGATGAGGATTTTCAGAAATTGTTTAAAATCAGAGCCGATTTTGATATGAAAATGCCTAGAACTAGAAAGGCAGTATATGATTATGCTAGGTTTATAAGTTCCATTTGCCATGCTAAAAACTTGAAACATTTTACGCCCGAGGCAGTTGCTATTATGGTTGATTATGGCAGTCGGATGGCTGAAAACAAAAAGGAACTTTCAACTAGGTTTAACAAATTAGCAGAAATCGTGTATGAAGCTAACCAATGGTCAAGTTATGATGAGGTTGAATTGGTTGAAGCTGAACACGTAAAGAAAGCAATCAAAGAAAAGATTTATCGCTGTTCGGGCTATGAAGATATTTTACACGAACAAATTATGAAAGATACTATTTTGATTAATACTAGTGGGAAAAAAATCGGTGAAATTAATGGGTTGGCAGTCTATCAAATTGGGGATCATGTTTTTGGTAAACCCGTTAAAATAACAGCTAAAACTTTTATGGGTGAAAGAGGGATTATAAACATAGAAAGAGAAATAATGATGAGTGGTAAGATACATAGTAAAGGCGTGCTTACTTTAAATGGGTATTTAGGCAGCATGTATGCCCAAGATAAACCTCTTTCTCTGTCTGCTAGCTTAACTTTTGAGCAAAGTTATTCTGGAATAGAAGGCGATAGTGCTTCAAGTGCGGAACTTTATGCTTTGCTTTCCAGTCTGGCCGAAGCTCCAATTAAACAAGGGATCGCTGTTACTGGATCAGTTAATCAAAGTGGGGAAATACAACCTGTTGGTGGTGTTAACCAGAAAATTGAAGGATTTTTTAAAATATGTTTACAAAGGGGATTAAATGGGAAACAAGGAGTAATTATTCCTAAGCAAAATGTGGAAGATTTATTACTAGACCAGGAAATAATTGATTCGGTTAAAAATAATGAATTTCATATATGGGCTATTAGTCATATAGACCAGGGAATGGAAATACTAACCGATAAAGAAGCTGGGGTTTATGGAAGTAATGATTACACTCTGGGGAGTATACACTATTTAGTAAATAATAAAATTAAGAAATGGACGAAAGAGAAAAGTAACAATTTGGCACTTTTCCGCCACAAAACCAGGAAAAGGAGAAGTAGATGGTGAAAAAAAGCTTAGTAGGATTAGTAATAATTTCTATATTATTAATAACTGGGTGTAATACACCATTAGCTGATCTTGTTCCCAAAAATCAAGATAATTCAGCTTCGGATTTAATAAAGGTAGAAATAACTTTTACCGATGATAAGACTTTGGTTGGTTATGTCAAGGCTTTGGGGATTGAGCAGGACAAGGGTAGGGTATATATCGGGGGCTCTTCACTGAATTATTTATATGACCAAAAAGGTAATATAGTGGGAGCCTATAATTATCAAAGGGTGCTATACATGAAAATTATATCTGAAAAACAACCTTAGTAATCTTTAGTGGTACTGCTATTAATTTTTGAGGGAAATAACTTAATAGTAACAAGGGGGAAGGAAAATGCAATCTATACTGAATTGGATTGAGAATGTGGCCAGGAAGTTAAATGTAAGGGTTCGTCTAATACTCGCATTTACTCTTGTATTCGCTGGAATAACTGGGCTAATGGGGATTTATGCTTCTTATTCCATGTCGGATAAGGTGATGGAGACTGCCCAACAAAAACTAACTTCTGATTTATCCTTGGGCAGGGAAATTATTGATAATTATTATCCTGGTGACTGGCAATTAAAAAACGGCTCACTTTACAAAGGTGACACATTAATGGAGGAAAACTACCCCATCATAGATCGAATTGGGGAATTAACGGGGGATACTGTAACAATCTTCAAACATGACACTAGAGTAACTACAAATGTGACCCAGGATGGACAAAGAATGATAAATACTAAAGTCTCTGATGAGGTTGCCCAAGTAGTTTTAATAGAGGGTAAAACATTCTTAGGCAAAGCACAAGTAGTGGGGACTTGGAATGAATGTGCATACGAACCAATCAAAAATAAGAATGGGGAAATTATTGGTATATGGTATGTAGGGGTGCCAGCTACCCCTTATGAAGTGATGATTAATAAGTTTAGGATCAATATGATCGCTTATTCTATAATAGGTATCTTAATTGCTTTATGTGCTGCATTCCTTATCGCATATACAGTGCACGCGCCTTTGCGTAGAATTGGACTAGCCATAAATAAGGCAAGCGAAGGTGATCTAACCCAAACAGTTCCCTCCCTTGCTAATGATGAGGTAGGTAGGCTAGCTAATAGAACTAATAAAATGATTGAAAAAATGTCCGAACTTATAAGAATCAATAAAGAATTAACTTTTAATGTAGGTGAAGCTAGTGAGCAATTACTAAAACGTTCTGAAATTAATGCCAGTTTGATGGAAGATATGGCATCCCAAGCTGAAGAAATGAATAATAATACTAATACACAAGCGGAATTGACTAATAAATCAAAAGTAACTATAGGTGAAATGACCGCGGTGATTCAAAATGTAGCTGAAAATGCACAAGAAGTATCAACATCTGCCTTTAGTGCGACTAATATGGCCCAAGATGGTGGCAAACAAGTAGATATGGCTATTAAACAAATAGGCATAATCAGTAATACTGTAAATTCTACCGCTAATATAATAGGGGATTTAGGGGGTAAATCTCTAGAAATAGGGCAAATCGTAGACTTAATCACTAACATTGCTAGTCAAACTAATTTATTAGCTTTAAACGCAGCTATTGAGGCTGCTAGAGCAGGTGAACAAGGGCGGGGATTTGCAGTAGTAGCAGAAGAGGTACGTAAATTAGCTGAGGAATCGGAAGAAGCTGCTAAGCGGATTGCTTTATTAATAAAACAAATACAGGAAGAAGCCAACAAGGCAGTTGAAGCAATGCAATCGGGTACAGCTGAAGTTGCCAATGGGACAGAAGTAGTAGCTAGGGCAGGGGAAGCTTTCACAAATATAATTTTAGCTGTAGAAAAAGTAAATGAACAAATTCAAGAAATGTCGGCTGCCAGTCAAGAGATGGCAGCTAGTGCTGAAACAGCCATAGATTCTATGGAACAAACAACAGCTACTGCGGATAGCAATGTCAATTTAGCCAAACAGATTAGTCAAATGGCAGAAGAACAAATGGCTGGGTCTCAGGAAATAAGTGCATCACTGGATGGAATGAATAGCATAGTACATGAACTAGAAAAAGCAATCGAATATTTCAAAGTTTAAAGCAATTGTCTTATGGGGTATGATTCCGTTTGAGGTGGATCATACTCTTTTTATTATAAATTTGATTTCCTAAAGGGTTAAAAATTCATAATGTAAAAATAATCTGGGGGGGACTAAAAGTAATGAGCCAACTTATAGTCAATTGTTTAATGTGTGGGAAAAAGTATGTATTAGGGGAAGATCACAATGATTACAAAAAATTATCTTCTAGTAGCTCGGCAGCTTATATTTGTGATAAATGCAACCATAAGGTAAGATATGAGACTGAGGAACAAAACAAACCTGTTAAACCCATGTAACTATACAAAATAAATGGGGGATAAAATGTATTATTACTCAGTTGGACACAAAGCGACTAAAGAAATAGTTATAAGAAAATCTCGGTTTATTGGTTTTATTTCACCTGTTATGGATGAAGTTGAAGCTGAAAACCTATTAATAATTGCCAAGGAAAGATGGCCACAAGCAAGACATTACTGCTATGCTTATATTTTGCATGAACAAAAAATAGAAAGATACAGTGATGATGGGGAACCTTCTGGAACAGCTGGTGTGCCTATATTAAGTGTCTTACGCAATAATAGTTTAGAGAATGTGATGCTTATAGTCACCCGTTATTTTGGGGGCACATTGCTAGGTGCACCTGGATTAGTTAGGGCTTATTCCCAGACTGCTAGCCTAGTTATACAGGCTACGAGGATAAAAAAGTTAGAACTATGCATCCAATTACGGGTTAAATGTGATTATACTTATTGGGATAATATTGAACATAAATTATTACAAAAAGGTGTATTGATTGAACACATAGACTATCTGGAAAAAGTTATAGCTCACATATATTGCCCAGTAGAAAAGGAAGAATATTTCAAAGATCAAATAATTTCATTTTCCAATGGTAGTGCCGAAATTATTACCTATAGTCGGGAATATAAAAGCCTATCTTGATTATACTAATGAGAAAAACCCTACAGCCAGAATATAGCAAATCAGCAAAATGGAAATAGAGCTAAGAATTGTTTGGACAAATTCTTTTTTAGAAAAATCACTAAACATATAATCACCCCTATAAATTGTAAGGAACAAAGGTTCGCTAAATTGAATATACACTCAAACAGACGTTCTGTCAATAAAAAAGGTGAATATATTTAAAATTAAAAACACCTTTCCGATTTCGGAAAGGTGAGGATGTCTTTATGGTACGCCCGAGAGGAATCGAACCTCCGCTCCTGGCTCCGGAGGCCAGTGCTCTATCCACTGAGCTACGGGCGCATATTTGCCTTATGATTATAACAGAATAGTAAAGAGTGGTCAAAAGTTTTAATCTATTAGGATCGCAGTCTTTACTCCCCGAATTTAAATACTGGTTTTAGCCCTAACAGTAATCATACATAAGCTTTAAAAAAAATAACAGTTTAATAAAAGCTAGTCAAGAATTTTGTAATAGCTTTATCAAAGCATCACCTATGCAACGCACACCTTTTTCTGCCATTGATAAAGATAAAAGATCTGTACCTACTTCAAAAATCAAGGCATTTGGAAAGAGATCTTGATTATAGTCACCTTTACCGATAAAAATGCCCCTCATAAGTCCCGGGTGCAATTCATCAGCAGTAACTTTAAGCCTGCGGGCAAATTCCAGATTAGTTTGCATGTTGGGATTAGAACGGCCCACAACAATCATTACCCTAGCAACTTCAACCCCATTTATGCTTGCATAATAGGCATTTTTGGGTGCTGAATCCCTATGAACATCTATTAATATATCGGGTGATTCCTTTATCAAAGCTAAAGCGGTTCTGCGGGAACGGTGGTAGGCATTAATGTCATGTGGTCCATGATCATTTAAACTATGTGTTACTGTTATAGAAGCTTTTTCCAAGCAATCTTGTAATGCACTTCCTACTTTAACAATATCACCATTGCCTGTTTCATTTGATTTGCCAGATGTAAGTATATATGATTCATCATTATGAGTGTGGTAAATGCTGACATGTTTGGAACTTAAACTAGGTCTTAGGGCTTTTTTAGGCACAAAAAGGGCCGTAGGAATTATCTTGCTATTACTTAATTCTGAAGTAGTTGCTTTGTTTTTCAGAGATGCTGTGGCAATTTTATTTTTTACTTTGGTAACGATGTAATGATTGTTATCTTCGTCAATAAATTCGTCGTCTACATGGATTTCAATACCCGTTTCCATTAGTATTTTAGAATTTTCATCTTTAATTACATAGTAAGACCTATCAGTATCAAAAGATATCGGTTTTTTGGGTGAATTAATTACATTGAGCAAAAAAGCACTCAGCAAGACAATTAACAATATACCAAAAAAACCTGATAAATACCTAAACTTAAGGGTATCCATAAAAAAACCGCCCCTCACATATATTTTTAATATTATGCGGAAAGGGCGGTCTATTTATGCGATTATAAAATTATTTAGGCATCCCAGCTGGCCATATATACTTCCTGTTCCTCAGTTAGCTTATCTATTTTTATTCCATCTGCTTCTAGTTTTAAGTAGGCAACTCTTTCATCTATATCCTCTGGGACATTGTAAACCTTATTTTCCAATTTATCTCGGTTTTTAATAACATGAATTAAAGATAAAGCTTGCAAAGAAAAACTTAAATCCATTACTTCTGCGGGATGGCCATCGCCAGCCGCTAAATTAACTAAACGGCCTTCAGCAAGTAAATGCAATTTGCGTCCATCAGCCATTATATATTCATCAATATTATCACGAACCCTATTTATACTAGTTGCAAGCTGGGCTAAATCTTTTTTGTTTATTTCCACATCAAAATGGCCTGCATTAGCTAACATGGCGTTATCTTTCATAACTTCCATATGTTCTTTTCTAATTACATTTACATTACCTGTAACAGTAATAAAAATATCACCCAAGCATGCTGCATCAGCCATGGGCATAACCTCAAACCCATCCATAATAGCTTCGTTTGCCTTTATAGGATCAATTTCGGTAATTATTATTTTGGCACCCATACCTAAAGCTCGCATAGCAACGCCTTTACCACACCAACCGTAACCAATAACTACTACAGTCTTACCAGCTACAACTAGATTAGTGCTGCGATTAATTCCATCCCAAACCGATTGTCCTGTACCATATCTATTATCAAATAGATATTTCATATAAGCATCATTAACAGCCATCATAGGAAATAGTAAGGTTTTATCTTTATCCATAGCTCTTAATCTGACAATTCCTGTTGTAGTCTCTTCACAACCACCAATTATATTTTTAGCCTGCTCTTGGCGGGTTCTATGTAGGATGCTTACTAAGTCACCACCATCATCAATAAGGGCATCAGGCATATTATCTAAGGTATATTCTAAGTATCTATAGTATTCTTCCTCGTTCTGGCCGTGGACAGCGTAAACTGTAATACCTGAATCAACTAATGCCGCTACCACATCATCTTGGGTTGATAGGGGATTACTAGCGCATGCAATAACGTTAGCACCAGCAGCTTTTAGTGTCTGTAAAAGATAGCCAGTTTTAGCTTCTAAATGTAAGCAACAGGCTATAGTTTTATTAGCTAAGGGTTTTGAAGTTATAAATTCCTCCCTTAAAAAGTTAAGTACTGGCATATTCTGACTTACCCATTGGAGTTTTTTGTGGCCATCAGATGCCAGAGCAAAATCCTTAATAATAGAATCCCTTTTTATAAGGTCTGGGGATACAGTACTCATTAATAAACCTCCTATAATTAGTAATAAAGCACCAAAGATTAATGTATAATAACGCCTCATAAAACATTATAAGCAAAAAATCTTACAATAGGAATCATTATCTGTTAATATAATTGAAAAACATAATATAAATTAATGAGGGATTTTTGTGAAGGTATTAATGTTTAGTTGGGAATATCCACCCCATATGGTGGGGGGACTTGGCCAACATGTTTACGATTTATCCAGATTTTTAGTGAAAAAGGGAATTATCACCCATGTTATTACACCGATGGTTAAGGAATACCCATTATACCAAATTTCTAAAGGTGTACATATCCATAGGGTAGGTAGCCCTGCAAAAGAGGAGGATCACTTTAAAACTTGGATTTTTTCTTTTAATAGCGAGGCTATTCGCCAAGCTGTGAAACTTAATTCCCAAGTAGGTGGTTTTGATGTTATTCATGCCCATGATTGGCTAGTTGCTTATGCAGGTCGCTCGGTATCTAAAATTTTCGGTATTCCTTTAGTAACCACTATTCATGCAACAGAACATGGTAGGAATATTGGTTTGCATAATCGTATCCAACTGGAAATCAACGAGATAGAAAAGAACTTGGCTTTGGAGGCTGAAAAAGTAATCTGTTGTAGTGAATATATGGAAAAGGAAATCAATACTTTGTTTGATGTAGACAACGATAGGATTAGTATTATTCCAAATGGAGTTGATCCCACATTATTTGCAGACCTTCCTGAAAACCCACGATTTAACATATCTCCTAATGACAAAGTTGTATTCTTTATTGGTCGATTAGTTCCAGAAAAAGGTGTCTGGCAATTAATTGATTCCTTTCCTCTAGTAATAGACAAAGTCCCTGAAGCCCAATTATATATTGGGGGTAAAGGCCCACAAAAATTGGATTTAAAGGAATTAGCTAAAGAACTTGGTATAGCAGAGCGTGTTCATTTTACTGGCTTTATTCGTAAACATGACAGAAATTACGTTTATAATCAGGCTAAGGTTGCAGTATTTCCTAGTTTTTATGAACCTTTTGGCATAGTTGCTCTAGAGGCAATGGCTACAAATACTCCAGTTATAGTAGGGAATGTGGGGGGGTTAGCAGAAATTGTTGACGATAGAGTTACTGGGGTAAAAATAGATGCGGGCAATAAGAAGGATTTAGCTAATGCTATTATAGAAATACTAACTGATGATGAATTTGCTTTATATTTACGTAATAATGCCAGCAAAGTAGTGGAAAATGTATATAGTTGGGAAGCTATTGCTCAAGATACAGCTAAAATATACAAGGGGGCTATAAAAAGCCAAAACAAAAAGCAATTGGGGGTTATATAGCAATATATTTTGCTAAATAGTGGTAGAGGATGTGTGTAGAGTGGAGTCTAGGTTAATGTTGGTGCTTCACAGTCATATTCCATATGTGAAACGCCAAGGAAGATGGCCATTTGGGGAAGTGTGGCTTTTTGAAGCTATGGCCGAAACTTATATCCCATTTTTGAAAAACTGGATTGATATGAAGCAAACTGGGATAAATACCAAGGTAACCCTAAGCTTAAGTCCAGTTTTACTAGAACAATTAAACTCAAAGTATATTCAAAAGGAATTTATAGTTTATTTAAAGGAAAGGGAATCATTAGCATTAGATGATGAAAGGTACTTTTTGGGACATGGCGATAAAGACTTAGCCAATATAGCAGCTTTGTATTACAGCTTCTATCGCGATATTAGACGAGATTATTTGGTGGAATTTGATTTAGATATAGTAGGAATGTTAAGGTCTTTCCAAGAAGATGGAGATATGGAAATTATAACTACTGCAGCAACCCATGCCTACCTGCCCTTGTTAGACAATACTAGTCTTGAATACCAAGTTAAAATAGGAAAAAAAATATATGAAAACATTTTCGGGATAGAGCCTAAGGGATTTTGGCTACCAGAATGTGGATATTCTAAAGGTATTGAAGATATCCTGGATAAATATAATTTTTCTTATTTTTATGTGGATAGCCATGCAATTGAAGGGGGCAAACCTATAGGTGTATTTAGTCAAGATTTCGTAGATGAAATTGTCGATGATGAAGTAAAGCTAGAAACATTTGCCACTACAGGTCTTAGCACTTACCGACCTTATTTGATAAAGGATAAAGAAATAGCTGTCTTCGGTAGAAACTCCATGATTAGCCACCAAGTTTGGTCAGCGGAATATGGTTATCCAGGTGACGATGATTATCGTGAATTTCATAAACATTTTGAGCGTTCTGGTTTTAAGTATTGGAAAATAACCGATCGGAATAAGCCAATGCATAAAAAAGTAGCTTATGATAATGATTTAGCAGATACTAAGGTGAAGTTACATGCTAAACATTTTGTAGATAGCTTGGAAAATACTTCACATGAAGCGGTTAAACTAGGTTTCTCCCAGCCCCTTATTGTAGGATGTTATGATACGGAACTATTTGGCCACTGGTGGTGGGAAGGTATAAAGTGGTTAAACCTAGTAATGCGGGGAGTTGCCGAAAGTAGGATTTTGGATTTTGTTCTACCTTCCCAGATTACATCAGTCAAACATGAAGCTGAAGTATTTGAATCTTCATGGGGATTAGGCGGTAAACATTTTGTATGGGAGAATAGGGAAACCGCATGGATGTGGGACATAATTAAAAAATCAGGTGGAGAATATGAAAAATTAAACCTACTTAATATGTCATCCGAGATTGAACAAAGAGCGAAGAATATGGCTTTAAAGGAACTAATGTTAGTACAAAGTAGCGACTGGTTATTTATGGTTACAAATAACTTGACTAAAGATTATGCGATGAAAAGATTTTTTGAACATTATACTAAATTTCTAAGGTTATTATCTGCCTTGCAAAATGGACAAATAGATGACGATTTTGTAGATTGGCTAAAAAACATAGAGCACGAAGATGATATTTTCGTATAAAGTAAATTTTCTGGAGGTGTCACATGAAAGGGCATATTGCCTTCTGTCCTCATTTTCATCAACCACATTTTCAGTTATTTAAAACGAGGGAAGAAGCATTTCGTAACTCGTATTTACCTTGGCTTAAGCTATTAAAAAATGCGGTAAATATCGAAGGATTCTACATTAATTTACATTTATCTGGTCCCTTACTGTATTGGTTGCGGGATGAAAAAAGTTCATATTTAAAAGAATTTAAATCCTTAATTACTTCTAATAAGATAGGTTTGATTGGAGGATTAGCTGATGAACCCTTTGTTCAGCTATCTTCCCGTAGTGATGATTATCTATACCAATTAAAAAAATACGATGAACTACTATGTGAAGCAATTGGTGTTAAAGCAGATAATTGGCAGGGTATTCACATAGTAGAGAGGGAATGTGGGGAATTAGTATTAAAAGAATTAAGCTATGCTGCTAGATTAATTAATTCCCCAGCTATTTTTTACTTAGATGCAGAAACATTTTATGAATCACACTTCAATTATCCTGGCTCAGATTATGATTACTGTCTAAAACATTTTGGTTTTGTTGATCCAGTAGCCAAAACTACCATAGGACACATTCCGCAAAATCTTCTGCACTATGCCTTTAGGGATGAGCTTGCTGGTCAAGAATTCTTTTCCATACCTGTACATAGTCAATTTCGTTATCAATTATTAAAAAGGCAATCTTTTACTAGTGCCGATAATGTTAAAATAAAACCTAGTCATTATTATTTTTATGTTAAGGATGCCTTGGAAAATGCTACTAAACTGGCTACAGCTTACGGCCGCAAAGTGGAGCCGATTTTAGTAATGTTTGAAGATGCAGAAAAACTTGGGCAATGGAGCAAAGACCCTGAAGGTGATGTAGAGTGGATGTTAGAATTTTTCGAGTTAGTAGCAGCAGATGATGAATTGGAATTTACTGGACTAAAAAATTACTTAGATAAATCTGGTTATCTAGATACATATCCAGTTAGCCTAAGCCATAGCTATCCCGAATGGGAAAATTGGACAGCTAAACGAGGTATAAGGGGAGTTACTTTTGGTGATGAAAGGCTCCGCCGTGTCATTTGTCGCCTAAGAGATTTTGAACAAGAGCAAGAAAAGTTTGAACAGGAAGTTTTGGATAACTTAGGCAAAAAGATGTCCGTTTTGGATACAGACATAAGAAAAATAATTAACCGATCTATTTTAAATTCACCAGAACGATTTGAATTAATAGAGAAATTACTTAAAGATGAACCCCAAAAATTAATGATCTATGAAATCGTTAATCGTATTAGGAATTTAGTTTATCAAGAAGATCCCAAATGGGCTAGCAGGCATCCAAGTTACGGTTCATCACCTTTTTATGATGTAACTGGTTTAGCTTATTTAGAAATGGCCTATAAAGTAATGCAATCTACAATGGATAAAAAGCCCATCTATCCTAAGGTATCAGAAGTTGACTGGGATTATGATGGATTGGTGGAGTTACTCATAGAAAATGAATATCAAACAATTGTCATTGATACCAAGGGTGCTTGTATATCCTATCACCATGTTTTAGCCCCAGAGATGGCTACCAATATTGACAAAATGGCTAATAACCTAGTTGAGGATATTAATTTACCAGCTTACAATTCAATTTATCGCTTTGCTTATCCGCTTATTTTTACCGAAGCCGACAGCTCTATGTCTATAAAATTCTATGAAGAGGGAGGTAGAAAGGAAGTAAGTCGTAATTCTTTTAGGTGCGATATTTTGGCCAACACCTCCAATGGGTTTCAAATTATAGGTGATTTTGCTACTGCAAGGTATAATTTGAAAGGGATAGAAACAAGACCAGGTGGGGTTAAAATAGAATTAGAATGTATGAAAGAATTAAGTAAACAATTATCTGTTACCCTGACTAAGATTTACACAATACAGGAGCAAAATATTAAGTGTGAATTTGCCTTGGAGAAACATGGTACAAGTAATATTGAGTTAGCTATATCTCCGCAAATTGTATCTTCTGCTGCACCTTCAGATGAAATAGAATTTAAACCCACCTCATTCATTGGACTGAATGGGGGGACTGATGTGATAGATATTAATCTGGAGGATATATCTTTTATCCGTGAAAAAGGTATAGAATATAAATCAATCTATACCAAATCAGGTTTTACTAGGCAAGTGGACTATCTATATCAAATTATTAGTGCAAATGGGGATAACTTTTGGAATTTGATAGGCTATAAACTCTCTACAGCTTATGATATAGCTAGTATACAAATAAAACCTGCCGTAAGAGAATATTATAAGGATTATGTTTTTGAAAGCCAGAGTAATTTAGGTTACCATACCTCAGGAATATTAATTAATCCATTAATAAAGGCTACTTCAGGAAAAGCAAAATTAACTGTAGAGACTAAATGGGAACTAGACACTAAAAAGAGGGAAAATGATTATTCTAAAGTGTTTAATTTAATAGAAAAAGACAGTTTGGGGGAATAGTTGATGATTCTTAAAAAGTTTTTTACCTTTTACTTCGGGCAAATCGAACCTGAAGTACTTGATATGTATCGGGAATTGATTGGTGATTCCGATGATTTAGCTAATGATTATGCTGAAATATTTTCGCGTAATGATGAAAATGCTATTGAATTCCTACTTAAATTTCATAGAGCTACAAATAAATTAAGGGAGGAAAGACCAGAACAGGCAATACTATTTAATGTTAGTGGTAATGTTTGCTTCCCATTTTTCGTGGAATATATTTGGGAAAAGATATCTGCCGAAAAACAAAATCTCTTATTAACTCGGAGCAATTCTAATAATTTAGCCGAAGTTATCGGGGCACTTGATCGAGATGTCAGATTACGCAATTGGTTTAGACAAGAAATTGGGCTTGATTTAAGCCAAGATGATTTGTTTACCATGAATGAAGTTATTGCCTTACAAAACTTTTCCTCTGGTGGGGAATTTTCCTTTTTAGAATATGTTTATTCGCGAATCAAGGGACTAAATGGTAAGGTTTTGGATGCTGGATGTGGGGCAGGATTTGCTACCTTAGTAATGAGTCAATACATGGAAGTATATGCAATTGATGCTTGTAAAGCACGTCTGGAAAGGGCTATGGCCTTATCAGATATGATGAAAAGAGAGGAGAAACAGATTTTTCCACAAGTTATACAATTAATTGAAGATGAATTGGGTGGGATAGATGTTGTTTGTGAATTTCCAACTGCTGAGTCCTTGTTATCAGGTAATTCCAAAAAAGTAGAGTTTTTAGAAGGTAGTATAGATTCACTCCCCTATGCGGATAATTTCTTTGATGCTATTAATTGCCTAGATGTTCTGGAGCACACATATGATCCAGCTAAGATAATCAGCCAATTCAGTAGAGTGGTAAAGTCTGGTGGTCAAGTATTTATTACTGCACCTACTAGATACGGGGAAGTAGAGCAAAGAATATATGAAAGTATTGATGGCACATTGTTCCCAGCCATGTTACATATGCATCATTTTAGCCCAGAATCACTGAATAAGTTGTTTGAGGAAGCTGGTTTTAAAAATATGGCTACAATTCCATTCGATTATATGAAATGGGATGATTTTATGGAAATTGCCCAACGTTCTCCAGCTAAAGAATTGGCTGAAGAACTTAAAAACAAACCATTTGACGAAGTGGCTTTGCAATTATTTGCTGTTTATGAAAAAATATAAACTGTAAAGGAATTTGAGGGTTTATCCTTAGTTTGTTATGGGTAAACCTTTTTTATTATATTGATTTTATCATGGGGTGATTAAATGTGGGGCTGATTAGAAAGTTTTTATTCCATCGGGTAATTTTAATTTTTTTTGCCCTAGCTGTACAACTCTTAGTTCTTATTGGGGTAATTATAAGTCTTAATGAGTATTTCGCTTTTTTTTATGCGGGCAGCATAATTATAAGTGTAATCGTTGTGCTATGGATTATTAATAGTGATAGCAACCCAGCCCATAAAATTGCTTGGATAATTCCTATATTGATTTTTCCTATATTTGGAGGATTGTTTTATATATTCTTTGGTGGTAATTACTTAAACAAACGCACTAGAAAGCGTATGTTATTTATAGAAGAAAAGACTAAGGAAGCTCTATCACCTCAGACATTTATTTTAAATGAAATTGCCTTAACAAGTGAAAATGCTGCTAACCAAGCTAGATATATTCAAGATTACTCCTTATCTCCACCTTACAAAAATACTATTACTGAATACTTACCCTCTGGGGAAATTAAATTTGCTAGGTTAAAAGAAGAACTAGTAAAAGCTAGGCATTTTATATTTCTAGAATACTTTATTATTGAAGAAGGTATGATGTGGGATAGTATACTAGAAATTTTAGTCCAAAAGGCTAAAGAAGGGGTCGATGTTCGGGTTATATATGATGACATTGGATGTTTGGTAAAGTTGCCCTACAAGTACAACGAGAAACTAGAACAAATGGGAATTAAGTGTAGTGTTTTTAATCCTTTGACTCCTGTTTTATCTCCGAGATTAAATAACCGTGACCATAGAAAAATTGTTATTATTGATGGACATACTGGTTTTACAGGCGGTATTAACCTGGCTGATGAATATATAAATGAAATTGTGAGGTTTGGACATTGGAAAGATACAGCAATAATGCTTAAAGGTGAAGCGGTCTGGAGTCTAACTACCATGTTTTTATCAATGTGGGACTATATCAGGGGACTTGATGAAGATTTTAGCCAATTTAAGGGCCAATTATCCCTAGAAGAGGAAATTTATGATGATGGGTTTATCCAACCATTTGCCGATAACCCTTTAGACAATGAAGCAGTAGGTCAAATAATATATTTAAATTTAATCTATAAAGCTAAAAGGTATGTATATATCACTACTCCATATTTAATTATTGATAGTGAGATGGTTAATGCTCTGTCATCAGCAGCTAAATCAGGTGTAGATGTACGCATTATTACCCCCTTCCACCCAGACAAATGTTATGTACACGCAGTTACTAAATCTTATTATGGGAATCTAATAGATGCAGGGGTTAAAATTTATGAATATACCCCTGGCTTTATTCATTCAAAAACCTTAGTAGCTGATGATGAATATGGTATAGTTGGTACAATAAATATGGATTATAGAAGTCTATTTTTCCATTTTGAATGTGGGGTATGGATGTATAAGAGTTCTAGCATTTTAGATATTAAAAAGGATTTTATGCAAACACTGCAAGTATCGCAGAGAATCAGGGTCTCTGATATACTAAAGACAAAATGGTACCAAAAATTTTTTGGATTAGTATTAAGGGTTTTTGCACCACTAATGTAAAATTAAATTTATGCAATTATAAACTATAAAGGGGTGATTTAATGGCAACTAATGCGGGAATTGAAAAAAAGTTATTTGAACTAATTAAAGACACTTTCACGGAAACCCTTTTTTACCAGCTATTAGGCATTGAACTTGCAGAAATTGGGGTTGGAAAAGCAATTTTACGTGTGGCTACCACTAAAAAGCATACAAACCCAATTGGTTATATTCACGGTGGTTTATTAATGTCTATTGCTGATGCGGCTATGGGTAATGCCATAAGGAGTCTAGGCTATAAGTCGGTTACAGTTGATATGTCTACATCTTTTTTAGCATCTACACATATAGGAAATGAAATTCTTGCCCAAGGGGAAGTTTTAAAAGCAGGGAAAAACCTTTTTTTTGCTGAGGCAAGGCTTACTTCTGATAACAAGTTATTGGTAACATGTAAGGGTACCTTTTTTAATATAGGTAAATTTGTAGAATAGAAAGAAAATATAGGTGTTATAAATGGAATTATCGCTCAGGGACATTTCCGGTTACTTTAGGGAAGACAATATACTTTCTGCATTAGTAAAGGATTATATTTACAGGCCTAATCAAGCTGAATTAGCTGAAAGGATTTATAGTGCATTTATAGATAAAGAATTTCTAGTGGCTGAAGCTGGAACTGGTGTGGGCAAAACATACGCCTACTTAATTCCAGCTATTCTATGGGCTAGTGACGAAAAAGAACAAGTAGTGATTTCAACCCGAACCAAAGCACTACAAGAGCAATTAGTGGAAAAGGATATTCCCAACATAACCGAAGCTTTAAAAGTAAGTATACGAACTATAGAAGCAAAGGGAAGGGAAAATTATCTATGTTGGAATAAATATATGCAAATATTAGCCGGGAAACGGCCTATGAATCAAGCAGAAACGAAATTTATAGAAAAAATCCTTACCTGGGCGGAAAGAACTAAGACTGGTGATAAAAAAGAGCTGCTCCTTAGATCCAATTTGATGGAAAATTGGTGGATAGTAGCCGCTGATCGTAAAAGTTGTCTTAAGGATACTTGCCCATATCAGGATAAATGTTTTCGGCTTAAAATGATACGCAGCTTGGATAAAGCAGATATTATTGTGGTTAATCATGCTCTTTTATTAAGTGACATAACAGTGGATAATAGCATACTACCCTCTTATAAATTTCTAATTTTAGATGAAGCACACCACTTGGATCAAGAAGCCTTTACCAGGTTATCTAACCGTGTTAGCTTTAACGAATTGCGGGAATTGCTTAAAAGTTTCTCGAACAGAAATCTAAATAAAGGCTATTTATTAAGGCTGAAAAAAGAATTACCCCAGGAAGTAGAAGTTATCGAAGAAGCTGTCTTATTAACAGATAGGGTAACTGTATTGTTGAGTAACCTGCAATCTGAATTAAAAAATAGTTTAAAATCCAATTATAATGATCAGAGAACTACAATAATATCCCCCCAAATAATAGAAAATGAATTTCATAGGATTTTTGACATATACTTTGAGCTTATAGAAATTTTAAACCGCCTTGTCTATCAAATTAAAAGCCTTAAAGTGGAGGAAGCAGATTTTATAGCTTTAGTTAATTCATTAACCGAAATATCCGACAAGCTATTTAAAATTATGGAGGAAGATTTATCAAGTCAGGAAAATTTAGCCTGGGCTGAATGGCAAGATGGGGAAGTCGAGACCCTTTTCTCATCTATTATAAACATAGGAGAAATATTAAATAAACAATTGTATACTAAATTAGATAGCTTAATTATGTTGTCAGCTACAATGACCATAGATGAGAAATTTGATTTTTTTATTCATAAAACTGGCTTAACTTTTGTTCAGGATAAGGATATCTTACAAACCTTCATCGGTAAATCACCCTTTTCTTACGAAAAACAGGCTAGGATGCTAAATTTAATAGATTTACCCCCACCTAATAGTCATATTTACACAGAAGAAATAACTAATGCTCTAAAGGAGATAATTTCAATAACCAAGGGGCAGACTTTAATTTTATTTACAGCTAGAAAACAAATGCTGGCTTGTGCTAGACTACTACGCCCTTTTTGCGCTGCCCATCATTTAGAATTGTTAGTGCAAAATGAGGATGGGGAGGCTTCCCATATTATTAATTCATTTATGGTCAAGGGAAATAGTATTTTAATGGGTTTGGATAGTTTTTGGGAGGGAATTGATTTAAAGGGGGATATTCTAACCTGTTTAGTAATAGTAAAACTGCCTTTTAGGGCTCCAAGTGAGCCGTTTGCATCGGCCTATGATAAGTACTATCGTAACCAAGGTTCAAATAGTTTCCTTAACTTTGCTTTGCCTGATGCAGTGATGCGCTTTAAACAAGGTATAGGTAGGTTAATTAGGAGTGAAAAGGATCAAGGTGTAGTAATTGTTTTAGATAACCGCTTGTATACAAAAAGATATGGAGAATCCTTCAAAAAAAGCATTCCTATCAAAAACATATTTAATATAGAAAAAAATCAACTGACTATGTATCTTAAATAAATACGAGTAGACCTGCTTAGATAAAAGCAACTTTAAAACCAGTAATTATATAAACAAAATAGTAACCCTATTTTACTATTTTGCATATTATAAATTATAAAATTAATAAACCCTTAAGGAGGCTAATTAAGTGAAAGTATACTATATTAGAATTCCTAATTTTTTAAGAAACATTTTGCTTAAAGTATGGGGTTAAATTAAAGTGATTTGCAAATAAAGGGGGAGAACCAATGTGCAACATTCGTTTGGTTATTGGTGTTTTCCTAATAATCATTGGTGTAGTTACATTGGTACTTTCCTTTATATTTGGTTAATTCCATTTAGGAAATTGATGCCAATCTAGACGAATCTTATTCTGTTCAACTATTACTCAAGCCAATGCCTAAAATTCCACCTAATCCTCCTGCAATTACACATATAGCCAAACTATAGAAAAAGGCAACAAAACTAAGAATAGTTTTATTAAAAATCAAAGTAAGAATCAGGACAATAATAAAAAAGATTATTCCTATCGTTACCCCTCTCACCAATCCCTTATTTCCATGGTAATGACTAACTTGGGCACTAGCAAAAAATACCGCTATAGTAAGAATTATCTTCCCTAAGGAAGGTAAAAGGGTTTCCCTTAATCCAGTATAATAAAATATAGTTGCCAGCACGATACATAAAATACATGAAAACAAGAATGCTTTTCCTATAGCACTTAATTCAACGGATTTTATTTTCACTTATATCACACCTCCCTATTTTGAAAATTATGTAATATCTGCATATTTTAGAACCCTATTTAAAAGAAAAATCTTTTTCCTTGGCCAATCCAAAATTTGAAATTATTAGCTAATCCATATATTACTTATTTCATTTAGTAATTTTCATATAATTTAGTATAAAATCATGATTTCTACCTGAAAATAGACTAAAAAGAAGTGAGGATAACTATGCCTAATTTGATTTATTTAGCTATTGCAGCAGTTTCTGGAGCGGCTATGGCAATACAAGGAACCTTTAATTCCGTTTTGGGGAAAATAGTAGGTGTTTGGGAATCTACTTTATTAGTCCATGTAATAGGGACTATAATTGTTTTAATTATCATGCTAGTAATAGGCAAGGGGTTTAGTAATTTTGCTAAATGTACTCAAGTGCCGTGGTACGCTTACTTAGGGGGGATATTGAATGTTATCATAATATTTGCTGTGGTTAAAACTATGCCTATTATTGGAGTAGGTAATGCCACTACTGCTATAATAGTAGCACAAGTTTCTACAGCAGTATTAATAGATTCACTAGGATTATTCGGCATGAAGAAATATGATTTTCAATATATTGATTTGTTAGGAATAGCCCTTTTAGCTATTGGGGCTAGGATATTACTTATAGATTAAATTCAAATTGCCCCTCTACCCTAGGAAAAATTAACTCTAAACTTTATAATTAAAGAAATAAGTTAGTTGAGGGATTAAATGTTAGATAAAAATCTATTGCTCGCCTTACAAGAATTTAATAAACAACTGAAAGGTGAAGGATACAACTTTTTTACAAATGATTTTGTGCGGAGAAAATTAGAAGGTTTTGGGGAATTTAGGCAGGCTGACAATTTATCTCCTAATCAAATTTTGGCCCAAACCAAGGGTAAGGCTATCGTTGCTGTCGATGGTTCCAGGGTAGAATATGGCTCTTTTTATCCCTACCATCTAGCTTTCTTGCGTACTTTAGCTGCTACAACAGACAATAAATTTATTGAAGATAGCCGAATAATTTCCCCTCTTACTCCCAAAACTCAAAAAGTAGTAGAAGAATTGGCTAAAGAAAAATATATTTCCGAAGATGATGCTTACAAAATGTATTTAAAGAATTCTTTAGCCCGAATGGAATTAAAAACTGCCTGGCAAATAATAAAAGAAGTTAAACCCCATTTATTAATCTTAGATGGTGGATTTTTATTGTTCGATAAATTTCCCGAATGGGGGGCAGTCGTAAAAGAATGTTTAGACAAGAATATTATTCTGGTAGGTGTTATTGAGGAAATTGCTACTGCGGAAATAGCCCCATTGCTCAATATTGAAAGCTCAAAAAGGCCTAGAATATATGATAGAGAGATCCTTTTTGGACTTTTCCAACCAGAAGAGTATTTTAACTTTTATCCAGAATATAAAATAAAAAAAGATTATGCTACTGCATTTGCCAGATTGGCTACTTCACCACAAGCTATTGCTTGTGACTTTTTAGGAGAACAAGCTGGGTTTATTGAAGATAGCATGGGGTTAATCAATACACTCACACCTGCTTACGGGCAGGGTATTCCAGCTTGGCTGCAGCTAATAGATGCGAAGGTTAGGTTAAGAAAAAAAGATATGGATCGTATTTTACACATTTGTTTAGATAGGGATATTATTGAAAAATATTTTATACCTAACCGAGAGAGAAGAATATATTAAGGGGGGTTTATATTTAATGCAAGTTGTGGGAACTACAAATGAACATGAAATATGGGCAGCATCGAGTAGAAGGATTTTTCGTCTTAAGGAATTATTGATAATAGAAGATGATTATATAGGTAATCCAGTTGGTGAAGTTATTGAGTCATATACTGTCAACCCCTTTATACCTGCAGTTGATGAAAAAACTCCGATTCTAAATGATGCCACGGTTATAGAAGCATTATACAGTCTGGGTTATGAAATCGCGGCAGAAATGATATATTTTGCGAAAATAAGAATTATTAGTGAATTGTATTATCCTGTAAAAACTGGGGTTAATATAAGGGAACCAGAATTTGCAGAGGTCGAAGAATTGTTAGTAAAAACTGCACCTGATGCTGGGCTTACCATGGGGGTAATTCAAGGAACAGAAAGTCTGATTTCGACTATACCCCTTGAATTGCAAGATATTTCACCACTATATGATGCCAAAAATGGGCTTATGAATCAAAACGGAGTTCCTTTTATTTTTGATTATAGATCTATGAACAATTATCCCCATATTGGGGTCTTTGGTGGTTCGGGTTCTGGAAAATCATTTGGTCTAAGGGTTATTATCGAAGAATTTATGGATAAAGGGGTCCCTTTATTAGTTTTTGATCCCCATTATGAAATGGATTTTAGGGATATATTTGCGGATGATTTACCAGAGAGTTTTAAAAAGGAATACAGCTTGGCTTGTGAAATAGTTACCGTAGGGGCAGATGTAGGGGTTAAGTTTGACAGCCTGACATCAAGTGATTTATGCAACTTATTAAGCGCCGTCAGTCCTATATCTGAAGCGATGGAAAATGCGGTATCAGCATTGTTAGCACCTAGAGATCATTTTAATCTATTTGTGGATCGTTTAACTAGTTTAATTGAACTTTTGGAAACCACCGATGAACAGGATTATCGGGCCAGATTTTGGCAACGTAGCGATATCGAAGAAAGTAGAAAGGAAGCCTACTATAATAGGCTTTTAGTCTTAAGAAGGCAAGTAGGACAAGTAAGCACCCTAAAATCTATAAGTTGGAGGCTATTCAGACTAGAAAGGCAAGGAGTCTTTTTAACCCAAGGTATTAGGAGAATAGAAGAGGGGTTAAAGGCTAATAAAACTGTAATAGTAAGAGGCAATATATGGATGCTGAAAGTTTATACTGCCTATGTATTAAGAAACATTTACAATCAGAGAAGAAGCTATAGAGATGCTATACAGAGGGGTTTGCCTGTAGAAGTGGAAAGCTTTCCCCCTTTTATAATAATCACTGATGAGGCGCATAACTTTGCCCCACGGGGGGACCATAATGTGCCTTCCCGCCGAGAAATAAGGGAAATAGCCCAAGAGGGCAGAAAATATGGGGTTTTTCTCATACTAGCTAGCCAAAGGCCAGCATTATTGGACGAAACAGTTAATGCCCAGCTTAATACAAAAGTAATATTCAGAACAGTTAGGTCCACAGATTTAACTGTTATTAAGGAAGAAACTGACATCAGTAATGAAGATATTAAAAGGTTACCCTACCTGCCTTCTGGAACTGGCTTTATTTCCACCCCAGTAATGGGGCGTACTATGTCGGTTAAAATTAGGGTTTCAAGAACGAGGAGTCCCCACCAACTTAATCCTTTTGATGAATTAGATGATATTATGAATGCAAATATTCAAGAAATACGGACTATTATTTTACGACTTTTACCACTTAACAGTAGTAATTTAATTGATGTAATAAGTCAGTTGGAGGGGGAAGAGATTTTTATTAGCCAGTCTAAGCTAATCAGTGTCCTAAACAGTATGGTAGAACAAGGGATACTTATTAAAGAAAAAAACAGACTGATAGGTGACATTTATAGGAGACCTGATGAAGAATAAGGGTGATATGAATTGAAATTATTATTTTTAACTGATACCCATATGAGAGGGAACACGCCTGAAAATAGGTTGGACAATCTTAGTGAAACACTTAAAAACAAGCTTAATGAAGTTGTTGATATAGCTGAGAAACATGATGTGGATTACATATTACATGGCGGAGACTTTTTTGACGTTGCTAGTCCATCACTAGCGGTAACTGGTGAATTTTTAGATATATTTAAAAAATTTAAAGTCCCCATTTATGCTATAAGTGGTAACCATGATTTGTTTGGGGCTAATTTACAAACTTTGCCCCGAACTTTGTTAGGATTTATAGCTAGGCTGGGCTTTATTAAACTGTTGATGCCAGGGGATAAAGTTTATTTGGAAAAAAATAATGTAACTTTACAACTTACTGGCCAGCCATACCACTATGACATTGATATTAGACCTAGAGAGTTAGATTACCATATAAGCAAAGAGAATGCAGATGTAGCCATCCATATGGTACATGGTATGTTAGCTAATCAAAAAGAATTTCCCGGCCATCATACTTTAGTTGCTGATATTTTGGCAACAGAAGCAGATATAACCCTAAGTGGACATAACCACTTAGGGTTTGGGCACTTGGAACTAGATGGGAAACATTTTATCAATCCTGGTGCTTTAGTGAGATTAACTAACCATAAGCGGGAAATTGAACGAAAGGTAGGGATAACTCTCATTAATTTAGATAGTAATGATATTGAATGTGAGATTATAGAACTTAATTCTGCTCCTATCGGTGATGAAGTATTAGATAGAAGTAAAATCGAGGCCAAAGCTTCCTTGGACCTAAAATTAGAAAGGTTTACCCAAGAAATCAAGCAGGCTTCGGATATGGAAAAAATGAATGTGAAGGCGATTATTAACGAAGTTATAAATAAACTCGAAGGCTCCCAGGAATTACGAATTGAAGCCTTGAAGCGGATTGCTATTATTGAGGAAACTATGAGCCTAAAAGGGGAGAATATTTAATTGAAATATATTAAGTCTTTACATATTGTTAATTTCCAATCACATAAAAACACTATTATTGATTTAGATAAAGGATTAAATATATTTGTCGGGGAATCAGATCAAGGTAAAAGCTCTATTATCAGAGCTTTAAGGTGGTTATTTTATAATGAGCCTAGGGGAACTGGGTTTATTCGAGTTGGAGAAAGTAGCTGCGAAGTAACTGCTGTCTTGGATGAAGGCACTAAAGTAACTAGATTCAGAGATGAGGGGAAAAGACAAAACCGCTATATTATTACTTATCCTGATGGTAGGGAATTAATCCTTGAAAAGTTTGGTAGTGATCTACCTTTGGAAGTACAAGCTGAACTAGGCGTATATCCCTTATGGGTTGATAACGATTTGAAATTAGAGCTTAATATTGCTAGGCAACTCGAAAGCCCCTTTTTACTAGAGAATTCCCCTGCCAATAGGGCCAAAATTATCGGAAGAATTGCAAATTTACATATAATAGATGCAGCTCAAAGAGATTTATTAAAAGATATACGAAATTTAGGTATTGATAAAAGCAATATAGAAGCGGAAATAGACAATTTGAAAAAAGAAAAAAAAGATTATGCTGATATTCCCATTCAAGAAAAACAATTAGCTTTAATCAAGGGTAAGTTAGAGAAAATCCAAGTATTGAAAGAAAAATATGATAAATTAGGAAGCCTTAAAACAGATAGGGAAAATTTAAGCAAGAGGATTAATGACAATCAAGCAAAACTTAGTAGTCTAGAAAATTTAGAGATAATGCAGTATATATATAATAAAAGTCTGGCTAAGGCTAACTATTTTTATGAACTACTTGCATTCCAACATAACTTCCTAGACTTAAGCAAGGCATTAGCTGAGAATTCCGAAATCGTACAAAAATTAAACAAATTAGATGATGCACAAAATGTTTATCGAAAAACCATTAATTTATATAGTGTAGGCCAAGACTTAAAAGAAATTAATGATGCTAGAAAACAGGTTATTAAAAGATTTAATGAAGGAAAACAATTATTACAGGCTACTTCAGAAATTACCAAAGGGGATAAAATAATTGTCCACTTGTATGGTTTAAGAGAAGAAGGCTTTAAGTTACAAGAAATTAGAAAAATAGGTCTGCAATTAAATAATGATATAAAAACAAAACAAAAACAATTGTTAGATGTGGGTAAACAACTTAACCGATTGTCTGGAATTGAAAAAGCCCAAGAGATTATAAAAAAACAAAACACACTCTCTATTAACTTACGTGAATTATTAGTATTAAATGAAGAAAGGCGGGATATAGTTAATAAATTAAAAGTAATATTAAAAAACATTAAAGAAATTGATGAAAACTATAAAAAACTACAAGCTGAATTTATTGATCTTTTAAGTAAAGCGGGAACTTGTCCAACTTGTAGTTCTAAAATAACAACTGCGGTCATAGACAAAATTGCAGATAATACTGCCATATATTAGGGAGGTACAAATGAAAAGCAAAATCACTTATGAGGAGAAAATTAAACATTTAGATGAAGCATTAACAAAAGCAAAAAATGAGCGTAATCGGGCCCTAGTCAATAAAGAATTTTTAGAAAACGAATTAGCCAAACTTAACCAAAAAGCAGAGGAGTTAGGAGTTAATCCAGAGGAATTAGAAATAAAAATAATTGAAATCAGGAAGGAAATAGATAAATTAATGGGGGAACTAGAGCAGCTAATTCCAGAAGAATTTTTAAAAGGTGTGCAATAAACATGGATCTTAGATTACTGGAAGAAGCCTATATGAAATTTAATGAGGAAACCTGGCAAAGAAAAGGGCAATTAGAAATAATAGAAAAAAATTTAGAACAAAAGATTAGGCAGAATGAAGAAATGGAAAGAAAGATATATTTATATCGCCAAGTTAATGAAGTCTTTAAATCCGCAGCAGAATTTGCCCGAGACCAATCAAAAACAACTATGGAGAAATTGGTTAGTAATGCTTTAACTATAGTATTTCCAGGCGACTTGAAATTTAATATAGAAATGTTGGAGAAAGGGAATAAAACTGAAGCTGATTTATATGTATCTTCAACTTACGGTGGTGAACATCTGGTAAAAACAGAGCCCCAAGAATCAAGGGGTGGGGGCATAGTTGACATTATTTCTCTGGCTTTGCGGGTGGCTTTATTGGAAACCTCGACCCCCAAATTAAAAGGACCCTTAGTTCTAGATGAACCTGCAAAACATGTTTCCCAAGATTACGCGCAAAATGTGGCTGAATTTTTGAGTTTGGTAGTAGAATCTTTTGATAGACAGGTTATTATGGTAACTCACAACAATTATTTATCCGATACAGGTAATAAATCTTTTACCGTAGAAATAGATAAGGGTGTAACCCATGTAGAAACCAGGGAATTTACGCAATTTTAATATTTTACTAAAATATATAATTGAAAAAGCAAACTGTGGGAGGCAAAAATATGGCATATGTTTTGGGAATAGATGCAGGTGGCACTTTCATAGATTACTTTTTAACGGATGGCAATGGTATCCACCTAGGGTACAAAGTCCTGGCAAAACCAGAATTGTCGGATTATGGGATTATAGACGGCTTACAAGAATTATCTAGCCAAGTTAATTTGGATATAAACGATTTAATTAAAAAGATTAAATACATAGTTCATGGTACAACAGTTACTACTAATGCGGTCTTAACTAGGAAAGGATCCAAAACAGCTTTACTTACCACTGAAGGACTAATTGATTTGTTGGAAATGCGACAAGGAGTAAGGGAGGATATTTATAATAATCATATTGCCTCCCCAAAACCATTAGTTGATAGGTGGTTAAGAATTCCAATCCAAGAGCGTCTTGATTACCAAGGTAATATAATTACTCAATTGGAAGAGACTTCTGCGGAAGCTAGGATTTCGAAGTTGAGAAGTATGGGTATTGAATCCATCGCTATTGTGCTAGCACATAGTTACATAAATCCTATTCATGAATATAAACTCTTAGAAATGGTGAAAAAGCTTTTACCCAATATACATGTTAGTTTAAGTAGTTTAGTTTACCCCAAACCACATATGTATAAAAGATTGAGTACTACTGTATTAGATGCTTATATTGCACCTGTTCTAGAAAGATACTTATTAGAATTTCAGCAACGACTTAAAAACCTCGGATTTGTGGGGCAATTATTAATAATGCAAGCTAATGGCGGCACCTTCAGCGTAGAGGAAAGCTTACATAATCCAGTTATGAGTATTTTATCGGGGCCAGCAGCCGGACCAGCTTCCTTAGAATACATTGTTAAAGATCATAGCCAAAGTGATTTTATTATTATGGATATGGGCGGTACGAGTTTCGATGTCTCAATGGTACAGAATGGTTATCCCGCTATGCGTGAAAATGCCAATATTGCTGGACACCTATTATGTTTACCCACCATTGACATCCACACATTGGGTTCGGGTGGGGGAAGTATAGCATGGGTAAATAATGGCAAGATTTTACATGTAGGCCCTGATAGTGCAGGAGCAAACCCCGGGCCAGCCTGTTACGATATGGGTGGAGATAAAGCAACTATTACCGATGCCAATTTAATACTGGGTTATATTAATCCAGAGTATTTCCTAGAAGGGCGATTAAAACTAAATTACAAAAAAGCATGGCAAGCCATTGAGGGAAATATTGCAAAGCCGCTAAATCTAGAAGTTATTTCCGCTGCAATTGGCATTTATAAATTAATTAATACTGATATGGCTGCAGGTATTAAGGAAATAACATTTGAACAGGGCTTTGATCCTCGTTCTATGACTTTAGTGGTCGGGGGTGGGGCAGGGCCAATACATGCAGCTTACTTGGCCAACCAACTAGGCATCAAAAATATAATTATTCCTAAGGAATCTTCAGTAATGTGTGCCCAGGGTATGTTGAGTTCTGGTTATCGCCGTAATTTATTTCAGTACTATCATAAGAAACTAAGCAATGTGGCTATTACAGAAGTCGAGGAAATTTATAATAAACTATGGGAGAATGCTGGACAGGAAGCCATTAATATCAAAAATCTAAGTATTGAAAGAACGCAAGTCTACATGCGATACTTAGGGCAGCATTATGATTTGCCCATAGATTTAGATACCGATCAGGTCTTGAATAAGACATATTTGCAAAATATATTCCATCAACAACATCTGCTTACTTATGGTTATAACTTAAAGGATTTAGATACGGAAATAGAACTTGTGGGGTTGGCGATTACAGTAAAAGGGGATAAATGGATTACCGCTATTAAAGATACAGCACCTACAATTAGCAATGCATTTTTGAAAACTAGTCGCCTTGCCTACTTTGAGGAAATTTCTGATTTTATAGAGGTAGCTGTCTATGATGGGGATAAGATACAAGAAGGATATAAATTATTAGGTCCTGCACTAATTGAACAAGGCCATTCAACTATAGTAGTGCCAGCAAATTTCAGTCTTCTTTACCAAGCTAACAATTTTATTATGAAAAAATTTTAAATGAATGCTAGGTGAATAATTATGATAGATCCTATAACTGCATCATTGATACAAAAAAAATTAAAATCCATAACTAAACAAATGGCAGTTTCTACTATAAAAAGTTGTCGTTCACTAAACTTAACAGAGGCTAGGGATTTTTGTACAGGTATCTATGGTCCTAATGGTGAGATATGGGAACAAAGCGAATTTATACCCTTAATGGCTTATACGGTTCCCAACTCTATAAAGGCAATTGCTAGTTACTTTGGTGATAAATTATTTCCAGGTGATGTAATCATACACAATGATCCATATACTGGTGGCAACCAAACTTCAGATGTGAAGATTGCCCAACCCGTTTTTTGGAGGGATGAACTAATCTGCTTTGTGGCCATTAATGCCCACCAGGCCGATGTTGGTGGGTCTGTACTAGGGGGGTATAATCCCCATGCTACCGAAATCTGGCAGGAAGCTTTAAGAATAACCCCAACTAAGATTGTCCATCAGGGTAAATTGCTAGAAGATGTCTGGGATTTAATTTTTGCCAATATAAGACTAATGATAGTTGAGGAAGATATTAAATCCATGATTGGTTCATGTCATATTGCCAGCCAGGAAATAATACATGTTTTAAATCAATTCGGTGATAAAGGCTTTTTCGACAATTTGGAATATTTATTTGAAGCATCTGAGGCATCCATGCGCAAAGAACTTTATAGTATTCCCGATGGAATATACCAGGCCGATCATGAAATAGTAGGAGATGGGATAAACCCGAAAAATAAATACATAATTAAACTCAAAATTATTAAAGAAAAGGACCAATTAACCTTTGATTATACTGGTACATCACCCCAAGCATCATCTTATATAAATGCACCATTATCAGTTACAATATCTGGTTCATTGTTCGTCTTGCTCATGTCTTTAAGAGATGTATTTCCCAAAAATCAGGGTATGATGAGGTTAATTGGCTTTAAGGTTCCAGAGGGGACTATACTTAATCCAAAGTTTCCCTCAGCTACCGGATTTGGCAATCATTTAACCGACCAAATAGGTTCTGCAGTAATTAAGGCATTATATCAGGCAATTCCCCAGAATGTTACGGCAGGTTGGAATCCTATGTTATGCATAATGTTGACAGGTTATGATAAGCAAAGGAAGAGGAAATTTGCGGATATGCTTATAAATGCTTGCAAGGGAGGGGCTGGTGCGACTTGCAGCCATGATGGTTGGTCGCACCTTGGTTTAATTGGAGGAGGTGGTGGGATTACGGCCCAAGATCCAGAGGTTTTTGAAATCGAAGCCCCTGTGATATTTCACCGTTTTGAATTTACACCTGATTCTGGAGGGGCTGGACAATTTCGAGGTGGCTTAGGAGTTGACACTATTTTGGAATTAACCGAAGATGATATTAGTGTTAATGTTTATGGTGATGGAATGTGTGAAGAAACCACAGCATTTGGTTTAGCTGGTGGGCACAAAGGAAGTGTTAATAAGCTTAAAATAAGCATGCCCAATAAAAGGGAAATAAAACCTACAAACAAAACTATAATTCCCGCCCTACCCAAAGGTACTATTATTCACCAATTCTCGGGTGGCGGTGGGGGATATGGCTTACCTACCGAACGAGCAAATAATTTAGTGCAGTATGATGTAAAAGCTAGATATGTCAGTAAAAGAGCAGCAAAGGAGTTATATCTTTAGGGTAAAAAGAAGGTGATTAAGTGGATAAAACTTCTGAAATACTAAGTGTGAGCGATCAGATAGTAGAGGATATACTTAATTCAATTTTACGTGGAGAGGTAAAACTAGGACAAAAACTACCAACTGAAACAGACTTAGCTAAATTATATGGAGTGAGCCGTCCAACTATAAGGAACGCATTAGTCGCCTTGGAAAGTCAACATATATTGTCTTCAAGACAGGGGTGCCAAGGGGGCTGGTTTGTATCTAGTAATGATACCTATAGTGTAGCCAAGATACTAGGTAGACATATGACATTTTTATTAAATAGTAACCAAATAACTAGTCAAGATTTATTTGAAGTTCGCTCTATGATTGAAATAAAAAGTTGCGGTTTAGCAGCTCTGAGGAGAACACCAGAAGACTTGCAGGCTATAGCTGCATCCATTCCTGTTAATCATGAAGGTTTAAACGATTATGAATACCACAGTCAGGATATAGAATTCCATAGGCGTGTAGCCCAAGCTACACATAACCCACTCATCATTCTTACTATTGATATTACAGCGATGATTCAGGAACTTTATGCTATGTCTAGCCCAGCTTCCGAAAAAAAACGCCAACTATTAAATCAAAGCCTTTTTGACATTTATCAGGCTATAGTAAATCAGGATGTTAGAGGTGCTGAAGAGGCTATGCACAACCATTTATACTTTTTTAAGAAAATAAGCAAAAACATTAGCTTCGAATAAGAATTATTCAACCTAGGAAAATTTATTATTTCCTAGGTTTTTATCTTTTCTGTTTTAATCAAATCCTAGATTCACCACTTTATTACTCTTCCACAAAAACTTTTATAAATGTAACATTGTTTTACAATTTGTGCTAAA
>CAZEPV010000009.1:59528-80075 GCA_964514235.1 uncultured Syntrophomonadaceae bacterium | reverse complement strand
CCTGGTTAATCCTAAAGAAACTGGCTTATGGCTGGATAAGCATAAAAGGGATGTCCAGTATTTAATTGATGTTTTCCATGATGCTAAGGAATATGGCTCTATCCTAGATGTTAAGGCCATAGATTTTGATGCTATAGAAAAGAGGATAGAGGAAATAGGAAATGAGTCAATTGATCTATTTGAGCAATCTTATAAGGAGCTAATATTGGAAAGGGTAGTGCCGCTTGTAGGACAGGCTAGGGTAATGAGCCAGAAATATGATGTGGTGTGCACTAATCCGCCGTACATGGGGAGGAAAGGAATGAACCCAGAACTATCCAATTATGTCTCGAATAAATTTCCCAATTCTAAACTAGATATGTTTGCAGTATTTATTGAAAAGTGTTTGGAATTTACCTGTAAGTATACTTCACTGGTTACACAGCAATCGTGGATGTTTTTAACTAGTTATGAGAATTTAAGAAATAAGATTTTAGACAAATATAACATTCATTCATTGATACACCTAGGTTCAAGGGCATTTGAAGAAATCAAAGGTGAAAAAGTAAAAACGGTGGCATTTGTTTTAAATAAATTTAACAACAAAACATATAGACCTTATTTTGTAAGACTAACAAAATATCCAGATCCCCTTATAAAGGAGAAACAATTTTTTAACTTGGAAAATCATTACGCTAATTTAACATTGAAAAAATTTGATTATATTATTGGAAAACCGATTGCATTTTGGATGAACAAAAGCACATTGGATGTATTCAAAAATTCTAGGGTCTTTAATGATTATATTGATTTAACGGGAAGTCAACACAAAACCGCAAATAATGAAAAATATTTAAGGGAATTTTGGGAGGTGACGTATGAGCATATTGGTAGTAAGTGGCTTTCATATGCTAAAGGAGGACCATATAGAAAATGGTTTGGTAACCTATCACTAGTAGTGGATTGGAGCGATTCTGCGAAGGAATTTTATACAACGAATAGGACATCTAATATGATAAAAGAGAAATATAGGTTTAAAAAGGGAATTACTTGGACTGCAACCACCACAGTAAACTTTTCATGCAGAAAATTACCTAATACAGGGATTTTTGATATAAAAGGCCCATCTTTATTTGTGCTAAATAAGAAAATGTCATATTTTTACCTTGGGTTTTTAAACAGTAGCGTTATCAACTATTTATTGGAGTTGTTTAGTGATGGGCAAGATTACCAAAACATAGACATTAAAAGAATTCCTGTCCTAAAATTTGATGAAAATATTATTGAAAGGGTACATAACCTAGCGAAGATAAATATTAATATCTCCAAAACCGACTGGGATTCCTTTGAAACTTCCTGGGATTTTAAACTACACCCACTAGCGGATTTTAGTAAATATATGAACAACTATTATGATTCCTTAGTAGAATTGGGCATATTGGCTGATAGAGCACCCATATATGTAGCTAACCTAGAGAATGCTTATGAACAGTATAAAGAATTCACTAAAAAACAATTTGACCAACTGAAAGCCAATGAAGAAGAATTAAACCGTATTTTCATCGACATTTATGGCTTAGAAGATGAACTAACCCCAGAAGTTAGTGATAAAGACATAACCATTAGCAAGGTATTCGATAGTAGGGAAGAAATTTATGGGGATATAGAGGGCAACAATTATATCCTAACTAGGGAGGATGTAATAAAATCCTTTATCTCTTATGCGGTGGCTTGTATGTTCGGACGTTACTCTTTAGATGAAGAAGGCCTAATTTATGCGGGGGGCAACTGGGATGATAAGTTTAGGTTAATTAATGATAAGTGGGAGCTTAAAAGCCAGGCAGGTTGGAAAAAGTCCTCTATAGATATAGCCGAACATAATGTTATTCCTATTACAGAGGGGGCTTACTTTACAGATGATATTCTGACTAGACTTATTGATATTGTTAGAGCTTGTTTTGGAGAAGATAGGCTAGAAGATAATCTGGATTATATCGCTGACAGCTTAGGCCAAAGGGCCAATGAAACCCCTCGGCAGGCTATTAGAAGGTATTTTTTAAGGGACTTTTATAAGGAACATGTAAGAACTTATAAAAAAAGGCCAATTTATTGGCTTTTTGACAGTGGAAAAGAAAATGGCTTTAAAGCCCTTATTTATATGCATCGCTATAACCCCCATACTATAGCTAGGCTAAGGGTCGACTACTTACATAATTTGCAAAGGGCTTATGAAGCTGAGCTCAAGCACTTGGATACACTTGTTGCCTCCGATCTTTCTAGCCGAGAAAAAAACGCAGCCAAAAGACAAAGGGAAACTATTAGCAAACGTATAATGGAATCTAGGCAATATGATGAAGTTATTGCCTATATGGCTAATAAGCAGCTAGCTATTGATTTGGATGATGGGGTAAAGGTAAACTATGCTAAATTCCAAAAGATTGAAATTCCCTCAAGCGCAGGTAAGCAAAATATAAAAAGGGATTTGTTAGCCAAATTGTAATCTTATCGAAATAGGTGGTGCAAATGAATTTAAAAAGATTGAAAAATAGGCTAGAGGAAAGTTTCGGTAAAACACCTTCTAATGGAAGAAGCAGGCATATCATCTTTTGGTATGATGAAGAAGGTGAATTTGCCCAGGATATTGATGAACTGGGATTAGATAATGCTAAGATTCTAAAAATAGAAAGTAATAATGCTTTTTATATTAAATATAAACTAGAAAAGGAAGACAGCACTTCTAATTATTTACTGTATTCTTCTATGGCTAAGCCCTTACCCCAGGATAATTGGCTATTGGACATTTTAAAATATAGTATAGAATTTTCGGCTGATAGGGCAGTCATGCTGATGCAAGATTTTGGGATAAGTGATTATTCATTAAGAAATGTATTTAAAAGGTATTTGGGTTTCTTTGCTGATAATGTGAGACGCAGAAAATTTACTTCATATGGAATTACTGACTTTACGGAAGAGGAAGTAGATATAGCGGTATTATCAGCCCTGTGCAATTTATCGGTGAATGATTTTGAAGAAGTAGTGAAAAAAGTACTTTTAGAAGATCTAGAGGAAAACAGATATTTAAAGGATATAAGCAAATATGCTGACCTAGATGTTTTTTGGGGGTTGCTGGAAAACAGATATGCTTATAAAGATAAGGAGCAGTCTTTGGAAAAGCTGGCTATTACCCTGCTGACTAGCCACTTGAATTTTAATTTGAAGGCAGAATTGCCTGATACATGGCAGGAATATCTATCGGATAAAAAGGCGAATTGCTATGTTTTTGTTAACAATTTTATGCATTATTCTACAAATGGTAAGGAATATTCCCCTTTAGCCGATGGTATAGAAAGAAAGCTAAATGTCAAAAGGTATGTAGCTGATTGGGATATAGATAAATACATAGACTGTGATACTTTTAAGGTTTTTGATTGGGAAATTATTTGTAACCTGATTAAAAACTTGCTAGCTGATATTGGGGAATTCAATAAATATCGTGAAATAATTAAAGAAAGGGAAAAAAGCTATTGGTATCACTTGTATCATTCTGAATATGAAGCTTTGAATTTTGCCTTAGAATTTTTGGCTATGGAAAAAGGGATGCAGGGTATTATCAGGGGTCAATCAGCCCAGGAGTTAGTGGATCTTTATACCAAGGAATATTATTTAATGGATTACTTTTATAGGAAGTTTTATTATTACTATGATTCAATTGTCAATAAAGAGCCCTTTGCCCAATTAGTAGAAATAATTGAGAATACCTATACTAATTGGTTTTTAAATCAGCTTTCAGTTAAATGGTCACAGGCTGTGGGCGAAGAAATGTTAGCTGAGTTTCCCTTGCCCCAGGTGAGTCAACAGCAGAATTTTTATCAGGATTTTGTGTCTCCATTTGTAGTTAAAGATGAAAGGGTATTTGTTATCATTTCAGATGCTCTTAGATATGAAGCAGCTAAGGAATTAGTAGAGCTAATTAACCGAGAAGTTCGGGGCCGAGCAGAAATGAAGTTTATGCAAGGGGTGGTTCCTTCAACGACTAAGTATGGTATGGCCAGCCTTTTACCTGGTAAGGAAATTAGGCTTAATGAAAAAAATGAAGTATTAGTTGATAATATCAACACTCAAGGTACTGAGAACAGGGGGAAAATCTTAGCTAATCATAGTGATGCTAGCTTAGCTATTACTTACAAAGATATGATTGATATGAAACGAGCAGATTATAAAGAGACCTTCGAGGGTAAAAGGCTAATATATATTTATCATAATGCCATAGATGCTATCGGTGATACAGCAGCAACTGAAAGGGAAGTTTTCACAGCTACGGAAAAGGCTTTTCAAGAGTTGGTGCTTTTGCTTAAAAATCTGATAAATAATATAAGTGCTACGAATATTATTATTACTGCTGATCATGGCTTTATTTATGAGCGTTCCCCTTTAACAGAAATAGACAAGATCAGTCGCTATGATGTGAAGGCCTTAGAAATTGGCCGAAGATATATCTTATTAGATTCTAACCAAGATTTTCCTGATGCCTTACCTATTGCTATGAATTATTTATTAGGTGAAAATACTGGACTTATTGCGGTGGTTCCCAAAGCTGTCATACGATATAAAATTCAAGGGGCAGGTGTTAATTATGTTCATGGTGGTGTTTCCCTGCAGGAAATAATTGTACCTGTAATTAAGTTTAAGAATATTCGCCGAAGTGAATATAAACCTACTAAGGTTGAAGTGAAATTAACCAATATATCCAGGAAGATAACCAATAGAATTACATATTTGGAATTTTTCCAAAGGGATTTGGCCCAGGATAAAAAAATCCCCTTAAGGTTAAAACTATATTTTGTTGATGAAGATGGCAATCGTATATCAAATGAAAATATTATAATCGCAGACAGTAAAGCGGAAAAACCAGCAGCCCGAACTTATAGGGAGAAGTTTACCTTAAAGGATATAGCCTATGATAAAACTAGAAATTATTATTTAATCTTGGAAGATGAGGAAGAAACGGTTGAAAAGATATATGACAAGATTCCCTTTACTATAGACTTGTTATTTAGCGATGATTTTGGTTTTTAAATTAGGGTGGTGAAAAAGTTTGGATAAGGTAGATATAAGCATAAATGAAAAATTAAATTACCATTTTCCAGGTAGGGTAGTTCGTAAGGATTTGACTAAAAAGATTAAAGAAGGGGCTAATGTGCCTGTATATGTATTGGAATATTTGCTGGGTATGTATTGTGCAACTGATGATGAGGATTCTATAAATGACGGGGTTAAAAGGGTTAAGGATATACTTTCTGATAATTATGTGCGTCCTGATGAAGCTGAAAAGATTAAATCTAAGGTTAGGGAATTAGGGCAATATACTGTGATTGATAAAATAAGTGTTAAGCTTAATGAAAAAAAGGATATTTATGAAGCAGAGTTTTCTAATTTAGGACTTAAGGGTGTCGAAGTGGGAGCTAATTATGTTAAGGAATATGAAAAATTATTAGTAGGTGGCATCTGGTGTATTCTTAAGCTTAGATATTATTATGATGAGGAAGCTAAAAATTCCAACCCCTTTATTATAAATGGGATTAATCCCATCCAAATGCCTAATCTGGATATGGAGGAAATCTTTAGGGGGAGAGAACATTTTACTAAGGATGCCTGGATAGATGTAATGCTTAGGTCAGTAGGAATGGAACCCACCCAATTTGAGGCTGGGGTCAAATGGCATCTTATGGCCCGCATGATTCCTTTGGTGGAAAACAATTATAATATCTGCGAACTAGGCCCAAGGGGAACTGGTAAATCCCACATGTATAAGGAGATATCCCCAAATTCCATTTTGGTATCTGGGGGACAGACTTCTGTACCTAATTTATTTTTTAATATGAATACTAGAAAAATAGGTTTAGTAGGCTTGTGGGATGTAGTGGCTTTTGATGAAGTAGCGGGTATTAATTTTAGGGAAAAAGACGGAATTCAGATTATGAAGGATTACATGGCTTCTGGTTCTTTTGCCAGGGGGAGGGAATTGAAAAATGCCTATGCCTCTATGGTTTTTGTGGGGAATATTAATCAGAGTGTGGATGTATTGTTGAAGACTTCCCATTTATTTGAACCTTTCCCAGAAGCAATGGCTTATGATTCTGCCTTTTTTGACCGCATGCATGCTTATATTCCTGGTTGGGAAATACCCAAGTATAGGCCGGAGTTTTTTACTAACGAGTTCGGCTTTATCACGGATTACATAGCCGAATTTTTCCGAGAAATGCGTAAAAGGTCTTATGCTGATGTTATTGATAAATATTTTATATTGGGCAACAACCTAAATCAAAGGGATGTTATAGCGGTAAGAAAAACGGTATCTGGCTTAGTTAAATTAATATATCCCCATGGGGAATTCACTCGGAATGATATTGAGGAAATTTTAAAGTACGCTTTAGTTACAAGGAGAAGGGTTAAGGAACAATTAAAAAAGATTGGTGGGATGGAATTTTACGATGTTCATTTTTCCTATATCGATAAGGAAACTTTTGCAGAGGAATTCGTATCTGTTCCAGAACAAGGTGGGGATAAATTAATTCCCGAAGGCATAGGAAAAGCAGGTCATGTATACACTATTGCTCATGGGGACTCAGGAATGATTGGGGTATACAAGATTGAAACCGAAGTTGTCCCAGGTACAGGTAAATTTGAGAGGACAGGCTTGGGGAGTAGTAGGGATGCTAGGGAAAATATAAATATGGCTTTTAATTATTTTAGAGCCAACAGAAAAAACATAAGTGGCAGTATTTCCTTAAATAATCATGATTTCTTAATGCATATTCAAGATATGCAGGGAATTGGTATGGCCTCTGAACTAACTTTAGCTGCCTTTATTGCTCTATGTTCAGGAATACTGAAAAAGCCGGTATTAAGCCAACTGGCGGTATTAGGTTCCATGAGTATTGGTGGTACGATTAGGAAGGTTGAAGAGCTTGCCTCTACTTTGCAAGTGTGTTTTGATGCTGGAGCTAAGAAAGTTCTTCTGCCGATGGCCTCTGCAGTTGAAATTAATACGGTTCCACCTGAATTGTTTGCCAAATTTCAAATTTCTTTTTATCAAAGCCCAGAAGATGCGGTCTTTAAAGCCTTAGGTGTGGAGTAAGTCTAATAAGCGAAAAGCAATATAAAATATTAATAATATTGGCGGACAGGATACTGTACATAAAATTTAATCGGATAAGTGTAATAGGGGGGACTCAGATGCTGGCAGCTAATTACGATTGGTTGCTAGAATCAAAGCAGCAATTAGAAGGGGGGCTTATACTGATTTCTGAACTTTACGAGGATGAAGCTGATAAATAAAGTCGGGCAAGTAAGCATAGCTTCTTGGTATTTTTATACTGGGGGGCTTTTTTGTTTCTTTAGTCATAAAGAATTATAAATTCTTTGGATCATAGTGAGCAAATTATCTTTGATGGTATATAATCAATGAGACAGGTAAAATTAATTTGATATAAAAACATATATAAGGAAGGTTTAGGGGTGTAGATGATAGCGAAGTACACTAATAATATTAAAGGATTTTTTACCACCGATAGCTCTATACTAGATGCATTATTGCTTATAAATATTAATCGGGTGTTTTTCCTATCATTAGTAATGATTGCCATGAGGGTGCTAACAATTGTTATGTTCCTAAACAAATCACCTGCTGATGATGAAATAGAGCTTATGTGGCAAACTGGAATTATAGTAAGCCATATGCTTTACCTTGTCTCATTAATAGTAGTAGGGGGTATATCCTACAAATTACGCAAGGAAGGCCAGCCAAGGCCTTTAGCTTCTGCAGTGCAATATGCCATAATCTTTCTAATACTCCTATTTAGTACTTTGATAGTCGTAATAGATCAGTTGGTAACAACGAGTATCACTCCATTCTTAATTGCCTGCATAGCAGTGGGCATAATCTTTATAATCAAACCCTTGCATAGTTTATGTATATTTCTATCTAGTTATGTTTTATATTATTTCACTTTGCCTATCACCCAGTCCGATTTATCCATCTTGTTATCTAATCGGGTTAATGGTCTTACTTCTGTTGCCTTCGGAATACTCCTTTCCTTTATCCTATGGAGGACAAATGTAATAAACCTGCAAGAAAAAGAACGCATTGCATATCAACAAGCCCAATTAGCGGGGAAGAATGCCGAGTTAGAAAAACTTGCTACTATTGATTTCTTAACGGGCTTAATTAATCGCAGATATTTTGAGGAAAGGATATCCCAGGAGATATCGCATATAAAAAGATATGGCGGGAATTCATGTTTATTAATGCTGGATATTGATAATTTTAAAAGTATTAACGACCAATTTGGGCATCCGACTGGGGATGCAGTTTTAAAAGATTTTGCTTCCCGACTGAAGGCAGAATTGCGGGAAACCGATCTTATCGCCCGTGTAGGGGGAGAGGAATTTGCCATTATTTTAATAAATGCAGATATGAATACGGGTAAAAATGTTGCCAATAAGATTAGAAAAAGTATAGAGGAAAATACTTTCGGTATAGATAATCAGGCCATAAAAATTACAGTAAGTATAGGAATAACACTATTAGATAGTAAATTAAATTCATATGAGGAAGCTTATAAATATGCAGATAGGGCCCTATATACTGCGAAAATGAAGGGCAAAAATAGGGTGGAGATGTCAGGCTAGATATAAATATTTATTTTCCTTTTATAAAACGTAAGTTAATTGCATATATAAGAATTAGTATTTTAACTTACGATTATAGAGGGGATGTCTTTGTTTAAAAGTAGAGTAATATTTCTACCTAAAAGGGAAGCTACGGTAATAACCATATCTTTTTTGCTCTTAATTTTATGTATTATCATAGTTACTAACACGAAGCAATGTGAACTTGTCACCACCCATGCTGTTTCCAATAAGATTGTAGTAATAGACGCAGGCCACGGAGGGGTTGACACTGGGGCAGTCAGAGGTGATATCGTAGAAAAGGATATAACCTTGGCTATCAGTCAAAAGCTGGCCAAACAGCTTGGTGAAGCGGGAGCAGCAGTAGTTATGATACGTAATTCCGATAGGGATATGGTTGAAGATGGGGAGAAGTATACCAAAAGGAAGGACTTAACTGCTAGGGTAAATATAGCTAATGATAGTAAAGCCGATCTATATATAAGTATTCATACTAATGCGGTTCCTAGCTCTAGGTGGTTCGGAGCCCAGACATTTTATAATGCTAGTAGTGAAGCCAGCCAATTACTAGCTGTATCTATCCAAGACGAACTGACTACAACTTTAAAAAATACTACTCGCAAGGCTTTAGCTGGTGATTACTTTGTTATGAATAATACAAAAATGCCTGCTGCTATAGTGGAAGTAGGTTTTATCTCGAATCAGAAGGAAGGGCAACTTTTAAAGGATGATAAATATCAAAGTAAAGTAGCTGGGGCTATTTTACAAGGGATAGTTAAATATATGGGCATGGAGGATAAGAGTTGAGGTCTAGTACTGGGGTCATATTTCCTGCTTAATGAAGAAAATGGGAAGGGCTAAAGAAATCCCCTCCCATTTTATATATAAAAGCCTTTTGGGAATCCTCCCAAAATGCTCTTCTAAAGGTATCATACCCAAAATTCTAAGCTAAAATACCAGAAAATTTAGATAACTATAATTAAAAGTTTTCTAAATTGTTATATAATAAATCATATATAGAATAAAGGAGGATATAAAATGTCGTACAAAAATTTACTTTTAGAAAAAGAAGAAGGTTTAGCTATCCTATATATAAACCGTCCCGATGCTATGAATGCCCTAAACTATGAAGTATTACGGGAACTAAAAATCGCTTTATCTAAAATTAGTGCAGATGATGAAATTAAGGCTTTAATAATTACAGGTACTGGTGATAAGGCCTTTGTAGCCGGGGCAGATATAAGCTATATGCAGCCTTTGCACCCTGGAGAAGGTAAAGAATTTTCCCAGTTTGGGCAAGAGATATTTTTGACTATTGAGAACTTAGAAAAGCCTGTTATTGCAGCAATTAATGGTTTTGCCCTGGGGGGAGGCTGTGAACTTGCTCTAACTGCGGATATGCGGCTAGCAGCTGAAAATGCTAGGTTCGGACAACCTGAAGTAGGTTTGGGGATAATTCCTGGTTTCGGCGGTACTCAAAGACTACCACGTTTGGTAGGGGAAGCTATTGCCAAGGAGATTATTTTTACTGGAAGCATGATTAATGCAGAGGAAGCCTATCGGATTGGCCTAGTGAATCATGTTTATCCTCAGGAGGCCCTATTAGATGAAGCTAAAAAATTAGCCCATAAAATAATGGGCAATGCACCTATGGCAGTGGCCTTATCTAAAACAGCTATAAATAAAGGGATGCAAACAGATATTAATTCAGCGATGATTATTGAAACAGGTTTATTTGGCTTATGTTTTTCAACTGCAGATCAAAAACATGGTATGAGTGCCTTTATTAATAAAGAAAAGCCTAATTTTAAGGGTGAATAACCAAGCAAGGGGGTTAAAATCGGATGGAAAAGCCTATTTTTTATTGCCTGTCTACTTGAAGTACCTGCCGAAAAGCTAGGACTTGGCTTACGGAAAATGGAATTGACTTCCACTATTATGATTTGTTGAAAGAGGCTTTGGATGAAACTATCCTTTACGCTATTGCAGAAAAGGCTGGAATCTCTGTGATTGAACTTATTAATACTAGAAGTCAAGTATTCAGAAAACTCGAAGTGGACATTGATAATATCCTGGAAAAGGAAGCTATTCAGTTGATCTTGGCCAATCCCCGCATTATAATTAGGCCAATTTTTGTGCGGGAGGGTCAAGTCTTATTTAGATTTGTAGAAAAGGATTATAAGCAATTGCTTAGTTAGGGTTAGGGTGGTGGAATAATGTGGATGTAAGGATTATTACTTTGGGGATAACTAATTGTTATCTTATTAAGGGGGAACAAGGCTACATATTAGTTGATGCTGGGGGCTTATATAAGGCTAGAAGTTTTGTTAGAAAACTTAGGGGGCTAAATATAGGCCCTTTAGATATTAAGCTAATTATTGTTACTCATGGACACTATGACCATGTCGGAAGTCTAGCGGAGATTAAGGAGTTATGTAAGGCGAAAGTAGCAATGACTCCTTTTGAAAATGATATTGTTGCCCAGGGTCAGGTAGTAATACCAGCTGGAACGAATGTTATCGGCCGTATTGTTAGTCGGATAGGGAAAATATTTTACTTTTTGCTTAAATTTAAAAAAGTCGAAGCAGAGTATTTAATTACAGATGATTTTCCCCTAGATGATTTTGGGGTCAAGGGTAAGGTAGTTCTAACACCAGGACATACTAAAGGCTCCTTGTCCATAATTTTAGAAGATGGACAGGCCATAGTCGGGGATTTAGCTATGAATAAACCGATAGGGTATATTTTTCCTCTGTTTGCAGAAGAACCAGAACTTATTTATCCTAGCTGGCGCAAGTTAGTAGATTTAGGGGTTAATACAGTATATCCTGCGCATGGGGCTCCCTTTTCCATAGACTTGATTAGGGATAAATTGGGCGAAGTGGAGTAAAAGCTAATTATTTTAGTAAAATCAACCAGAACCTAGCAATTTGTTTTTCACATTTTGCTAGGTTTCTTATTTTAAAATAGGAAAGCCAGATAAGGCATATTTATACAAGGAATGTATAATAATACGGTGATTATGGCTATAAAAAAGTTTATTATTGCAAAGTTATTCATGCAGATGTATAATTATTAATCATTAAGGATAAATTATCATTTTTTATGAAACGAGGTTTTCTTATGTATAGAGTTGGCATAGTAGGAGATGGCTATACGGCTGCGGATTTGCTAAGAATTTTGAGCAGGCACCCGCACTTTGAAACTAAATATATTTTTTCTACGGAAAATATTGGTCGAGAGATTGCGGAGGTTTATCCGCATTTACGTGGATTTAGTGATTTGCTTTGTCGGGAAAGTGATTGGGAACTGCTGAAAAAAGAATGTGATGCCGTATTTTTAGCTCTTCCCCACGGTTTATCGGTACCGATTGTGAATGAATTATTGCCCAGTGGGGTGAAGTGTGTCGATTTAGGGGCTGATTTCCGCTTAAAGGATGTTATGACTTATGAAAAGTATTATGAATTAGCTCACAAGGCAGCTGACCTACTTGAGGAAGCTGTTTATGGTATTCCAGAGCTATATAGGGCAGAAATTAAAGAAAGTCGCCTAGTGGCCAATCCCGGTTGTTTTCCGACGGGGGCTATACTCCCCTTGGCTCCTTTGTTCAGGGCGGGTTTACTCCAAGAAGAAGGTCTTATTGTGGATGCGAAAACTGGTGTATCCGGGGCGGGCAAAACACCGCGAGCAACTAGCATGTTTTGTGCGGTCAATGAAGGTATGCAAGCCTATGGGGTGGGCACCCACAGACATAAACCAGAAATTGCTCAAGAATTGAGTTTTGCAGCTGGTGGGGAAGTTAGTCTGGTTTTTACTCCCCATCTAGTGCCTATGAATAGAGGGATACTTACCACCACATATAGTAGACGTAAACCAGGTGTAAAAGTGGGGCAGATAAGGGAAAGCTTAGAGGAATTTTATAAAGGGGAGAAATTCATTAGGATACTGCCAGAAGGAGTAATGCCCCATACAAAATGGGTTTATGGTAGTAATTATGTAGATATAGGCATTCATGCGGATGATACTAGTGATAATCTTGTTATAGTGTCCGTTATAGACAATTTGGTCAAAGGGGCTTCGGGACAAGCGATTCAAAATTTAAATCTCATGTTTGGGATTGAGGAAGATGTGGGCTTAGACTTCGCAGGGGTCTACCCGTAAGGCGGGCCTTTCGGATAAGGATGCTGATTAACACTGAAAAATTATAATTAAATACCTTAAAAAAGTGAGGGAAAGGCGATTATAAAACCGAGTATGATGGATTAATTTTCAGATTTATTTAACCATAAGAAATGACTAAACATTGTTGAGTTGAATGGTCTTTGACCACCAACTAGGTCAAAATTAAAAAATCAGTATAATCGGTGAAATCAGCGTCAAAAGAAAGGGCAAAATTTATAAGAAGGGATGGGGTAAGAATGAAAATAATTGAGGGGGCGGTTACGGCTCCGCAAGGATTTTTGGCTGCGGGGGTGACGGCTCAAATTAAAAATAAGAGTAAAAAAGATCTAGCTATAATATTTTCAGAAAGAGTCTGTAATGCCGCTGGAGTTTTTACCACTAATGTAGTCAAAGCCCATTGCATAGGCATAAACCAGGAACATTTAGCTGATAAAAAAGCTCAGGCTATAGTGGTCAATAGTGGCAATGCCAATGCTTGTAATGGTGAACAGGGCCTAGAGGATACTATAAATATGGCTAGTCTAACCGCTGATCTGCTTGACCTGAAGACTAGTGATGTATTAGTGGCATCTACTGGAGTTATAGGGATTAATTTACCTATGGGTAAAGTAAATCAAGGCATAAAAGAGGCAGTAAAAGTCTTGTCCCTAGAAGGTAGTTCGGATGCAGCCCAAGCTATACTTACTACCGATCTAGTAACTAAGGAAATCGCAGTGGAAGTAAATATTGCAGGTAAGGCAGTTCGGGTAGGAGCTATAGCCAAAGGCTCTGGCATGATAGATCCTAATATGGCTACCATGTTAGCTTTTATTACTACCGATGCCAACATAAGTCAGGATTGCTTGGCTCAGATTTTACAGGATTCGGTCGAGGTATCATATAACATGATCAGTGTGGATGGGGATACCTCTACTAACGATATGGCCTTAGTTTTAGCTAATGGTTTGGCGGATAATGAATTAATTAGCCAAGTGGGTACAGATGATTATAGGATTTTGCAGGAGGCCTTTGTCTTTGTAAATACCTATTTAGCTAAAATGATAGCTAAAGATGGGGAAGGTGCTACCCGTCTAATCGAAGTAATAGTGAAAAATGCTGATAGACAAAAGGAAGCCCGAAAAATTGCCCTTTCCATTGTCTCTTCCAGCCTAACTAAAACTGCCATTTATGGTCAAGATGCTAATTGGGGTCGGATTTTAGCTGCAGCAGGTTATGCAGGGGTTGAATTTAACCCAGCGTTAGTCGATATTTACTTAGGTCAAGTAATGGTAGCCCAAAATGGCAGCGGCCTAGAATTTGATGAAATAAAAGCTAAAGGTGAATTACAAAAGGACCAAGTTATTATCACCGTAGATTTAAAATTGGGTCGGGAAAAAGCAAGTGCTTGGGGTTGTGATTTAACCCCTGCTTATATAGATATAAACGCTAGTTATAGAACATAAAGGGGTGTAATTGATGGTTTTAGCTGCTTTGCAAAAAGCCGAAATACTAGTAGAAGCCCTACCTTATATTAAAGAATTCTATGGTAAAAAGGTAGTAATCAAATATGGTGGGGCAGCTATGAAGGATTGTGATTTGAAGGAAAAAGTTATGCAGGACATAGTCCTAATGAAATTTGTCGGGATGCATCCCATCGTAGTACATGGTGGAGGGCCCGAAATTAATAATCTTTTGGCTAGACTTAATATAGAAAGCAACTTTGTAGATGGCCTTAGAGTGACTGACAAGGAAACAATGGAAGTAGTAGAAATGGTCTTAGGCGGGAAAGTTAATAAAGAAATTGTGGCTGGAATAGCTGCTAAAGGCGGTAATGCAGTAGGTCTATCCGGCAAAGACGGTAGTTTAATAAAAGCCCAACCACTCGATATTAACGGTATAAAAGGCTTTACGGGTGAAGTCGTGAAAGTAAATCCAGCCCTTATTGATACAGTGATAGATAATGGTTATATTCCTGTTATTGCCCCGATTGGTATGGATGATGCAGGGCAAAGCTATAATATAAATGCTGATTTAGTAGCAGCTGCTATTGCGGTAGCTTTGTCGGCGGATAAGTTAGTTCTATTAACTGATGTGCCCGGACTCTTGATGAATCCGGAAGACAGCGATTCCTTAATTTCTATATTAAAAGTAAGTCAAGTGGAAGCTTATATTGCTGAGGGAATAATTGCTGGTGGCATGGTACCCAAGGTTCAATGTTGTGTGGAATCTGTAACAGGCGGAGTAGGCAGAACCCATATTATAGACGGCCGTGTGCCACATTCCATACTTTTGGAGATATTCACCAATGAAGGTATAGGTACCATGGTAGTTTCGGAATAGAAAGGAGTCCTTAATGACTAATTTAGATTATATAAACAAAGGGAATCAATATGTTTTAAATACTTATAATCGCTTTCCCCTTTCCTTAGTAAAAGGTCAAGGAAGCTATGTCTGGGATGCTGATGGGAAACAATACTTGGATTTTGTCAGTGGTATTGCCGTATGTGCCCTGGGTCATTGTAATCCCGAACTGACTAAGGTGGTGCAAGAACAAGCTAGGAACTTGTGGCACGTTTCTAACTTATATTGGAATGAGCCCCAAGTAACTTTGGCTGAAAAGCTGGTTAATTCAACTGGACTTGGTAAAGCTTTTTTTTGCAACAGTGGGGCTGAAGCCAACGAGGCAGCCATTAAGCTTGCTCGTAAATACTTTTATCGTAAAAATGAAGCGAGACGCCAGCAGATTATTACTTTTAAAAGATCCTTTCATGGTCGAACTATTGGGGCCTTGACTGCTACTGGCCAAGCAAAATACCATGAAGGCTTTGCTCCCTTGCTAGAAGGTTTCCTTTACGCCGAATATAATAATCTGGCTTCGGTAGAGGAACTGATAGATGATAACCTTGCTGCGATTATGGTGGAACCCATCCAAGGTGAGGGTGGTATTAGGCCTGCGGAATTGCCTTTTTTCAGAGGCTTAAGGGAGATATGCAATCGGGAAGGAATTTTGTTAATACTGGATGAAGTTCAGACTGGTGTAGGCAGAACCGGTAAAATGTGGGCTTATGAACATTATGGCATAAAACCTGACATTTTAACCCTAGCTAAAGCCCTAGGTGGGGGCATTCCCATTGGAGCTATCTTAGCTAGTGATGAGGCGGCTACAGGTTTTGCTCCTGGGGATCATGCAGCCACATTTGGTGGGAACCCCTTAGTGACTGCAGTAGCCAATCGAGTTGTAGATATAATTAATCAACCACAGTTTTTGGATAATGTACAAAACATGGGCAGGCTCTTAGCCGAATCATTGCAAGATATAGGGGATGAAGGGGTAGTTACTATCAGGGGACGTGGGCTTTTGATCGGCATGGAATTCAAAGACGAGGTTAAGGATTTAATAAATTTATGTATGAATCAAGGCTTGCTTTTAGTGGGGGCTGGCTCCCATATAGTCCGCTTTGTACCACCACTAAATATAAATGAAGTCGAAATCAAGCAAGCGGTTAATATTTTCAGATCAGCTCTAAAGAAATGGGCAAGAAACTAATATGGGGAAGTGGAATAATGGGGATTGATAATAGTTTACGGGGACGGGATTTCATAAGTATTCATGATTTTACTAGTGCTGAAATCAAATATATTATGGCGATAGGACACCATTTGAAAAAACAACAAAAATTAGGGTTAGCTCATAAATATTTGGCTGGTAAAACCTTAGGCATGATATTTGCCAAATCATCTACCCGAACCAGAATAGCTTTTGAAGTCGGAATATATCAGTTAGGGGGTAATGGTCTATTTTTAAACCCCCAGGATATTCAACTAGGACGTGGGGAAATCATAAAAGATACAGCTCGGGTTTTATCACGTATGTTAGATGGAATTATGATTAGGACTTATGCCCATGAAGAAGTATTAGAATTAGCCAAATGGGCGGATATTCCTATAATTAATGGTTTAACTGATTTGCTCCATCCTACCCAAATAATTGCGGATCTTATGACCATCGAGGAATATAAGGGGGAATTATCCGGGTTAAAATGCGTATTTGTCGGGGATGGGAATAATGTAGCCCATTCTCTCTTATTTGGGGGGGCTAAAGTAGGAATGGATATAGTCCTAGCCTGTCCGCCAGGTTACGAACCAGATAAAAAGATTTTACAGTTAGCTCAGGAAGATGCCAAATTAACTGGGGCTAATATTATAGTGATGAATAATCCGCAGGAGGCTTGCCTTGGGGCGGATATAATTTATACGGATGTGTGGGCTAGTATGGGGCAGGAGGCTGAAGCTGAGAAGAAGGAAAGGGAGTTTGCAGCTTACCAAGTTAACCGTCAACTACTCAGTTATGCCAAAAAGGATGCCATTGTATTACATTGTCTACCAGCCAAAAGGGGTAAGGAAATAAGTGATGAAGTTATGGAAGGCCCACAATCGGTAGTATTCGATGAAGCCGAAAATCGTCTCCACGCCCATAAGGCTATAATGGCTTTAATCATGTAATAATTCTCCCTGGGGCCTTAATTATAATAAAGCAGCAAAAGCGAAGATTTGAAAGAATAAATGCGAATTTTTAGACAAAAGTAAGTATATATTCTATTTTAATATTTGCTCCTATCCTTGGCTTCATTTATAATAAACACACTGAATATAGTAGTCATAATTTTTCTGACCACTATATATTGTGTTTAAGGAGGATATGCTTAATGGATATTAGCCAAATTAAGAAAAGGGATGGACGGGTAGTTCCGTTTGAAAAAGAAAAGATTACTAAAGCCATTTGGAAAGCAGCCCAGGCTGTGGGAGGTAAAGATTACCAGACCGCATTAGATTTAACGGAAAAGGTTGTAGAAATAGCGGAATATATTGATGACGATGAAATGGCTACGGTTGAAGGTATCCAAGACCTGGTGGAAAAGGTATTAGTTAAAAATGGTCACTATAAGACTGCTAAGGCCTATATATTGTATCGGAAGCAAAGAGAAGATGTAAGAAATACTAGTCAACTATTGGCGAATAATAAACTAATTGTTGATTATTTGGAAAAGAACGATTGGCGGATTAAAGAAAATTCTAACATGACTTATTCATTACAAGGCATGAATTTCCACATTTCGTCTTTAATTGTATCTCAATACTGGCTAAACCAGATATATCCTCCAGAGATATGCAATGCTCATAATAGTGGAGATTTTCATATACATGATTTAGGTATTTTAGGGGTTTACTGTGTCGGTTGGGATATCCAGGACCTATTAAGGGAAGGTTTCAAAGGGGTTCGGGGTAAAACTGCTAGTAAACCTGCTAAGCATTTTCGCTCAATTCTAGGCCAAATAGTCAATTTCTTTTTTACTTTGCAGGGTGAAGCAGCAGGTGCCCAAGCATTTTCTAATTTTGATACCCTTTTAGCTCCTTTTATTAGATATGATAAGCTCGATTATTCCCAAGTCAAACAGTGTTTACAAGAATTCGTCTTTAATATGAATGTTCCTACTAGGGTTGGCTTTCAGACGCCTTTTACCAATGTTACTTTGGACCTTAAAGTGCCAAACTTTATGAAGGATGAGCCAGTCGTAATTGGGGGGGAATATAAGCCTGAGACCTATGGGGACTTCCAAGCAGAAATGGATATGTTTAACCAAGCATTCGCTGAAGTGATGATGGAGGGGGATGCTGAGGAAAGAGTCTTTACTTTCCCTATCCCGACTTACAATATTACGGAAGATTTCGACTGGGACAACCCTAATTACGATAAAATATGGGAAATGACAGCTAGATATGGTATCCCTTATTTTTCAAATTTTATAGGCTCGGATATGAGTCCTGAAGACGCAAGAAGCATGTGTTGTCGCCTGAGATTAGATAATCGTGAATTGCGTAAACGGGGAGGGGGGCTATTTGGAGCCAACCCACTGACTGGTTCGATTGGCGTGGTTACTATTAATATGAGCCGTATAGGCTATCTAGCGAAAGATAAAGCGGATTTTTATGATAGATTGCTTCAATTAATGGATATGGCCAGGAATAGTTTGGAAATCAAACGCAAGGTTTTGGAAAACTTAACTGATTCCGGCCTATATCCTTATTCCCAATTTTATTTGCGCCAGGTCAAGGAAGGTTTCGGCAGCTATTGGAAAAACCACTTTTCTACCATTGGTTTAATTGGCATGAATGAAGCCTGTCTAAATTTCTTGGGTGAAGATATAGCCAGTGAGCTAGGCCACCAATTTGCTAGTGAAGTTATGGATTTTATGCGGGACAGACTAGGTGAATACCAAGAGGAAACTGATAATATATATAACCTGGAAGCTACTCCAGCTGAAGGGGTTAGTTACAGTGTAGCCCGCAAGGATAAAAAGGAATTTAAGGATATTATTGTGGCTAATGAACCTGATTATAAAAATGGTGCAGAACCCTATTACACCAATTCGACTCAATTACCTGTTTATTATACAGATGATTTATATAATGCTTTGCAGAGCCAGGATAGTTTACAAACCAAGTATACTGGGGGCACCGTCTTCCATATTTTCTTAGGTGAATCTGTACCCTCGATAGAATCGGCTAAAAAACTAGTAAGCAAAGTATGTAATCAATTCAGTCTGCCTTATTTCACCTTATCACCTACTTTTAGTATCTGTCCTTCACATGGCTATTTAAGTGGCAGGAAAGCCATCTGCCCTATTTGTGAAGCGGAGGGAAGAGAGACTATGTGCGAGGTCTATTCTCGGGTGGTAGGTTATTTAAGACCTGTAGATCAGTGGAATGCGGGTAAACAGGAAGAATTTGCTAGTAGGAAACTGTTTGATAAGGCGATTAATTAAATGAAGATATCTGGCTTGATAAAACAAACCCTAGTTGACTACCCCGGGGAAGTAGCTGCGGTTGTCTTTACTCAAGGTTGTAATTTAAGGTGCCCATTTTGTCATAATGGGCACCTAGTAACTAGGCCTGGCAAAATTGCTAATGAATATATTAAACCAACAGAGGTCTTGGGTTTTTTAAGGGATAGAGTGGGTTTTCTTGATGCTTTAGTTATAAGTGGTGGTGAACCAACTCTACACCCAGATTTACCTGATTTTATAAAGGAAGTCAAGGAATTAGGTTATTTAGTTAAGTTAGATACTAATGGGACTAATGCTACTATGTTGGAATTTCTTTTGAAAAATAGCTTATTAGATTATGTAGCTATGGATATAAAAGCCCCCCTAGAATTAGAGGTATATGGGAAAGCTTGTGGGAATTTGGGTCTAAAGGACTTTTTTAATATTAGAAATAGTATAAATCTATTATTAAATACAGATATTAATGTGGAATTTCGTACTACAGTCATACCTGCTTTACATGATGAAGACGATATTGCAGAAATAGCGGAATATATTAAAGGTGCAAAACTTTATACCTTACAACAGTTTAATCCCGAAGTTACTTTAGATGTCAATTATGGTAGGGTAGTACCTTTTGATAAAGATGAAATGCAACTTATGCTTAGGGCCTGTAAACAATATATTGATGATGCCAGGATTATAAACTTATAAAATAAAATTTTTAAAACTGCCAAGCTCATGTACAGTACACCCTAGCTGTAATAAATAAACAGGGTTTTTGGAAAAGTCTAGCAAAAAGGATATGAACATGCTATAATTTATATTAATAACAGATGGCAATAGAAGATAATTATAATTTTTTAGTAAATATTTTACTGAAATAAAATAA
>CAZEPV010000009.1:46715-59428 GCA_964514235.1 uncultured Syntrophomonadaceae bacterium | reverse complement strand
TGGCAATAGAAGATAATTATAATTTTTTAGTAAATATTTTACTGAAATAAAATAAGTTTTGGGAGAAGGAGTGTTTTGCATGAGTAGTAATGAGAAATTAAATCAGACTTTTGCTGTAGCAGATAATATGTTAGAAAAATTATGGGATATGTGGTTAGTTGGGTTGGGTAGCATGTCATGGTCACAGGAACAAGCTGAAAGTATGGCCAAGAAATATCTGGAGCAACGTAAAAATATGCGGGAGGAAAGTACCAAGGTAGTCGAGGAATTAATGAACCAAGTTAAGAAAAACCAATTGCAAATGCAAACTATGATACAAGAAGCAGTTAAGGTTGCCTTTGAAAATGTAGAAATGCCTGGTTTTGATTACATGGATATGAATAAAAAGCTAGACGAGTTGGCTAAGAAAGTAGAAAATATTTAGTAATTAGGGACAACCTAACGCGGTTAACATGTAACAAAATGATAACCGCGTTTTTTATTAATTTATAAGTACTAGGGAAAGGGGTAGCTTTGTATGACACTAATTGATAATGAAAAAGGGAAAAAAGATAAAGTAATAATGCCTGATTTTACTGAGATGTGGAAAGAAATGTATTTTAAAAATGAGGCTGCTATGTCTGATGCTTTTCGGGAATTTATTAGCACCCAGACTTTTGTGGGTTTTATTAATAAGGCTTTGGAACAAAATTTATCCTACGAAAAAATACTGCGGCAAAGTATTGATAAATATATGGAAGTGAGCCCTGTACCTTCTAAGAAGGATATTTCTAGGGTTGCTGAATTGGTGATTTCCTTGGAGGAAAAAATTGATGAAATGGAATATCAGTTTAGCCAAACAATGGCTACAATGACTGATATTCTAGCTAAGATGGCTGATTATCAAGCCAATGTAAAAGAGGAAGTAAATGGCCTAAGTGAACATTTAAATAAAGTGGAAAAGAAAATGGATACCATTAATAGGAAGTTAAATACTCTCAATAGGGAGACCACTGCAGGCACCAAAAAGACTACTAAAAAAGACGAAAAAGATGGTAAAGGTTCTTAAGTAAGGGAATCCATGCCCGAGGTGCGGGTTTCACTAAAAATTACTTGTTACAAGCAAAATGGCGACTTATTAGTAGGGGAGAGGCTATTCTTATTCCAGCTAGGAGACATGTAATAAGGTAAGATTTGATAGTATCGCTTGTAGGAGGAGAAGATATGGATAAATTAAATTTAATGACTGGTTCTGCTGAAGAAGTCGGGGCAAGGCTGCAGGAAAACTATGAAAGAATGTTAGAAAGTTCTCGCAGATGGGCTGAAATACTGACTTTTGACCCAGTACCCCAGACAGGCTTAACTCCCAAAGATGTAGTATGGCGTAAAAATAAAGCTAGGCTTTATCGTTATGTTAGTACAGATGGAGTTAAACATAAGACTCCACTTTTGATGATATATGCTCTTATTAATAAACCATACATACTAGATCTTATCCCTGGGATGAGCCTAATAGAATATTTAGTAGCAGAGGGTTTTGATGTATACATGTTGGATTGGGGCGAGTGGGAATGGGAGGACCGTAATATCTGTTTTGGTGATTTAGTTGACGATTATATCACCCGAGCAGTAAGGAAGGTATGTACGATTTCAGGGGCTAATGAGATTAGCCTTTTAGGATATTGCATGGGTGGAACTATAACCACCATGTATGCAGCTCTATACCCCTCACCTAAGATTAAGAATATGATTTATTTAGCGGCTCCCATAGATTTCATTGATGCTGGTCTATCAAGTGTTTGGTTACAGGAGCCAGATTTTAATCCTGATAGGGTAGCCAATACTTTTGAACTAATACCTAAAGATTTTATAGATTTTGGGGTTAAAATGTTGAGGCCCGTAACTAACTTCTGGGGGACTTATACCCGTTTGTGGCGTTCTATTGATGAAGGGACACCTATTGCGGCTTGGAAGGCCTTGGATAAGTGGGTTAATGATAATACAAACTTTCCTGGTGGGGCATACCGCCAGTGGATAAGGGACTTATATCAGGGCAATAAATTAGTTAAAAAAGAATTTTATATTAAAGGCAAAATGGTGGATATGGCTAATATCGAGTCTAATTTATTGGTTATGGCAGGGGAAAGGGACCACTTGGTTTTACCTGGCCAGGCTAGTGCAATTGTAGAGCATGTTGCATCGACCGATAAGACATATCGGGTTTTCCCAGTAGGACATGGTGGACTGGTATTCGGTAATTTTGCCAAACGGGAGTCATATCCAGTTATATCAAGTTGGTTGGCTGAACGTTCTTAGTCTGATAGTTGGCCATGTATCCAAGGGGCTACTCGGAAATCATAGAGCAATTCCATATGATTTAGGGGCAAGATGGTTTTTTTCTTTATTTTTGCCCCTTCTTTACATATACCATGGGTATTTAAAACACTATCTACCAGAACAATTCCATCACTAGGATTGCTACTTGGGGAAGGGAAGACGTTTAATATGCCTCTATCACCAGCTAATATGGAACAATAAATATCGGGGTGTAGACCCTTTGTCTCTAGTTTTTGGACTAGGTTTCCCCCATCAGCTATGGCCTTTTTTATACCCCTGGAGGAACTCATAAAACCAGTGCCACCATAGTAAGTAGTCCACCAATCTTGTTGGGTAATATCTAGAGGGTAAAATTCATCCCAAGGGTATAACATTTGGCTTTGACCGGGGAATGAGCCATCACTATATATGGCCCGTGGGGATATATCAATTAAATTACCTAAATGCATGACTTTATCCCACGCTATTACCCCATTGCCACCAGCTAGGTAGATTAAATAGCTTATACCGGGGTAGCGAAAAACATAATCGGTTCCTAGATTAGGAGTACCTAACATGATGTATTGATGGACATCATTACGGTAAGGGGTAAGGGCTAAATTAGACAAATATATGCGAGCAGCGAAGCCCCCCTTGCTGTGGGCAATTATATTGACTTTTTCGGCTTGGGTTAATTCTTTTACTTTTTCTATGGCATGGGCTAAAATCTCGGCTTGATGGAAGTTGTCCCCATGAGAATGGGCAAAGGTAATAGAAAATACTTTGTAACCCAAGGCGACTAATTGTTGTTTTATTCCCTTATAATGCATATTATATAAATTAACATATGAGGTGGCATCTAGGCCAGCTCCATGTACAAGTATAATAGGGGGATCAATAATATTTTCATCCCAGCCAGGTGATAAGTGTAATAGGTAATGAGCTGGGGAAGGTGTAGATGTACCGAAAGCGGATATTAAATCTGGATCTAACTGCTCATTGACTTCGCAAAATGTATGTGAGGCTTGGGCTAGGGAATCTACTTTGTATAATAATGTTTTTTCCCAGGACTTGGCACTGTTATCACCATAGATGCGCAAGAAATAGTACCAGTTTTTAGGGAGGAAATCGCTCATGATTAAATACCTCTTTTGTTTTTAATAGAATCTATATTAAATTTTAACAAATTGCAGCCATAAAGAATAGTTTGCGGCCATAAGATTTTGCAGGAGGGGGAATTGCTTTGTATTTAAATTATTTAAATAGTTCATATACTATTAGGAAAAGATATACTGATATATTAAAACAATTAAGTAGTCCTTATGCCTATTGGTCAACACCCAACTTTACCATTTATGAACATCAGACTCTTAAATTAAGACATTTTCCTAACACCGAGACTAAAGGTAAAAGGCCTGTTTTAATATTACCGCCTCAAGCGGGGCATCATGCTAATATAGCCGATTATTCGGAAGAACAGAGTTTAGTTAGGGTATTTCATAGGTATGGTTTTGATGTTTACGTAACAGAATGGCTCTCAGCTCCAAGGGAATTTAGGAATTTAGGTATAGCTGACTATATCCGCCTTACTAACGAAGCCATCGAGGAAATCCGCCGTAGAACTGGTCTTTTTAAAATTCATTTAGTGGGGGAATGTCAGGGGGGTTGGCAAGCAGCTATCTATACTTCTTTATATCCCGAAAAAATAGCAAGCTTAGTAGTCGCTGCAGCCCCTATAGATGTAGAAGCTTCACCTTCTCCGATGAATGAATATGCTAAACTGCCCATGTCCTTTTTTCGTTATCTTGTATCTACTAGTGGAGGACTGATGAGGGGCCGTTATATTTTAACGGGTTTTAAAAATATGCAGCCCGAAGAACATTATTTGCATAAGTATAACCGTCTATGGAAAATGTTAGAGGAAAAAGATGAGGCTGGAATTGAACGATTTATCCGTTTTGAAAATTGGTATGAATATACTCAGGACTTGCCAGGTAGATTTTATTTGGAGATAGTCCAATATATATTTAAAGCCAATGCCCTGGCCAAACCAAATTATATTAAATTAGATGGCCGTCCTATAAACCTAGGTAATATAGATTGCCCTGTAGTCATTATGGCTGGCAAAAAGGACCACATAACCCCGCCAGAACAGGCTTTTTCCCTAAAAGATTTGATAAGCACACCTGAAAACGATATTATTGAAATCCTTACTGAAGGTGGACATATTGGCACCCTAATGGGGAATGAGGCTCTAAGAACTAATTGGACTAAAGTCAATGAAATGTTGCAAATGGTTATTTAAGATAATGTGGGGTGTTAGCCTATGTATAGATTGAGTAAATTTGAACTTAAAAATGGCATTGACAATTATGAACAGGTAGAAGAATGGGCAGAACATTTCTTTTTTAATTTACTAAATATTTTAAATGCCTTTTTTGTGCATGTTGAAGTAGAGGAAATTGTATCTAGAATGGCTGCCATCCCTTTTGCCGAATTAGTTAAAGAGCAATTGGAGAATGAAAATACTGAGATAATAAAGATAGCGGTAGATAAAGTAAATGAATTAGTTGAAATAGAAATGGATTTTTTGCAAGGCTATCTATAATAAATCAGCTTATTCGGCCTGGTAAAAAAACAAGGAAATTTATAATGGGACTTGCTTCCTAGGAAATGGGTGATAAAATTAAACAGTAGTCTTTTATATTTCATGGGGGGTGAGTACTCTTGCTACTTAAATGTAGTATATGTGGACAATTGTTTCCCGAGTCAACTTTAAAAAAGATGGTTCAAATAACGGCGGGAAAGGCTTATCTTAATAATATTTGCCCTTCTTGCCAGTCAATAGTATTACATAATCCGAGCTATTATTATTTAGTTGAACCGAAAAATGATTAAATACTAGGCGGTTTTGTTCTTTGTACATAAACCGTTTTTTATTATAAAACATAGGGAAATTGTTAGGCATTATATTTAGAATATGACATATATTTTTTTCTATAGGAAGGTGGAACTTGATGAAAGTAGATCGAGTAATAATTATGGGGGCGGCAGGGCGTGATTTCCATAATTTCAATACTTATTTTAGAAACAATGCAGCTTATCATGTAGTAGCTTTTACTGCTGCTCAAATTCCTGATATTGAAGGCAGAATCTATCCCCCAGTATTAGCTGGAATAAGCTATCCAGAGGGTATTCCAATATACGAGGAAGAAATCTTGCCCGAATTAATCGCAAAACATAAGATAGACCAGGTTATTTTTGCTTATAGTGATCTATCCCATGAAGATATAATGCACAAGGCTTCCTTGGTGACTGCTTGTGGGGCTGATTTTCGTCTCCTAGGGCCCAATAACACTATGCTTAAATCTACTCGACCAGTTGTAGCTGTAACAGCAGTAAGAACAGGTAGCGGCAAAAGCCAAACTACCAGGTATGTAGCGGACTTACTTACCCAGGTGGGTAAAAAAGTAGCGGTAATCAGGCATCCTATGCCCTATGGTGATTTAGAAAAGCAGATAGCTATGAGATTTGCTAGCTATGAGGACTTAGATAATTTTAACTGCACTATTGAGGAAAGGGAAGAATTTGAACCACATATCGATCATGGTATAGTGGTTTACGCTGGCATTGATTATGAGATTATTTTGCGCCAAGCGGAAGCTGAAGCCGATGTAATTATTTGGGATGGTGGCAATAACGATATTCCTTTCTATTTTACAGACTTGCATATTGTTGTAGTTGATCCACATCGGGCTGGACATGAAACTAGCTTCCATCCTGGGGAAACTAATTTACGCATGGCTGATGTGGCTATTATAAACAAGGTCGATTCAGCCCACCTTGAGGATGTGGAGACGGTAAAAAAGGCTATTAAGTTAAACAATCCTCACGCTACTATTGTTATGGCCAATTCGCCTATTAGTGTAGACAAGCCAGAATTAATAAAGGGCAAACAGGTTTTAGTAGTCGAAGATGGGCCCACCTTGACTCATGGTGGTATGGCATATGGTGCTGGGGTTATAGCTGCGCAGAATTTGGGGGCAGCTGAGCTTATTGATCCTAGACCTTATGCAGTAGGCAGCATAAAAGATACTTTCGACAAATATAAGCATTTATCTAATTTGCTCCCAGCTATGGGATATGGGAAAAGGCAGATTGAAGAACTAGAACAGACTATTAATAATTCGCCTGCACAAGTGGTAATAATCGGGACGCCCATTGACTTACGGCGTATAATGGAAGTCAATAAGCCTGCTGTGAGGGTAAATTATGATTTAGAAGAGATTGATAAACCTCAATTGGCAAATTTATTGACCAAAGTATTATAATTTATGGTAGCTTTTACAAGGCTTACAGACCTGGAATATTCAGCTATCATCTGGTATAATGTATACAAAGGATAAAACAAAGAACGGTTTTATAAAAAACATAAGGCAAGACTAAGGTCGCGGTTTATCTTATTAGTTTGGGGGGAATGTTATCGATTATTAATAAACCCTTTAGGGGTAAAAATGGAAAGGGGCGGTGTTCATGACTACTATGATTACTTATAGAGAGCAGCGTCAAATCGAAAAAGAAAGGGCCATTGCTAGAGCCCATTGTAAAATATGTAAACGAGAGATAGGGGAGAAGCCTTATGTCATCTTTGAGGAAAGGCATTTTCACCTAGTTTGCCTAAGAAAAGATCGGGAACATGAAGCATAATAAATTAACATAAGCCGTGTACCTTAGTAATGCGCCAAAATATTAACCGCACAAACGTAATTTGTGCGGTTTTAATTTTTTACTTATAAAATCTAATTATTGCGAGCTTCCCGAGCCAATTGACTGGCTTTATAGGCTTTATCCATGGCGATATTAAGATTGTTGAGTGTCTCAGTAGGGTTATGGAAACCGTAACCGTTAGTAACTACGATAAAATCTAAATACCATTGGGCTTCCCGATGTAATTTTTGCGCTTGGGCTAGTTTACCCTCATCAACTCCAGGAGAATTACTACTAATTTTCAATTCACTTATAGCTTCCACTACTGCTGCCGCAGCTAAATCTTGGCTCTCTTTAGTCTGTCCTTGGATGGTGCTAACCCTTGAGCGTAGCCATTCTGCATCATTACGGTGGCAATTCATACAACTCTGCTCGATATTATTTAGCGGACTTTGCCATTTGTGCGAACTTACTTTTTTATTGCCTACAATTGTATAAGGCATATGGCAATCAGCACAGGCTAGTCCAGCTGATTGATGGGTACTATTTAAGAAGGTTTCGTATTCAGCGTGGCGGGGCTTAATTAAACCAGTACCTGCATCGGGGTGAGTCCATTCACTGTAGTCCAATTCATCATAGTAATCTAGGATTTCATCAGCCTTAAACCCTTTATCCCAAGGGAAAGTAATTCTTTTTGAATCTGGATAAAAGAAATAAGTAACATGGCATTGGGCACAAACTAGACTGCGCATTTCTTGTTGGGGTATTTTATCCAAATCCCGTCCCTGTCTTTCCAAAGCTTCTATAAGTGCAGGTCTTGATATTCTCAACTCCTGAGTCTTAGGGTCATGACAATCTAAGCAGCCTATAGGTTCAGTAAATTCATCTTTTATATCATCAAAAGTCATAAGGTAATAATCATCACCATACTTATCCATCAATGTGGGAACCTGGGTTGATTTGCAAGTAAAGCATGATGCACCTGACTTTTTGCGGGCTGGATCAATCTCTGATATATCTTCAATAGTAAATAAGTGTCCGCGCGGCTCATTATATTCAGCTGCGAAACCAAATCCTGCATAAATATCTTTTAGGTAAGGTTTCTCCTCGAAATGAGAAGGCTTTTCGGTATTTTCTAAATTAGTTATGTAACTGTCATAATGGGCCGGGTAGAACTTAGCCCAGGCAGAGGAATCGATTTCATCAGTAGCAATTTCCCCCGTAGGAGCTTCTAAAACAATACTATTATTGCGATTGAATAGTATAATTCCTATTACTAATAAAACAATGAGGATAGGTATTACAATCATAGCAATTTGCTTTATTCTAGTTGCTGACAACCATATCCACTCCTTTACTATTTTTTTGGATGGGCGATACTTCTATGACATTGAAAACAGTGGTTACCTTCATTTTCGCTTGTATCGCCAATTTCATGCAGGATACCTTCATGACACCTAATACAATTATCCTGGATCACTTGTTTACTAAGTTTCATGGTAGTAATTACAGGAGGTGTAGTATTAGTGACTACGCGGTAAACATCTCTAGTACCAGTATAAGCTGAAAAGATACTACCAGTAACTAGAGGATAGGGAGAATGACAGTCACCACAATTAGCAACATGGAGGTGGGATGAGTGCAAATAAGTATCTGCTTGTTCATCCATAGCATGACATTGGCCGCAAAATTCAACTTCAGCCAGACCCAAAGCGGGAATTTTAATGGCTAGCATCATACTAAAAGCCAAAAAACCTAGACCAGTAATAATGGCAATCCATTTAAGGCGGTTATTCATCAGTACTAGATCAGCTCCTTTCATAAAGAAACTATCCTATCCTGGACTGAAGACGATTGCAAGTTAATGGTTACTCGTACCATATTCGATTTTTCTGCTAATAATTCCTGCAAAAAGAAAAGATTACTAAGATGTTTATTATTGCATTTCTTATGGCGGTGATTATTGGAAGGCATAAAAATAAAGCTAGAAAATTAGGATAGGGGAAGGAAGATAGAAGTACACCCTTACCTATATATTAAACTAATTTAAGCAACTATTCCATTTTTTCTCCATCATTTATATCTATCTGCCCTTCAAAAACATAGGCATTATTAAGCAATAATACACTGGTAAAGAAATTTAAGGGTACATAAGTAGTATTATCCACTAAGGCTGGAGCTGTATCAAGAGTTATAGAGATATTAGATTTAGTGTAATTAGGGCTGTCTATTTGCAGACTAATTCTATTATCTAAAGTAATACTATAATTTTTCCCATCCCAACCTACTTCATAGCCTAATGCCTCGGCAACTACCCGCAGGGGAATCATTACTGCGCCATCTGCATGGGTATACGCTTTAGGTTCCATTATTACCATATCATTATCTACCACGATATTCATTTTAGATACATTAGGTTTATAATTTTCATCATATAAATCTTCATTTTCCCCTGTAATATCATTTAAAACTACTACCCTTTTAGGATTAGTCTGAGCGGGGATGCTTTTGGTGGAAATATCATAAATAACTAATAATTGCTGGCCAGCTATTTCACCATCATAGATACTACCATCCCGTAAATAGATTTCAGTTTCTGGGGAAATATTGAGTTTTAAGCTATTGTCTCGGCTAACTAAATCCCGATCAAAGGTATCTACCTTAATAATGCGGGAATCATCTATTAATGCTACTACATCGGGATTATACTGGGGTGGATAAATCATAATCATAGGCCTACTGGCATCATAAAAGAATATAATTTGGGAGCCTACGACTAATTCAACCTCATCGACCACATAAGTGTTCTTATTTACTATTAGGTTAGCAGGATTTCCATTCCCATCAATTATAGAAATAAACTTGGCATTTTCATCTGCATGGTAATCCTTAACTTCTTTAATAACTCCAGTCGCAGATAGGAAATCTGATTTTTCTATGGGCATAATTACCCTATCTGCTACTTTGGTTTCTTGGTTAGCCACCACTGGGGCTAGAAAAGAGAGCGACAAAAAAGTCACTGATACAAGTCCAGCTATAATTTTTCTAAATTTCATAAGAGCATTTCTCCTTTATCTAATTGTCTTTCATTTATTAATACAAGAAAAGATAAAAAATCTTACACCAATTTATATCCTAGCCGAAAAGGCCCGCGGTAAAGTTTTTAGTTTTTTCAGAAACTGGGCTGGTAAAAAGTGTTTCAGTTGGGCCCTTTTCGATGACCTCCCCATCCAATATAAAGACAGTTTCGTTTGCAATACGGCGAGCTTGGAAAAGGTTATGAGTTACTATTATAATGGTTAATTCATGGGCTAGGGACTGTAACAATTCTTCAATTAGACCAGTGGAAGCAGGGTCTAGACTAGAACACGGCTCATCTAATAATAAAACTTGTGGTTTTACAGCTAGGGTACGGGCAATAGCCAAGCGTTGTTTTTGGCCACCAGAGAGTTGCGAAGCTGGTTTATCCAGGCGGTCCTTGACCTCATCCCATAAAGCGGCTTTCTGTAAACAATCTTCTAGAATAAAATTTAAATTAGCGGGCTTTTTTTCCCCATAATATTTGGGGCCAAAGAGCACGTTTTCCTTGATGCTGAAAGGTAAAGCGATAGGGGTTTGATAGACTAAGCCAACCTGCCGCCTTACTCTGGACACATCTTTTATAGTAAAAACTGATTGACCTAAAACTTTTATATCACCTTGGTTCTTATAAGAGGACTCCATTTCTGCAGTGCGATTAATACTCCGAAGTAAGGTGGTTTTTCCGCAACCAGAAGGGCCAATAATCGCGGTAATAGCATTTGGGGCAAAAATTAAATTTATATTGCGCAAAACTTTATTACGACTATATTGACTATTAAAATTGATTAATTCAACTGCATTCATTGGGCATTAGTCCTTTCCGATAACCTTTGTAACCATAAAGCCAAAAAATTTATAATCAAAAGCAAACCAACCAGGACTAAAGCAGTAGCATAAGCCTGGTCCAAAGAAATATGTTCATTAAAAAGGATGTAAAGGTGATAGGGTAAGGCCATAACTGGTTCCAATAATACTCCAGAGGAATTGGCAATAATAGCTGCTGCAGTAACCATTATAGGTGCAGTAGCCCCCGCTGCATATCCTGTGGCTAGCAGGATGCCAGCTAGGATGCCTGGAACTGCTTGGGGAAGTACAATCCGAAGTAAGGTATAAGAATTGCCTACCCCTAAAGATGTAGCAACTAAACGATAGTCCTGATCTATAGCCTGTAAGGCATCTCGGCTCGAAATGGCCAAGACGGGAAAAATCATTATAGCCAGGGCTAGACTACCAGCTAGTAAAGATATACCCCAACCTAATGCAACTACTCCTAAAGCGTAGACAAATAAGCCGATAACTATAGAGGGTACTCCTGCCATGCTTTGAATAAGCAGGTTAATAAGTGTAGCAATTCTGCTATTATCGTGGTATTCGCTTAAATAAATTGCAGTTGCCAAAGCAGGTAAAAGTGACCAAGCTAAGGCTAAGCCTATCAACCACAGGGTTCCCTTTATAGCTGGGAAAACTCCCCCTTCACTTCCTAAGGGGAGACCTTTGGGGCTAGTCAATAAAAATTCCATACTGACAAATGGGCCACCCCGCCAAACAAGATATACAATAATGGCAAGCAAAATTAGAAGTATAAATAGGCCCGATAACCAAAGTATTCCAATTAATAGGCTATCGAAAAAGTTCCTCAACCGCATTTTATAGCCCCCTTTGCCAATGCCACAGGAAAAGATTTATGCTTAAATTGACCATTATAACGATTAAAATCAAAACAAATCCAGTAGCAAATAAGGCTTGGTAATGGCTAGTACCTGGTGTAGCACTGCCAAGTTCCAAAGCAATCAAAGCTGGTAGGGGTTCACCCTTGGCAAACCAAGAGAAAGGAATTGTGAGGGTGTTACCAGCTAACATTAAGACAGCCATAGTTTCGCCTATGGCTCTTCCAAAGGCTAGGATTACTGCACCTAACATGCCTTTAATTGCTAAAGGAACTAAGATGCGTATAGCCGTATATTGTTTAGAGACACCTAAGGCTATGCTTGCTTGGCGGTATTCTTGAGCTACCGAACGTAGGGCATTTTCAGAATTAGCTATGATAAAAGGCAAAACCATAAGAGCCAAAACTAGGGAGGCAGCAAAAAGTGATTCACCGCTAGCCAAGTCAAAGCTTACTTCTAAATACTTAATTAATACTGTAGCACCTAAAAAACCATAGACTACTGAAGGAATCCCCGTCAGCATATTTAAAACTGGGCGGATTAGTCTAGCTAATGCAGCTGGGGCAAATTCAGCCAAAAAAATGGCACAAGCAAAACCAAATGGGATAGCTATGACAAGTGCCCCAAATGCAACCCACAAAGTACTGACTAACATAGGCAGAATACTAAATTGGGGTGGTGTAGCCATAGGCTGCCAAGTAGACTTAGTTAAGAAATTAATAATTCCCACTTGGGCCCAAATTGCCCCTGATTCTTTTAAAATAAAAAACAAAATGAAAACAAGCAGCAAAGCCGATACAATAGCTATGCTAAAGAAAAAAATTCGGATAAGATTTTCTTTTAAAGACATAATTCAACCTCGATATAAATAAAAGATTAAGCTAAGGGCCAGACTAGTCCTGCACCTTAGTTCTACTTGAATTGTTATTGCCCTACAGCTACATAGCCCAAGTCCTCTACTAC
>CAZEPV010000009.1:25012-46615 GCA_964514235.1 uncultured Syntrophomonadaceae bacterium | reverse complement strand
AGTTCTACTTGAATTGTTATTGCCCTACAGCTACATAGCCCAAGTCCTCTACTACTTTTAGTCCCTTATCTGATTTTAAATAATTTATAAATGCTGCTTGGTATTTATCAGGTGTTTGGGGACTTACTAATAGCAAAGGACGACTAATATTATATTTACCCGAATTAATGTTTTCTATAGTTGGTGCAATACCATCAACACTAAGGGGTATAAGTTTATCTGGATTTTGATTAACCAGACCACTAGAAACATATCCGATAGTGTCGGCATTGTCCATAATTTTACCACCTAAAGCGCCCATAGAAGGAAGTTGCAGGGCTCCAGTACTAATTGGTGTACCCTTCATTATCGCATCATCAAATACTATGCTTGCCCCGCCTCCCAAATCTCGAACTGCTACAACTATGGGGCGTTCTGGTAAGGTTTCATCTAATTCTGACCAACTATTAATTTCACCAGAGAAAATGGAGATTATCTCCTCGATGCTTAGGTCAGTTTTAACCTTAGTTAAAGGGTTTTCATAATTAACTGCCACATCTAGGACGTCCGATCCTAGTTGTACGATAGTGCCATCACTAAAACTGACTTCTTCATCTGCACTTAAATCTCTAGTCACCATGCCAAAATCGAAGGTTCCATCTAAAGCAGATTTAACCCCGAAACCAGAACCACCAGTAGATACGAAAATAACTATGGGTTCATCGGGTAAATTACTGTCAACATTTTGCCAGGTCTTAAATTCTTCCGTAAAATCATCTGCACACTTAGCCAAAATAGGGGCTAGGGTACTCGAGCCGCCGAACTTGATAGTATTATTGGCGTTTGCTTGCCCACTATTTTGCCCATTAGCACAACCAGATATTAGTAAAAGGCCTAATATCAAAGCCGAAACCAAGAAAAGAACCCATTTGCTTTTTTTCATCCTGCACAACTCCCCTTAAATATAATGTTTTTTACATCTTACTATTACTCGCAGGAAGAAGTCAAATAACTTTTGGTTATAGACATTTGGCCAAATTTAAATACAAATATACCAGCTTAAAAAAATAAATCGTATGCAATTAAAATTGGGCAGTAAAAAAGTGCTATAAGCTTGGTATAATAAAATAGGAATGAAATCTAAGTAGAGATTTTTAAGTTGGAATTGTTTTCATTTTCATATTAGAGTAACATAATACTGATATATAAGTAATAATATATTACATGGTGGTGAAAATTTGAGAAAGTCTTTTTTAAAAGCTGCAAATACACTATTATCCCTAATTGGTCTAATTGTATTAGCTAGTCTGATATTTTTATTTATTACTAATGCAAGTGGATTGGGTACTTTTTTAAGTGTAGTTGGTTTAGTCAAAAGTCAAGCACTACATGAAGTCGATTCTAGTGGCCTAATTCAGGGGGCTACTGCTGGTATAGTTGATTCTTTGGATGATCCATATTCCAAGTATCTAGATAAGGATACTTGGCAGGAATTGAAAATTCGCCTAGAGGCCAAATTTGGTGGGATAGGGGTTTATATTTCTCAAGATGAGCAAGGCAGACTAAAGGTAGTAGCTCCAATTAAAGGGACTCCCGCCTTCGGAGCAGGAGTAGAGCACAATGATTTAATTATTGCCATAAATGGTGAATCTACTGCCCATATGACCCAGGATGAAGCCGCTAATTTAATGCGTGGAGATCCAGGTACTCAGCTGGTATTAACTGTTTATCGGGAGATGGATAAAAAGGAATACGATTTTAAAATTATTCGGGAAATTATCAATGTACCTTCTGTGGAAGAGGAGCTTTTGGAAGATAATATTCCTCTAGGTTATATTAAGTTAAACCAATTCCATGCCAATTCCTCCCAGGAAATGATTAATAGTATTCATAAATTGTTGTATGAGGATAATATAGTGGGTTTAATTTTGGATTTACGCTTTAATGGTGGTGGGGATTTTGATGCAGCAATTAATATTGCTTCTATCTTTTTAGATGAAGGTGCCGAAGTCGTAAAAGTAGTGGATGGTAAGGGAACTGAAAGAATCCATAGAGCCCAGGCAGGTAAAATTGAGCTGCCTTTAGTCGTTTTAGTAAATGGGGACAGTGCAAGCGCTTCTGAAATATTGGCTGGTGCCCTACAAGACAATAAGCGTGCTCTATTAGTAGGGGAAAAAACATTTGGCAAGGGTTTAGTCCAGACGGTTTACCCTTTAAAGGATGGGGGAGCCTTAAAATTAACTACTTCGAAATATTTTACCCCTAACGATACTGATATCAATGAAATAGGGATTAACCCTGATTATGAAGTTGAGATAGATATTGAAGATGGTGAAGATCTACAATTAGGAAAGGCTATCGAAGTCCTAAAAAGTCTAATATTTTAAGAGTTTGGGTTTTAATAAATTTTATAAGGACCAACTAAAGCAGAGTTTTAACTCTGCTTGTTCTTTAGAAAAGGGGGCTAGGGATGGACTTTATAATATCTGTTTTATATATGATGGGGCAGGTGTTTTTGGACATATTAATCTCCCCAGCATTTATTATCTTATATCTGCTGATTTTTCTATTGGTCGGTTGGCAATATAAACGAATGGAGACCAGTTCAAGAAGTATTGTGCAAAGTAAAAAAAGGACTTATATTAAATCTACGCTTACTTCGATAATGTTTGGGCTAATCGGTGGGCTTGTGGGCAGTATCTTATTGGTTTTTACAGGGATTGATTTGCACAGTATAGGTATTGGGTATTTGTGGCTTATAGCTATAGTTTTGATGCTAATTAACCCCCGCTATTTATGTTTCGCCTATGCTGGTGGCATATTGGCAGGTTTGAACTTAATTTTTGCTTATCCCCAGGTTAATATTCCACAGCTAATGGGCTTAGTCGCAATTTTACATATGGTCGAAAGTATTTTAATTTTGTTAAATGGGCCTTTATTTGCCCTGCCTATCTACGTGAAGAAAAATAATGCAATTAGGGGTGGCTTTAATTTACAAAAATTTTGGCCTTTGCCTTTAATAGCTTTAGTTGGGGTAGGTATAGCGGAACCAGCTAGTGGAATCACTATGCCTGATTGGTGGCCATTATTTCAGGATTATAGCCAGTCTGCCGAAAATAAGATATATACCCTATTGCCAGTCTTAGCTATTCTAGGTTATGGTGAAATAACCACCACCAGCTCACCAGTGGACAGATGTCGTAAAACTGCCTTTTACTTATTTCTCTATAGTTTAACTTTATTAGTATTATCAGTATTTTCGGCTAAATGGGCAATATTTTTGCCTGCTGCTGCACTTTTTTCCCCTTTGGGGCATGAACTAGTAATATGGTTAGGGATTCAAGAAGAAAAGGCTAAACCTAGCCTATATACGAGACCTTTGGAGGGTGTAGGGGTGTTGGCAATAGAGCCAAATACTATGGCTAGTAGGATAGGAATTGAAGCAGGGGATAATATTATCAGGTTAAATGACAAAGCAATTACCTGCAATGCTAATTTAATTGATCTGGTAAATCACGAGGGAAGACTCGAATTTACAGTCAAAAGGAATAATGCAAACATAAGTATAAGGGGGAGGAAAGGCATGGGGGAGGAATTAGGTTTAATCCTAGTACCAGATAATGAAGTAAAAAGATATTTAACCTTTAAAAAACCCAGGAGGAAAAATAGACCTTAACCAGAGTATGCACCCTTTACCCACATTACGAATATATTAGGGTAAATTGTGTGTTTTGAGGTGCTTTTAATGGCTAAGGGGAAAATAAGCTATGTGTTTACAAGTAGTTATACCAAAACAGGTTTTTATACCTTTATTCCAGAATTGATTGCAGGCTTAAGGCAGGTATTTATTCTGAAAGGGCCTGCGGGTTCGGGGAAATCTACTTTGATTAGATTGCTGGGGGAGACTATGAGTGAACAAGGTTATGAAATCGAATTTTGGGTATCAGCCATCGAACCACTTACCCCCGATGGATTATATATTGCTCAATTAGATACAGCGATAATTAATGGTAGTCTACCTATTCCTATAGATCCCCATTATCCTGGAGGAATGGGGGAGATTATTAACCTAGGCGAATTTATAGATAAGACATCAATACAAATTAACCGAGAAAGAATTGAGAAACTGATTGGGGAAGTAGCAAGTAAAGGCAAAAAAACATATACCTTATTAAAACAGGCCGGAATAATAAGGCAAGATATAAAAAAAATAACTGCTAGGCATTTGAATATGGAAAAGATAGAAGGTATGGTTAAAAATTTAGTAGGGGAAATATTAGCTGACCAACCACGGGAAAAACATTATTTTGCCAGTGCTTTGACTGCAGAAGGCATGGTAAACTATATAGATGATATTAGTGCAGCTTGTTTAAAACGATATATTTTTAAGGGGCCGGCTGGGAGTGCTAAGTCTACTATAATTAGGGAATTAGCCTCGGTTTTTAGTGACAAAGGTTTTATTATAAAATATTATCATAGCGGTTTTGACCCTGAAAGTCTCGATATGATTATAATATGTAATCTGGAAATAGCTTTAATAGATAGTGGTAATATACAGCTTAGTGTAAGACCATGGGATGTAGTTATAGATATGACTACAGTCCTGGAGGATTACGAAGCCGAGAAAGCAAGCATCTTGAAAAGTGAGTCTTACCGCAATTTCGAGACTCTAATTTTAGAGGTGCAAGCCGAATTGAATAGCATAAGAAATGACCTGAAAAGCTTGAAAAAGGTCTATTCTAGTTTTACGGATTTTGAGAAGTTAGATGAAAAAAGGCGGGAATTGAGGATGGAGATTATGAGGTGAGAGATATGAATGAATTTGTACTACATTCAGAATATAAACCAACTGGGGACCAACCTTATGCTATAAAAAAGATAGTCAAAGGGCTTGGGTCTGGCATGGGTGGACAGACTCTTTTAGGAGTGACTGGTTCAGGTAAGACTTATACTATGGCCCAAATAATAGAAAAAACCCAGAGGCCAGCTTTAGTAATGGCACCCAACAAGACATTAGCGGGACAACTTTATGCTGAATTTAAACAGTTTTTTCCCCAAAATGCGGTGGAATACTTTATCAGTTATTATGATTATTATCAACCAGAAGCCTATGTACCTTCTTCTGATATTTATATAGAAAAAGATGCCTCAATTAATGATGAAATAGATAAACTAAGGCACTCAGCTACTGCTTCACTACTCGAAAGAAAAGACGTAATTATTGTTGCTAGTGTATCTTGTATTTATGGTTTGGGTTCACCCGAGGATTACTATGAAATGGCGATTTCCTTGAGGCCAGGGATGGAAATAGGGCGGGATGATTTACTACGCAGCTTAGTAGCCAACCAATACGAACGTAATGATGTGGCTTTCGAACGCGGTAATTTCCGAGTGCGAGGCGACATTGTTGAGGTTTTTCCAGCCTCTACGGGGGAAAATGCCATGCGCATAGAGTTTTTTGGTGATGAAATAGACAGAATAGTTGAGTTTAACCCTTTGACGGGTGAGATTTTCGGTAAAAGGTTGCATGTTATGATTTTCCCTGCTTCACACTTTGTAACTACACGGGATAGGATGTTAGCCGCTGCAGATGAAATTGAGCGTGAACTTGAAATGCAGATTAGGGTTTTTAAAAATGCAGACAAACTAATAGAAGCCCAACGGATAGAGCAGCGGACTAGATATGATTTGGAAATGATTAAGGAAATGGGATACTGTAAAGGGATAGAAAACTATTCCCGCTACATTACGGGTAGACAAGCTGGTGAACCCCCTTATACCTTGATTGATTTCTTTCCAGAGGATTTTTTACTTTTTATTGATGAATCACATATAGGCATACCGCAAATTCGGGGTATGTATGCTGGGGATAGATCCAGAAAGCAAAACTTAATTGATTTTGGTTTTAGATTACCCTCAGCCCTGGATAATCGGCCTTTGAGGTTTGAGGAATTTGAAAATAAAACTAGGCAGACGATTTATGTCAGTGCTACTCCAGGTGACTATGAAATCGAAGTAAGTAGCCAAATTGCTGAACAAATAATCAGGCCCACTGGCTTAGTAGACCCGAAAATTATAGTGCGTCCGACTGAAAACCAAATTGATGACTTGATGGAGGAAATAAGACAAGTTGCCGATAAGGGCTTTCGGGTTTTAGTTACTACCCTAACTAAACGGATGGCAGAGGATTTAACTGATTATTTGGCTGATGCCAATATAAAGGTAAGATATATGCATTCTGATATTGATGCTTTAGAGAGGCTAGAGATTCTCAGGGACCTCAGAACGGGTGAATTTGATGTTTTGATTGGGATTAATCTCTTAAGAGAGGGGCTGGATTTACCAGAAGTGGCCATGGTGGCTATACTAGATGCCGATAAAGAGGGGTTTCTGCGTTCGACTAGGTCACTAATCCAAACTACAGGACGGGCAGCCCGTAATGTGGAGGGACGAGTAATCATGTATGCGGATAGAATTACCCCCTCTATGCAAGCGGCGATTGAAGAGACAAATCGGCGCCGCCAAAAACAGATCGATTATAATACAGCTAATAATATAACCCCTGAAACTATTAAAAAGGCGGTTCACGCTAGTATTGAAGCCACCATTGCGGAAGAAGCAGGCGAATATGATATTAAGCATTTGCAAGAAATGCCCGCTGAGGAAAGAAATCGCTTAATAAAGGAAATGGAAAGCCAAATGCGAGAAGCAGCGGAAAAATTAGAATTCGAACGAGCTGCGAGTCTGCGGGATATGATACGGGAATTGCAAAAGCCTAGGAAGGCTAGGCGGAGAAGGTGAGACGTGGGACTTGAGATGTAGAACGTAAAACGTAGAAGATGAAGGTAGGGGCGACCTGTGGTCGCCCGTTGCAAAGAAGAATACTTGATATAAATATAGGGCCTATTAATGATAAATATTAGGAGAGATATCTTTTTATGAATAAGGATTTTATTGTAGTTAAAGGAGCAAGGGAGCATAATTTAAAAAATATAGATGTTAAGATTCCTCGGGATAAGCTAATTGTGTTTACGGGGGTTTCGGGTTCTGGTAAATCTAGCTTAGCTTTTGATACCATTTATAGTGAAGGACAAAGGCGTTATGTAGAGTCTTTATCCACCTATGCCCGTCAATTTCTAGGGCAAATGGACAAGCCCGATGTTGATTATATAGAAGGCCTGTCCCCTTCAATTTCCATAGATCAAAAAGCAGCTTCAAATAATCCCCGTTCTACAGTAGGGACAGTAACGGAAATTTACGATTATTTGAGACTTTTATTTGCCCGCATAGGTAAACCTCATTGCCCAGATTGCCATAAGCCGATAAGTAAACAGACAATTGACCAAGTTGTCGATAGCTTGTTGGATTTACCGGAAAAAAGCCGGGTTAAAATTTTAGCCCCCATTGTTAGAGGACAAAAAGGGGAACATAAAAAAGTCTTAGCTAATTTATTTCGCGATGGTTTTGTGCGGGTTTTAGTTGATGGCTATGAATATACAGCTGATGAAGAAATTAACTTAGAAAAAAACAAAAAACACGATATTAGTGCAGTTGTTGACCGTTTAGTAATTAAAGAAGGCATAAGAAGCCGACTAGCTGAATCTATCGAACTAGCTTTTGAACTTAGCGGTGGTAATCTGAATGTAATTTTACTGCAGGAAGAGGGAGAGGAAGAACTAGCTTTTAGCCGTGAATTTGCTTGTCCAATATGCGGCTTTAGCTTACCAGAGTTAAGTCCGCGGATGTTTTCCTTTAACTCCCCATTTGGAGCTTGTTCAGAATGCGATGGTTTGGGAGAAAGGCATGAAATAGACCCCGATTTAGTTTTAGATATGAACAAGAGTTTAGCAGATGGGGCCATTATACCTTGGTCTAATAATTTTTATACCTATTATAATCAAGTCTTAGCTGGTATGGCCGAAATTAATAAAATACCCTTGGATAAGCCTTTGAAAGAACTAAACAAAAAGCAGATAAACAAAATTCTATACGGCGATTTAAAAAATGAAATTAAGCTAACTTATACTAATTCCTATGGGGAAACTAATTCTTTTCGCACTGCCTATGAAGGAGTTATTAACAATTTAAGTCGTAGGCATATGGAAACTAAATCAGATGCTGCCCGAGAAGAAATCGAAAAATATATGACTACTAGTGTTTGCCAAACTTGTGGAGGCAAAAGGCTCAAACCCGAAATCCTCTGGGTCTTAGTAGGAGGAATTTCCATTGATAAAGTGACAGCTATGTCGGTCAAAGAAAGCTTGCAATTTTTCCGTGCCCTTGAACTAGAGGAAAGGGATGCCTTCATTGCTAGGCAAGTGGTAAAAGAAATCGAGGAAAGGTTAACTTTTTTAGCTGATGTAGGTCTAGATTATTTAAGTTTAGATAGGGCTGCAGGCACCTTATCGGGTGGAGAGGCCCAAAGAATTAGATTAGCTACCCAAGTAGGTTCTAGTTTAGTAGGGGTTTTATATGTACTAGATGAGCCCAGTATTGGGCTTCATCCTCGGGATAATGACCGCTTGCTAGCAACTTTACAAAGGTTGAGGGATTTGGGTAACACCGTAATAGTAGTCGAACATGACGAAGATACTATGCTTAGTGCAGATCATATTATTGATATTGGACCAGGGGCAGGGATACATGGGGGAAAAATAGTTGCCCAAGGTTCACTAAATGATATTTTGGAGGTAGAGGAATCCCTAACCGGACAATATTTATCCAAGCAAAAGGATATTTTAATTCCCGAAAAAAGACGGGTGGGTAATGGTGAAAAACTAATAATTAAGGGTGCTAAGGAGCATAACCTGAAAAATATAGATGTAGCTATACCACTAGGACAAATGGTAGTAATTACTGGGGTATCTGGTTCTGGTAAATCAACCTTAGTCCAAAATATATTGTATCCTAGCCTAATGAAAAATTTAACTAGGGGACGGCATCGCCCTGGCAAACATGAGGGTTTGGAAAATAGTGCAGCTATAGATAAGGTGATAAATATTGATCAATCACCAATTGGGCGTACCCCCCGTTCTAATCCAGCCACCTATACAGGTACCTTTGACGGAATTAGGGAACTTTTCTCTGAAACAGAGGAATCACGTATGAGGGGCTATAAACCAGGTAGGTTTAGCTTTAATGTGCGGGGTGGCAGGTGTGAAGCCTGTTCGGGTGATGGAATTATAAAAATAGAAATGCACTTTTTGCCTGATGTATATGTACCTTGTGAAGTATGTAAGGGACAAAGATATAACCGGGAGACCTTGGAAGTTAAATATCGGGGAAAAAATATTGCAGATATTTTGGCTATGACAGTTGATGAGGGAGTAGAATTTTTTGAAAATATTCCTCGGGTTTATCGGAGGTTAAAGGTCTTGCAAGATGTAGGCCTAGGCTATATTAGGTTGGGGCAGCCTGCACCGACTCTATCGGGTGGGGAAGCCCAAAGAGTAAAATTGGCTACGGAATTAGCTAAAAGGAATACTGGCAGGACCATGTATATTCTCGATGAACCTACTACTGGTCTGCATAAGCATGATGTTAAACATTTGCTTAATGTTTTGCATCGTTTGGTAGATGGGGGCAATACAGTAGTAGTTATTGAGCATAATCTTGATGTAATCAAATCTGCAGACCATATTATTGATTTAGGCCCCGAAGGCGGGGAAAATGGGGGGCAGATAGTAGCTACAGGTAGCCCAGAAGAAGTGGCGATATGTGAAAAATCTTATACGGGGAGATATCTCAAATCGCTTTTAGGTGAAGAATGAGGCGGGGAGGGAAGACAAGACAGGTGAAACGTCCCCCTGTCTTTTAATTAAGGGGTGAATTTATTTGAGAGAGCGTTTGAAAAGTGTACCTTTAAAACCTGGGGTTTATTTATTCAAGGATAAGGAAGGACAGATTATATATGTTGGCAAAGCAAAAGCCCTACGTAATCGGATGCGTTCGTATTTTCAAGCCCTAGATAAGCTACACCCTAAGGTTAAGTTTATGATGAAACGGGTAGCTAATTTCGACTATATAGTTACTAATAATGAGGTAGAAGCCCTGATACTAGAAAATAATTTAATCAAATCCTATCAGCCTCGTTATAATATGCAATTGCGTGATGACAAGACCTACCCCTATCTTAAAATAACTACTGCCGAGGAATTTCCACGTATTTATATAACCCGAGAAAAAAAGGATGGGGTATCTAAATATTTTGGCCCTTATCCCGAAGTGGGTTCCTTAAAGGAAACTGTAAAAATCTTAACTAATCTTTTCCCGCTACGTACTTGTAAGACCCTGCGGACTCGGGAAAGGCCATGTTTAAATAGGGATATAGAAAAATGCCTAGCCCCTTGCACCAACCAAGTTACCCCAGAGGAATATAAAAAAATAGTGGATGAATTAATCGACTTTCTCGCTGGCAATTCAGGGGGGCTGCTCCAAGAAAAAGAAATACAAATGCAGGAGGCTGCCAAGAATTTAGAATTCGAAAAAGCTGCCCGCTTCAGGGACCAAATCGAAAGTATTAAAAAACTTGGGGCTGAACAAAAGATTAGTTTTGATTCTCCCTATAACCTGGATTTAATTGCTATGCATACGGGAGATAAGCAAAGTTTAATCCTAGTTTTTAAAATTAGGGCGGGTAAAATTATAGCTAAGGATACCTTTTGGCAAAACCGCGGTTTAGTTGAAGATGCTGCTGAAGATTTACACTTTTTCTTTAACCGCTATTATGATGACAACCACGATATTCCCGCAGAAATAATCGTGGGCCATTTACCGACCGAATTAGATTTATTAAAAACATGGCTGCGGGAAAAGACGGGGCATATGGTGGATATTAAAGTACCGCAAAGAGGGAATAAAAAGCAGGTTCTAGACATGGCCAAGGAAAATATCCGTTTACTATGGCAGGAACAAGAAGAGAGGGCGGCTAAAAATTTGGAGGCTTTACTACAGCTGAGCCAAGTTTTAGCCCTCGAAGTAGTCCCTAATCATATTGAATGTTATGATGTTTCCCACCTGAGTGGGGAGGAAACTGTTGCTTCCATGGTGGTGTTTACGGATGGTGTGCCCGATAAAAAGCGTTACCGTAGGTTCAAAATGAAATATCAAGCTAATGATGATACTGCTTCACTCGGTGAAACTATACAACGCCGTTTCGCGGCGGCAAAAGCAGGTAACCCTGCTTTTTTGCCTGAACCCGATTTAATAATTATTGATGGGGGAAAAGGCCAAGTGAATGCGGTGCACCAAGTATTGCTAAATAATCAGATAGATATTCCTGTCTTTGGTCTGGCCGAGAAAAACGAAGAAATATACCAGCCAGGGGTTAGTGAACCTATATTATTACCCCGCCATGATATAGCCCTAAGATTGTTGCAGAGATTAAGGGATGAAGCCCATCGTTTCGCCCTAGGCTATAATAGACAGCTAAGAAGTAAAAAAGTTAGAATATCCGCCTTGGACAATATCGAAGGAGTAGGACCGAAAAGGAAAAAGCAGCTACTAGCCCATTTTGGTTCGGTTGCAAATATAAAAAAGGCCTCAATAGAGGAACTACAGAATATTCCCGCCCTTAATAATAGCGTAGCAGAGAATATATATAATTATTTTCGAGGAATTAGGAATTAAGCTAGAATTTTCTAGAAAATTAAACGGAAAAACTAATTAATATGCTAAAATGGAAAAAAGAAAGGGAGGATTTGTATGATTCGTGGCTGGCTACTAAGATGGTTATTAAATATATTGGCAATTTTATTAACTGCAGCTATCTTACCTGGTTTTACCCTAACAGTTTGGGCTGCCATAGTAGGTTCAATTTTCTTAGGTATTATTAATGCTATTATTCGTCCAGTATTAATTTTATTAACTTTACCCCTTAATATTGTATCTTTAGGACTTTTTACTTTTGTTATAAATGGTTTTATGTTATGGATTACCCATATTACTATTAGAGGTTTTGATTTAGATAGTTTTTGGTGGGCTATCCTAAGTGCTATTGTATTTTCACTTATTAGTTTTATTATTAGTTATTTTGTGGAAGACAAATCTTTTAGATTGCGTTAGGGTATACTAAAATTAAGTAATATTGAAGCTGAGCATTAGGCTCGGCTTTTGTTTATGGAGGATATAAGTGCAGGAATTATTAATCGGACTTGATTTGGGGGCTACAAAAATTTTATACGGTGTAGCGACTTTAGATGGGGATATACTATATAAAAATACTCTTCCTACTAATCACCTTCAAGGATTAAATCGGGTTTTAGATAATATGTCCCATATAATTACTGACCTGATTAATAATTACGGAAAAAAGGGACCAATAAAAAATATAGTTATTGCTAGTCCAGGCCCTTTATCTTATCCGGAAAAGGTAGTCCTTAATTCCCCTAACCTAAATTGGAATAGGGTGGCTTTGGAAAAAGAAATGCAAAAAAGATTAAAGCGGCCAGTTATGGTAGAAAAGGATACTAATGTAGCAGCATTAGGAGTCCATTATTTTGAGGAAGAGGATAAAGAAAATTTAATATATATTACAGTCAGTACGGGTGTAGGTGCAGGCTTAATCTTAGACGGAAAATTATATCGGGGAGCCGATGGTGGGGCCGGCGAATTTGGCCATATGGTAGTCAAACCATCAGGAAATATATGTGGATGCGGACGTTATGGATGTTTAGAAACTATAGCCTCAGGCAGTGCTATTGCCCAAGATGCCTATAGACAAGGTTTATTTCCCGCCCATGTCAAAGGTCTAGGCAGTAAAGAAGTAGGTGAATTAGCACGGCAAGGAAATTTATTAGCCCAGGCCATACTTGATAATGCGCTAGAGTATTTGGCAACAGGAGTAGCTAATCTAGTTAATATTTTCAACCCACAAAGCATAGTTTTAGGTGGGGGAGCTATGCTGGGCTTACAAGATTTATGGTTAGATGAGCTGACTAAACAAGTCATTAATTCCGCTTTTTCTCTAAATACTAAGGGACTATCCTTGAAAATTACCAAGCTAGGAGGAGATCTTGGTTTATATGGATGTATAGGGGTGGTAAGGAAATCCTACTTACTATAAAATTAAAATAAGGGGGAATTTAGGATGCCCAATATGACGGCAGAACAAATGATAGATTATTTATATGAATTGCCAGAACAATTTAAAGTGAGCCTAAACATGGATATCAATGTAGCAGATAAATACCACAAGGATTATTCTAACATTTTAGTTTCGGGTTTAGGTGGTTCAGCTATTGGTGGAGATATATTAAAAGATTATGCGGCTACGAGTGCTAGCATTCCGATTATGGTTAACCGAGATTATACCATCCCAGCTTTTGTCAACGAAAAAACTTTATTTTTCGCCATAAGCTATTCGGGCAATACAGAAGAAACTATAAATGCTTACCAAGAGGCACAGGCCAAAGATGCCAAGATTATTTGTATTACAAGTGGAGGAAAACTGGCTGATTTAGCCCAAAAAAATGGTAATCTGATCTTAAGGGTTCCAAGCGGCTTAGTTCCTCGGGCGGCAACTGGATATTTATTTGCTCCTTTGGCCCTGGCTATGGAAAAGTTAGGATATTTAAAGGGAGTAAAGGCTGATTTGGAAGAAACTTATCTAGTTTTGACCAAACTTAGATCAAGTATTAATCCTGATGCAGAGCCTTCAGAAAATACGGCTCGCCTTATAGCTGCGAAATTAAAGCACGCTTTACCTGTAATTTGGGGTGCTTCCGGCTTATCTGCAGCGGCTGCCCTGAGGTGGAAGGCCCAAATCAATGAAAATGCTAAATGTCCTGCCTACTATAATCTCTTTCCAGAATTAAACCATAATGAGATTGTCGGGTTCGAAACAGCTGAAAATATCTACAAAAATATGTGCCTAGTAATTCTTAAAGACCGATTTGATCGGGAGCAAGTGAAAAAACGTATGGAAATCACCAAGGATATCGTGCAGGATAAAGTAAAGAATATAATGGAAGTAAATAGTGAAGGTCAGTCCTTTTTGGCTCGTTTTTATTCATTGGTTTATCTAGGGGATTATGTGAGCCTTTACTTAGCTTTAGAATATGGAATTAATCCCACTCCAGTCAAGGTGATTGATTACTTAAAAGGAGAGTTGGCTAAATAGAAAATATAATAGGACTGAATTTAAGCCATCCTTTTGGGGGTGGCTTTTTTGCTGCTGATTCAAGTTAAGGCTTTCAAGCGTAAAAGCTGCAAAAATGCTCATAATAAGAAAAAGTCTAAGGGGGTATTAGATGGATTTTTATGGAGATTATCATACCCACACAGATAAGAGTGATGCCAAGCAAGGTTTATCCGAATTAGTCCAGGCTGCCCGTAATAAAGGATTAAAAGAAGTAGCAATAACCGATCATGGCCCTTTAGCCGCAGTAATAGGGGTAAAGAGCCCCCAGACCTATTTGGGGTTAAAAGATGATATAGAGCTGATTAATCAAGAACATGAGGATATTGCCGTGCTATTAGGGGCGGAAGCCAATATTCGTGATGTAGCTGGCAATTTGGATATAGAGAAAGCTATTATTAAGGAATTGGATATATTGATAGCGGGACTGCATCCCTATACACTACCAACTTCCATAGATGATGGTTATAAGATATTTGTCCAAAATTCCCTACGCCATTTAAGCAAAAACCACCGAGAAAAGGCTATCACCAATAACACCAAGGCTTGTGTAAGTGCCATAGAAAATAACCCCGATCTCGATATATTAGCCCATCCAGGCCTATTTTTTAAAGTAGATATTCCCGAAGTGGCTAGGGCCTGCATAAGGGGTGAGGTACTATTCGAAATAAATTGCGGACATAAACATCCACCCATTTCTGATATAATAAAGGCAGACAAGTTAGGGGTTAGCTTTATTGTAAACAGTGACGCCCATTTCACAGAATCGGTTGGGAACTTAGAATATGGCAGTAAAGTTATGAAGAAACTTGCTATCGAAGAGCAAGTAGTCAACACCTATTCTAAAGGGGGACATTCAACATGGAAGAAAAAAGCGAAAACTTACACATACTCATAATTACAGGTCTATCTGGGGCTGGTAAAACAGAAGTTGTCAACTCCTTAGAGGATGCGGGCTATTATTGTGTAGATAATCTGCCTCCGATTTTGTTGAATAAATTTATCGAATTAAGTTTACAATCTGATGGCAAAGTTAATCGGGTGGCTCTAGTTATTGATGTAAGGGGTGGGGCCTTTTTCCATGATCTTAACAAGGCCTTACAAGAACTTAAACAGGTTAAAATACCATTTGAAATAATATTTTTGGAGGCTTCCGATGAAGTCCTAGTAAGAAGATTTAAGGAATCTAGACGTAGGCATCCTTTAGGTGCAGGGAGATTACTAGAGAACATCCAAGCCGAACGTAAAATTCTCGAAGAAATCAGAGGAAAAGCTAATCTAGTCATAGACACTTCTAACCTAAGTCCCAGGGATTTAAAAAGCAAATTAGATACTTTATATACGGGAGTTGCTAGGGACAGATTTTCAGTAAATGTTTCCTCTTTTGGTTATAAGATAGGAATACCTCTAGATTCTGATATAATTATAGATGTGCGCTTTATACCCAATCCCTTTTATGATCCAGTTATGAAAAACATGACTGGTTTTGATATGGAAGTACAAAAATTTGTATTGGAGTCCCCTATTACAAATTCATTTACCCTAAAATTCCTAAGTTTATTAAAGTTTTTGATTCCCCACTATGTCAATGAAGGAAAAACTAATCTTGAGCTTGCCATCGGATGTACTGGCGGGCAACATCGTTCCGTAGTCTTGGCTGAATATATAGGTCGTCAAATTAAGAAGATGGGATATAATGTTCACATTAGGCATAGGGATATTTCAAGGTATATTGTGGAGGAATAAATGATTATTAATATGAATGAACCGAAAATTGTAGTTATAGGTGGAGGTACTGGTTTATCCGTCTTATTAAGGGGATTAAAAAAATATACTTCTAACCTAACTGCTATAGTCACTGTAAGTGATGATGGTGGTAGTTCTGGCAGATTAAGGGCAGAATTAGGTGTCCTACCTCCTGGGGATATTCGAAATTGCCTAGTAGCCCTAGCCGAAACTGAAACTATCATGGATCAGGTATTTCAACATAGGTTTGTCCAGGACAGTAGTCTGAAAGGACACAACCTAGGCAACTTGCTTTTAGTAGCCTTAGCCGAAATTACTGGCGATTTTAATACTGCAATTAGGGAAGTAAGCCGTGTTTTAGCGGTTAGGGGTAGGGTGATACCTGCAACCCTGGAACAAGTAGTTTTAGGGGCTAAGATGAATGATGGCCATACTATTTATGGGGAAACATCGGTACGGGAATATGCAGGTAAAATAGAAAAGCTATTTCTGGTGCCTGAGACCTGTAACCCTATTCCAGAAAGTCTGGATGCTATAAAGGATGCTGATGCTATTGTAATAGGACCTGGCAGTTTATATACTAGTATTATGCCTAATCTCTTAGTAAAAGGGATAAAGGAAGAAATTGCCCAGGCTAAAGCTACCACCTTTTATGTAAGCAATATAATGACTGAATTAGGTGAAACAGATGGCTATACTGCAGCCGACCATTTGAGGGTAATCTTGGAACATTTAGGTGAGCAGATTATTGATTATGTAGTAGTTAATTCGGGTAATATTGGTGAATTAAGATTGCACCGTTATGAGCAAGAACAAGCAATACCTGTAGTAGCAGATCATAATGATATTTTACAAATGGGAGTAAATATAATAAAAGCTAATCTGGTAAAGGACAATGATCTTGCTTGGCATGATCCAGATAAATTAGCTTTAGCTATTATGAAAGTTTTGGCGGATAAAAAGCCCTAAGGATGAGATTTAATGAGTTTTTCTAATAGCGTAAGAAGCGAGTTGGCTAGGGTAGAGCCCGAAAACATTTGTTGTAGAAAGGCTGAACTAGCTGCTTTGTTGCTGCATAAATCGGGCCTAGTTGATTTCGAAAACAATTACTTAATGACTGTAGAAGTAGATAATCCCGCTTTAGCTCGTAAAATATATAGATATTTAAAGGATATTTACCACTTTGCACCTTTTGTGGAGGTAATCCACAAAAGCAAGGTTAGGAAAAATAGAAGTTATAAGGTACAGGCCTTACTATCCACCTTGCAGTTGACTAGCTTAAATGAAATCATAATTATCGAAAATGGGGTTTTTAAACCCAAGTTGAATATCGATACTTTTGGAGATTGTTGTAAACGGGCCTATATAAGGGGGCTTTTCCTGAGCAGAGGTTTCGTGAGCCGCCCCGAAGGTAATTATCACTTGGAATTTATGCTCAACCATTTAAAACTAGCCAAACAAGTACAAAAGTTTTTAAATAGTTTTGATATTGGGATTAAAATAATTAAGCGCAAAAAGAGCTTGGTTTTGTATATTAAAGAAAGTGAGCAAATTGCAGACTTTTTGAGGATTGTTGGGGCTAATAAAGCCCTACTAGAATTTGAAAATGTAAGAATACTAAAATCAATGCGCAATAGCGTCAATCGCCAAGTAAACTGTGAAACGGCTAATTTGGCTAAAACTATAGATGCCTCGGTTAGGCAAATGGAAATAATCAACAAAATAATTGCTACAGGAAATTTAGAGGCCCTGCCTAGTCAATTACGTGAACTTGCCTATTTGAGGTTAGACCATCCTGAAGCAACTTTGAAGGAATTAGGTCTTATGCTAAACCCGCCTTTGAGCAAATCTGGTATTGCATACCGCATGAGAAGGTTAGAAAAGATCGGACAAGAACTGTTAGCTGAAAATATCGATAATAGGAGTGACTTCAATAAATTTTAAAAATGCTTGCTTAGGTATTGATAAAGTTTTATAGGAAAGTAGGGGTGAAAATGAAGTTAGGACACGATATTTATCTGGAGCAACAGCAAAAGTTGCTTATGACTCCAGAGCTTAGACAGGCTATTGAAATTTTACAAATGTCCACTATAGAACTTGCTGAGCACATCCAAAAGGAGCTAGAGGAAAACCCCTTTTTGGAAGAGAAGGAAAATGAGGAAATATCGGAATCTAAGGAGGATGAAATCGATTCAAGTAAAATAGAGGAATGGTTGGAATATTATAATGATAGGGATATTGGCTATACTGTCAAGGATACCGATGAAGAACAATCATTTGAAAACTTCGTTACTAGGTCTGCTAGCCTTTATGAACATTTAGAATTTCAACTAAGGCTGACAGTTTGTGATAGTAAGCAATTAGAGATAGGCCTATATTTAATCGGTAATATAGATAATCACGGCTATTTATGTATTGATTTAGAAGAAGTAGCGGGTAAATTTAATGTTACTAAGGCTACAGCCCAAGAAGTCCTTAATATTATCCAGACTTTTACCCCTTATGGTGTAGGGACTAACAGTCTGACGGATTGTCTTTTGCTACAATTGAAACATTATGAGCAGGAAAGCGAACTAGCGGAACAAATTATTAGGTATCATTTATCCGATATAGGGCGGGGGAGTCTAAATAAAATAGCTACTGCCCTGTCTGTTTCGGTGCAGGAAGTTCAAAAAGTTGCGGATTTGATTAAGACTTTAGCCCCGAAACCTGGATTACAGTATAACAATGAGGAAGTAAAATTTATATTGCCGGATATATTTGTGGAAAAATTAGATGGAGAATATATTATTGTAATAAATGACTACCAATTCCCACGCTTGTTAATTAATCAATCCTATCAAAAGGTCCTGAGACAATCTGAATCTGTAACCCAAGATATGAAAAAGTACATGGAAGAAAAAATTGGTTCAGCTGTATGGCTCTTAAAAAGTATAGAACAAAGGCGCTTGACCCTATATAAAGTAGCAACTTGTATTATCGAAATCCAAAGGGAGTTTTTGGACAAAGGCATAAAATATCTAAGACCACTCAACTTAAAACAAGTAGCAGACTTAATAGATGTACATGAATCAACCGTTAGTAGAGCCACTACTAATAAGTATATTCAGACACCCCAGGGCTTATTTGAATTAAAATACTTTTTCAGTACTGGGGTTGGAGCCTGTGAGGAAGATAAAGTCTCGAGTAAGAGTATTAAACATATGATAGAAAAGATGATTGAGGAAGAAGATACTACTAAGCCTTTGAGTGATGAAGCGATTGCTACTATTTTAAAGGAAAAGGAAATTAAGATATCTCGCCGAACAGTGGCCAAGTATCGCCAGGAATTGGGTATTGGCTCCACCATTTCTAGAAGAAGATACTAAAAGTAGGGAATTTTATGTGGCAGGCATGATGGGGAAAATCCTAGATTAATGTGCATCATTTTTACCTAATTGTGATATAATATTTAAAGAATCAGCATTAAAGAAGTGTTTTTTTTAAAAGGCATGGGACTTTTTTGCCCCGTAAGGTGTTTTATGTCCCGAAGCTGGATTAGGAGATGGGATGGATAGATTATTTACCATATTAGAACAATTTGTACCTGAGGCTTTGGAAATTATGGAGATTAGATACCATTTGCTCAGGCAAATTTTACATAAAGAATTAGTTGGCAGAAGGCAACTAGCCAGAGAACTCGGCTATACTGAACGTTTGGTTAGAAGTGAAATCGATATACTAAAAAGCAAAGGGGCTATTTCGGTTAGTCCAGCAGGAATTAATATAACCCCTTATGGGGAAGATTTACTAAAAAATATAGACGAAATGATTCCATTTTTATTCAGTAATCAGGTATTAGCAGGCAAGCTCAAAAGGTTGTTTGATTTAGAAGAAGTAATAATTGTACCTGGTGACTCTTCACTTGATTTTGTTGCTAAACAAGATTTGGGCAGGGTAGCAGCTCGCTATTTAAGCAGGATTTTGTATTCGGGGGTTATTTTGGCTGTAACTGGTGGTAGCACCTTGGCTGAAATGGCCAAGGCTATAAATGCTGAAACTGAATTAAATGAAGTCTTGGTTGTGCCAGCTCGGGGCGGTTTAGGTGAACAAATGGAGGAACAAGCCGGGACTATCGCCGCTAAAATCGCTAGGGCTATAGAAGCCCAATATAGATTATTACATTTACCGGATAACTTGGAAGAAAAAACAGTAGAAGTATTAAAAGAGGATAAGCATGTTAAAGGCTTTATTAATGATATTAAGTCCTGCCATATTTTAGTTCATGGGATTGGTTCGGCTCTAGAAATGGCGCATAGACGCGGCTTATCACCCCAGGAAGTAGATTTGCTACAAGCTAGAGGGGCGGTGGGGGAAACCCTTAGATATTATTTTGATATTAAGGGCAATATAGTATATGAAGTTCCGGGTATAGGCATAGAATTAACCGACTTAGAAAATATAGAAGAAGTAATTGCTGTGGCAGGTGGAAGTAAAAAAGCTCTTGCGATTGAGGCAATTTTATCTAATAAACATCAAAATGTCTTGATCACTGATGAAGGTGCTGCCAGACAAATATTAGCTAGAAAGGATGATACTTATGGCGGTGAAAATAGCGATTAATGGATTCGGCCGTATTGGTCGGCTAGTCTTAAGGGTTGCTATGCAAAGGGATGATGTGGATCTTGTGGCAATTAATGATTTAGGGGGTATAGCAGGAAACGCTCATTTGTTAAAATATGATTCCGTACATGGTACTTTTTCAGGGGATGTAGAAGTTAAGGGTGATAATTTACTGGTAGATGGCAAAGAAATTAAATACTTCAATGAAAAAGACCCCGAAAAACTACCTTGGCGAGATTTGGGAGTAGAAATTGTTGTGGAAGGAACTGGGGTTTTCAGAAGTAAGGAAAGTGCAGGTAAGCATATAAAGGCTGGGGCGAAAAAGGTCCTAATAACTGCCCCGGGTAAAGATGTAGACTTAACTATGGTAATGGGAGTCAATCACGAAAAATATCAACCTTCCTTTGAGGTAGTATCTAATGCTTCTTGTACTACTAACTGTTTAGCTCCAGTAGCCCAAGTTTTATTAAAGGAATTTGGGATTATTAAAGGCATGATGAACACTATCCACGCCTTTACTAATGACCAACGGGTATTAGATTTAGAGCACAAGGATTTTCGAAGGGCTAGAGCAGCTAGTTTATCTTTAATTCCTACTACAACGGGGGCAGCTTCGGCAGTGGGTCTAGTTATACCTGAGTTACAAGGTAAATTAGATGGTATGGCGGTCAGAGTCCCCACCCCAAATGTATCTTTAATAGATTTAACGGTAGAATTAGAAAAAGCTGCAAATAGTACGGCCATTAATGCAGCCTTTAAAAAAGCTAGTGAAACTAATTTACAAGGAATATTGAAATATACAGAACTTCCTTTAGTATCAACTGATTACAATGGTGAAACCTATTCGGCGGTTGTTGATGGTCTATTGACTATGACTATGGGAGATAGATTAGCTAAAGTAGTGGCTTGGTATGATAATGAATGGGGTTACTCAGTCAGAGTTGTTGACGCAGTTTCTTATATTGCTTCTCAAGGCCTATAATAGCGGAGGTGCTCGGGTTGAAAACTTTAAAGGATGTAGATTTATCGGGTAAAAGGGTTTTAATAAGAGTCGATTTTAATGTACCCATAGACGAGAATCAAAATATTGTAGATGACACCAAAATCAAAGCAGCTATTCCCACCATTAATTTTGTACT
>CAZEPV010000009.1:0-24912 GCA_964514235.1 uncultured Syntrophomonadaceae bacterium | reverse complement strand
ATATTGTAGATGACACCAAAATCAAAGCAGCTATTCCCACCATTAATTTTGTACTAGAAAAAGGAGCCCTATTAATATTGATGAGCCATTTAGGTCGGCCTAAAGGGAAAAAAGTGGCCCAATATAGTCTTAAGCCAGTAGGCAAGCACTTGGCCACCCTATTAAATTATAAGGTGAAAATGGCTTCTGATTGTATAGGCGAAGGGGTAGAAACTGAAATATCTAATCTTAAAAGTGGGGAAGTATTATTATTAGAAAATCTGCGTTTTTATAAAGAGGAAGAAAAAAATGATCCCCAATTTGCCCGCGAGTTAGCCAGCTTGGCTGATATATATGTTAATGATGCTTTTGGTTCAGCCCATAGGGCCCACGCTTCAACTGCTGGAGTAGCAGAAATCCTACCTACCTATGCTGGCGTTTTAATGGAAAAGGAAGTAAATATGTTGAAAAATGTTTTGGAGTATCCAGAAAGTCCACGCATGGCCATATTAGGTGGCTCGAAGGTAGCGGATAAATTAGGCCTGATTCATAACCTTTTGGAAAAACTAGATATCATTCTTATTGGGGGTGGAATGGCTAACACTTTTTTAAAGGCTAGGGGATATAATACGGGTAAATCTAGAGTTGAAGAGGATTTATTGGATGAAGCCAACAACTTATTGGCTAGTGCTAGAAATAAAGGGGTGAAAATACTTCTGCCCGAAGATGTCGTCTTGGGTCGGGAAATATCCCGCGAAGCACCTGCGATAATAGTAGATGTAGATGAAGTCCCTAACGACATGATGATTCTAGATATCGGGCCCAAAACAATTAAAGAATTTCAGGAAGAAATATCTAAGGCACGCACAATAGTATGGAATGGGCCTTTGGGTGTTTATGAATGCGAACAATTTGCTAATGGCACTAAAGAAATAGCCAAAACTATGGCTAAGTCTAATGCAGTTACTGTAATAGGGGGGGGAGACTCGGCTGCTGCAGTTAAAAACATGGGTTTGGAAAAAGGTATAACCCATATTTCAACTGGAGGTGGGGCTACACTAGAATTTTTAGAGGGTCTGCCCTTACCAGGGGTCCTTGCTTGTAGTCGCTGATTAATGGAGGTGGGTTTAATCCGAAAAAAAGTTATTATTGCCAATTGGAAAATGAACAAAATTCTTGCTGAAGCTGAAGAATTTTTGCAAGAGTTTTTGCCTTTAATCCAGGATGTCGATCAAGTGGAAATGGCCATTTGTCCTCCTTTTACTTGTTTAGATAGGATGCAGCAAAAGCTGGTTGACACCAAGGTTTTTTTAGGGGGACAAAATCTATTTTATGAAAAGAGCGGGGCATTTACGGGTGAAATTGCAGCTGACATGCTAAAAGATACTGGCTGTAAATATGTGCTTATTGGCCATTCAGAACGCCGTCATATATTGGCTGAAGATGATGATGTTATTAAGCGTAAATTACAGGTAGCTATAGAGGCTGGTTTAATTCCTATTCTCTGTGTAGGAGAAACTTTAGCAGAACGGGAAAGTAAGCAAGCTATCCCAATTGTAAAAGCCCAATTAGCTAGTTTGCAGGGAATCAAGCCCCCTATTATTATTGCTTATGAACCTGTCTGGGCTATTGGGACAGGAATTAATGCAAGTGCAGATGATGCTCAGGAAATGTGTGCTATTATCCGCCAGGAATTAAAAGCTATATACGATGAAAGCACTGCACAAGCAACTATAATTTTATACGGTGGTAGTGTCAAAGAGGAAAATCTAGCTGGCTTTTTAAATATGCCTGATCTTGATGGTGCATTGGTAGGAGGAGCTAGCCTTAACCCTCTTTCTTTGGCAAATTTAGTTAGGATCGGTGAAAATATTGGGTAGACCAGTCGTTTTAATGATACTGGATGGATGGGGCCATCGAATTGAAACTGAAGATAATGCCATTTTCCTGGCAAATCCTAAGAACTTTTATAATTTAAGGGCTACTTATCCAACTTCATTACTAAAATGTTCTGGCCAAGATGTGGGGCTACCTCCTGGGCAAATGGGCAATTCGGAAGTGGGACATTTGAATATAGGGGCAGGTAGGGTAGTCTACCAAGAAATTTCCCGTATTAGTAATGCTATTGAAGAGGGAAACTTTTTTCAGAATGAGAAATTTATAGAAGCCATTAATTATGCTAAGGAAAATTCGGGTGTCCTGCACTTGATGGGCTTATTATCCGATGGGGGTGTGCATAGCCATATTGAACACTTGGCGGCCTTATTAGAACTGTGTAAAACCCAAGGGCTAGACAAGGTCTTTATCCACGGGTTTTTAGATGGTCGTGATGTAGCACCTAAAAGTGCTCTAAAGTATATCAATAGGGTAGAAGAAGATTGTGCTAGATTAGGGATCGGACAAATCGCAAGCTTGTCTGGCCGTTTTTACGGTATGGATAGGGATAACCGTTGGGAGCGCATTGAACTATTCTATCTAGCCATGGTTAAAGGGGAAGGGGTTAAAGCAACTAACCCCCATGCAGCTATAAGCAATAGTTACGATGTACGAGTAAGTGACGAATTTGTGGAGCCTGTAGTTATGGTAGATAAAGATGGCTTGCCCATCGGGCCAGTTAGGGATGGGGACAGTATTATATTTTTCAATTTTAGGGCTGATAGGGCGCGCCAAATCACCCAGACCTTTGTTGACAAGGAATTTTCCCATTTCCCCAGGGGGTTATTGCCTAAAGTCCATTTCGTATGTATGACCCAATATGATATAAATATTGATGCCCCAGTAGCCTTCCCACCCCAAAATCTTAATAATACTTTAGGTGAAGTCTTGGCTGCCCATGGTTTAAAGCAGCTTAGAATAGCAGAAACGGAAAAATATGCTCATGTGACCTTCTTTTTTAATGGTGGGGTAGAGGAGCCTAATGAGGGGGAAAAAAGAATTCTGATTCCTTCTCCACAGGTGGCAACATATAACCTAAAACCTGAAATGAGTGCTTATGAAATTACAGCGCGGGTTAAGGAAGAAATAGCCAAGGATATTTATGATGTAATCATCTTAAACTACGCTAATGCCGATATGGTCGGGCATACTGGGGTTTTAGAGGCTGCGGTGGAGGCGGTAAAAGTAGTAGATGAATGTTTGCAGGAAGTGGTGGATTTAGTTTTGGCCAAAAAGGGTACAGTAATTGTAACGGCTGATCATGGGAACTGTGAACAGATGGTTTGCCCTCTATCAGGTGGACCATATACGGCCCATACGGTGGAGCCGATTCCTTTTATTTTGGTAAACGGGAGTTATCGGGATTATACCTTGTACGAAGATGCTTCATTAAGCGATATTGCACCAACAATTTTATATTTACTGGGCCTAGAAATACCAGAAGAAATGACGGGAAAACCTTTAGTAAAAAAACGTGAAACGTGAAAAGTAAGACGTGAGAAAATAAAGGGCTAATTTACCTGGTGTCATCCTGAACCAAGTGAAGGATCGTTCTATCTGGGAATGGTTAAGAGTCTTCGCAATTCGCTCAGAGTGACATCGGTAAAACGTATAATTGAAAAAAAGGAGAGTAGTTATGAGTATAATTGTCGATGTATTTGGACGGGAAGTCTTGGATTCCCGTGGAAATCCAACTGTAGAAGTAGAAGTAATATTAGAAGATGGTACTATGGGTAGGGCTATGGTTCCATCTGGTGCATCTACTGGTGCCCATGAAGCGGTTGAATTAAGGGATAATGACAAAAACCGCTATGGTGGCAAAGGGGTCTTGAATGCTGTTGATAATGTGAATGAAGTTATTGCTCCCGAAATAATAGGCATGGATGTTCTGGGACAAATGGATATAGATTCACTTATGATCGAACTAGATGGTACAAGCAATAAAGGCAAACTAGGGGCTAATGCTATTCTAGGTGTTTCTCTAGCTGTAGCAAGGGCAGCGGCAAATCATTTAGCTATGCCTTTGTATCAATATATAGGGGGAGTTAATGCAAGAGAGCTTCCAGTGCCTATGTTAAACATTCTAAATGGTGGAGAACATGCTGATAATAATGTGGATATCCAAGAATTTATGATAGTGCCTACTGGGGCTACTAGTTTTGCCCAAAGTCTACAAATGGGTGTAGAAATTTATCATGCCTTGAAAGAGGTTTTAAAATCAAAAGGACTAGCAACTTCTGTGGGGGATGAAGGGGGATTTGCTCCAGATTTACCTTCTAATGAAGCAGCTCTAGACGTTATAATTGAGGCCATTGAAAAGGCAGGTTACACTCCTGGTAAGGATGTTAACCTGGCTTTAGATGTGGCAGCAACTGAATTATATAGGGAAGGTAAATACTATTTAGCCAGCACCGAACAAGTCTTATCTTCCGAGGAAATGGTAGATTTTTATCTTAAACTAGTTAAACAGTATCCTATAATTTCTATAGAAGATGGTCTGGCGGAAGATGATTGGGAAGGCTGGCGTAAATTGACGGTCGCACTAGGACAAACGATTCAGCTAGTGGGAGATGACTTGTTTGTAACTAATACAAGTAGACTAGCTAAGGGTATTGCAGAACAAATATGTAATAGTATACTTATAAAAGTAAATCAGATTGGTACTTTAACTGAAACCCTTGACACTATTGAAATGGCTAAAAGGGCGGGTTATACTTGTGTTATATCCCATCGTTCGGGTGAAACGGAAGATTCTACTATCGCTGATATTGCAGTAGCCACAAATGCTGGACAAATCAAGACCGGGGCTCCAGCTCGTACTGATCGTGTGGCTAAATATAATCAGTTACTTCGGATAGAGGAAGAGTTAGATATTTTTGCTAGATATAGTGGTTTAAAATCTTTCTATGATATTAAAAGCTAGTTAGGAGACAAATACTGTTTTTTTTGATATTCTTGTGCTAGAATATATTTTGGCTCTCGGAGTGGTGAAGTAATGGAGGTGAAATTTTGGTTAAAACCATATTGCTTGTATTCCAGGTAATTTTTGCTATCGGACTTGTTACTGTAATACTTTTACAATCTGGTAAAAGTGCAGGATTATCCGGCAGTATTGCTGGTGGAGGCGAGGCCCTGTTCGGAAGTAAGAGTAAAGGGGTCGATGAATTACTTTCTAAAGTGACTGGGTACGTTGCGGCAGGTTTTTTAATTTTAACCTTAGCCTTAGCCTTACTATAGAGATATATATAGGTAGGGAATAAAATTTTTGATATATAACTTAATATTCGAGGAGATGATGGATTTAACATGGAAAACTTAGTTTTATATGCTCCTGCTGGGGGGGCTTTGGCTCTCTTATTTGCTTTATATTTATCTTCAAAAGTTAAAAAAGCAGACACAGGAACAGAGCGGATGGTTGAGATTTCCAACTATATTCATGAAGGTGCTATGGCTTTTCTATCGAGACAATATCGTGCTATAGCTATATTTGTAGTAATTGTATTTTTGGGTTTAGGCCTGGTTCTGCCCGAAAATTCCTGGAAAACAGCTATATCCTTCATAGTTGGTGCTACTTGTTCGGCTTTAGCTGGTTACATAGGTATGACAGTTGCTACTAAGGCTAATGTAAGGACTGCTAATGCAGCACGTTCTTCCCAAAATGCAGCTTTAGGCATTGCATTTTCAGGTGGGGCTGTTATGGGGATGTCGGTGACAGGTTTAGGTCTACTAGGCCTAGGTATCCTTTATATTATTTTTAGGGATCCTACCATAGTAAATGGTTTTGCCCTAGGTGCTAGTTCCATAGCTTTGTTCGGCCGAGTTGGTGGTGGTATTTATACTAAGGCTGCTGACGTTGGTGCAGACTTAGTAGGTAAAGTAGAAGCTGGAATACCAGAAGATGATCCTAGAAACCCTGCAACTATTGCCGATAATGTAGGTGATAATGTTGGTGATGTTGCTGGAATGGGTGCAGACCTTTTTGAATCCTATGTTGGTTCAATAATTGCGGCTATGACCTTGGGTATGGTAGGTTTTGCTGCTATGGATATTGGTGGAATCCTATTACCTATGGTTATTGCAGCGGGTGGAGTTCTTGCCTCTATTATTGGTACATTCTTTGTGAGAACTGATGAAAATTCTAACCCACTCAAAGCCCTTAATGCGGGAACTTTCGGTTCTGCGGCTATATTACTTGTAATTGCCTTTTTGGCAGTTAAGTACATACTTCCTGCAGAATTTTTCAATGTTTTCTGGTCTATAGTAGCTGGCCTAATTGCTGGGACCCTAATCGGGTTAATTACCGAATATTATACTTCTGATGAATATAAGCCAGTTCAAGGTATTGCTAAATCAGCTCAAACTGGTCCAGCAACAACTATTATTGCGGGTTTAGGAGTAGGTATGTTATCTACTTTATTCCCTATTGCAGTAATTTGTATAGCTATAATGATCGCCTTTTTAACGGGTGGTGTTTATGGCATAGCTATGGCAGCTGTAGGTATGCTGGCTACAACTGGAATGGTAGTAGCGGTTGATGCTTATGGTCCTATCGCTGATAATGCTGGGGGTATAGCAGAAATGGCTGAATTACCCCATGAGGTTAGGGAAACTACGGATAGACTAGATTCAGTCGGTAATACTACTGCAGCAATAGGCAAAGGTTTTGCCATAGGTTCAGCGGCTCTTACCGCTTTAGCACTATTAACCGCTTTTGCTCAAGTTGCTGGGATACAAGCTACAGATTTAAGTCTCTTAAACCCTGAAGTCATCGTAGGACTATTGTTCGGTGCTATGTTACCTTTCTTCTTCTCCGCCTTGACTATGGGTGCAGTAGGTAGAGCAGCAGCCGAAATGGTTAATGAAGTTAGACGTCAATTTAGGGAAATACCTGGTATAATGGAAGGTACAGGAAAACCCGATTATGCTAAGTGTGTTGATATAAGTACTTCCTCTGCTATTAAAGAAATGATTATTCCTGGTGTATTAGCGGTTGTAGCTCCTCTAGCCATGGGCTTGTGGAATGTTAATGCCCTAGCTGGAATGTTAGCTGGTGCCCTGGCTTCTGGGGTATGTCTAGCTATTATGCTGGCCAATGCCGGTGGTGCCTGGGATAATGCCAAGAAATTTATCGAAGCGGGTAATTATGGGGGTAAAGGTAGTGAAGCCCACGCCGCAGGAGTTGTTGGCGATACAGTAGGTGACCCATGTAAAGATACTTCTGGTCCTTCACTTAATATTTTAATTAAGTTAATGACTATTGTTTCTTTGGTACTTATTCCTTTATTCTTGTAAAAGCAATAAAAAGTATAGAAAGGCAGGTGGGTATATTTACCACCTGCCTTTTTTTAATCTGGGGGAAGATTATTTAAATGATATACATTCATCCGCGTGCGGAACCATTTTATTTTAGTGGTAGCAATACTGCTATATTATTTATTCACGGCTTTACAGCTTCACCCTCCGAAATTTATCAGCTAGCACAATTATTACACCAAGGTATTGGCATTACAGCGAGTGGTATACTATTACCAGGCCATGGCAGCCACCCTAGCTTGCTTAATATTACTGATTGGCAGGATTGGTATAGTTCTGTAGAGAAGGAATGTGAATACCTACTAGCTAATTATGATAAAGTTTTTGTGGTAGGCTTGTCCTTAGGAGGTCTATTATCTTTGTATCTGGGAGCTAATATGCCCGATATAAAAGGGGTAGTGGCTATAAATCCACCGATAAGATTAAGATATGGGCTATTGGAACTTATAGCCCCCTTAGCTGGCTGGGTGAAGCCCTATTTTAAAAAGCCTAGGGAAAATCAGTTAGCACTTAAAAGGTTGGGGAGATTTGCTTACGATTATATTCCCGTTAAGGCCTTTAGAAGCATGATGAAATTAAGAAACAAGACCTTGCAAGTATTAGATAATATCGAAGCACCTTTACTTTTGATTCAATCCCAAGCTGATGAATCTGTAAATCCAGCAGGTATTCACCTAATAAAACAAAAAGTCCCTGGTAAAGCGCAACTAGTTGAAATAAGGGAAGCCCAGCATGTGGTTACGATGGGTAAAGATGTGCCGGAAATTGCAGGTTTAATTATAGATTTTATAAGGATAAATATATAAAAAACTAGGAGGATTATAAATGCAAAGGGAGAAGGCTTTAGATTTATTAAAGAAATATTTAAAAAATGACAACTTAATAAAACATTCTTTAGCAGTAGAAGCGATAATGATAGGATTAGCCGAAAGGCTAGGGGAAGATGTGGAAAAGTATGGCTTGGCTGGTTTACTGCACGACATAGATTATGACATGACAGTCGATGAAATCGGACGTCATTCCTTGCTAGGGGCAGAAATATTGGAAAAACAGGGTATAGAAGCTGATATTGTTTATGCAATAAAGGTACATAATGAGGCACATGGATTAAAACGTAACACTTTATTGGACAAAGCCTTATATGCTGCAGATCCAACTAGTGGTTTTATAACTGCTGCAGCCTTAGTAAGACCAGATAAAAAATTAGCAGAAGTTAAGCTTAAATCACTGAAAAAAAGATTTAGAGAGAAGGCTTTTGCCAAAGGTGCTAGTCGGGAACAAATGGCTACTTGTGCTGAACTAGGCCTGGAATTAGATGAATTTCTAACTATATGTTTAGGAAGTATGCAAAAGGTAGCCGATGAATTGGGATTATAGACTAGACTTAGTTTGGCTGGTAATAATAAAAGTATAGCTATTCTACCTTTTAAGGGGGATTTTTCTATGATAACTAAGGAAAAAATAATGGAACATATGCAGCAAGCAACTTACCGGCCCTTGAGTTACAGGGAACTTCTAGATGTCTTTGAGATATTTGAGGTAGAGGAAGAAATTAAATTCAGTAAGGTAATCGGTAGGTTAGAAAAGGAAGGCGAGATAGTACAAACTCGCAAGAATAAATACGGTTTACCCGAAATGATGAATTTAGCTCGGGGGACAATCCGTTTGAGTAAAAGAGGATATGGAATTTTCCTTCCAGATGAAGGGAGGGATTCCGAAGTATTCGTATACGGCAGTAATCTTAATGGGGCTATGCATAATGATAGGGTTATGGTGAGAAAAAATTATACTAGGGTGGAGTCGGATTCCGAGCGCCCCGAAGGTAAGGTAATTCGAGTAATCAAACGATCTAACAAAGAACTAGTCGGGACTTTTGAAAGAGGTAGACACGCCAACCAAGTTATCCCTGATGATGAAAGACAGATATATCCAATCTTTGTTAAGGTATCTAAAAAGCTTAAGGTTAATAATGGCGACAAGGTCTTGGTTAGCATAACCTCTTGGCCTACAAAGGACAGAAATCCTGAAGGCAAAATAGTGGAGGTTTTCGGGCGCAAAGGTGAACCAGGACTAGATCTAATAATCGTCATTAAAAAACATGGCTTAAGAAATATATTTACCGAAGCCGTAATTAATGAGGCTAAGGAAGCTCTAGGACCTATTGATATGGCGCAAATGAATTATAGAAAAGATTTGCGGAAGCTACGAATGGTTACTATAGATGGGGAAGATGCTAAGGACTTGGATGATGCGGTTTCCATCGAAAAGATTAAAGCGGGTTATCGTTTAGGGGTCCATATAGCAGATGTTTCACATTATGTTACAGAAGGCAGCAGGTTGGATAAGGAAGCCTTAGCTCGGGGTACCAGTGTTTATTTAATTGACCAGGTATTACCTATGTTACCTAAGGAGTTATCTAATGATATTTGTAGTCTTAATGCTGGGCAAGATAGGCTGGCTATAAGTTGCCTTATGGATATAGATGAAAAAGGACGGGTTCTAAAGTATGATTTGTGCAAATCGGTAATCAATGTCGATCAGCGTATGACTTATACCGATGTCAATAAAATAATTACCGATAAGGATAAAAGAACCAAGTCGAAGTATAAAGACTTGGCAGAAGATTTCTATTTAATGCAGGAGTTGGCTAATATTATTCGGCGGGAAAGGCTGCAACGTGGGGCCTTAGAATTTGATTTTCCTGAATCTAAGGTTATTGTGGATGAAGATAGCTTCCCGATTGAAATCCAAAAGCTAAGTAGGGGAGCCGGGGAAATGATAATTGAAGATTTCATGATTAAAGCGAATGAAACTGTGGCCCAGCATATGTATTGGCAAGAAATACCCATATTATATCGGGTGCATGGGAAGCCAGAGGATGAAGCATTAGGTAAAGTTAATAGGGTCCTGGGGGTATTTGGTTATAAAATTTCGGGTGACAAAGTTGAACCTAGAATTTATCAGAAAATCTTGGCCAATATTAAAAATAAACCCGAGGAACAGTTACTATCTTTAATCCTGCTGCGTTCCATGAAACATGCCCGTTATGTGCCTCAGGCTTTAGGCCATTTTGGGCTGGCATCTAAATACTATTGCCATTTTACAAGTCCGATTCGTAGATATCCAGACTTAATGGTACATCGTGTATTAAGCCTAATGTTGGAAGGTAATTTATCGACTGATAAAAGGGCCAACCTGGCTAAGAAAATGGTAGCTATCGGTGAACATGTTACCCAACAGGAAATGAAAGCTGAGGAGGCTGAACGGGAGTTAGTAGATATTAAAAAAGCCCAATATATGTCTCAATTTGTCGGGGAGGAGTTTGTGGGGCGTATATCTTCAGTGCAATCTTTTGGCTTTTTTGTGGAGTTAGATAATACGGTGGAAGGGTTAGTACACATTTCAAGTATTATAGATGATTATTACCACTTTAATGAACAAAATTATACCCTAGTTGGTAATCATGGGGGCCGTAAGTTTTCTATTGGTGATCAAGTAAAGGTTCAATTAGTAAGGGTAGATACGGATGATGCGAAAATAGATTTTGAATTAATATAATTAACAAAAATTAAAATTATCCCAGATTGGGTTCTAACCTTAGTCTATTTTAACAAACTGTAGAAAGGCTAAGGTTTTATTCTGCCGAAAATTTGGCATAGCGAAATTTACCAGCGGAAATAACCACATTGGTATATTACGGGGAGGAATAATATTGTTATATGTCGAAATAAATGTCTAAATGTAATGGCAAATAAAAGTTTTGGGGGTCGGCATATGAAGAAATATGATTATAAGACGGATACAGTCTTGGATATCTTCCGAGATGCAGTAAACATTTATCGAGATCGAGCTTTTCTTAAGGCTAGGCTTGATGGCGGTTGGGTAGAGTACTCTTGGAATCAAGTAAATTCACAAGTGGATGCTTTGGCCTCATATTTAGTAGACTTAGGCATTCAAAAGGGGGATATTGTATCTATTTATTCGCAAAATAGGCCCGAATGGGTAGTAGCTGATTATGCTAGTCTATCTACTGGAGCAGCTAATGCTACAATATACCCAACTAATTCTGCTCCAGAGGCTGCCTTTATTCTCCAAGATACGAATTCGAAAGTATGTTTTTGTGAAGAGGAATTTCAGGTTGATAATGTTTTGGCCCAAAGGGCTAATCTGCCAGATTTACAAAAGATCATTGTTTTTAAGGAGCTTGATTACAGTGATGATATGGTAATAAAATTTAGTGACGCGATAAAGGAGGGGCAAAATAATCTGCATTTAGATGAAATAGCGTCTAGGATAGCAGCTATTAACCCTGCTGACTTAATGACCTTAATTTATTCCTCTGGTACTACGGGACAACCTAAGGGGGTAATGCTCAGCCATTCCAATATTATGTATATCGCCACTACTTTCCAACGTATAGAATTGTTGCAGGAAGATGACACCCTCTTATCTCTCTTACCATTAGCTCATTCAGTAGAAAGGACCATGAGTTACTATGCCTTTATAATTGCAGGAGGCACTATTGCCTATTCTAGGGGAACGGACTACTTTGCCGAAGATTTAGTAGAGATTAGGCCGACTATAGGTATTTTCGTCCCTCGAGTTTTTGAGAAACTTTACAATGGCATACACAATAGTGTGGCTAATGCCCCCGCAAATAAACAAAAGATATTTGCCAAAGCGGTTCAAGTAGGGCGTGAAGCAGCCCCTTATTTTATGGCTAATAAAAAGTTACCTTTAGATCTTAATTTAAAATACAAGGTTTTTGATAAATTGCTTTATTCCAAATTAAAAGAGACTTTAGGCTTGGAGAAGACGCGAGTATTTGGATCGGCAGGTGCTCCACTTTTACCAGAAATACACGATTTTTTCTGGGGACTTAATATGCAGATTAGGAAAGGCTACGGCTTAACTGAAACTGCCCCTACCCTTAATGTTGATGGCGATCCTTCCATATTGCCCATTAAATCAGATGGTTGGATAGCACCTTTCCCTGGTGCAAATATTAAAATAGCTGAAGATGGGGAAATACTCGCAAAAAGCCCTGGGGTGATGATCGGTTATTTAAATAAGCCCGAAGATACTAAAGAAATGTTTACAGAAGACGGCTGGCTTAAAACGGGTGATATAGGAGTTTTAGATGATGAAGGCTATCTCAAAATTACAGATAGGAAAAAGGATATAATTATTACAGCTGGCGGTAAAAACGTAGCTCCCCAAGTCCTAGAAAATACTTTTGCTTCCCATTCGCTTATTGAACAAATTGCAGTATTAGGGGATGGAAAAAAATATATCGTAGCTTTGATTGTACCAGACTTCGAGGCACTTAAAGAATGGGCTAGTGCTGAAGGGTTAACTGATTTAAGTGCCCCAGATTTAGTGTCAAGTGCTGAGGTTATAGCAAAATATGAGGAAATAATAAATGAATTAAATCAAAACTTTAGTCGGGTTGAACAGATAAAAAAATTCAAGCTTATGCCCCAAGAATTTACGCAAGAAAATGGTGAGTTAACTCCTACCCTAAAACTAAAGCGTAAAGTTATAATAGACAAGTTTAAAGACGATATTGCAGAATTATATGAGGGTGAATAATATTTATACAAATTTTTGGAAGGTTTACTCATGAATTAGCTTTGATTAATTGTTATAATGTTTAATAACAAAATATTTAAGGGGGAAAAAAAATGAGTGAACAGAAAATTTCAGTAGAAAAGCAGGGTCATCTACTCCTCATCGGACTTAATCGTGCGGATAAACTTAATGCCCTTGACTTGGATATGTATTGGGGTTTAGCTCAGGCATTAGGGGAATTACATAATAATCCAGAGTTAAGATGCGGGGTTTTGTTTGCCCATGGTAAACACTTTACTTCTGGACTAGATTTAGTCCAATGGGCACCAGTATTTGCTGAGGGTAAATTCCCCGACATGCCCGATGACCATATCGATCCTTTTGGACTAGATGAGGATCGTAGGCTTAAAAAACCACTAGTTATGGCGGTTCAAGGTCTGTGCTACACTTATGGAATTGAGTTACTGCTTACTACAGATGTCAGAGTTGCTGCTTCTGATTTAAGATTATCCCAACTAGAAGTACAGCGGGGTATTTATCCAGTGGGTGGGGCAACAGTCCGCATGTTTGAGGAAATTGGCTGGGCCAATGCCATGCAATATATTTTAACTGGTGACGAAATGAGTGCTGCAGAGGCTTATCGCTTAGGTCTAGTGCAAGCGGTAACTGAACCAGGTGAACAATTAGATAAGGCTATTGAAATGGCTAGTCGAATTGCCAAAGCAGCGCCTTTGGCGGTGCAAGCTGCTTTAAGGTCAGCCCGTATCGCTAGGGTAGATGGGGCCAGAAAAGCGATAGAATTGCTATTGCCCGATATGCAACCATTAATGTCAAGCGAAGATGCAGCTGAAGGTGTACAAGCATTTGTAGAAAGGCGGGAAGCTGTATTTAAGGGGCGCTAGCACAAAAAAAGCATAAATTTTATTAAAGGGTAATCTGTCATATGACTAGGATTACCCTTTTTAATAATAGAAGGAATAATAAATCTATCTCCAGCAGAACATAGTTTTATAAGAAGTGATATTGAATCATATTAAGGAGTTAAAATGACCAATAAACTATTAAAAACATCGGACTGGAAGTTGGAAAATTCTTATGCAGCTTTACCAGATGTGTTTTTTGCCCAATTAAAACCGGTTCCAGTTATTTCACCAGAGTTAGTAATATTAAATGAACCTTTGGCTGAATACTTAGGGCTGAAGTCTAAATTATTAAAAAGCTCAGATGGGGTCAATATATTCGCTGGCAATAAAATCCCGGAAGGTGGAATACCATTGGCTCAGGCTTATGCGGGCCACCAATTTGGCCATTTTACCAAGTTGGGAGATGGGCGGGCCATTTTACTCGGTGAACAAATAACTCCTAGGGATAAAAAGTACGATATCCAGTTAAAGGGTTCGGGTAGGACTCCCTATTCCCGTGGGGGTGATGGCAGGGCCAGCCTTGGGCCTATGCTGAGGGAATATATAATAAGTGAGGCTATGCATGGCCTTAATATACCAACTACTAGAAGTCTAGCCCTTGTAAGGACTGGGGAAAAGGTTTACAGGGAAGATATTTTGCCAGGGGCTATCCTTACCCGAGTAGCATCCAGCCATATTCGGGTAGGCACTTTCCAATATATTGCCCAGTGGGGCACAGTAGAGGAACTTAAAATTTTGGCCGATTATACTATAGAAAGACATTTTCCAGCAATTTGCTCGGCCGAAAATAAATATTTATTATTTCTACAAGAAGTAGTAGAGGGTCAAGCTAGACTAATTGCTAAATGGATGTTAGTAGGCTTTATTCATGGGGTAATGAATACCGACAATATGCTGATAAGTGGGGAGACTATTGATTATGGGCCCTGTGCCTTTATGGACACTTACCACTCCGCAACAGTATTTTCTTCTATTGATCTCCAAGGGCGCTATGCCTACGAAAACCAACCTATTATAGGTAAATGGAATTTAGCTAGATTTGCCGAGACCCTATTACCGCTATTAGACGAAAATATAGACCGAGCAGTGGAAATAGCCGAAAAAGCCCTGGTGGAATATGATAATTTGTATGCCTGCAATTGGTCAGCCGGAATGCGGGCCAAATTAGGACTTTTTGGGGAAGATGCCACAGATGAAACCCTTATAAAGGATTTGCTGGCTATAATGGAAAAACATGAAGAGGATTATACCAATACATTTCGCAGCTTAACTTTGGGGGAAATAAAGGCAACTAGGATATACGATGAGGCGGAATTTCGTGAATGGCATAAGGCATGGCAAACTAGATTAGCTAGGCAAAACAGTCCCCAAGATGCTGTGCAGATACTAATGCGCAAAACTAATCCAGCTATAATACCCCGTAATCATAGGGTGGAAGAGGCACTTGAGGGTGCTGTGGTAGATGGTGATTTGGCAATTGCGCACCGTCTTATAAATGCACTTTCGGCACCATTTGCTTATGCAGCAGAACAAGACGAATATAGTATTTTACCTGAACCGTCCCTAATTCCATATCAAACCTTTTGTGGAACCTAGTAAATAGTAGGGAAAACTATCACCAAAAATCATACTTTTTCATATATTATGATGAGGTGATGAAATTGAAAAAGGCGGTAAACTATAACAAAAAAGTAATTACCGAGGAAATGAAATATGATGGGGTTACGGTTTTAAAATACAGGATAGAGTATCCAGAATTTAAGGCCCTTGTCTATAAGGAACATATTAAAGATATAAATCAATTTTATAGAGATAAGGCTTTTGAACTAAGGACTTATTTACGCACTAAGCTATATCAAATGGCAGTTGATCAGTACCTAGATGATATCGAAAACGGTTTCCCCATTCGGGTATTTGAAGCCTTGCAGACTTTTAAGCTCACCTTTAATAAGGCTTGTATAATTAGCTTGTACTTTGATAATTATGAATATACTGGTGGAGCCCACGGTTTAACTAATAGATCTTCACAGACTTGGAACTTACAAATCGGTGAAATGCTTGAACTTAAGGAGCTATTTGCCCCTTCATTTGATTATAAAACATATATCGTCCAGCAAGTAATCGAGGAGGTTAAGAAAAACCCCGATATTTATTTCGATAATTATGAAGAATTAGCAGAACAGAATTTTAATGAGAATAGTTTTTATTGTAGGCCAGAGGGTTTGGTAGTATATTATCAACAATATGATATAGCCCCCTATTCCAGTGGTATAAGGGAATTCTTATTACCATATGGTGACAGTGTGCATAATCCTATTACAAAATGCACTGACTAGATTGCAATTTTTAATCTTTGTACTGCCTGGCTAAGATCGTTCACAAAAACAAGGGCTTTAATAGTTATGGTCATAATTATTAAAGCCCCTATTAGCAGTAAAATTACCCATAAACAGTATCAGCACTATCTAGAAAAATAGCCCCGATGCCAACTTGTCCTAAAGCAAAAAGGACATCTTCCCCATATTTAAGGGCGGGGGAAATATTTTTTACTATTTCTCATGGCAGTTACCTAGCTTTGCCGATTATAGAAATAGAAGGCCACAATATATACCAGAACAATAGCAGCCAAGCAAAAACCTAATAAATCATAAGGATTAACCATTATTTCTGGGCCAATTATCATACCTAATAGTATTATTATCGCAATTAAAAAGATAGTGATATTAAGAGTCATAGTAGATGCTAATCCTGCTACATGCATAGCACGCTCATCGCGTGGTTCAAGTCCCTTAGCCCTTAATTTTGCCAAACGCTTTTCTTTAATATAGCGCATAATTCCTACACCTAGGGCAGCCCCCATTAAACTGGCTCCAAAAGCAATCTTACCATTTTGAATGTTCCAAATTCCTATGCCTAATAAAATGGCCAGGGTTATCACCATATATAGATATCTTTTTTTGCTGTCCATACTAATCTTCCTTTCTTATTTCAAAAATAAAGACCTCCTCTATGGGGAGATTAAAGACCTTAGCGAGTTTAAAGGCTAAAAGGAGTGAGGGGCTGTACCTCCCTTTCTCCAAGGATATAATAGTTTGCCTAGAAACCCCTACTTTACCTGCTAAATCCTCCTGGGTGAGACTAAATTGCTCTCTTAGCTCTTTTAATCGATTTCTCACTATAACACCACCTAAAAGTAAAGCTAGCTTTACTTAAAATATAAGTATTTACAATTAAATTGTCAAGCCTACTTTACATTAATTCTTTTGGGTAGGGTTACTATCATTCTTTTTTGTAAATATTGGTCTGTCTAAAAGGGGTTGGATGGAGAGTCACTCCGTCCACTTAAGCGGGCTATTTTGGGGTTAGTATAAGCAGTGCATAGGACACCCATTAAAATACACCCTTAATTTATTTATGAATTGGAATATTATATACTACGGAGAAAACAATAAAAACCAGTTAAAGATCTTATTGAAAAACAAAGGCCCAAAGTAAGGCATCTTTCCCAAATCGTTTCGTAAATTGTTTGGGTATTTTTTTACCTTCCTAATTTTAATTAATTAAAGTGTCTACTTTGGGGGTATCATATCATGTCTATCTTCCTGTTCTTTTACTATTATCCACACTTGCCTAACATACAAAAAAGCCCGCAGGGGTTTTTATATCCCCGCAGGCTTTATTAATAATAAGATAAACATTTCATAAACCTATTGATAATCACAATTTTATTAATTTTACAATTTTTGCATAATAATGGTGGAGGCGGGGAGAGTCGAACTCCCGTCCGAAAGAAAGACCAGCAGAGTCTCTCCGAGCGCAGTCCATGTTTTGAATTTCGCCTAACCACCGCCCATGAACTGGCTGTTTAAGGCTATCCTCGATAAATTTCCCCTTAAAGCCCCTCGAGAAAGAAGACCTTAGGGTACCCTCGCTATGTGACGCCCTGCACTAAGCCACGAGGTTACTTAGCCGGACGAGCAGCTTTACGCTGCTAGTGCAAAATTATCTTCTGCAGTTAATTTAATGTTTTCACCTTTTTAACGAGCTGGCGACAACTCGGCTCGCTACTCAACCCATCTTTTCCCCCGTCGAAACCAGTACGCCCCCATATATTTATAACTGCATACTAGATTTAATCAGGTTTTGAGATAGTTGCTATTAAGTTAAAGTTTTTTCTTTAAAAGCCCTTTCCATATCCCTTTTAGCATCGCGTTTAGCTATATCTTCCCTTTTATCATAAAGTTTTTTACCTACTGCTACGGCCAATTCAACTTTGGCTAAACTATTTTTAAAATATATTTGTAAAGGTATCAAAGTATAGCCTTTTTCCTGTTGCAAACCCAGCAATCGGTTAATTTCCCTGCGGTGTAACAAGAGCTTTCGAGGTCTTACCGGATCATGATTAAAACGGTTACCCTTATCATATGGACTAATATGAAAATTATTCAACCATACTTCACCATCTCTCACAACAGCAAAAGCATCCTGTAGATTACCCTTGCCCATGCGCAGTGATTTTACCTCAGTTCCTTTTAAGACTATACCAGCTTCGTAGACATCTTTTATATGGTAATTATATCTAGCTCGGCGATTACTTACTACAGGCTTAATACCCTTTTTAGCCATAATTGCACCTCATTATAATAAAAGAAAATAAATCCCTCGCCTTTTATGACTAATATTATTATTAGCAGGCCAGGGTTATTATAGCGTTCGCTTCGTTACTTATTATACTTGGTTTTTGGAATCTAGTCAAGAAGGGGATAGTGTGGATTATGTGGAGAAATCTAGGATTTTATATTCATGCTTTATAAAGATACTTTTTTACTAACAATACTTTGGCAAGTAGGATAGACTATTAATAGGTTTATGTTTTTATGATTTGGGGTTGGAAGGTCATTTTATTTATGACTGAAAGGAGTATTCCATTGGCACCAAGAAGAAGCAAGGCAAATAGATTAAAAAGCTTTAGAAGGGTTAATCCCAGCATTACAGATACATTTAGTCTTTCTGATTCCTTCGAATTTGATTTTAGTCAAATTGATTTAAGTAGTGCATTTGATAATTTTCAGAGTTCTGCCCAAACGAAATTCATGGGGAGGTTTTCAAAGGAAGAGATATTTAGTGTTATTGAATCTATTGGACTATTAAAGCATCTTGAATCTATGGGTTTTTCCGATATTGATATTGATATTGACCGAGACGCAAACTACATAAACTATTTTAAACTCTACTGGAAGGATAAAACTATAGAAAACCAGCTTATTGACCTCAGGGTTAGTGAACATACCTTTATTCCCCATGAGCGCTTTTTTGAGGAAGGAACTAGGATTGAACCCTACAATATGATTCTTATTGAATGGTTGTCAGCCAAAAACCCACGGGCGGTTTTTGATGGTAGTAGACCACAATTGCCAGGTCAAACTACCCCGGGTCTAGGCATACTTAAATATTGTTTTCAACTCCTGCGGGACATATCGCGACAAGTCTTTAAAGACGGTTTTTTAGATATTCCCAATCATATGCATGGTGCTATAATGTATTCTAAAGAATTTCAATTTTTTGACCCAATTCAGGAGGCCATACTTAGGGCAGCCGTGCGGGATCTTAGGAGATATTCACTAGCTGATATTTCCTGGGGGGTAATTACGGGAACCATTATAGATTATCATAAAGGTACCCCTGCAGTATATGATCCTGGGGAGCAGATCCATTCAGTTTCTAATCGGTTAAAAAGATATTTTGATTCAAAACAATATGTTACTACCTTTAACAGATATTATAATAAAAAAAGATATTATTTTAAATATGATGAAATGGTAAGAAAGAGAAAGGAAATTCTGCTTACTAAAAAAATTGAGGATGTGTAAAGTCAAATAAATGGAACTATTAAAATGCAAAAATAATTAAAATGTTGCTTTGGAATAAATCCAGCTCGTCTACCCCTGAAGTTAGAAAGAAAGTCTAATTTCGGGGGTCTTTTATTCGGATAAATCTACTTAAGCATTCAAGGCTAGCATGAATAATTTTTTAACTATAGGAAAAACCAATTAAAATAAATTTTTATCCAGAAAAAATCTATTTCCCCTATACAAGATGTTGGATTATACTGTTATTTAATTCATAGTATACAAAATTTTTATAGGTGGGGATTATATTTATGAGGAATGTATTGGCAACTAGATGGGGCATTATAGGGGTTGGGGCTCTAATCGGCATTTTAGCATCATTGCTACAGTTTTGGGGTAATCCAGCCAATATGGGTATTTGTGTAGCTTGTTTTGTGCGTGATATAACTGGGGCATTGGGTTTACATAGGGCTCCAGTTGTACAGTATTTAAGGCCAGAAATCATTGGTTTTGTCTTAGGTTCCTTTGTAGCAGCATTTGCTTTCAAGGAATTTAAACCACGCTTAGGCTCTGCACCAATAGTCAGATTTGTTTTAGGTGCTTTTGCTATGATTGGGGCCCTTATATTTTTGGGTTGTCCCTGGAGAGCCGTGCTTCGTTTAGCAGGTGGCGACTGGAATGCTATATTAGGGATACTAGGACTGGTTGTGGGTGTTTGGATTGGCACAAGATTCCTTAGTAATGGTTATAATTTGGGGCCCAGCCATAAGTCCTACAAAGCTGCGGGCTTAATCTTTCCTATAATTATGCTTGGCCTTTTGCTTTTAATCATTTTCAATCCATTTATTGCAGGTCAAGCCCAAAGTGGCGTGCTTTTCTATAGTGTAGAGGGTCCAGGTTCTATGCATGCACCACTTATGATTTCCATAGGAATTGGACTTTTAATAGGATTTTTAGCTCAAAGGAGTCGCTTTTGTACTATGGGTGCTATAAGGGACTTAATCCTATTTAGACAGGCGCATTTATTTACTGGTATTGTCGGTTTGCTTATAGCTGCTTTTCTTACCAATTTGTTAATTAATCAATTTAATCCAGGCTTTGTAGGACAATCTGTAGCCCATACTATGCACTTTTGGAATTTCGCGGGTATGGCTCTTTCAGGACTTGCCTTTACCTTAGCTGGTGGTTGTCCTGGACGCCAACTATTTTTATCCGGGGAAGGCGATGGTGATGCAGCCGTATTTGTGTTAGGTATGGTGATAGGTGCTGCTTTTGCCCATAATTTCGGTCTAGCTAGCTCTGCTGCTGGGGTTACATCAGCGGGAATAATTGCACTAGTGATTGGATTTGTAGTATGTTTGCTTATCGGTTTTTCCATGCGTGAAGGAATTTTAGGGGGAGTTTAATAATGGATAATATTGTTGATGCTAGAGGATTTTCATGTCCTCAACCAGTAATTATGACCTTAAACAAAATAAAAAAGCTTAAAAAAGGTGATATTGTAATTATGGTAGACACCGATACAGCCAAAGAGAATGTAAGCCGTGCTTCCAAATCCAAAGGTTGGGAACTTGTAGAAATACTGTCGGAGGATAGCGATTATAGGATTACCATAAGAAAGGGATAAAATATGAGGAATCTTTTGCGGAAAAAGCGGGCCAAGCCCAATATACAAAATATAGAACGGGGCATATTGGTTTTTGAGAACACTACCGAGGTTATTAGGGCAAAAAAGACCTTGGAACTTGCAGGTCTAAAGATAGAGGTAAAAGGCCCACCTCCAGAAATACGAAGTGGTTGTGATTTGGTGATAGAATTTCCACTTATAGAGGAATTATTCATAATTAGAAAGCTATCCGAAGTTAAGATAAAACCGGCCCAAGTTGTACCAGTCAACAGTCCTTTGTTGGAGCCAGTTGACCTTTTACATGAAAAGGAATACGGAAAATACCTTATGGTTCGGGCAGCAAATATGAAAATTGTTATTGATAGAGACAGCCAGCTAATTGTTAATGTTTCTGGTGGGGGTTGTCCAGATGTTCCTTATTTAGCTGAGGAAATGGTAAATAAACATTTAGACGTTAGCCCTCAGCCTTTAGATATAGGGCACACTCTTTGTGCTTATGCTTTGCAAATTGCTTATGATCGGGTGGTGAAGCTATGCTCGGCATAGTGGGGACAATTCCCCAAAAGGATTTCCCGCTTGTTTATGATGAAGTTTCTTTAAAAGGGGAAAACTTACTTTTAGGGGAAAAACTTATTCCAGTAAATCGGGGTACTCCAGCTATGATTGCAGCCGCAGTTGCAACCCTAAATTATATGGGGAAAGCTAAGCCCACAGCCTATTTAGTTGGGGACATCGGTGATGGCAGGGGGTGCGAAAAACTTTATAAGTACTTAACAAGCAAGATCCGTACTATACCCCTCAAAACTTTGGCATTACACTATTTCCAACCAGATGTGCTTTTGTTTAAAGAATTGTTGGCCGCTGTAAATACCATGCCCCAAGTACCGACCTTAATTGCTGATGCGGGCTTTATGTATGTGGCTAAAATGGGTGGTGATGCCCCATCTTTTGATTTGTTTACCCCAGATGTGGGTGAGCTTGCCTATTTAGCTGATGAAAAAGCACCCCATCCTTTTTACACGCGGGGCTTTATTTTGCATGAAGATAATCGAGTGCCTGATCTTATTCGAAAGGCCTACCAGCATAATAATGCTTCTAAATACATGCTGGTTAAAGGGGTAATTGATTATGTGGTCAACCAAGACGGAATACTTGCCCAGATTGACACACCTAATGAAGAAGTCTTAGAAGCCATAGGTGGCACTGGAGATACCCTAACTGGCATTGTTTCAGCACTTGTAGCTGCAGGTATTGATACCGTAACTTCTGCTACAAAGGCAGCCAAGGTAAACCGTATCGCTGGGTTCTTGGCTGAGCCTACTCCTGCTACCCAAGTATATGATATTATTAAACAGATTCCTTATGCACTAAAACAGGTTTTTGAAAACTGATAATTGGAGGTAAAAAAATCATGCCTCATAATTATAAATTAACCGAAAATGCACGGGCTGCTGGCTGAGCAGCCAAAATAGGTCCAGGGGACTTAAAAGACATTCTAGAAGATATAATATTAAAAAAGGATGCTAATCTTTTGGTAGGGATTGATGCTTCAGATGATGCAGGCATATATAAAATAACTGATGAAATAGCCCTGGTGCAGACTCTGGATTTTTTCACCCCTATCGTAAACAACCCTTATGATTTTGGTCGGATTGCCGCTGCCAATGCCCTTAGCGATGTTTATGCCATGGGTGGTATTCCTTTAACTGCTATGAATATTGTCTGTTTTCCCATTAATGAAATGGACAAATCAATTTTGCATTTGATACTTAAAGGGGGGCATGAGCTAGTCAATGAGGCTGATGCAACTATAGTTGGCGGTCATAGTATCGAGGATCCCGAATTAAAGTACGGTTTATCGGTTACGGGCATTGTCCACCCCGAAAGATTCTTATCCAATGCCGGGGCTCAGCCTGGTGATCTTCTTATACTCACTAAACCATTGGGGACTGGCATACTAGCTACAGCTTTAAAGGCAGATATGTTGGATGAAAAGACTAGTAGGCAATTGACTAACTTGATGGTTACTCTTAATAAGAATGGGGCAGAAGCCATGATGAAAGTGGGTGTAAATGCCTGTACTGATATTACTGGTTTTGGTCTTTTGGGGCACTGTCTCGAAATGGCACAAGCTAGTAATGTAGAAATCAGAATTGATACATCCAAGGTTCCGATTATTCCTGAAGCTGAAACCTTTGCTTCCATGGGACTAGTGCCGGGTGGCTGTTATGTGAACCAAGAATTTTTGTCGCAGTATATTAAGATTGCTCCATCTGTAGAGCCTATTCTTAAAGATATTATATCAGATCCCCAAACTTCTGGGGGTTTGTTGATATCCGTTCCCGAGGAAAAAGCTCCTTATTTGCTCCAAGAACTTAAAGAAAGAAATACTCTTTCAGCCAGTATTATTGGGCAAGTTGTTAAAAAATCAAGTCGGGCAATATATTGCTACTAAAAATCTAATGTTTTCTGGAAATATGCCAAAGAATATTTTAGAAAGGCCTTATATAAAGGTGAAAATACTCGGTTTTTATGGTAAATTAAGTAGAAGTCGCGTTTGATTTGCAAAGCAGGTATTCTATAGGCTTTCAAGGTAGCAGCTTCAACTTCACTACGAATTGCATACAGGGAAATTACAGTTACCCCCAGGCCATTTTTGACCGCTTCCTTAATAGCTTCCTGACTCTCCAAATAAGCTAAGACGTTAATATTTGCCTCCTTATCACCGTAGAATTTCTGTAAAGCATTTTCAAAAACCTGGCGGGTGGCTGAACCTGTTTCCCTTAGAATAAAGGGGAGCTTTAAAAAACTTTCTGAATTCGTGCCAGAGTGCAGGTCGATTTCGTATAGTTGGGGGGTATGCATTTCTTTTGTGCTAGCTTTCTCCCCTGGCAAGATTATTCCTGGGGCAGTTACTAATACTAAGTCATCTTGCAGTAGTTTAATTTCTTCTAAGTCACTGGATTTTACTGCTTCCCCTACAAACCCTAAGTTATAGGTATAATCTCTGATGTTTTCGTGAATCTGTTTGGAATCACGAAGTGTAACTGCAAAGGTTACTCCAGGATATTTGGTTGAAAAATCCTTCATTAGGCGGGGTAAGATATAGGTACCTGGGACACTACTGGCAGCTAACTCTAGATGGCCCTTAATAGTCTGGTATTCCTCTTGTACAGCGAAAAAAGCCTCCTCTTTTATACTTATTAGTTGCTGGGCATATTGAAAAAGGGTTTTTCCTGCAACAGTTAGTTGCAACTCGCGTTGTGTGCGATCAAATAATAAAACCCCGATTTCTTCCTCCAGAGCCTTAATGTGGCTACTGACTGTAGGCTGGGTAAGGTAAATAGTATCAGCGGCCTTGGAAAAGTTTTTTTGGCGAGCAACTTCGATAAAAATTCTTAGCTGGTGGAAATCCATTAATCAACACTTCCTTCTAGGGCTACTTCTATAGCCAGGCACATTAGATAAGCTACATGACTAAACTGAGTATAGCATAATTAAGAAGAAATGATGTAGGTCCATTTATCCATTTATATTTGAAAAGGTATGCTAAGTAGGCCTTTCAGTAAAGTTTAGTTTACCTAATCTTGGGCATAAAAAGAGGGGGAATAGGTCTATCCCCCTCTTAATAAGTTTTCATAAATCTAGGGTCTAAATATGCCACCATCACAGTGAATTACTTGTCCAGTTATATAAGAAGCTTCATCACTAGCCA
>CAZEPV010000008.1:0-83073 GCA_964514235.1 uncultured Syntrophomonadaceae bacterium | reverse complement strand
TTGGATTAGGTTATTTATGTTCACTAATTAAATTCTCCCATATCCCAACATTTATCGGGTAGCCCCATCCCTAATAAACTTTTTTAATTTCCAGCAATTCTATTCCATGTACTGGTAGAAGTATGTCTGTATAATATTCACCAGTTATAGTTATGTTTTCCCTGAATAATTTGGGGTGGCTATCGTTTTTTAGATAATTGATTTCTTCGGCGGTCATTTCTTCTATTGCCCCCATTTGTATCCATTTATCATAAGCCGAACCATTTTTGCGGTTGAGTTGGTAGCGAGTTACCTTATAATCGCCTTCTAAACCAGTAAGATTAATTTTCATATGTTGGGGCAGTTTTTGGGCATAGATTTTGTACCTGTCGGTCTGTTTGAGTAGGGAAATATCCCCCGAGATGAATAAATCATTAAAATAAGTGAAGTTATAGGCTAGAATCTGTATCCCACTTTCATTTTTAGTAACTATATAATTTTCATCTTGGGTTAATAATCTATCACCAAGTTTGGCTAATAAATAATAGGCAAAATACCCTGCCTTTTTAATACCATCTTTGTTTATCAGACCATAATTCCCGTGAAAATGGGATACCCCTAAGGGTATTTCCTCATTAATGTCGGTAAAGGTCCAATAGCCCAGCATATCTACTAAACCGATACATTTGACTACATTATGAACAATATAAGTTGCTACAAAAGCGGTATCGTGAATTAGGTTTCTAGGGCTAGCTGAGGCATTCCATTCGGTTATACACAATTCTGGTAAATACCCTAATGTTCTAGTAATCTTTTCCCTAGCCTCAATTAGACTTTCATAAGTAATATCGGGGCCATGATAAACCCGAGGCATACTCATATAAAATTGCATTTTCTCCACAAATGGCATATCCCCACCTAATAGCTGCTTGGCAATTTCACTTTCTGTCTCTACTTCTGGATATCTTTCGGGATAGATATGGAGTGATATAAAGTCTATAGCTACTTGTTCATCTTTACAATAATTTAGGAAATCTTCTAGCCAGGTCCCATCCTTCATAGCTTGATGCGTAATAGAAGGCCCCCCTACTTTAAGCTGGGGTGATATTTCTTTTATAACCGATGCCGTATCTTTATAAAATGCAAAATATTCTTCCTTGGTCCCCGTCCAATAAACATTTTGTAATTCTGGTTCATTCCAGACCTCGAAATACCAAGATTCCACTTCTTGTAGACCATAGCGGTTTATTAGGTGTTTAATCAAAGCTCGGATTAAATCTTGCCATTTACTGATGTCACTAGGTGGTGACACATTAGCCCTCCACCAATAAGCAGTATGGTTATTGCTTTTTAAAGCTTCGGGCATAAAGCTTAATTCAACAAAAGGTTTTATGCCCTGGGCTAATAATTTATCAAAAACATCATCTACATAGATCCAGTTATAGCTAACTTCCCCCCTAGGACTAGTTCGGTAAACCATCATATCATCCGAAAGTAACCCATGAAATCTAATGTATTCAAAACCAATTCCTTTTTGCAATTCCTTTAGCTGCTCCTGCCATTCCTGTCTTAATCCTTCGGCTGCCCGAGTGGCAGTAATTAACTTTTGCCAGTAAGGTTTTAATTCCTGTCCATCCTTTAGAATATCAACATTAATGATTGTTGCTTCTGTTTCTAACGAATTGGCATATTTGCTAAGCCCGTCTTCCTCAATTTCTTGGTCTAAATAAGCAAACAATAATTCTAAGGCATTTGTTCTGTCCACATCAAAATAAGTGCGACTAGATTTGGGGAAATTGTTATCTGTATTATAAAATATGTTTATTCCAGCTTGCTTCCTAAAAGATAAACGATCATCCTGCAATTTATAGGAATATTTTTTTAAATAAGCTTCATGATATTCAGAGGGAGATGTGCCATACTCATCCCTAAAAACCTTATTAAAAGCAGCTAAGCTTTTATAACCTAATTGATTAGCTATTTCCAGTGTAGTTTTTTCACTATAAAATAACAGATATAATGCTTTACTCATTCTAGTCTGAATTAGGTATTGCTGAAATGAAATACCTAATTTCCTTTTTATAAAGTGTGAAATATAGTGATAGTTCAAATGTTCCATATCAGCGATTTCTTTTAGAGTAATTCTCCTATGCAAATTCTCATCAATATATTCTATAATACGTTGTAAGCGAGTTAAATCATCATCTGAACTGATATCCCTATCGTCTTTTGCATAAAAGGGGCTCACTGAGAATATTTCGCCAGTTAGGGAATATAGTATGCTGCCTATCTTCGATCTATAGCCTATATTACGGTTAACCATTTCCCAAGCTATTTGGGCCAGTTTTTTTCTTGTCCGCTTAATCATCCCTATATTAGGGTTTCTTAATAAAAATTCGTTACAGTCAAAATAAAAATCCAAAAAACTGGGATACATGGTCTTGAAAAAGTCTGGATTAATTTGCATGGCTAATAAGAGGTTAGGTTCATCCGTAGTAGATGTGTTATGTATTTCATTACTATTGACAAAGGCCACATCACCTGTTTTTAAAAGAAATTCCTCAGCGCCTATTCTTTTTTTGACACTTCCAGAAAGCACCATAACTACTTCCATATATTTATGCCAGTGTAATTCATTTTCGTACACTTCATAAAGGGTTGCACTAACTGGTAGGTTTTCCTCTGGCTTAACAAATTCATAATAATATTTCATTAGGACACCATCCTTATAAGAGCTATCGCCCTACCTCCAAATACCATTTTAACTATTTTATTGTGTTTCTGTCTAGGTAAATGTATGATCTAGTATATATATTTTTTACTATTAACCCAGAACAAATGAAACAAGCCTAGGAAAAATATCCTAGGCTTGTCTTTAACTTCATTTCTGAGCCTTTTTAAATGGATTATCAGGGGATAACCTTAATGTTTGTATAGAAATTCAGCTACATCTACTACTTTTACATCTTCCCTGCCACTATCTTTAACCCCATCATCTAACATGGTTAAGCAATAAGGACAGTTAGTTATAATATATTCCGGTTCGGTAACTAGAAGTTGATTGGTCCTGGTTTCATTAATCCTTTTAAAGCCGGGAACCGCATATTCCTCAAGCCACATCCTGCCTCCGCCAGCTCCACAGCAAAATCCATATTCCTTAGATTTTTCTACTTCATTTATTTGCCCACCCGCTGCCTTAATTACTTCCCGAGGGGGCATATATACATTATTGTGCCGACCTAGGAAACAAGAATCGTGGTAGCTTACCCGAGCCAGTTCTTTATTGGGTTTAATTCTTCCTTCCGCTACTAATTCAGCCAATACTTGTGTATAATGGTATACTTCAAAATTGCCATCCATCTGGGGATATTCATTCTTGAGCGTATTATAGCCGTGAGGACATATGGTGATAATTTTTTTTACCTTGTATTTGTTAAATGTATCAATGTTTTGCTGGGCTAGGGTTTGGTATAGATATTCATTACCTAGGCGGCGAGGTGGATCACCACAGCATACTTCTTCAGTACCCAAATAAGCAAATTTAACCCCCGCATCATGCAACAAATTAACTAAGGCTTCCCCGACCTTTTTATACCTATCATCAAAACTTACCGCACAACCCCCGAATAGTAGGTATTCAAATTCATCCTCATCTTCAGACAATAGATTAACCTTATCCCTTATATTCCTTTCGCTTAACCAATCAGCCCGATTCGCCCATCCAACACCCCAAGGATTGTAATTCCTTTCCAAATTAGTCAAGGCACTTTGAGCTTCGGTTGGCATATCACCCTGCCACATGACTAAGTTTCTACGCATATCAATGATTTTATTGATATGTTCAATATACATAGGACAATGTTCCACACAACCCCCACAATTTGTACAATCCCACAATACTTCGGGAGTGACCACATCATAAATGAGATGGGTCTCTAAGGGTGATTTTACCTCCCCATCTGTAGTCATGGATAAAGCAGCCTCAGCATCATCGGGGTTTTGCTTTAATAGGTAAGGCACCCTTTCATCCATATGCTTTTTCATGGCCTGAATTAATGTGACTTTGGGGTTAAGGGCTTTGCCCGTATTATAGGCTGGACATGCATCTTGGCACCTGCCACAACGAATACAAGCATCCAAGTCCAGCAAATCATGCCAAGCAAATTCCTCAATAGCTTCTACCCCATAGGTTTCTGCTTCTTCGATATTTTCTATTAAACGTACTGCACCTTGGTTAAAGGTACGGGTAAAATACCTAATCATACTAGTGAAGATATGCCATAGTTTCGTATAAGGAATTATAGCTATGAATATGAAAGATATAACCATGTGGAACCACCACAATATCCTATGCCCAAGTAAAACATTAGTCAACTTAGCATTAACAAAAGGCATAGCGAAAACCCAACCTACTGGGGATGCCTTTTGTTCATAGGCAATCTGGGCCATAGATGTGGAGAGCTGTATTTGCCCCGCTATACGCATACCTTCCAAGACATAACCAGTTACTAAAATAGCCCAAATTAGAAGTAGTATCCAACCATCCAAAGGCTTAGTGTCATTAAGGCGATCGGGTTTCGCAATATATCTAATAATAGCCAGAACAGTAACCCCGATAATAGCTAGAAAGCCGAATATATCTATAATACTAGAAAAATACACATAAAATGCTCCTGTAAGGGGAGGAAAGCCAATCTTATCCCAGGAAGCAAAGGCAATAGTTGCAATAAAAAGTAAGACAAAACCCCAAAAAAGGAAAAAGTGGTTCCATCCCGCTAGGGGCCGTCTAATAACCCGAATATGCCCAAATGTATATTTTACAAAAGATATTATTCGATCCGTAATCTTATCATTTCGCGGTGCATGACCCTTGGCTACAGTCCACACCCTAATCCTCAAATAAGCCCCATAAATAAAAAGGCCAATAGGGATAAACATGAAAATATAAATTAACCAATCATATGGAATATTAGCTGCTACGACCCGCATGGGAATATCATAGCCACCCTCCAAAGGACGAAATGCAAAAATCACTATGATTTGGCCTCCCTAATATGTTATATAGCTATTATTGCCATTATTGTATTATCTATTAATAAAAATACTAATTAAATATCTTTAGACTTTAGGGAAAACATCCATACTCATATCCTTTACAGTTAATTAAGCCCTTTTGTCAAAAAAAGACCCTGCAAAAGAGCTTTAGTCTCGTTCTATGCAGGGTTTATGAATTTATTCCGCTATCACAGTACTATATTTTCAATTTTAATAAAATCTGCAATGCTGACACACCTAGGATATTCCATTTCGAGACAAAGGAAATCCTTGTCACCAGTTAAAATTATATCCACCTCCGCAATAATGGCAGCATTTAATATCGGTTGGTCCTTAGCATCCCTTATAAGTTTCTTGGTATGATAAGCAGCTGGGATTAACTCATAAGAAAGCTCAGCTATAAATACTTCAGCATCTGGTAGTTTATCGGGATGTTTTCTTTTTAAAACTTCCCTTAATTCAAAAATATTTTGGTCGCACAAAACTACCTTATGGTAGGTAGTAATATATAGTACCACCTTAGCCAGTTTTGAGCTTGGAAATAAAATTGCGGAAAATAATATATTAGTATCTATTAAAATCCTCATGTATTATTTCTCTTTTCCGTACCTAATCTCATTAACTAATTCTTGCACATCTTCCTCATTGGTGACGCCCATTGCTTCAGCTACACCAGTAAAGGCTCTTTGTGCTTTATATATGGCCTCTGTAGATGCATTGTTTATTACAATCTCACCAGTTGGTTTCTGTATAAATAAAACCTTATCTCCAGATTTCAGATTAAGGAGTCTGCGGATTTCAACTGGAACGGTAATTTGTCCATTAGCAGATATTTTAGCTAAATTCATAAAAATCCCCCTTTCTTGAAATATCAAGTATTCTTTATTTTATTATATTTGCTATGTTTTAGAATGTCTACAAAAAAACCGCTTTTAAGCAGTCTAAAAGATAGATTATTTAACTGCGTCACTAAGCAGTTAACGAAGGCTCCGCGCCCATAAGTTGACATAATGTGGTAAATAGCAACCATTCTTAATATATTGTAAAAAAGCGGAAGGGCTTATGAAACCCTACCGCTTTAAAAGTTATAATATTAATAATCTTTCTAATTAATTACATAAATATGCTGACTGCTGTCTGGACAAAGTTAGTCAATGGGGCTGGATAAACCCCGATTAATATAGTCCCAGCCAAACAAGTCCACAGGGCTACTTTAGCTGAAAAGCTAGGGGTTATGGGACTAATATCAGCCCTGTCCCCGATATACATGGCTTTGGCTACATTTAAATAGTAGTAAACCGATATCATACTCATTATTAGTCCGATAAAGGCTAACCACAAGTATCCAGCTTCTATGACCCCAGCAAACAAGTAGAATTTACCTACAAAGCCTGCCAATGGAGGTATGCCAGCTAGGGATAAAAGACAAACGGTCATAATTGCGGCCATAAATGGCGAACGTTTGCCTAGACTGCTAAATGCTTTTATATCCGTACTTCCTTCTACTACTTCGACTGAAGTCGCAACAGCAAAGGCACCTATATTAGAAAAGACATAAAGCATGGAATAGAATAATACCCCTTTTAAGCCATAGACATTAAAGGCTATAAGCCCGACTAATATATAACCAGCTTGGGCAATACTCGAATAAGCCAAGAGTCTTTTGACATTGCTTTGCCTTAATGCCATCAGGTTACCTGCAATCATAGTTATGGCAGCCAGGATGGCTAATATAAAGTTCCAATCAAAGCTTGCCATGGGAAGCCCGATGACAAACACCCTTAACAAAGCGGCGAAAGCAGCGGCTTTGGAAGCTACGGCTAGGAAAGCTGTAACTGGGGTGGGGGCTCCTTGGTAAATATCAGGTGCCCACATATGAAAGGGAATCAGAGAAATCTTGAAAGCAAAGCCAGCAATGAGCAGAACCACACCAGCAACTAATACTGGTTCTAGTACTAGATTAGCTGCAATTTCACTGATAACCGTCGTACCTGAAATAGCATAAACCAAGCTCATACCGAATAATAGTATGGCCGATGATATAGCCCCTAAGATTAAATATTTTAGTCCTGCTTCTGCTGATAACTCATCACTGAGCAAATAAGCAGTTAAAATATAAAAGCTGACTGCCATCAATTCTAACCCTATATAAAGGGTAATTAACTCATTAGCACAAGCCATTATAACCATGCCCAGCAAGGCAAATATCATAAAACTGTAGAATTCAGCCCTACGATTAGCAAAATTGTCAGTATAATCTTTAGCACTTAAGATAACAAGGATAGCTGCAATTATAAATAATACCTTAAAAAAGCTGCCAAAAGTATCAATAGCATATACTCCATTGAATAGCTGGGCTTCTATACCAAAAGAATAGATAGCATTTATTAAAATGATTACTAAGCCCACTACGGTAAAACCACCTACTAGGCCTTTGCCCTTCTGAGGCAAGGCTAGACCTAAAACAAGTGCCATTAACCCTAGCACAGCTATAAGAATTTCAGTTGATAAGAGAGTAATATCCATTAGAAAATCCCTCCAATCTGAATAGTACCTATCTGTGCTATTAAGGATCCTACTCCACTATTAATTAAATCAATTAGGCCGAATGGTAAGATACCACCTAGAATAATAACTCCACCTAGAACCAATAGAGGTATCATTTCTACGCCTTTTAAGTCTTGCAGGTGATCCCATTCTTCACGCCTCGGGCCGAACAATACGCTACCTAGGGTCCTTAGTATATAAACTGCAGTAAATATAATCCCTGATACCGCCAGTATAGTTAAAACTTTATAAGTTCCGAAAGCACCGATAAATATTGTAAATTCACCGACAAAGTTGACTAGCCCCGGTAAACCCAGTGAAGCTAAACCAGCTATCATAAGGCCAGTTGCTAATTTGGGCATTTGATGGGCTAGGCCACCTAATTCATCTATATTTCTAGTATGGCTTTTTTCATATAAGTTACCGATTAAGGCAAAGAACAAGGCTGACATTACCCCATGGGCAAACATCATTATGATAGCCCCGTTTATACTTATTAAGTTAAGAGCCGCTACCCCGATTAAGACGTAACCCATATGGCTCACACTGGAATAACCTACAATATATTTTAAATCTTTCTGACTCAAACAAATAAAGGCTGCATAAATAATATTCCCTATAGCTAAAACAGCAATTATAGGGGCAATTATTTGGGCTCCAGCAGGTAATAGATAAATACCTATGCGGATTAGGCCATAGCCACCGATTTTCTTCAATACTCCAGCATGTATCATACTAACAGCCGTCGGTGCACCAGCATATCCATCTGGAGACCAAGCATGGAAGGGGAACATAGATAGTAATGTTCCGAATCCAAAGGCCATTAAAGCAAAGACAATCACCTGGAAAGTGGTAGAAAATCCTATCTGGGCTAGGGCAAATATATCCATGGTCGGCGTGCCATTAGCTAAATAAGATTGAATGAACAACATAATGATACCGATCAGCAAAAAGGCACTTCCGATTAATAGATAAATGGTTAGCTTCATACCTGCGTATTCCTTGGTAACCCTTTTACTACTTCCCCACATGATAACCATCAAGTAAATGGGGATAACTACTACCTCGTAAAATAGGAAGAAAATGAAAAGGTCAGTAGTAAGAAAAGTTCCCATGACTCCAGTTAAAAGAATTAACAGTAATACGAAAAATTCCTTAACCCTGTCTTTAATTTGCCAAGATGCAAAAACAGCACTAAAGCCAATTAAAGCGGTTAATAAAAGCATAGGGATACTTATACCATCAACACCTAGGGCATAAGTAACTCCTAAGTCTGGGGTCCAGATAATTCTTTCTATAAATTGTAACCCACCCAGCCCTTGGTCATATCCGAAAAAAACGACTACTGACAAGATAAGACTTACTAAAGTAGCAAAAGCCGCTACAAGTCTAATAGGCTGTTCATTTTTGCGGGGTATTAGCATAATAACTATAGCCGCAATTACTGGTGTAAATAGTGTTATAGATAATATTGGAAAATTAGCCACTCAATCGCCACCCCCTTAAAGCAATATCGCTAGACCGCCAAATAATATAGCGGCTAGGATTATAATAATGCCTGCAAACATATAAAGAGCATAAGTCTGTACTTGTCCATTCCCAGTATAGCTAAGGAGCCTGCCCATGCTTCCTGCTAGGGAGGCTAAACCATTGATAAAACCGTTGACAATATAAATATCAATCCAGAATAGAACTTTAGCTGTACCATCGACAAATACTTTGATTAACCAGTGGTATAATTCATCAATATAATATTTGTTGTAGAGCAACTTATATAAGCCACTGAACTTTCCTTTTATCTCCTCTGCACTGATAGCTTGCTTTTGGTAAATCAGCCAAGCTAGGCAGATACCAGCAATAGCTACTAATGATGAAACAACCATAACTAGTAGACTAGGGTCATAATGGACAGCCCCTGCATAAGTCACCAAGTCAGCAAAACGATAATTTGCCAGAGGTGAACCTACAAAACCAGCGACTATAGCCATAAATGCTAAAATAATTAAGGGTAAAGTCATGGTTTTCGGTGGCTCAACCGCTTTAACCCCGCCTTGGTTCTTACCGAAGAAAGCTACGAATATAAGGCGGAACATATAAAATGCAGTTATAAAAGCTACCAGTGTACCTAAAATATATAGACCCGTATAGCCACCAGCAAAAGCACCGAGTAGGATTTCGTCCTTACTCCAAAAACCTGATAAGGGTGGAATTCCGCTTAAAGCTAAAGCTCCGATTACAAAGGTCCAAGTCGTAATGGGCATGCTTTTATTTAAATTTCCCATTTTCCAAATATCCTGTTCATCCTGCAAGGCGTAAATTACCGCACCTGCCCCTAGAAAAAGTAGGGCTTTGAAGAAAGCATGGGTCATTAAGTGAAAGATCCCAGCAGTCATAGCCCCTATACCCATAGCCATAACCATATAACCTAATTGGCTTAAAGTAGAATAAGCTAAAATCCGCTTAATATCATTTTGTACAATAGCTATGGTAGCCGCAAAAAGCGCAGTAAATCCACCTACAAGAGCTATAACAATCATAGCTTCGGGTGTAGCACTGAAAATGAATAAGGCCCTAGCAATTAAATAAACTCCAGCTGCCACCATTGTAGCTGCGTGAATCAAAGCACTTACAGGTGTAGGCCCTTCCATAGCATCGGGTAACCAGACATGTAAGGGAAACTGTGCTGATTTCCCAATCGGGCCAGCTAATAGTAATAAGGATATAACTATCAGTAACCCCGTATTAGCATAACTACTAATTTCACCCGCTAAACCAGTGAAATTTAGGGTTCCGAAAATTATTTGTAAAAATAAAATACCGAGTAAAAATCCGAAGTCTCCGACCCGATTAGTAATAAAGGCCTTTTTGGCCGCTTCCCTAGCAGAATTTCGACCAAACCAAAATCCAATTAACAAATAAGAAGCTAAGCCCACTAACTCCCAAAAGACAAAAATCTGCCCGAAGTTGTTAGCCAAAACTAAACCCAACATAGAACCAGCAAAAATAGACTGGTAAGCGTAATAGCTAGCAAATCCAGGATCTTTATCCATATAACCGAGAGAATATATTTGTACTAGTAAGGCTACTAAAGTAACCACCACTAGCATGACTGCAGTTAAACCATCAATTAATATCCCCATATCTACTTGTAGGCCTGGCATATTAATCCATTTGACTGCTACTTCATAGTTAATTGCTTCCCCTGCCAAAAATGTCCCGCCCGCAATAATCGTTGCCATAAGAAAGGAAACAAAAATTGCTGCAATAGACAAATAAGCTGATATTTTAGGCCATTTGTGTGAAAACAGTCCTATCAAGGCAAAAGCTACAAATGGCAATAGGGCAATTAACCAAGCATGTTGAATACTCCAAACAAACATCAAACTACCCCCTTACCATTTCAACAAATTGAAATCGTTTAAGTTAACTGATTTCTTTTGTCTAAAAATTGATATGATTAGGGCGAGTCCGACCGCCACTTCAGCTGCAGCTACTACAATAACGAATATAGCAAATAGCTGACCAGTGACCCCACCCGTAATTACAAACTTATTAATAGCAATAAAATTAATATTTACTGCATTTAACATTAGTTCTAATGACATCAAAACGGCTACAGCATTTTTTCTAGCCAAAATTCCATATAAGCCGATGCCAAAAATAATGGTAGATAATAATAAATAGTGCTCAAAACTAATCATTTTCCTGCTCGGCTCCTTTCGCTATCATAATAGCCCCAACTATGGCTACTAATAATAAAATTGCTGCAACCTCAAAAGCTATAACATAATCACCCATAAGCATTTGGGCCAAATCCCCTACGGGGTTTTCCAGAACATTATTAACTAAATTAGTCCAATTACTGCTAACCACAGATATGGAAACTAAAAATGTGAATAATCCTGCAGCTATTACCCCAATTAAGGTGCCTTTTTTAGTGCTGGGATTGCTCTGATTAACATCTTCCCCGATAACTAACATGATGGCGAAGATAATTAAGACCGAGATAGCCCCTGCATATATCATGATTTGTACTAGGCCTAGAAATGCAGCACTTAGTTGAAAATATATAGTAGCTACTCCCAAAAATGAAAGGACCAGATAGAGCGCACTATGCACTATATTTTTGGAAATTACTACCCCTAATGAGGCAAAAATAGTAACCCCGGCTGTGACTAAAAATACCAAGTCGATTATACTCATTCCGTACTGCCCCCTTCCGCCTTTTGCCCTTGCTTAAGCTCCTTGGCCACAAAGGCCTGGGCCACCTTCGAAGCCTTTTCGCGATCATCTATCATAATGGGTACAAACCTTTCTAGTTTAGCTTCATCAGACATTAAAATTCCAGCTAATATTTCAGCTGATGCCTCATCTGCTACAAATCTTTTTAAAACTTGAGTCGGGTTTTTCTTGACTGCATTAGTCATGTTTCTGATTTGTTTAGCCTTTTTATCCTCTGCTTCAGTTTTTTCATCCACATCGGAGGTTACTTTAATATCTAATTCGGCTGGTCTTTCATAAACGACTTTAATTTCATCCCGTTCATACTGGGACAATTCAAAATCATGGTTAAAATACAAGCAATTAGTAGGGCAGGCTTCTACACATAGATTACAAAACATACAATATTGGTGATCTATAGTAAAAGATAAGACCTTCCTTTTTTTTGTTTCTTCATCTCGCACACTTTCCAGACTTAAGACATCATTGGGACAAGTTCTAATACATAGACTACAAACATTACAAGCTCCCATTTCATATATCAAATGCCCTCTATATCTAGGCTGTAAATACGGCATTTCTTCGGGATACTGTATAGTTAAATCCTTTCCAAAGAGATGTTTTAGAGTTGTCCACATGCCTTTTACTAGACCTTTACCAAACACCCCTACCACCATCCCATCCATTTAAATAGGTGTATTCCACACCCAGTTAAAACTATATTAGCTAAGCTGACTGGAATTAAGACTTTCCAGCTAAAAGACATCAAATGATCCATACGAATTCGAGGAAAAGTCCATTTTATCCAGAAGAAAATCATCATAATCAAGTAGGCCTTTATGGGTAGCCATAACCAGGATGGTAAAAATGGACCTTGCCAACCTCCAAAAAACATTGTGGCAGCTATAGCCGAAACTGCAAAAAGGTTAGTATATTCCGCTAAAAAGAATAAGGCCCATCTCATACCTGTATATTCGGTATAAGCACCCGCTGTAAGTTCCTGTTCGGCTTCGGGCATATCGAAAGGCCCCCGATTCAATTCAGCTGTGGCTGCAATAAAATAAGTTATGAAGGCAACCGGTTGCAATAGAATAAACCAGACATTGCTTTGGGCCGCAATTATATCTGACATTCTCAAGGAACCAGCAATCATAATAATGCCTATAAGAGAGAAGGCCAAGGGCACCTCATAAGTTATCATCTGGGCCACAGAACGCATGGCACCTAATAAGGACCACTTGTTATTGGAACCCCAACCTGCCATTAATATGGCTATGGTTGCTAGTGAAGCTACAGAAAGAAAGTAAAAGACGCCAATATTTAAGTCTACAATTTGCATCCCGTCACCAAATGGAATTACCATATACAGCATAAGAGATATAACTATAAATACTATTGGTGCGGTACGAAATATAAACTTATCCGTTGCCGAAGGAATAATATCCTCTTTAGTCAACAATTTAATGGCATCAGCAATCGTTTGAAAAACCCCAAAAGGCCCTAATCTATTAGGCCCTAACCGTTCCTGGATAAATCCAGATACTTTCCGTTCTAACCAAATTAGGATTAAAATATTAATAGTTACTATTCCTGCAATACAAGCAAACTTAATAACCAGTAATATAAAATCAGCCCAAATTAGAGGTAAACCGATACTTTGCAACCAATCTACTATAAATTTTGAAATAATTAAGAATAAATTTTCTAGTATATCCATAAAATCGCCCCTTATCTGTCGCATTCACCTAAAACTGGATCCAAAGTAGCAATATTAGCAATAATATCTTGTAGTTTTTCACCTTTAGATATTTGCGGTAAAATCATTAAATTTATAAAAGAGGGGGCTCTAACATGTAACCTGTATGGTTTATCAGAACCATCACTGACAATATAAAAACCTAACTCCCCTTTGGCAGACTCAATGCGGTGATATACCTCCTTGCCCGCCTCTGGCCTAATTACTCGGCGTACTTTACCCATAATTTCACCTTGGGGCAAATCTTTTAAAGCTTGGTCTATGATTTCGCTGCTTTCTTTGATTTCTTCAATTCTTAGTATGAATCTATCCCAACTATCACCATTTTTTCTAGTAGGAATATCAAAGTCAAAACGGTCGTAGATACCATAGGGTTCCGCTTTTCGTATATCATATGCTACCCCAGTGGCCCTAAGATTAGGACCGGAAACCCCATAATTTATGGCATCTTCAGCCGATATAACCCCTACTCCCTTTAATCTGGCTTGCATAATTTCATTACCGACTAATAAATCCTCATATTCCTTGATCATTTTAGGAATATCTTCGATAAAGCTATTAACTGCCGGAAAGAACTCAGGGGGTAAATCATCACTAATACCACCTATCCGCATATAGGAAGTTATTAATCTCTGGCCACTCGTCATTTCGAACATATCCATAATCCGTTCCCTATCTCGGAAAGTATATATCAAGCCAGTAGTAGCTCCTAAATCAATGGCAATACTACCGATAGCCAACATGTGAGAAGCTATGCGGGATAATTCAGCCATTATAACCCTTATATACTCAGCCCTTTCAGGAATTTCAGCCCCAATCATTTTTTCTACTGCCTGACAATAGGCTAGAGTTGGCAATTGTGAAGCTAAATAATCCAGCCTCGAAGTATAGGGTACAAACTGGGGATAGGTTCTAGTTTCCGCGATTTTTTCCACAGATCTATGCACATAACCCAAATGGACCGTAGAATCTACGATAATTTCTCCATTGAATATGGCCTCAACATGTAACCCACCGTGGGTACTAGGATGCTGAGGGCCTATATTTACAGTAATGTTTTCCGTCTGTAACACTTGTTTTCACCTTCTTTTCCTTTTACAGATTAAATATACTACTTCAACTTAAAATCTTTACGCAAAGGATGTGCTTCATAATCATAAGGAAGTAAAATACGAATTAAATTAGGATGTCCTGCGAATTTAATACCCAGCAGGTCATAGACTTCCCGTTCTTGCCAATCAGCAGTCCTCCAAATATCAATAACTGTACTCACTTCAGGATTCCCATAATCTATGATAGTTTTAACCGCAATTTTTCTATTTTCCGGCACAGAATGAATATGATAAACGACCTCAAACCTATCTTCATAATCTACTGCGGTTAAATTAGCTAAATAATTAAAACCGTCTTTCTTTAAATTTTCACATAGAGCATGAAGCTGCCCTTTTTCAATAGTTAGGATATCGTAAGAGCCATCATTGCTGACTTCTAAAGCATCATTAAATTCAGCCTGTAATCCTTCTATAATCTTCTTATTTGGCATGCTATTCTCAACTCCTAGCATTAAACTTTACCTTGCACTTGTTTTTTCAGCTCTAGCATTCCGTGAAATAGCCCTTCAGGTCTAGGGGGACATCCAGGTACATATACATCCACATCAAATATGGTATCTGCCCCAGGCAGTACACTATATCCATCTTTAAAAGGTCCTCCACTAATGGCACAATTCCCCATAGCTAAAACCCACTTAGGCTCGGGCATTTGGGCATAAACACGCTCTACAACTGGCCGCATTTTCAGGGTAATAGGCCCTGCCACTACTAACAAATCAGCTTGACGGGGGGAAGCCCTGAAAACTTCATAACCATAACGGGCGATATCAAAACGGGCCGCACCAGCCGCCATCATTTCCATCGGGCAACAGTTGCAACCATAAGAAAGAGGCCAAAAAGAATGGGCTCTACCCCAGTTAAATAATTTTTCTAAAGTTGTAACGATAATATTATTCTTGGCAAGTATTTCGGTGTCATCCTTTTCTAGTACCATTCCAAAGCTCCCTCCTTCCAGGCATACCATAAGCCAACAACTAGAATAATTATGAATATCAACATTTCTACAAATGCGAAAAGTCCTAGACTGTTAAACTTGACGGCCCAGGGATATAGAAAAATAGTTTCAATAGAAAATGCTAAAAAAACTAAAGCATAAAGAAAGTAGTTTACTTTGAATCTGACCCAAGTCGGCCCGATAGTATCTACTCCACATTCATAAGTTGTTAGCTTGGCTGTAGTTGCTTTAGGTTTGGGGCGTACCATCCACGCCAAAATCAAAGCTGCTAAAGGAAACAACAAGGTTAAAAGTAGGAATATGCCGATAGTGGCATAATCAGTTAGCATAAATTAGTAACCTCCTTTATCGTCATTATCATCATTGCCTCATCCTAAAGCGATAGCCATGCAATCCACCCCGAGTCATCCTGGACATCCCCATGCGTCATCCTGAGGCTTTAGCCGAAGGATTTTTCTTAGGCGCATGGTTAGGCTAGTAGATTGTGAAAATTAGCACATGTGCCAAGGTATTGACCATCGCAAATTTCGTTATTTTCTTCCATTATCCTTATTTATTTTTCTAATTTATGCGAAAAAGTATTTTATTCAATAACCAGCAACTATTATAATAGTTATATGCTTTATTTTAAAGGGAATCCGTATATATTGGGCATCAAATAAGTTAATGCTTATATAAAAGTTTTTTTTGGCTATAATTTATATATCCAGTTTAATCAATTATTAGCTAAATTATTAATCTAAACATGGAAGTGAAGAAATGAGAAAGTATAAATATTGTCCACTTTGTGCTCATGAACTCGGAACTAGGCTTATAGATGGTATGAAAAGACAAGCTTGTCCAGCATGCCATTTCATCCATTTTGAAAACCCCTTACCAACTACGGTATGTATTGCTGAATTAGAAGGACATGTTCTCTTAATTCAGCGAGGCGTAGAACCACGTAAGGGGCATTGGACCTTGCCCTCGGGCTTTATAGAATTAGGTGAAAGTCCTGAGGCCAGTTGCCTTAGGGAATTAACCGAAGAAACTGGTATGACGGGTAGAATAGCTAATCTCATTGGAGTCTATCATGCTGACTCGCAACTGTATGGAGATATTATTAGCACCATTTACCATGTTAAACTTGATCCAGGCCAACCAGTGGCAGGAGATGATGCAATTGATGTCAAATTAGTACCCATTGAAGAAGTAGGTGACCTAGTCTTCGCCGCCTTCAACCATGCCTTTGGTAAATTCAAGGGTGATATAAGATAATCTTATATCCCATATAAACCATGGTTATGCACTATAAAATAATGTGGGGGGAGAAATACATATGCGTAAGATAGCTTCGCTTTTTTTGGCAGGATTAGCTACACTCTTGCCTATAGTTATTTCTATATATCTAGTTTATTGGATTTTTTCAGTTATTGATAGCTTGCTTGAGCCAATATTAATTGCTGTTTTTGGCCAAGCCATACCTGGGGTAGGATTTATTTCCACTATAATAATAGTGCTAATAGTTGGCCTTTTTTCCACCAATATATTAGGTAATAAATTACTATTTTGGGGGGAAGCCTTATTATATAGGACTCCCATTGTAGGAAAAATATATAGTACCGTAAGGCGTATAACCAATTCGTTTTTTTCCTCAGGCAAAAATTCCTTCCGCCAAGTAGCCCTAGTGGAATTTCCCCGTAAAGGTATATATTCTATTGGTTTTATCACCAATGAGAATTTAACATATTTGGAGGAGGAAGTCTATTCTATTTTCATCCCTACGACACCTAACCCGACTTCAGGTTGGTTTATCATTATGCCTAAAGAAGATGTCAAAATCCTTGATATTTCTGTGGAGAAAGGCATTGAAATGGTCATATCTGCAGGTATGATTGCTAGTGAGGAATAATAGGCAGGTTAAGATGGGCCTTTAGTCTCGCCTATTGCCTATGACTAGGGAAAAGCTATCCAATATATTAAAACTATTCCACAAAAACGACACAATTATGAAAATAATACGATATAATACTATTTAATATAAAATAGCATAATTTTTTCCTAATCCTTATATTATGCTTATTTTCGGAGGACTGTTTTATGCTATCAGGGCCTGTATTATTTTCCTTATTATTTTTTACTGTTTTTATTGTTTACTTCTTTTTTGGAGCATATATAATTTCCCGTAATTCAAAAGCCACTTTGAATAGGATTTTCTTAGCTTTTTGTGCTGCTTTATGTTTTTGGTCCTTTGGCTTTGCCTTGGCCAACTCCGCGCCAAATATGGAAATCGCACTCTTATGGCGCAGATTTTCGGCTATAGGTTGGGGCACAGTATATGCTATATTTCTTCATTATATTATAGTACTTACCCAGATAAGACTTCCCTTTAAACGTTTCAACCCCCTGCCCTTCTTATATATACCAGCTATTATTACCGTATACGCCTTTTCTCTTTCTACTACCATCACAACTGCACAATATAATTTGACCGAAGTTAAATATGGCTGGATTAATGTAGCCATTCAAAATAACTGGACCTTCTTCTTCCAGACTTATTACATAATTTACTCGCTGGCAATTATCCTAATCCTTATATATTGGAGATGGACTTCGACTAATAAGATTATTCATAAACAGGCTAAACTTATAATTTTTGGGCTTTTATTTGCAATCTTGTTTGGTAGCATAACCGATGTAATATTAAGCTCTAGCCTAGCTACCCCTTTACCCCAGATGGCACCGATTTTCATATTAATCCCCATTGCCATTATTTATTATTTGATGAATAGTTACAGTTTAATGCTAAGAGCAGGTGATGATAAACTTGAGTTGATTTTAACCGATGTGACTAAAATAAGATTATATTACTACTTTTCCGCCATCTTTTTTACCGGTAGTATCCTATGTTTTTTGGCCTTTTTTTTGCCCCATCTATTAGATGATGAAATTAATTTACAACACATATTACAAACTAGTGGAGTCTTATTTATAGTTGGTTTGCTTATTCTGATTCTGCAATTAGTAAAAAACGATACCCTGAAGGATTATCTCATAATTACATTAATGCTTTTTTCTATTCCTTTTGTCACCCTTAAATATATTGATTACGCGGCCATAACCGCTTGGGCCTTCCCACTAGTTTTAATTATGGGATCACTTTTATTTAATTCACGGACCCCCTTAATGGTTATAACTATCGTGGCTATCATTACACAGGTAATAGTTTGGGTATATGCTCCAGTTGAAACCATGTGGGTAGCGGGTTTTGATTATGTATTAAGGATTGGAATATTTATTATCGCTTTAGGCATTGGTCTTTTCGTAAATGATATTTACCGCAAAAGATTAAGGGAGAATAGTCTGCAAATTAAGCAACAAAAATTCATCTCCGATATTTCCTTTATTTTCGCTAACCTCAACCTTGCCAATATTAATAATAAAATTAATGATATACTGCAGCAAATAGGTAACTTTTTCACTGCCGACCGAGTTTATATTTTCATGATTAATCCTGCAGATAATATAATGACCTATACACATGAATGGCATCGTGAAGGTATAACACCCTATCTAGGAATAATTCCAGCCTTGTCACTAGATACCTTTCCTTGGTCGAAGAGACAGTTAGAAAGCAATGAATTAATATATATCGAGAACCAAGACCAGCTTCCAGAAGAAGCTGCAGCAGAAAAAATGCGGGCCATAAAAGGCGGGATTAAATCTGTAGCGGCAGTCCCCCTGTATGAAAAGGACACCCTGATAGGTTTTATAGGATTAGATTTAATCGTATCATCCCCCACATGGTTGGAAAGCCATCTACAACTACTGGAAATCATATCTACCCAATTATCTGACAGCTGGGTGAAAAATAAAAATGAACGGGAAATACAATATATGGCTTACTATGATCAACTTACTGGATTACCTAATCGTACTTTATTTAGTGATAGACTCGACCAAGCTCTCCATTTAGCCAAGCGTAATGAAAAATTTATTGGGGTAGTATTTATGGATTTAGATAGTTTTAAGGCCGTAAATGATACCGTAGGACATAATGCTGGTGATACTATTATTACAGAAGTGGGTCAGGGCCTAGTTAACCACTTGCGTAAAAGTGATACAGTGGCACGTTTTGGTGGTGATGAATTTTTACTTTTGCTTAATAATATAGATGATAGTGAAAATATCACAAAAGTGGCAGATAATTTTATGCAATTATTTGAAAAACCCTTTATAGTAAATGGCCAGGAATTCTTCCTTACTTGTAGTGCTGGTATTGCAGTTTATCCTTATGATGGTGAGGATGCAGAAACCCTGATTAAAAATGCTGATATAGCTATGTACCAAGCTAAATCAAGAGGCAAAAATCAATATGCCCTTTGTACCACCGATATGAAGGAAGAAGTTAAAAGGAATATGATTTTGTCCAATAATCTTTATCGGGCGATAGAGCGTGATGAACTCATGTTATATTACCAACCTCAAATCAAAAGCTCGACAGGCGAAATAATAGGCTTTGAAGCCTTACTCCGTTGGCAGCACCCAGAATTAGGTATGATTCCGCCTAATCTTTTTATACCTATAGCTGAAAATAATGGCTTAATTAATAGTATTGGTGACTGGGTATTAAGAACTGCCATCAATCAAAATAAGAAGTGGCAGGATATGGGGGTTGCACCCCTGCGTATGGCTGTTAATCTTTCCATTGTGCAGTTTAATAATTCTCGGATTGCAGAAAATGTTGAACAGATTCTCCAGGAAGTGGGCTTAAGTCCAGAATATCTTGAATTGGAAATAACCGAAAGTATCGCTACACGGGAAGCCCCTTATATAACCTCCATTTTAGATAATTTTAAAGAAATAGGCGTATCCTTATCAATTGATGATTTCGGTACTGAATATTCCTCCCTTAATCGTTTGAAAATGTTGCCTATTGATCGCATAAAAATAGATATGCAATTCGTCCAAGGCATAGAAACTAACGAAAAAGACCAAGCCATAATTAACACGATAATAAATTTAGCTAAGAATCTAAAATTGGAAGTCCTAGCCGAAGGGGTTGAGACTGCTAGCCAATTAGACTTCCTTAATCGAAAAACCTGTGATGATGTCCAGGGATACTTTTTCTATGAGCCCATGCCCGCCCAAGAGGTAGAAAAACTACTCCTATCCCAGTGATACTAACTCCAGCTTCCCACATCCCACTTCCCACATCCCACTTCCAACTTCCAGCTTCCAACATCCAGCTTCCCACTTCCCACTTCCCACTTCCAACTTCCAACTTCTAGCTTCCCACATCCAGCTTCCCACTTCCCACTTCCAACTTCTAGCTTCCCACATCCCACTTCCCAAATCTATATGTAGCCTTCTCCCGAAGTATTATCTATCACAAGATCATCACCTTCTGGCAATGCTGGTGGTTCCGACTTGTCTATTTTTGTCTCACTTTCAGTCTCGGTCTCGGCCTCAGTATTGGGAATATTATCTGTTAACCCAGAATTCCCATCATCAATTTCTTCTATTTCGTCATTATCTTCGGGTTTATTTTCTTCGTTTTCACTTACTTCTTCTTCCACTTCCTCAGCTTCATATATTGAGGGGGCAGGTTTTACCCAATTCGGGGGGTCCTGGGCTACATCATATGTTTTACCTGTGAATAAATCATCTATGATAGTTTTAGCGATTTTCTCATCTGCTCCCCAATAACTAGCCCCAGTTTTGGGGTCAGTGAAGGGATAGCCTGGCAGTGTTTGCGTAATTACGCTAGCCTCATCAAATTCCCGAGCTACATTAATCATGAATAAGACATCATTTGTAGGAATATTAGTTTTTACTTGCTCGAAAATTTCCGGCAGTATTTTAGGTAATTTTATTATGTTTTTAGCTTTAAGTGTCTCCTGAGCTAAGGCCTTGATAAACTTCTGTTGCCTTGCAGTCCGACCAATATCAGCAGTCAATCTCTCCCTGTAACGCACATAATCTAAAGCTTCTTTGCCATTTAAGATTTGCTCACCTTTAGTTAAATTAATATTTAACTTGGGATCAGGATCAAAATGCCGCATATCGGCTTCTACATCCACAAGCACCCCGCCTAGGATATCTACAATTTTAGCAAATCCCGAAAAGTTAAGAGTGATATAATAATTCACCTTAGTATTTAGCAGTTTTCCCACCACATCACAAGCCGCTTCTGGACCTTTTAAAGAATTTATACTGTTAATCCGATCATAGCGATTAAAACCGACTTCAACCCTAGTATCTCGCGGAATCCAAACCATAGCTATTTTTTTACTTTGACGGTCTACATTTACTAATATCATAGTATCACTGCGAGAGTTTTCCGTACCATTTCGGGCATCAAGCCCCATGATCAGAATACTTACCATCTTACCCTTAGCTGCCTTTTCCTCCAGAGTTTCCTGGGCTAGCCCGAGGTTGAAGAATTTGGCAGTCAAAATCCCCAGACCAAATGTAAGTATGAATACCAATATAGAAATAAAGACCAATCTATAATTAACTTTCATAATTGTCTCCTTAAAAAGAGCTTATCTATCTTTTCAATTTTACTTTGTCCTATTATGTATGTCTACCAAAATCATCGGTAAATCAAAAGGTAGGCTACTAGTATTTTCAATATCAGATTGGAACTAATGCAGGCTTATAAGGTTAAATCTTCAATCCTGGTTAATAGCTTATCTAAACCTAAGCCTGTTTTAGCCGATATATAGATATCGCCACCACCTGAGGGAATATTATCTAATAAGTCAGCTTTGTTTAAAACCGTTATTACCTTATCAAGGTCGGCTCCTAATTCTTGTAGGACTTCTTCTACTACTAATATTTTCTCCATATAATTGGGATCAAAAACGTCTACCACATTTATTAGGACATCAGCCTCAATAGCCTCTTCTAATGTCGACTTAAAAGCAGCTACTAGATTATGGGGTAGGTCCTTAATAAAGCCGACTGTATCACTTATGAGCACCTCTTGGGCAGAATTAAAAGTTATTTTCCTAGTGGTAGTATCTAAGGTCTGGAATAATTTATTATGGGCTGCTACTTGTTTGGCACCACTTTGATGGCCTATTTCACAAAGGGCATTAAATAAGGAGGATTTCCCCGCATTAGTATAGCCAACTAAGGATACTATGGGAAGCCCGGCTCTCTCCCTTTGTCTGCGGTGTAATTGCCTGGTTTTTTCTACTTTCTCCATTTGTTTTTTAATATCTTTTATTCTTCTCCTAATCTGCCTACGATCTAATTCTAGTTTTTGTTCTCCAGCACCCCTAGCGCCTATACCACCACCGATTCGGCTTAACTGGCTACCTACTCCAGTTAGCCTAGGTAATTGGTATTGCAATCTAGCTAATTCAACTTGCAAGATACCTTCCCGTGACCTAGCCCTTTGTCCAAAAATATCAAGAATGAGCATAGTGCGATCTATTACCCGCCTAGATAAACTTTCCTCCAGATTGCGTAATTGCACTGGGGTTAATTCGGTGTTAAATACGATTAAATCTGCTTCCAATTCCTCTGCTAAGTGTAATAATTCCTGCACTTTGCCTCGTCCAATATATGTAGCGGGTTCTGGTCTTTGCCGCGTTTGTGATAAAGAAGATACTACTTCCCCACCAGCAGCTTCGGCCAGGCCAGTCAACTCTTCCATATCGCCCTGGAATTCGGAAAATCCCACCCGAGGCGACCTTACTCCTACTATAATTATTTTTTCTTTTTTGTTGCGCAATTTTCAAGCTCCTTTTATCCATAAATCCTTATTCCATTACTTTCCGCTTGCATCCCTAATTCTTCCCATTTTTCATATAAATCAGAAACTTCAGTTTCCAATTCTGCTAATTTTTCACTTAGAAGTTGTAGCTTCTCTGGCTCGGAAAAGTTCTTAGGGCTAATAAGTTCAGTGTTAATATCCCCCATTTCTTTTTCCCTAGCCGAAATCTTTTCCTCTAATTCAGCTAAATTTCGTTTAAGCCTACGTTCAACTCTTTCCTTCTCTTTTTGCTCCCTTCTAAGCACTTGTTGCGGTGAGGGGTCGACTATTTCCGCTTTGGTTTTTGAATTATCATTTTCTATTACCCTTTTACTATGGTAATAACTATAATTGCCTAAATAGGAAGTAATACTTTGGTTTTCGAAAGCTAAAATTTGGCTAGCGATTTGGTCAATAAAATATCTATCATGCGAAACTAGTATGATAGTCCCAGGGTAGTCAGCTAAAATTTCCTCAATAACTAACCTGCTTTCTATATCTAGGTGATTAGTAGGCTCATCGAGTATCAGAAAATTAGCCCCAGTTAAGATTAATTTCAAAATGGAAAGCCTGGCTTTTTCGCCCCCGCTCAGATTTTTTATGTTTTTTAAGACATAATCACCCGTAAAAAGCATTCGTCCCAGTAAGTCCCGGGCCTTTTCTATAGTAATATCAAAATTATAAATAATTTCATCTAGGATAGTATTGTCTCCATCCAAATCCTCAAATTCCTGAGAAAAATAGCCTACGATAACCCTATTTCCTAGTTGAACTTCTCCAGCATCTGGCAATTGTAAGCCCGCAATAATTTTAAGCAAGGTAGTTTTCCCACAACCATTAGGTCCTATTAGGGCTACCTTATCCCCCTTTTGTAAATTAATATTTATATGATGAAAAAGCTTTTTATCGTATGATTTGCTTAGGTTTTCAACTTTTAAAACCTTAAGTCCACTGGTTTGCTTTAGGTTGAATTCCCATGGTGCTATTTTCGGTTCTATTGCCAATTTCTCTAGGCCTTCCAGCCTTTCTAATTGCTTTTTGCGCCCTGAGGCTTGTTTGGCTTTTATACCTGCCTTAAATCTTTCTATATAAGCTTCAGTTTTTTTGATATATATCTGCTGTTTTTGATATGCTTTCTCCCAGGCTAAGGAATTAACTCTTTTTAATTTCAAGTAATTAGAATAGTTGCCTGGATAGGAGTAGAGTTTGCTGCTACTTATTTCTAAAATTCGGCTAGCAACCTTATCCAAAAACAGCCTATCATGTGATACTAGAATTACGGTACCATTGTAAGCAGCTAGGTATTCTTCCAGCCATTCTACGGCCTCCATATCTAGGTAGTTAGTGGGCTCATCCAAACACAGGACATCTGGTTCCAAGGTTAATAAACGGGCCATATTAAGCCGAGTTTTCTCCCCACCGCTTAGGCTTATGATTTGGCGGGTAAATTCGGATTCCCCAAAACCTAAGCCCGTTAAAATTTTAGCTGCTATATTTTCACATGAATAACCGTCACTATATTCATATTCCCCCGTAATCTGGGCATACTGGGACATTAGTCTATCTAACTTTCCACCACTTGCTTGGGCCATCTCTGCCTCGATTTGTCGCAAATTATTACGCATGGCTAGTAAAGGGGCGAAATTATCCATTACCACATCCCAAATTGTACTATTATCCTGGTATTCTGGAAGTTGCTCCAGATAGGCTAATGAGGTAAGTGAAGAAAAATATATTTTTCCACTATCGGCTTCCAATTGCTGGGTCAAGCATTTTAAAAGAGTAGTTTTCCCAGAGCCATTGGCTCCCACTATTCCTAGCCTTTCTCCCTCATTAACTACTAAACTAACTTTATCTAAAACAGTCTGAACCCCGAAAGTCACAGACAAATCTTCCGCTTGTAAAACAATCAATTTGTAGTCAACCCCATATCCTTAGACTAGCTATAAGTATAATATATCCTGGATTTAGGGGCAATTTTCTTATTATTCCTGTATACTAAAAAGAAAATATATTTGGAAGTGAAAGGAGGGAAAAATAATTGCGTGATAATAGCCTAACTAAACGAGTGGCCAAACAAATCATCTATAGTTTAATACTCTTCTCTTATATTATTTTTACTGTACGCCTTTCGGGTGCCTACAAAAACACTTTTGATATAGGCCTATTTACTTACATATATTTAGTCTTTGGCCCACCTTTAATAATCGGCCTTATATTGGGTGCTAATTGGCTAGTACAGGCAGACTTCAAAAATAGCCAGTGGCAAATAAATAAATTACAACTAATTTTTCTTACCCTGCCAGCCTTATTCCTTTATTTGTCACCAGTCCTATATTATAGTAATTTGAGTTTGTTTTTCTTGCAGGGTTTAATGGGCAGCTTAATGACCCAAAGTGTTACAACAGTAACAGGGATAATACTAGGCTACAGCTTAACCAATAGTTTTCAAAAGGTTCCTAGACCAGGGATTAGATTTTAAACTATGTATAAATCCCCTTTTAATTCAAACAATATAAGCAGAATTATTAGGGGGTATTTTTATGGCAGCATGGCAAAATTTTCATGGGGGCAAATGGACACATGATATCAATGTTAGGGATTTTATTCAGAAAAATTACTTGCCCTACTCTGGTGATGCCAACTTTCTAGCGGGACCTAGTAATAGGACTCAAGGTTTATGGCAAAAGTGTCAAGATTTATTAAAAGCGGAATTGCATAATGATGGGGTTTTGTCAGTGGATCCCGATACTCCAATTAATATAACCAGCCACCCCCCAGGCTACATTGATAAGGACTTGGAACTAATCGTAGGCCTGCAAACCGATCAACCACTTAAAAGAGCTATTAATATTTATGGGGGGCTTAGACACAGTAAAACAGCTTGTAGGGCTTATGGTTATGAGCTCAACCCCCAACTAGAAACCTTTTTTAAAAAACACCGCCGCACCCATAATGATGGGGTATTTGCGGCTTATACTCCCGAAATGAAATTGGCTAGGAAAGTGGGGATTATAACTGGCTTGCCCGATTCCTATGGTCGGGGCAGAATAATCGGGGATTACCGACGGATTAGTCTATATGGAGTAGACTTACTTATTGCTGGCAAAAAACAAGACCTTACTTTAGCCAATAAGCAAATGAATGATGAAAAAATTAGACTTCGGGAGGAACTATTCGACCAAATCCAAGCATTGGAAGAATTAAAAATAATGGCTGATTCCTACGGCTATGATATAAGTAAACCAGCTCGGAACGCTCAGGAAGCCATCCAGTGGTTGTATTTCGGCTTTTTGGCCGCTATCAAGGAACAGAATGGGGCTGCTATGAGCCTGGGGCGTATATCTACATTTCTAGATATTTACCTGGAACGGGATTTACAAAGCGGTCTTATAAAGGAAGCAGAAGCCCAGGAATTAATAGACCAATTAGTAATCAAGTTAAGGTTAGTTAGACATCTAAGAACCCCAGCCTATAGCGAAATATTCGCTGGTGATCCTAATTGGATTACGGAAGTTATTGGGGGGGCTGGAGTAGATGGCAGGCCATTGGTCACCAAAAGTAGTTTTCGCTTTCTGCACACCTTGACCAACTTAGGTCCAGCACCAGAACCTAATATGACAGTATTATGGTCGCAAAACTTACCCGACCACTTTCTTGATTATGTGGCCAAACTTTCCATAGATACTAGTGCCATCCAATACGAAAATGATGATTTGATGAGGCAGGATTTTGGTGATGATTATGCCATTGCCTGCTGTGTTTCCGCCATGCGTCTAGGTAAAGAAAGTCAGTACTTTGGGGCTAGGTGTAATTTAGCCAAACTTTTGCTTTATGCACTAAATGGTGGAATTGATGAAATTACTGGCCAACAAGTAGGAGCCAAACTACCTATTTATGAAAAGGAATACTTGGATTATGAAGAAGTAATGCATAGGTTTGAAATACAAATGGACTGGCTGACTGCCCTCTACGTAAATACTATGAATATTATCCATTATATGCATGACAAGTATGCCTACGAAAGAATCGAATTAGCCCTACATGACACCGAATTGACCCGATTTATGGCCTTCGGAATAGCGGGATTATCCGTAGTAGCAGATTCTTTGAGTGCTATTAAATATGCCCAAGTAAAGGTAATCAAGGATGAAAGGGGGATTATTACCGATTTTGTTACCGAAGGCGACTTCCCCAAATTCGGCAATGATGATGATAGGGTAGATATGCTGGCTGTTAAATTAGTAGAAAAGTTTATACAAAAGTTGCGTAACCACCCTACTTACAAAAATTCGGTTCACACCTTATCTATCCTTACTATTACTTCTAATGTTATGTATGGCAAACATACTGGGACTACCCCTGATGGTAGGAAAAAAGGTGAACCTTTAGCCCCAGGGGCCAACCCCCTGCATGGACGTGAGGAGCATGGAGCTATCGCCGCTTGTAACTCGGTGGCTAAACTGCCTTACAAATATGCTAAAGACGGCATTTCCTACACCTTCTCCATTGTCCCACCTGCTCTTGGGGTGTCTGATGATGAAAGGATCAACAACTTAGTCGCCCTGTTGAAAGGATATTTTATCCAAGATGCCCACCACATTAATATCAATGTACTTAATCTAGATACCTTAAAAGATGCTATAAAACACCCGGAAAAATATCCCGATTTAACTATCCGAGTTTCCGGTTATGCAGTGCATTTTATAAAATTGTCTCGGGAACATCAGGAAGAAATTATTACTAGGACATTTTATAAAACCATGTAGAATAAAATGAAGGTGGTCTTAATTTGCAAGGTCTAGTTCATTCTATTGATACTTTTAGCACACTTGATGGGCCAGGAATCCGCACCCTTATTTTTTTGCAAGGCTGCCATCTACGTTGCAAATACTGTCATAACCCCGACGCCTGGGCTATAAAATCAGCCAAAGCCCGAACTTATACGGTGGCAGAACTGATGCAGATAATTATGCGGGCCAAACCGTATTTTACCGCTTCTAATGGGGGTATTACTTTTTCAGGGGGTGAACCCCTCCTGCAAGCCCCTTTTGTTAAAAAGGTTTTTCAGGAATGTCGTGAAAATAATATCCATACCGCCTTTGATTCATCCCTATACGTAAAAAGCCCACTTTTAGAAGAAGTGCTAGCATATACAGACCTGGTTTTAGCCGATATAAAACATATGGATCCTTCTAATAGCCAAAAGCTTACTGGCCTAGATAATATGCTTAATATTAAAAACTTAAATTTTATTTCCGCAGCCAATGTTCCCATCTGGATCAGGTATGTAATAGTCCCTGGCCTCACCGATAATGCCGACGATATAGTCAGCTTGGCCCAATTTATAAAAGGCCTATCTAGTGTAGAAAGAATAGACCTGCTCCCCTACCATACTCTAGGAGTCCATAAATGGGAATTGCTAAACTTAAAATATGAATTAAATGATATTGAGGTTCCGACTCCTGGAAAAATTGCAAGTATCCAAAAGCAAATCGCCCAGATTACAAATATCCAAGTTTATGCTAACATATAAATTTAGGATTTTTCATCCTAACTTATAAAGCTTATTTTAATTAGGCTATTAATATCATATAATGGTAAGTAAGGATTAAGGGGGGGCCGAAATGAAACATGATGATTTATTTGATTATTCTAATACGGTAATGGCGACACTAGGTATAGAAATCACCAAATATACACCTGAAGAAGTAATCGCAACTATGCCAGTCACACCGAAAACCCATCAGCCTTTTGGCTTATTGCATGGGGGTGTTTCCGTTGTAATTGCAGAAACTGTAGCTTCAGCAGGTTCTTATCAATTTATTAATCCCAAGACTCAACATGCAGTAGGATTAGAGATTAATGCCAATCATATAAGAAGCAAGCGGGATGGGGTAGTTAAAGCGATTGGTAGTCCTATACATATAGGTAGAAAAACCCTGGTCTGGGATATTAGAATTTATGATGAAAATGAGAAATTAGTCTGCATATCCCGCTGTACTATGGCCATTATAGATAACGCATAAAATCGGAAAAGTCTACTTTCCCGATTTTATTTTAGCTTTATTTTAAAAGTAATCCCAATCTACTACTATTTCTGACTTTTCTGTGACTATCCAGTGGACAGCTACATCCTGTTCGGTAGGGTAAATGTCCTCCTGAATCTGGAAATCAAAACAAACCCCACAAAAGAAGGCGTCTGATCTCAGTTCTTTTAAAAAACGATCATAATAGCCTTTGCCATAACCTAACCTATATCCCTTATTATCAAAAACTAAGCCTGGTACAATAACTACATCAATTAAGTCTAAAGCAAATGGCTGGCCGATAGGCTCCTTTATGCCAAAAGGACCACTTTTGACCCCTCCCCAACCAGTAAAGGGAACTGCTACCATAGCCCCACCTTTTTCAACCCGAGGCAATAGAATTTGCTTTTCAGCAGTTAGGGTTTCTAAAAAAGGCATTAGCTGAATTTCATGGCCAAAACTAGAAAAGCCCATTATGTGCTGGGCATTTTCAAAATACGGAAGTTCCTCAAGCTTGCGGCAAATTGTAGCACTATATGCCTTAACTACTTCTGGTGATAAGGCATTTCTTTTTTGCAGCATTTCATCCCGCAGATTTTGTCTTTTTTCTAACATAAGTCATTCCCTCCCCAAGCTAGATTTCCGCCAAAAGTATAACAAGATGCCTATGCCCAATAAAAGTAAAGTGTAAACTTGTCCTAAGGTAATAGGACCATACATTATGATACTTTCCCGGAAAAATTCAATAATAAATCGGTATACAGAATAACCTAAAATATAATAAATAATTACTTGTCCTGTGAACTTGCGACGGGGATATAGCCAGATTAAAAAAGCAAATAATAAAAAGTTTAATATGGAACTATATATTTGGGTGGGAAACCTAGTAAATGAGTCCACATAAGGAAATACCACCCCACAAGCTGAATCCGTTATAGCTCCATAACAACAGCCATTTAAAAAACAACCTATTCTAACAATGGCATAACCTAAAGCCACAAAGGGGGCTAGGATATCGGCCACCTGCCAAAAAGACCAGTTATTTCGACGTAAATAAATTAAAAATGGAATAGCTCCAGCTACTAATCCCCCATACCAAATTAAACCCGATATACCTCCTGAAGTTATGGTAAAAAGGCTTAGTGGATCAGTCCATAAAAGTACCCTTTCATAAACTAATATATAGGCTATTCTAGAACCAATAATCCCAGCGATAATCATTAGTAAAATCATATCCACAACTTTATCTTTGTTTAAACCTTCCCGCTCGAAAAGCTTGCTTACCCCATATATGCTAATCAATACAGCGATAGCTAGCATTAATCCCCAGGAGTGAATAGATAAATTGCCGATTTTAAATAGGACTGGGTACATAAAAACACCCCTTTATTATTTTCTTATCCACAAGATAGAAAACTCGCATTTTCGACTGTTTTGCCATCTCCGATTCCATTAATCCCATTTTAATATAATTTAAAGCAGAATTAGTTATCAACAGACTTATGCACATTATCCACATATGTTTTTCACAAGGACCTAAGACTGGAATATGCATTGAGATTTAATGGGGCAAAGCTACTATTAATATAGTCATGGTATGCTAGACCAGCTATCATGGCTGCATTATCGGTACATAAATTCAAGGCAGGATAATATAGGTCATAGTTACTTTCCTCAGCCTTTATAGTCATTAATTCCCGTAACTTTTGGTTAGCTGCTACCCCACCTGCCAATAATACCGATTTAACCCTATATTTTTCAGCAGCCCTAATTGTTTTTTCAACTAGGACTTCCACCAAAGCCTGTTGAAATTCCGCTGCCATGTGATTGACATTAGCCTCACCTCTCCTAGAGAGTTTGTTCCACATATTCATAGTAGCAGTTTTTAGACCACTAAAACTAAAGTCAAAGTCACCCCTGTCCAAAAAAACTCGAGGCAGTTTTACTAGGCCTGCTTGCCCAAGTTCAGCTGCCTTTTGTACTGCAGGCCCACCAGGGTATCCCAGGCCCATAAACCTAGCAACCTTATCAAAAGCCTCCCCAGCTGCATCGTCACGAGTAGCCCCAATCATCTCATAAGTCGTTTTGTCCTGCATTATTATAAGACTTGTGTGCCCACCCGATACTACTAAACAGACCGCAGGGAATGCAATGTCTTGATTTTCTAAAAAATTAGCATAAATATGTCCCTGCAAATGGTTAATTGCAATAAGTGGTTTATCTAGTGCATAGGCAAATGCCTTAGCAAAGGAAACCCCTACTAATAAAGCCCCAATCAAACCTGGCTCATTAGTAACAGCAATAGCATCAATATCCCTATAATTTAAATTAGCTTCCTTAAAAGCTAAATCAATTACCATGGCTATATTTTCAATATGTTTCCTCGAAGCTACTTCTGGAACTACCCCACCAAACTGTTGGTGAATACTTATCTGCGAATTTATTATATTGGATAATATAGTTTTGCCATCTTGAACGATGGCTGCCGCAGTTTCATCACATGATGTCTCTATTCCTAAAATTTTTATGCTAGTCAAATTCATCCACCTACCATAAGACCTCTATATAAAGCTAAAAAACCAACTTAGTCATTACGATTGCGTCCTCACCATTATCGGAATAATAATTCTTCCTTATATTATAGGGCTTAAAACCAATACTTTTATAGAGATGAATAGCTGCATAATTAGAGGGCCTTACCTCCAACATCATTCGAGTGGCCTCTTTTTCCTTGGCGACCTTCTCCAAGCCCATTAGCAGCATTTTTCCTATACCTTGATTACGATATTCCTTGGCTACGGCCACATTGGTAATATGGGCATCGTAAAATACTACCCACATACCTGCATAGCCAGCAACTTGTCCTGCATAATCACAGACCAAATAAGTAGCAAAATCATTTCTAAGGTCGGCTAAATAAGATTCTTTAGACCAAGGTAGGGTAAAAGCCTCCCTTTCTATGCCTATAACCTCATCAACATCACTGGCCTTCATTTCACGTACAAGATAATTTGTTTGCAACATAATTATAATTCTCCTCGTTTAAGTTTATATTCTGCCTCAGATAGTCTAAGATAAACAGGACTAAGGCTATATATATCAGCATATTCACCGCTCTTAATTTTTGCTAGGGCTAGACTTCCCAAAGCGGCTGGCCTAGGCAGCATAAAGTGTGGAGCTATTGGTAAAAGTGTAGAAGCGAAGGAAGTCTGGAATAAATCAGCATAAGGATAATATCCATCCCCAAGCAAGATGATATTTTCATACTTATATTTCACCTTGATTCCCCAAGCCAAGTCTACAAATTCTTCGGGACTTATAGCCAGTTCTGCAGATAGGGCCTGAGGCGCGAAGCCTTGTACATCATATACAGCAGTATATACCTCTTGTTTACGTGCATCTAATAATACACCTACCAGATGAGATAGACCAGTTAAATTATAAGCTATTGTCTCTAAAGTAGAAACCGCCACTATCGGTTTGCCCGAAGCCAAGCTTAAGCCCTTCACAGTACCCATACCGATACGCAATCCAGTAAAGGAACCTGGTCCTACTGTTACAGCAATGGCCGAAAGATCCATAATAGAAAAGCCCCCTACTTGTAGGGCTCGGTCAATCATAGGCATCAAGGTTTGGGAATGGGTTTTCCCCAAGTTAGCCAATTCCTCATATAATACATTATTATCTTCCACAAGTGCTACCCCAGCACAAGGTGTAGCACTATCAACAGCCAATACTAACACTCTTTTTTCAACTCCTCAATAAGTAAATCATATCTTTCCCCTAGGGCTTTAAAAGATACTAAACGAGGTAAATCGTAATCTTCATTGGTTAATTCAATTCTTATAATTAAGGATTCCGCGGGTAATAAATTAGTGGTTAAATTAGGCCATTCGATAATAGCAATACCGTCCCTTTCCAGATAATCATCTAAACCCAAGTCTTCCAATTCTTCGCCATCCAAACGGTAAAAATCAAAATGGTATATAATAGGGCTAGTCTCATAAATATTCATAAGCGTAAAAGTAGGGCTAGTTACCCGCCCCGCATAATTAAAACCTAAGGCTATTCCTTGTACCATAGTAGTTTTTCCTGCACCTAAATCCCCTATCAAATAAACTACATCCTGTGGCTCGAGAAACTTGCTCAGCTTTTTTCCTAATTCTCGCATATTAGTAGCACTATCTACTAGAATCTCCACCTAAAAGTCACCTCTAGTTATAATTTCTTAAATTCATCTCTTATTAGCTTAAAATCTTCCCAAGTCGGCCGTTTATAATCTTCATTACGCAGTAGGGCTGCGGGATGAAAAGTTGCCATCATTCTAATACCATGCCTAGAAAACCACCTACCCCTTGTCCTAGTTATACGAGCATTCTTTTCTATCACCGTTTGGGTAGCCAAAGCCCCTAAACAGACGATAATTTTGGGTTGCAAAAGTCTAATCTGGGCTTCCAAATAATTCTGGCAGACATTAACTTCATCTGGCTTAGGCAATCTATTTCCTGGAGGGCGGCATTTAATCACATTAGTTATGTATGTATCTGGCCTAGGGATTTCGGAAGCTAGGAAAATCTTATCTAGTAATTGACCCGCCCGACCTACAAAAGGTCGTCCCTCCTTATCCTCATCTTGTCCTGGCCCTTCGCCAATAAACATTATTTTAGCATCATCCCTGCCTTCCCCGAAAATTACTTGTTTACAAGTAGCCCTCAGGGGACAGGAATTACAAGACTTGCCCACCTTTTCCAAATCAGACAAACTACCTATATCAATATATGATTCTTCCCATTTAGCTTGGGGAAGATAAGTAATCTGCTCATTTTTATTTTCTTTAGGCACTTCTACGGGTTTTTGCACAATATTTGACTGATCCTTATCATTACCAAATAAATTAAGCTGTTCTTTCACCATATCCTCCCCCATTTGTGATTATATTTAGCCTATAACTAATTTTCTACTCTTTCCACTACTGATAAACTGGCCGCCTTCAAATCCCTATAATAACAATACAGCCAGACTATTACAAAAGAGGCTAGTATAATTTGCATCAAGGTCATAAAAATTACTAGGAAATACAGGGCTATATTCATGGAAATCATATTTAAGCCGACCAACTTCTGTGCTGGCCATCCAATTATAAAATTTAACAAAAACTTAAAAACGGTGAAAATTACATAAATAACTACTAACTCTAAAACAAATGATACTCTTTTGCCCTTTATTAAAACCTGGCAAGAGGCTAACGATTCCCGCCAGGACTTATCTTCTAAAAACCAAATCGGGATAAATAAAGCATACCATACTAGAATAAAAACCGTAGCCAGAAGTAAGACTATTACTAAGGGAAAAGCCACATTAATATAAGTAGGTATGAGATATAGCAAATAAATACTCATAACTATCCCTGCTAAAGTAGCTGACCTATGAAAATTATTAAAGATGCTAGCAAAAGCTGTCCTTAGATTTACTTTACTAGCTACAGAACTATCTAAAGCGTATATTAGGGGAACTATCCAAAATAAATGCCCTAGCCACCACAGAAGGTTTAATAAAACGAGGACTATCTTCATTAGGTCCTTATTGCCACTATCCATATGGGCAAAAGAAAAAGTCAAATATACTATCACCGCTTTTAGTATGCCAAGAACTAAAATAGGTAAAAAAGTTAATTTAAAATATAGAAACCAATTTTCCCTATACATTTCCCATGCCTTAGTTAAAAGCATTTTACCACCCCATCACTTTCCGATAAACCTTCCTTAAAATGCAGGCTTAGCAATAAGACCCTTTATCTTTTATATCCCTGGGCTCAAAAACCACTTTTGATAAATCTCATCGTAAGTTCCATTATCCTTTATAGCAGCTAGTCCTTGGTTAAGTGAATCAAGCAGTTCCTGATTACCTTTTTGCACTGCAATACCTAGGGGTTGACTTGCTGTTAAGCCACTGGCCATCTGCAGCTTGCTATCATTTTCCAGCATGTATTGGGAAAAAGTGGGGTGGGAAATTATAGCTAGATCAACCTGACCAGTTTCAACAGATGCAAGGACTTCTTCCCAAGCTAGGTGTTTCAGAATTTGGGTCTGGGGAGTTTCTTCTTGTAATTTTGTAGCTAAATCTTGACCAGTAGTCCCTAGTTGAACAGCTATGGATTTGCCTGCTAAATCTTCTATAACTAAAGGTCTGTCTACTTCTTGTTTGGCTATTATAACTTCTCCATATTCGAAATATGGTTCAGTAAAGTGTATTACTTCCTGGCGGGGTTCGATAATAGTCATTCCTGATATTATTACATCTATCCCACCAGCCATTAGGGTGGAAATTAGTTTGTCGTAATCAATATATTCTATTAACATATTTTCCCCTATTTCATTACCAATAGCATTAATAATATCAATATCAAAACCCTTAATTTTGTTATCATTGTCTAAAAATTCAAAAGGAGGGAAATCCAACGAACTTCCTACTCTTAAGCCTGCCTCCTTAACCATAACTGTACGATTTAGACTATCCCAACTAAGATCCATCCCCAAACCTGGGGCAAAAAAACTAATTGGCACCATTGTTATATCACCTAGTAAGCTAGGGGCAAAATCCAATTTAATTTTATTCCCATTGACAAAAGCATCCCCTTTACCTATCACCATTTCTATTAGGTAGTCAGCCCGACTTAGCACTATGCTTTGTTTTTCACCATCCCAGGAAAGCTTAGCACCACAAGCCTCAGCTACATCCCTTAATGGAACTATTACCCTATCATTTTCCATGAAGGGGGTGGGGACGAGTTCTATCTTCTCCCCTAATACTTGCACCTTTATTTCTAGGATTTCCTCATTAGCCCATATTTTAGTAGGGGCTAGAACGAAAGCTACTAGTAGAAGTAGGGCCAAGACTATAGAAAAACGTTTCATTAACAAACTCCTCCTTATTAATATTGCAAATTTAATTTATTATATATTAATATAAAATTCGAAATAGCTTTAAAAATCCCTTGTAATTTAAATAAAACTAAATTTATTAACTTACTTCTATAATGCTAAATACCAGGTAGCAATATAGAAATAAATTAAAACACCTGCAATATCTGCAAAGGAAGTGACTAGTGGTCCACTTGCTGTGGCAGGGTCGATATTTATTTTGCTAAATACAAAGGGAAGTGTCATACCTATTAGACTCCCTATGATTACAACTACAAACATAGAGGAGGCCACAATAACTGCTATATCCGCACCACCACGTAAAAAGCCGATTCCCGATACTGCCAGGGCCATAGCACCCCCAAGTAATATAGCTACTATAATTTCCTTGGTAAATAAGTGAGACCAGTCTTTTAACTCTACATCTCCTACTGCCATAGACCTAATCATTAAAGTGGCTGATTGTGAGCCAGCATTACCACCACTATCAATCAGCAGGGGTAGAAAAAAGACCAAGACAATGGAGGCAGCAATTGTATCCTCAAAGTAGGCTATGCCTGCCCCTGAAAAAACATTCATGAAAACCAAAATGATTAGCCACCCAATTCTCCTACTAAATATGGAAAAGATCCCAGCCTTTTTTATATTTACTGGCAAATCAGCAACTGTGGCCATTTTGTGAAAGTCCTCGGTGGCTTCAGCTTGCATTACGTCAAGCACATCTTCAGCGTGAATAATACCAATCATCTGTCCCACTTGATTGATTACGGGTAAGGCAACAACATCATAATCTTGCATTACTTTGACTGTCTCTTCCTGATCCATCTCTACAGGGACCGAGATTACTTCCCTCGTCATAATATCCGCAATTTTTTCCCTACCGTCTGCAGTAATTAGTTCACGTAGGGATAATACCCCTACCAAACGGTAGTCATCATCTGCTACATAAAGATAATGAATCCCTTTCATATTCTTACCTTGCTGGCGAATAAGGCGAATGGCTTCATTCACCACCTGGGCCGAAAAAATCAACAAATAATTGCTTTTACAAATTGCTCCAGCAGAATCTTTTTTGTATTCTTTATTTTTTACTACAATTTTGTGCATCATCATTTCCTCCTAAATAAGCTTACTAATTACAACAACCAATAAAAGCGAACTGGCAACCCTATAAATTGCTTATAAGTCCTATTTAATTTTGCTATCCTGACCAAGAATCTATACTCCCCTTTCTTTATAAAAAATAAAACACGCCCAACAAATGCAGGCGTGTTTAAGCACATTAATATAATTCCTCCATTCGTTGAGTTTTAGCACTGTATAGCATAGGAATTTAATCCAGCTACATTAAAAACCACCTTATGTCGATAGTCCTTGTTGACCCATTGGTGTCTTTGGACATTTCTGGGCAGTAGCGTTTCTCTATACAGGAGCCTCACCTAACGAGGTTTACTAATCTGTAAATCTTTATTTTTTTCCAACGGTTATAAATTATATATTAAATATTCATATTGCACAAGTTGTCACCTAATCATTTATCATCCTAGCAGATTAATATGTTCATAATTTACTGAAAATTTGGTATACTTGATTGTATAGCATTTTTTTACCAAGTCGTAAGGGTTTTTAATAGCTAAAAGGAGGAGTAAGTATATGGATTTCAAGTATCTACTTTTTAGCCAAGTAGGCGCAATTGCTATTGTGCAACTAAACCGACCAGATTCTTTCAATGCATTTAACATGGATATGTTTCACGAATTAAATATGGCAATAGACCAAATAAGTAAGGATGACACCATAAGGGTTCTTGTTATTAAGGGAAATGAGAAATTTTTTGGAGTTGGGGCAGATTTACGTGAAGTTATAAATTATGATTCCTTGGAAATACGCAACTATATTGAGCAAGCCCATGCTATGGGCTATAAGTTAATTAAAATGAAAAAGCCTTCCATAGCTTCCATTTCAGGTTTTTGTTTGGGAGGTGGATTGGAATTATCGATTGGCTGCGATATTCGTATAGCCAGTGATACTGCTATGTTTGGTTTGCCCGAAGTAAACTTAGGGGTATTCCCAGCTGGTGGCGGAACCCAAAGATTAGCTCGCATAATTGGTAATCCTAAAGCCCGAGAATTGATTTTGACTGGAGATATTATCGATAATAAGCAAGCACTAGAAATTGGCCTAATTAATAACCTAGTCCCACAAGCGGAATTAGAAGAAACCACCATGAAGTTAGCCCGCAAACTTAGCCGCAAACCCCCTCTCGCCATCGAAATGATTAAGGAATTAATGGACATAAGTGAGCACTTAGATCCAGCTATCGGTACTTATATGGAACGTGAAAAATTCTCGGTCTTATTTTCCAGTCAAGATAAAAATGAGGGTATGAATGCATTTTTAGAAGGTAGGAGGCCCGTTTTTAAAGGCAAATAATTTCTCGCAAACTTTTTTATCGGAAATATCACTATACTAATTGAATAATAAGGAGGTAAACTAATGAGTTCGTATATGAGAGAATACAAACGTAAACTTATTACCCCTGCACAAGCTGCGAAATTAGTAGAGTCCAATGATATTGTAGATTACGGAATGTTTGCTACTAAACCAGTCGAATTTGATGCCGCATTAGGCAAAAGGGCTGGTGATGGATTAAAAAATGTAGCCATTCGTGGAACTGGCTCAATTTTACCCGTTCCAGAAGTTATAAAAAATGATCTGGAGCAAAAATCCTTCCAATTCTTTTCTTGGTATTATACCTTATTAGATCGTAAAGCGGGAGATGTAGGTTTAGCTGCCCATTGCCCCTTTAATTATCATGAAGGAACATTGTTAGCCTATAACATGGAGGACTTCGGACATTTAGCCCCCCAATTTTGGTGTTCACAAGTTACCCCCATGGATAATAGTGGTTGTTTCAATTTCGGTTTAGGTAATTCTCATAATCGTGGCCTAGCCTTAGCTGCCAAGATTGCCATTGTGGAAGTTAATGAAAATATGCCACGCTGTCTTGGAGGTAATGATGAATATGTCCATATAAGTGAAATTGATTATATAATAGAAGGTTCTAATTCCCCAATTTTCGCAATTCCTGGTACACCTGAACCTAGCCCAGAGGAAGAAAAGATTGCCAACCATATATTAAATGAAATTCCCGATGGTGCTTGTCTCCAGCTCGGAATTGGAGCATTGCCCAATTTAATCGGTAATATGATTGCAGAATCAGATTTAAAGGATTTGGGTATTCAAAGTGAAATGTTTTGTGATTCTTTTGTTAATATGTACGAAGAAGGCAAAATCACTAATGCTAAAAAGGCTTACGATATTAATAAGACTACCTATACTTTTTGTCTAGGCACCCAAGAAACTTATGATTTTTTAGATAATAACCCCCGTTGTGCTTCCACCGCAGTCTACCACACTAATGCCCCCGAAAGGGTAGCCATGCACGATAAAATGATTGCTGTAAATAATATCTTGGAGGTAGATTTATTAAGTCAAATTTGTTCTGAGACCTTCGGGCTAAGGCAGATATCCGGCACAGGAGGACAATTAGACTTCGTTATTGGTGCTTTTCATTCTAAAGGGGGCAAAGGCATTCTGGCTTTTAATTCCACCTTTACAGATAAAGAAGGTCAAATACACTCCAGAATCAAGCCTATCTTAACCCCAGGTGCAGTTGTTACCGTTCCCCGAACCCAAGTCCACTATTTGGTAACTGAATATGGTATTTATAATTTCAAGGCCCTTTCAACGTGGGGCAGGGCAGAGAACCTAATCAATCTAGCCCACCCAGACTTTCGTGATGAATTAATAAATTCAGCTAAGGAAATGAAAATCTGGACCAGAACTAACCGTATACCTTTTTAATATTTTAATAACGAAGATGGTTCCCCTTGCTGGGGAACCATCTTTTTATGGTCACGAATGTTAATCTATTTCTTATCTACCGATTAGATAATAATTTTAATGGCTATTAGTAAAATTAAGTTCATAGCGAATATTGCTATGGGGGTAGCAAAAGCACTATTATCAAAATTGATACCCATACCCGCATTAATCCCCCTAAAGAGTGATAAAATGGCAAGTATCACCCCAATTAATATAAGTGCCAAACTTAAATAAAGTGATAAATAAGATAAAATTACTGCCAATAATAGACTTGCCACATATGGGATAGTGGAAACCATCGCTACATTCCAGGCTACATATGGATCCCTGTTCCCTTTAAAGATATACTTTCCAGCCAGGAGTACCCCTAAAAATAAGCCACCCAGAGCTATAAGAAAAAGCAGAAGCGAATAACCAAAAATCGGCCCATATTCGGCACCCATACCGTAAAATGAATTATAGCCGAAGCCCAAAAATGCCGACATTGTATTCATAATTTGGCTAAAGGCCCTCTGCACAATCCACATATTTATTAGACCGTATGTTACTGCTAGTAAGCCTGCCAATATGAAACTGCCTTCCCTTAGTGGTGAACGGGCTATAATTTGTGTAGTTGTCATAGGTGAAACCAACATATTAAGTAAAACTTTCTTTATGTCATTAAAATAGCCCCGTATTTTTTCGCTATCAATTTCCTTAAGCTTGTTTTCACCAGCGGCTTCACTTTCTTCTACAGGTATACCACAATTCATACAAAACAAGTCGCCTTCTTTAATTTCTTGCCTACAATTTTTACAATACATTTATATTCCCCTTCCCTGAATTTATTAATTTTAGTTTTTAATAGAAAATCCAAAATAGGTCATTCAATGTTATGATATCGGTTATATCCATTTCATCAGGAAAATGAATATTTACGGGCTGGTTGAAACCGTAGATAGTATTTTTAATTTTCATGCTACCATCAGGAGTGCCTAAACTAAAATAAAATTCTACTGGTCTATTTTTGCTATCATAGCTGATCGTTGTATCTAGTGAAATCCTTTTAAGGTCCTCACGTAAATATTCTAGATTATCGGCATCCGCAAGGAGCTCACCCATCTCATCAATACTTGCTATAGCCTCGGAACGGATGATATCGAAATCTTCATAGCTATTTTCCTTTATGGCATCACCATATGTATCTTCAATAAAATCAATACTTTTATTTATTATCGAATAAATGTTATCTCTAAAACCAGCATCAGTATCTACACGATTGCCAATATCAATCCAAATATCTGCTAGGGTATTACCCACTAATTTTAGCTGGTATTGTTTAACTTTAATACTATTACCATCTGGGGTTCTAATTGTTTCCCTTTTAAAGGACGTGTCTGCCTTGGGTTTGATTATTTCATTTTTAACCACTTTAGTAATTTGAGCTAGATCCTTTTCAATAGAGTTTACATATTCGCTCATAAGTTTATCATTACTTTGTTCCCAGTTTATAGCGGCATAACTATGGTAATCTTCTAGGCCAATTATCATACGTCCAGGCTCATTGTATATATCATAAGTCTCACCCTCATATTTCATCCTAGAATGAGTACGCCCCAGTTTCTTGTCTGTTTCAGAAGACATATTAAATTGGGATTCATAAGGGATACTGACAACCAGTTCTTGCTTATAAGAGCCTAATTTATCCAAAGATTTAATTGACTTAGCCAAGCTAGGGGGTATAAAAGCCGTAAATACATAGAAGCCCACAATTATTACCACTAATGCTGCAGCTATACTTAAGATTAACTTCCGAGATGGGCTTGGACTAGAAGCAGCAGCAGGGGTTTTTAGTCCCCCAGGTCTTTCTCCCATTTCATTTTCAGGACTTTCCAGATCACTTGCTATTTTTTCCCCTATCTTCTCCCCACAGTTAGTACAAAAAACGGCATCTTCCGATTGTTCACTACCGCATTTTGGACAAAACACATCACATTCCTCCTCAATATTTATTTGCGTTATTATTAGACTTCAAACTCTACAATATGTATATTCTCCCTTTTGACAAAAGCCCCTTTAATTCCTGCGATTATTTGTATTTAAAACGAAATACTTTATGGCATTTGCCTTATCTAGAATTTATAGGCACATGACGTAATTTTCCATACAAAATTTAATCATAAAAAATACCCCCAGGTAGTTAATCCGATTTTAATTAATTGGATTAGCTACTTTGGGAGTATCATAAAGCCTTCTTTTTATTTTCTATTTATCTCGTTTTCTCTAACAAATTGTACAAATCAGTAAAACCATTGCCTATTCTCCAAAATGAAACTCCACCCAAACCATATTTATCGGCTATTTTAAGTTTTTCGGCTAAGCTAGCTTCATTTTCCATCCAAATTTGATGGTAGTTGCCCCAATTATCGTAGTAGGTGTAGCTAGGGCTCATACTATTATAATCGAATTTTTCCGTTAATCTGTACTGGGCTTTAGTAGAAGCCAAGCGGGATGCGGTTACTGTAGTAGCTCTGCCCCCCGTCGGCCAATCATATCCATAAGTTGGTAAGCCTAGCATTACTTTTTCAGGTGCTATATTAGTAGCCATGTACTTGGCTACTTCCTCCACCCACCATAAGGGGGCTACAGGACCAGGACTGCTGGCAGGATAAGAATAATCGTAGGCCATAACAATAAGCTTATCTACAATTTGTCCTATCTTTTGGTACTCGTAAGGAGTAGCCCATTTATCATTGCTTGTCCGAGCAAAAACAGCTACTGACAATGGTATATTTGGCCCTAAAGCATTTTTCAATTCCTTGAGAAAGAGGGTAAAATATATACCATCTTGGGGATTAATGAATTCAAAATCAATATCAACCCCATCATACTTATCCCTTTTCACTATTTCAATAATATTATTAATAAAACGGGCCCTATTTTGGGGAACCGATAAAAGAGTATGCAATGCATTAGAATCCATTAAAACTACACTAGCATATTTATTAATTCCCTTTTCGTCCGCAAATTTCAAAATTTCCTTAAAATCATCCTGATATTCGTAAAATACATCGCCCCGATAATTAGTTTCAAACCATCTAAAGGCTACACTATCGAATAAATGAGCATTCTGCTTGAATTCTGGGAAAGCCTTATAATAGTAATAAGCAAATACTTCAGATTTTTGAGGTAAGGGTTTTAAAGCCGGTCCTGATGGGCCTTGTACTTCTTGGTTCCCCCCCTCAAAATTAATATTTACTTCCTGTAGCTTACTGTCGTAGCTTACTAGCGCACCTAATATTTCGGATAAAAACCGTAGGGGTACATAGCTACGATCATCCTTTATATAGGGACTAACATCTAGTTGATACGACCTTCCATCCACATTGGCTTTATTATCATTTATAAAAAATTCTATGTATTTACCTTGGCAATTTAGAGCAATTTTTTTAAGTAGGCTGTCCCAAAATACTTCCCCAGCAAATACTTCATCTTCAACAATAGACCTTAATGGAATCATGGTTCGATTATTTTTTATTTCGACACCAGGCTTGTACTCTTTGACTTGACCATTAACCTTAACTGTAGGATTGGCACTGACCGAAAAACTAAAACTAAATGTAATTAGTAAAACTAGGCTTAATAATGTAGTAAATCTAAACTTCAATTTTTTCTAACACCTCAACTTTTCTTTTATACTTCACTTTAGTTAATTCAAAGTAAAAGTCGAAATTCCTTGAAGTAAATAGTGGTAAAAATGCATGAACTCCGCTTTTATGGGATTGAGACATATGATTTTTATCAAAACAAAAGGGAAAGCCTTAAGCTTTCCCTCTATAATTTAAAATTCAAAATTGATAATTGATAATTAATAATCCTTAATGCATATACTTATTTTGCCTAAATATAGATCTTATATCTGTTAAAGGCACATGTACCAGATTATCCTGATTGACCACCGCTAAAATCACCATTTCTTCACCAGAATATTCTTCACTATAAAATCCTAAAACACAAACCGTCATAACCATACCATCAACATAAACTGTAAATATATCTCCTCTATCCAAGATTATCCCCCCAAATAAGACCATCAACAACTACCATTAATACCTTAGCATTAAATTCTAAGGGGTGATTATCATAGACTACAAAATCAGCCTGTTTACCTGGGGCTATAGAGCCCAATTCATTATCAACCCCAAGCATCTCAGCAGGATTGATAGTCAAGGCTCGTAATGCAGTATCTTCATTTAGGCCTTCTCTTACAGCGAGTGCTGCACAAACACGTAAATGTTCGATCGGTGTAACTGGATGATCTGTAATAAAGCTAAATTTAATTCCTGCCTTATCCAATTTAAAAGCATTGGCAAATGAAACTTCCTTCATCTCCACTTTACTTCTATTGACAAAAAGAGGTCCTAAAGATACTGGCACATTCCTCTTGATTAGTTCATCTACTACTAAAAATGCTTCTGTACCATGTTGGATAATGAGATTAAAATCAAACTCATCTTTAATCCTTAAAGCGGTTAAAATGTCATCGGCTCGATGGACATGTAAAAGCAAGGGGATTTCTTTTTTTAGGACTTTAATTACTGCATCTTGTTTAAATTCTTCCTCAGCACTAATCTTTTTTTTATCCTTTTCCATTAATTTAGCTGCTTTATAGAAGGCTTCCCTTAACAAACTAGCATTGGCCATGCGGGTCCGAGGCATCTTTTTTTCCTGGGCATAAACCCTTTTGGGGTTTTCTCCTAAAGCTGCCTTCAAAGCAAAGGAAGACTTATAAACCATATTAGCTGGACTTGAAGCCAAATGTCTTAAAAAGACTGCCTGCCCCCCTAAAATGTTAGCACTACCAGGCATACAAAGTGACCGTGTAACCCCACCCTTAACCGCATCCGCAAAAGCTAAATCAAAAAAATTCACCCCATCCATGGCCCGTAAATAAGGAGTAGTCGGGCTGCCTATTTCATTAACATCATTACCTTCAATACGGTAAATTTCTTCATCTAAACCTATGTGGGTATGGGCATCAATCAAGCCTGGGGTAATATATTTCCCCGTCATATCATAAATTTTGCAATCCTTTGGGATGTCAATATCCCGCCCTACTGCCTTAATCTGGTCACCTACAATTAAAATAATTCCGTCATTGACTATTTGATTATTATTTTGGGTAAAAATTTTACCCCCCTTAATCGCAAACATAAGAATACTCCTTCCTCTACCATATATTATGATGAAAGACTTACTTGGTGCGCTAATAAGTCCAGCAACTTTCTGTGATACTTTATCTACTATTTTCTACTAAGGCTCGGAAAAGTAAGTAAGAATTTTTATCTGTCAAACATTCTGGGTGCCATTGTATTCCTAGTACAAAGGCATGTTTGGTGCTTTCTACAGCCTCAATGATACCGTCAGGGGCCACAGCACTCACTTTCAATCCCCTTCCTAGCTTTTTAATAGCTTGATGATGGAAACTATTTACCCTAATACTTGGGGCCTTAACAATTTCTCTAAGTATGGAGCCCTCCTCTATTACTATAGCATGAAATGTATAATCTCTGGGGGCCTTTTGCGTATGAGAAATTCTAGAATTTATGTCTTGGATAATACTGCCACCCATGGCTACGTTCAATAATTGGCATCCCCTACATATACCCAGGATGGGCCGTGAACCCCCTAAAACCTTTTGGGCCAACTTATATTCAAAACTATCTCTGATAGGATTTATTTCCCCCAATCTCCTATCAGGCATTTCCCCCCAATAGTTGGGATCAATATCCCCACCGCCAGAGAATAAAAAACCATTACATATATTAATATAATGGTTTAAAATATCATTTTCTTCAGTTGGGGGGAGAATTATGGCAATTCCACCTGCCCTATTAACCGATGCAATATAATCCCTTTTTAGCCAAACCAGATCCTCCCCATAGTTAAAGTTACCCGTAATCCCAATTATCGGTCTCACCATTAAAATCCCCCTATAAAGTTACTTTATATAAAATATACGGGGAATAATGCTGAGATAGACTGGATAAAAGATGATAATTATTTGGTCTCTAGCAATGGGGGAAATGGGGCTAGTTTTTTAGCCCCATCCAGACCTAAATTATTATAAAATTCAGCAAAAGGGCTAAATTCCTTAGTCAATTCGCTTATACTTATCTCGGATAAACTATTTTCTAAGGCCCTTCTAGCTTCACCTAAATGGGTTTTTAGGACCGTATTAATATGCTTACCTATGGGACAATGGGGATTAGTATTTTCATGTAAACCGAATAGCTGATTATCAGCAGTCAGCTCTACTGCTTTATAAACATCTAGCAAGGTTATATCCTCAGCTGCTTTGATCAATTTAGCCCCATCAATACTAGAAGCAGTAGTAATCAAGCCTTGGTTTTTTAGGTAGGCCATAATTCTACGGATGATAACGGGATTTGTATTGACACTAGTAGCTAGGAGTTCACTAGTAATTTTTACATTATCAGGACACCAAGCCATAATTATTAAGATCTGTACTGCAACTGGAAATCTACTACTTAACATTTTATCCTTCCTTCATAATTTATAGAGTTAAAGGGCTTCCACCCGACAAGGTATACGCCTATGCATAGGTGTACCCATTTCATCTCTATCAGTAGCCAAGACTAATTTATTAACATTTACTCCTATTTTCTTTCCATCATAAATTAAACCCCCACCGTGGCGGATGTATACAGAGCCTGTCGCAGCATATTGACTAATTTCCACTTCTATTTCTGCACTAGCAGCTGCGGTGGTAATCCTCGCCATGTCGCCATCATTAAGCCCCAAGCGGTTGGCATCTTCTATATTCATAAACATAGTATTAACCCGACGACTCCTATTCCATTTAGGATTACGCAGAATTGTATTGGCCACCGTTTCGTGGTGTAAGCCAGAATGAAGAATTAAAGGAAAATCATCAGGCAGACTAAGTTCTGCCAATTCACGTGTAATTGTAGCAGCTTTTAGTGGTTCGATTAATTCCTCGATATATAAAGCTAACTTTTTATCCTCGGTAGCTAACATGCTAAAATTATCTTCGGTAAATTTAGATATAATAAGCCCTTGTGGATTTGCCAAAATGCTTTTATGCATTTCCTCAAACATGGTTATATCAGCAGGATATCCCAAAGATATTGCACCTGCTTTAAATGCTGGACTACTATTGAGTAAAAGCCCGACTATCAAAGCTTGATTGACCGAACCTAGGGTTTTACCCAAAGTCTCCGCTAAAATGAGGGGGGCCAACCTAGCATTTTTGGGGTTATCCATCAGATAGTTATTGAAAGCCCCTAAGTAAGCAGTTATACCTTCCCCACCTGCTTTATATAAGGATTCAGGTATTTCGGGTAAAAAGCCCATAGCTTTTATAATTTCTAAAATAATCGCAGCGCCTTCTTTAGTCTCGGGGCTAAGGGGCTCTAGAGCAGGCTGGCGCATATTGAAATAGACTTCAGGGTAGGAAAAGTTAAAACAAGTAGTATCATAAGTCTCTAAATAAGATAAGGATGGTAAAACATAATCACATAAGCGTGCAGTCTCACTATAGACTACCTCAATACACACGGATAAGTCTAAAGCGGCCAAGGCCTTTTCGTAGGCTTTGGTATCGGGGAAAGAACGTAGTGGGTTACAAGCACTAACTATTAAAGCCCTTAAGCGTTCTGGATTATCATTTAAAACCTCTTCAGGAAAAATAGCGGGTGGAAAGACTCCCATCACTGGGAACATGTCATTATGAACACTTCGCCAAGTTTTAGGATTCCTTTCATCACTATTGCTACCCATAGGAAATAAAAATGCAGGAACAATATGCCCACCTTCAAGACAAAAACGGCCTGTAATAGCCCGTAAAATATGCAGAAGATAACAATTAATAGTAGAATTCCGATTCATATATATCCCTAGATCCTCATGTATACTCGATTTAGTCTGGGCTATAAGGCGGGTCACTTCAACTACATCAGCATAATTTAGCTGACATACATCTTCAATGGCTTTTCTAGCCTCGAAACCTTCAAACAAGGGGGCTATTTGCTCCCAGCCATTTACATGATTAGCTAAAAATTCTTCATCCTCCCAGCCATTATCTAAAATAAGGCGTATCATAGCTTTAAGCAACATGGTATCGGTCCCAGCTTTTATAGGCAAATGAATATCAGCCCTCTCCGCAGTTTCCGACAAACGTGGATCAATAACAATTAACCTCTTATCGGGATTTTTTTTCATATCCCGAATAAGATCCCTAGTTCTAGGTTCCTGATGGCTCATCCAGCCATTCCACCCCCATGCTACTAAGGTATCTGCATTATGACCATCAGGTAGGGTAACTAAGCTTTGCTTGCCGGTAATACGTCCATCAACCCAAAAGATGTTGGAAAACTCTTGAGCCAAGGGGGAATAATAATAACGAGAACCTAGCAAACTCAAAAGTCTAAGACCCAAGCCAACTTCCATTTGGCCCCCTAAGCTCCCTCCACCCATGTAAGCAAAGGACTTACTGCCATATTCATCTTTAATATTCTTGAGCTTTTCTGCGATTTCGGTAATAGCTTGTTCCCAGCTAATTCTGACATGACTGTCCCCCACTTTTTTTAAGGGGTATTCCAAACGATCCGCATTATGCGTATAATGAGCTAAACTTAAGCCTTTTCGGCAAGTATAACCTTGGCTGCGTGGGTTGTCTTTATCCCCCTTTATCCTAGTTATACGATTATCTTCCACCTTAATTTCCAGACCACAATTCTGGGCGCACAAGACGCAGGAAGTCTTTTTCCATTCTGCCATATTTGCCACCATCCCCTATTTTTTCTCTGTAACCAAGTCGGTTCCACTAATATTTCCAGTATACCCCAAGCCCAGATGGAAAACAAGCCAGATTTTTAACTAAACACAGCACAAAAGGCAGGTTATAAAAACCTGCCTTTTTAATAGTATGTATTATATTTCAGTTAGATTTAGACTTATAGCTAATGCTTGGTCTACCTTATCCATAGTCAACTCGTTCAAGGAAGCTATCCTTTGTTTAAGTCGGGTTTTGTCGATAGTCCTAATCTGTTCCGCTAGTATTACCGAGTCCTTCTCAAGGCCGTAGTCTACTGCCTTGAGTTCAATATGGGTAGGAAGCTTAGCCTTATTAATTTGGGAGGTTATGGCCAGTATAATCGTAGTAGGACTATACTGGTTCCCTATATCATTTTGCACAACTACTACTGGCCTAATTCCGCCTTGTTCCGAGCCTATAACTGGATTTAGTTGAGCAAAATATATCTCACCCCGTTTTATCATATAAAAAATCACTCCAACAGTTTTTCTAGACAATTGTTTAGAGCTTCGTCCTCAACTAATATATTTTCATTAGCTAGGGTTAAATTAATCTGAGACATTTCCATATAGCCTTTTTTCATATGTTCTCTAAGCAAATTCTTTTTACGCTCCCCAAGATAGAATCTTATAGCCTCCCTAACTATTTCGCTACGGTTTTTACAATCGAGTTCGGTTATATTGTCTACTTCAGCTAGGAGAGTTTCTGAAACTGTTATGATGATTCTTTTCGAGGCTGGCAAAGCAAGCACCCCCAACAATATATATAGAGTCTAATAAACACTATTATAAGTAAAAGTATATTTACCCGCAAATCCATTAATTTCATTTTAGGAAAATCTATATATATATTCTCGGTACTCGTGCACTTATGGAGCATACTACTTCATAATTAATGGTTCCCATAATGTCAGCTAAATCATCCGCAGTTATCCCATCTTCTTGTCTACCTAAAAGTATAATCTCGTCACCTTCCCGAACTTCCCTAACTTTACTTACATCAAACATAGCTTGATCCATGCAGACATTCCCTATTAGTGGCACCTTTTGACCTTTTACAATCCCCCAAGCTTTATTAGATAAAATTCTACTATAACCATCTGCATACCCGATGGGAACCGTCGCTATCTTGGTGGTTTTATTACATGCATATGTCCTACCATAGCTGATGGTTGTGCCTGCTGCTACTTCTTTAACTAAGGTAATTTTACTTTTCAATCTCAAGGCTGGAATAAGATTGCGGTTAAATACTTCTGCTGATGGACGTAAACCATAGATTATTATTCCTGCCCTCACCATATCCAGGTGTGAAAGCGCAAAATCTAGAATGGCCGCACTGTTAGCAGCGTGTTTTAATTTGAAATCTACCCCTTGTAACTTTAATTCATCAACTATCTGATTAAAGTTGGCCAACTGCTGTAAAGCAAAGCCCTTATCTAGCTGGTCGGCAGTAGCAAAATGGGTATAAATACCTTCACATTCTATATGTGAAAGCCCAGCTATTTCTTTTATTTGTTCAACTGCCTTTAATCCAGGACTAAAGCCTAATCTACCCATTCCAGTATCAATTTTTATATGCACAATAGCTTTTTTACCTTGTTTTTGGGCACTAATAGATAAGTTATTAGCGTAGTTGGAATTATAGACAGTTACACTTATATTATTTTCAATTACTTCCTTAAAATATTCTTCCGCTACATAGCCGAAAATGAGAATTGGCAAGATAATACCCTGTTTTCTTAAATGTAGTGCCTCATCTAAAGTAGCCACACCTAGATAAGTAACCCCCATTTCCATACATACCTGACAAACCTTTTCTACCCCATGGCCATAGGCATCTGCTTTAATAACTGCCATTATCCTAGATTCAGTTTTACTTTTGATTAGTTCTATATTATGTCTAATTGCTGCTAAGTCTATTTCTGCCCAAGTTGCCCTTTTATTATCCATCACTTTTAACCATCGACCTCAAAATATCGTTACGGGTAATTATGCCGACTAGTTTACCATCCCTTACTACAGGTAGCCGATTGACCCGCTTTTTTTGCATAATAGAGACAATCTCAGTTACAGGTGTTTCTTCATCCACTATTGCTACATTGGTAGTCATAGCATCTCTTACTTCAGAGGCAATATACTTTTTAAGGTTGTTATTAAATCGTATGGGATTTTCTAAGAAAATAATACTGTCAAATAAAGTAATATAAAATGGTACTTTTAATTCGCTTGCTTTTACGATTAGATCCTTTTCAGTTACAACACCTATTACTCGATTATTTTTATCTATAACTGGTATACCACTAATTTTATTATCGATTAATAGGCTGGCTACTTTTTCCACTTCAGTTTCGGGACTAACTGTAATTACATCCCGAGTCATAATATCTTTGGCTAACATAATCAAACCCTCTTTCTTATGTAAATTATGTCTTCTCCCACTACAATATTTTTGAAAAAGTCACCTCACAAAAAACTCCTATAACTATTTTTACTCAAATTCTCCTAAAATATCCGATAAATAATTAATTAAATCTCCAGCTATCATGCTTCTTTGCCCTTTTATTTGGGCCGCTTTATCCCCTGCAGCCCCATGCAAAAATACTCCAGTTAAAGAGGCCTCAACTGGATTCAAACCCTGGGCGATTAAACTGGCAATCATGCCAGTCAAGACATCTCCACTACCACCTGTGGCCATACCGGGGTTTCCATTAATATTAATGTAGGCTTCCCCATTAGCAGTAGCTATAATCGTATTATTACCTTTGAGTACCACAGTCACACCCCATTCATGAGCGAACTCTAAGGCAATATTTAAGCGGTTGGCTTGGACTTCGGCTATGCTCTTTTTGGTCAACCTGGCCATTTCCCCTGGATGGGGTGTAAGTACAATTGGTACTTGTCGATCCTTTAATATGGATATATCCCGTCTTAGGGCATTAAGTCCGTCTGCATCAATTATAATGGGGACACCAGCCCTTTCCATAATAAAATCCATAATAGCTAATGCTTCGGGGTAACGAGCCATACCAGGCCCAACAGCACAAACTGAAACAGTCCCTAATAAATTTTCCAATGCAGGCTTAGCCTCCAAGGCAATAGTAGCCTGGCTAGTTTGGGCTAAAGGCGAAGTCATGGCCTCGGTTAAATGGTTTTGCACTAAAGGTAATAGCGATTCGGGAACCGCAGCGGTGACTAAACCTGCCCCCGTCTTCACGGCCGCATTAGCAGTCATAACTACTGCTCCAGTTAAACCTATCGAACCACCTACAACTAAAACATGTCCATAAGTACCTTTATGGGATTCAGCTAATCTCGGTTTTAATAATGAACTGACTATTTGGGATGTAATAATATTACATTTAAGCTTACTATCACTCAATAGATTATAAGGTAAAGAAATATCAGCCACACTCAAAGAACCCACATAATTTTTACCCGCTTCTAAGATTAGGCCTAATTTGGGCAAACCAAAGGTCACTGTATGCATAGCTTTAACAGCTTCACCCGCAACCTTACCCGTGTTAGCATCTACACCACTAGGTATATCAACAGCTATTACGGGGGCCTTAGCCCAATTGACCATATTCACTACCTTGCTATCGAATTCATTTAGTTTCCCTTTAAAACCTACCCCATAAATACTATCTATGATTAAATCAGCAGTCAGCAGGCTTAACATGAGTTTATTCAAACCTTCTTCATTTTTTAGCAAAAATAAATTAGCCTGCATCCTTTCCACAATTCGATAATTTGTAGCAGCATCGGGGCTTAATTCCTTGGCTTCGCCCCACACAAATATGTCTACTAAAGCACCCGCATTAATCAAATGCCTAGCTATTACTAAGCCATCGCCACCATTATTTCCTATACCAACTAATATGAGGATAGATTTACCTCGGACATCATCCAATACTTCCTCAATAACTTCTACAGTTCTTAAGCCAGCATTCTCCATCAAAATTAGACTAGGTATTTTATATTCTTCGATAGCCTCCTTATCAAGGGCCCTCATCTCTTCAGCTCTTACAACCTTCATTTCCATCACCCTTTCCTTGAGCAATAATTGTTGCTATAGCATGATACTGGGCATGGGAAATACTAATAGCTAAATTAAATAAACCTGCTTCTTTTTTAAGTTGATCTGCCTTCCTGTGTAAATATAAATGGGGACGGCCAGATAGGTCATTAACTACTTCTACATCATGAAAAGCAATTCCCCTAGTAAACAAGGGATGCAATTTACGGAAGGCCTCCTTAGCCGCAAAACGGGCTGCTAACGAAGGATAGGGGTTATTCCTTCTTAGAGAATAGGATATTTCATTAGGGGTAAAAATTCGCCCTAGAAATCTGGGGGTCCGTTCAATAGCCATTTTAATCCGCTCAATATCAACTATATCAACACCTATATACATAAGAATCTCCCTATAATAAGTTCTTTTACATATATCATACCTCGTTATGGAAGAAAATAAAACAAAGCCCTGAATCTCACATTATTCAGGGCTGCTTTAACCTCTTATTCCTCACCCACAACGGCAAGTTCCGCTATTTCATCCTCATTGAGAATTCTATCCATGTCTAGTAATATTAGGAGTCTATCATCTAGTTTGCCTACACCGGTAAGATATTTCGCGGTTATACCACCTATTACCGCTGGTGGTGGTTCGATGTTTTCCGTCTGCAAACGCAAAACTTCGCTGACCTCGTCTACTATAATACCTATAGTCTGCCCTTCTACTTCCACAATTACACTACGGGTATCCCCCGTCAGATCCGACTCTCCCATTTTAAAACGTTTTTTAAGATCAATAATGGGGATTATTTTCCCTCTTAAATTAATAATACCTTCTACAAAGTCAGGTGTTTGTGGCATTTTTGTAGGTGTAGCCATAGAAATAATTTCTTGCACTTTAGTAATAGGTACCCCATATTCACAAATCTGATCACCCTGTTTTAAAATAAATACTACTAGTTGCACTTCTTGATTCATTTTTTCCCCTCCTTCAGTTAGGATTGTATATAATAATCTGAATAATAGCTATAATGTATAATTCCTCATTTCTTTAATATTTCCCTTTTTTAATAGGTAAAAAAAGATTTATAATATTTCATAAATCAGAAAAAAATAGTACAATTATAATTAACAAATTTTTATGGTAACTAATTAATGTAATAATTAAGTGGAGGTTGAAAAATTATGTTCAAAAAAATCCTAGTCGAAGGCATGAGTTGTCAACATTGTAAACATAGTATTGAAGGGGCTCTGCAAAAACTATCAGGTGTAAATAAAGTAACCGCTTATCATGAGGAAGGATTTGTAGAAATAGATTTTGATGAAAATTTATTAAATCTGGATAAAATAGTCGATGAGATAGAAGACATAGGTTTCGATGTGAATACTAATTAGCATATTCAACTAGACTGGGCTTGGCAATTATCTAATACTTCGGCTAACTGGCCTTGGGTAAAAGGTTTGCTTAAGTAATAATCACAGCCAGCCTCCAAACATTTTTCCACATCACTAGTCATAGCATAGGCTGTTAAGGCAATTATAGGAATATGCCCAAACTTAGCATGATTTCTTATCTGCTTAGTCGCCTCATAACCGTCTAAAATAGGCATTTGCATATCCATAACAATAATGTCTGGACTGAATTTTTCAAGTTCCATGAGACATTCTCGGCCATTAGCAGCCTCTATTACTTCATAACCCATATTCTTTAACATTAGACTTACTAATTTACGATTAATAGCAATATCTTCTACTAGCAAGACTTGCCCATTTTTTTTCGCCTTGAGTTTATCGTGGGTAATAGGTGCGCCTAGACCATTTATTTCCTGGGTGGCTAAGCTGAGAGAGAAGGAGAAAATCGAACCTTTTTCTTCATTAGGTTCGTACCATATACACCCACCCATTGCTTCTACCAGCTTTTTGCTAATTGCCAGCCCCAGGCCCACTCCACTGTATTCCTCGCTTCTATTTAGTTGCACAAAAGGTTCAAATATATGACCTAATTGCTCAAGTCCTATGCCATTTCCAGTGTCATAAACAGATATCTTTATGGTAACAAAGCCTGGGATAGGAGGCCCCTTCTCATCTAACCCTAAGGATACCTTTATATAGCCCCACTCTGTATATTTAATTGCATTAGTAATTAAATTAGTAAGAACTTGTTGTATCTTAACTTCATCCCCAATTAAAATAGGGGGTATATTAGGGCTAATTTCTCCTGAATAACTTAGTCCTTTTTCTTCCATAGCTGGTCTTAAAGTGTTAACAGTCCTAATTACTAACTCACGCAAATTAAAGGGGTTTGAATCAATTTCTATTTCCCTGGCCTCGATTTTAGATAAGTTGAGTACTTTATTTACTATCCCCATCAATTGATGGGCACAAAATTCAATAGTTTCAACATATTCGATTTCCTCGGCTTGTAATTTAGACTTGTTTAGTAATTCGCAGAATCCCAATATACCTACTAAGGGTGTCCGTATTTCGTGACTTAGGTTAGCCAAGAATTCACTTTTGGCTAAATTAGCCCTTTTTTCCCTAGATTGGGCCTTAATAATTTCGCTAATATCACATAAATTAATTATGATATGCTTTTTTGGCTCAGGTGAATGTAAAATGCTATAAATAATTACCCGAAAACTTCTTTCTTTATTATCCGCAGTTATAATTTTCTTGTTAATTTCGTGGTAGTCTACTCCTGGGTGAAGCAAGATAGCGGGCAATTCAGGCCAGTCAAATATAGTAAAGATGGAGCTACCCATAGCATCTGGCCCCAAGCCAAGTATCTTGCATGAATCTTGGTTCAAATAAGATATATTTAATTCCTCATCTAAAATTATAATACAATCTTTAATGTTAAATAGTATCTCAGAGAATAGCTGGAATTGAACATTAGAAGGTGCCCTTTCTAGCATTTTAACCTCCGTAAATTAAATTAATCAAATCTTGGGAAAATTACCTCTTCATATTACCATCTTCTGGATAATGTTTCAAGTGAAAAGTTGAAATTTATTTATTTTAATTATTTATAAGGATAAAATCCAAATAGCTATAGCAAAATAAATTAACAAACCAGTTGCATCCGCTAAAGAGGATATTAGGGGGTTACTAGCCACTGCGGGGTCTAATTTTAATCTTGTCAAAATAAAGGGTAGGCTAAAACCAATAAAATTGGCTACTAGTACAATGGCTAGCATTGTAAGCCCAATTACTAAGGCAATATCAAAGCCACCCCTAAATAGACCTAAAATTAAGCCAGCGGTTCCCATGGTAATACCTAATAGAACCCCTACCGATACTTCCTTCATAAATATTTTCCACCATTGGTTAAGGGCCACATCGTCAGTCGCTAAAGCTCTAACCATTAAAGTTGCAGATTGGGTGCCAGTATTTCCACCTGTTCCAATTAAAAGGGGAATAAAAAAGGACAAAGCGATAGCTGAAGCTAAAACTTCTTCATAAGAGGCTAATATCTTGATAGTAATCAAATTGAAAATGACTAGGGCAATCAACCAGGCTATGCGCTTTTTATAAAGCTCAAAAACGCTGGTTTCTCGGTAACTGGTTAGAACAGGAATAACTGCAGCAGCCTTATGGAAGTCTTCGGTTGCTTCTTCTTCCGCTACATCCATGACATCGTCAAAAGTGACAACCCCGATTAAGACTCCTTCTGAATCTACTACTGGAAGTGCCCATACATCATATCTCTTCATCATCCTAACTGCTTCTTCCCGATCATCATGGGCAAATAACTTAGTATAATTATAATCCATAAGTGCTTCGATTTTTTGTTCGGCTTGGGCTAGGATCAGTTTTTGTAAACGAATTTCGTCTAGTAATTTCCATTCCTCATCTACTATATAAATTATACTTACTGTTTCGCTATTACGTCCTTTTACCCTTATATGTTCAATAGCTTGCGATACTGTCCAATTAGGGCGTATGGCTACATAATCTGGAGTCATTAGACGCCCAACACTTTCTTCTGGATAGCCCAGCAACTGACGTACGGATTTTAAATCTTCTGTGCTGAGTAAATTTAATAATTTTTGTGTCATGCGACCTGGCAATTCTTCAAATAAATTAGTCCTATCATCTGGTCTTAAGCTAGATAATAGATGGCGAGTTTCTTCATCATTAAGGGCCTTAAGTAATTCATTTTGGTCGTCCCTTTTCAAATAGGCAAAAACACCAGATGATAAAGGGCGGGGTAATAAACGAAAAAGGACTACTCGATTGGGCTTTTCTAATTCTATAAGCAAATCAGCTAAATCTGGTACTGGTACCATGATGACCCGATTACGCAATTCGGAAAGCTTGTTTTCCTTAATATATTGATTAACTTCATATATTTCTATATCTCGCATACTATTATTACTCCTTTCTACTTATTGGAGTTTAAAATTAAAACTACCTATACTATATTCTAATAAAAAATAAGGAAAATCAAGGTTAGACAAAAATACACCTGGTGAAAAGGTGTACTAAGCAGGAAATTTACTTAAGGGATCATACCCAGTGAACGGTAGGTTGATTCATCCACAATCCCAGTGGGTTTCATCAGCTGCCAAGCCTGATAGTATTTTACAGCTAATTCCGTCATTGGTCCGAATCTACCATCAGCACGATCAAATACATAGCCTAATTCTTTCAACCTACTTTGTATATAAACTACTTGTTGTCCTGAAGAACCAATTTTTAAAATTGTGGGTTTTATATTGGTGGGAAACATTTTGCCGTTTTCTACAATTTTAACTGTAGCACCATAGGGAATAGTAGGATAAAGTTTTTCTACATCGCGATTGAACATCCTTATACAGCCATGGGAGGCATATGTACCTATTGAGCCGGGTTTATTGGTACCATGTATTCCATAAATACCCCAGGGCACGTTAAGTCCAAGCCACCGACTCCCAAATCCGCCCCCCCAATTCAGTGATTTATGGACCACTTTCCATTCGCCCAGTGGTGAGGGAGTGGAACTTTTACCCAAGGCTACTGGGTATTTCGCTACTTCTTCGTCATCCTGATATACAGTTAAAAGGAGCCTTGTAGTTTCGATTTCAATTACGACCTTGCCCCCTAATAACCTACTATCCTCAGTAAGGCATGGCTCACCTAATTCGTTGGACATTATGACCTGCCATACCCCTTCATTTACCACCCCAGTATCGGCTAAATTATGAGCTACCTGGAATAACTTAACCGTAATAAAGGTATCATAATCATAAATCCCCGTAGTTTTTAAATCGTAACCTAACTCTTTTAACCTAGCTTGTAATAGCCATACGGCTTCACCTTGTATATTAGGTGTAGTTAAAATTAGTTTAGGAAAATCAGTCCTATCTACTGTGACAGTATCGCTTTCGCTAACAGAATCGGTCACCTTTACTTTGGCATATGCTTGGTCTAACCCCCAAGAAAAGGTTAATAAAAATACCAATGCCACAAACACCCTATACAAGAGCATACCCCCCAAATAGATTAGCTTACCCATTAATATTCAGATTTTTAGTAAATAAAACCAGGATTTATCTGGTAAGTCTAGCCAAGTTACATAAATAACAATAAATCTTACTTTTATGGGTTGGGTATAATTATAACTTAGGGCCATCAATTTTTGGTCTTATATGGCAACGGCAAAAGAGCATCTTCCCTTTTAATAGTCAAATCCAAGCACTAGGGTATAAAAGGTAAGATGCTCTTTATTCGTTTTTACATAGTATTAAAATCTAATTTTACCTGGGTGGTATTACTATGGCCTCACCATCTATTAAGGGTTCATTATCTTGATTGTAACAGGTAGTTTTAAGTCGGGCACGTCCTGCAGGTAGTAGTTCTAGGACTTCGACTTCTGCCCGAACTGTATCATCAATAAAACAAGGCCTTAGAAAATGTAATTCCTGTTTTTCATAAATAGTCCCCGAACCTGGCATAAGATTTCCTATAACATTAGAAATCAAGCCCACTAACAACATTCCATGAACAATGCGTTGCTTAAATCTGCCTTTTTCCGCCCTTACCTTATTAATATGAAGCCAATTAAAATCACCAGTGATTCCAGCAAACATGTATACGTCAGTCTCACTTATGGTTTTTTCAATAAAGTCCTTATCCCCGACTACTAAGTTTTGGTAGGTGTGTCCTTGCATAATTCATTGTCTCCTTTCCAAATCCCTATGCTTACCTAACTAATTTAATTTCACGAAGAAATGTCTGTAAAATTATTATTAGTTATATATCTCTGGTCCATAAGGAAGCCATGGCTGGGCCAGTTCCCACACAAAGTGAGGCCCCTCCGGTGCTTATATTTAATCTTTCCATTTCGTAATAAAGGGAAACAATAATCCTTAAACCAGTACAACCAACCGGGTGTCCTAGTGAAATACCAGAACCATTATGATTTACTTTATCTAATGAAAGATCAATTCCATACTTTTCTTGCAGTCGAATTTTGACTCCCAAAAATTGTGCGGCAAATGCTTCATTTATTTCCCAATACTCGACTTCATCCCACTTCCAACCAGCCTTGTTCAATGCTGCTGGTATAGCCTCTGCAGGCCCAACTCCCATAATCTCGGGTTCTACCCCTACACCGACAGACGTGACATATTTCATTAAAGGTTTTATATTTAATTCTTCCGCTTTCTTTTTGGACATAAGAATAACTGCAGCTGCACCATCATTAATACCTGAGGCATTAGCAGCGGTAACTACGCCACCATCTCGCTTAAAGACGGGCTTTAATTTACCCATCTTTTCTATACTTACATCACGGATTGGGTGTTCATCATCCTCCACTATAACTGCACCAGCCCTAGTTTTAACTTCTATAGGGATGATCTCCTTTTTGAATACCCCTGAATCTATGGCAGCAATAGCACGATTATGACTTATCATAGCTAATTCATCACATTGTTCACGGGTGATATTGTACATCTCTGCTATATTTTCAGCTGTCCTGCCCATATGTCCTGGGACTAGCGAGTCAATCAGTGCATCATGGGTTAAGGCATCAACAATTTCAGTATTACCCATTCTGGCACCTGTCCTAGCTGATGGTACCATGTAAGGGACTTGAGTCATGTTCTCTACACCTATAACTAAGCCTATCTCGGTATTCCCCAGCATAATATTATGGCAGGCAATTTCCAAGGCGCGCATAGATGATGTACAATTTTGATTGACCACACAGGCGTTACTGCTTACTGGGAGGCCACATTCTAGCCCTACTATGCGGGCTGGTAATGATTTTTGCATATGCTGATAGACTTGCCCCATTACAATTTCATCTACTGTATCTGCTGCAATTCCAGCCCTTTTTATGGCTTCCTTGCCTACAGTTACAGCAAGTTCTCGGGCAGAAACATCCTTAAACTGACCCATAAATTTACCTACTGGGGTTCTACAAGCACTTACCATTACTACTTCGTTCATAATAAGCTCCTTACCTAGTTATTTTCCCATGAAGTCTATCGTAACACAGATGCAGCAATAATCATTTTCTGGACATCATTTACCCCTTCTATTTGGGGGCCAATGATAGCATCGTTATATATTTGTAAAATGCGATAGTCCTTCATCAGGCCATAAGAACCATGTATATCCATGGCTATTCTAGCCACATCTACCATAGTTTCAGTAATAAAGGTCTTAGATATTGCAACCTCTTTCATCAATTCATTAGCATTCCCCTTATTAGCAATATGACCAATACGATAAGCTAACCATCTAGCAGCTTCATATTTCATTACGATATCAGCAATTTTCAACTGTATAGAAGTAAATTTGGCAATAGATTTATCGCGATGCATTTTTTCCCTAGCATAGTTAATAGATTCCTCATAAGCAGCCAATATTCCTCCTAATGCACTTGCGCCAACTCCCACTTTACCATAGGCTATACCCAATAGTAAAACAGGAAATCCTTGTCCCAGGCTACCCAGTAAATTTTCCTTGGGTACCTTGACATTTTCTAAGTAGACATCTAATAGTCTACTACCATGCATCCCAGCTTTTGCCCAGGGCTCAGACAAAGAATAACCTTCGCATAATTTATCCACTATAAAAGCACTAACTTCATTGCTTTCATCATCTCGGGCAAAAACTACCATTGGGCCAGGATAATTCGCATTAGATATAAAGCGTTTAGTTCCATTGATAATATAGTGATTGCCTTCTTTAACAGCAGTAGTAACAATTTGCTTAGGGTCAGAACCAGTTCCCGCTTCCGTAAAAGCAAATGAAGCGAGTTGTTCCCCTTTACAACATGGTACCATAAAACGCTGTTTTTGTTCCTCGGTTCCAAACTCCTTAATGGCGGAGAGCCCTAGTATGTTAACTGATATGACTAAGGCCACTCCAGAGGACACGCGGGCTATTTGTTCCAGAGCCAAAACATAGCTGTCATAACCTGAACCTGCACCACCATATTCTTCCTCGAATGGCATGCCAAATAACTCTAGGTCAGCTATGCCCTCAAGAATATCATCGGGAATTTTATCTTGACTTTCCAGCTTTTGAAGATTAGGCATAATAGCCTTTTGGGCAAACTCACGGGCTGCCTTTTGTATCAATTGCTGCTCTTTAGTAAGTTCAAAATTCATTTTTTCCTCCATTAATTCTGCTCCTAAAAGCAGGTATTCTCTTTAAAATACTTTTGGAATAACTTATTAAATAATTAAAGGTTAATAAAGTTCTAGTTTGGTCCATCAAAGATGGACCAAACTAGTATATTAAAAGGGGAAGGGTTGTAGTTTAAGTAAAATTACCTACAGGATAGATAATTTAGGATTTATACCAATTCTTTTGTTTTTTTCATCATACAAGTAGACACCTTCGCCTGCTTTTTGCCCTAGTACACCTGCATCAACAAAACGTTTAAGCAATAATGGTGGAGCAAAGGCAGTATCATCGGTATCATGATATATTGCATTCATTGCATTATGCAGAATGTCCCATCCCACCATGTCACCTAATTCGAAGGGCCCCATGGGATAACCCAAACCCAACTTGATGGCTTGATCTATTTCTTCAACATTAGCGACTCCCTCAGTTAGGGTTAATAGTGCCATACGGATATATGGTAAGTAAATTCTATTTACAATAAAACCGCCAAAGTCCTTTTTGACAAATACCGTAGTTTTCCCGAAGTTCTGGCCAACCTTGGTAATAATGTCAATAGTTTCAGAACTGGTTTTTACCCCAGATATGACCTCGACCAGTTTCATTAGTGGTACTGGACTAAAGAAATGTAATCCTACAACTTTATCTGGCCGTTTAGTAACGGAGGCTATTTTCGAAATTGAAATTGCTGAGGTATTAGTGGCCAATATTGCATCTGGCTTACATAAGTCATCTAATTCCCTGAAAATCTTTTGTTTTAAATCAACATTTTCATAGACGGCCTCTATGATTATATCAAAATCCTTGGCATCTGCCATTTCATTTGTAACACTCAGGTTGGCTAAGGCACTGTCAACTTGTTCTTGAGTAATTCTTCCTCTTTCCAAAAACTTACCCAAAGACTTATTAATACTCTCCATTCCCAATGCCAAAGCTTCCTTATTAATATCAAATAACTTGGTTTCATATCCCGCTTGGGCTGAAATTTGTGCTATACCGCCCCCCATTAAACCTGCACCTATAACAAAAACAGTTTTGGGTTCCATAGTTGTTCCTCCTTTTTTTACAGCAAATATTGTTACATATTGAATATCCTATTAAAGTATGTTTTATGGGTCCGATACCTACTTACCAATAAAATATTTACCCTGACTTAAATTGTGCATAAACATCAAGGCTTGATTGCGGTTTTCCACCGTAAGTACTCTTTCCATGCTCGAGGCATCTAAATTCTGGTTAATGGCTTCCTTAGTTAATCTAATTGCCAAGGGATCCTTTTCCACTATCGATTGGGCGATTTCCAAACCTTTATCCATTAACTGGTCACGTTCAACACAATATGATGCCAGACCTAAATGCATAGCCTCCTCGGCATCCATAAATCTACCAGTTAAAAGGAGGTCATAAGTGCGCCCAGCTCCTATAAGCCTAGGTAAGAAATAACTAGAACTCATATCAGCCCCACCTAATCCTACATTAACATAGTAGGCAGAAAATCTAGCGTCAGGTGAAATTACCCTAATATCTGAAGCCACCGCAAAACTAAGTCCAGCCCCAGTAGCTGCTCCATGTACCAAGCAAATAATGGGTTGAGGAATTTTCCGCATTAGGTATTCTAATTCCCCTAGTCTAGTCTGCCAATGATATAAGTCAGGGGCATTAAGCATTTCATCTGGAAATACTTCCTTAATGTCTACACCACCGCAAAAACCTTTTTCCCCAGCACCTTTAAGTATGACTACCCTAGTTTCAAAATCTTCCCGTAAAGTGGTCCATAAATCTAATAGATCGTCCATCATTTGCAAGTTAAGTGCATTTAACCTATGGGTTCTATTTAAGGATACAACAAGGACCCCAGATTCTAATGGTTCTAAAGCAATAGTCTCATAGTCTTTAAATTTACTCATTTTCAAACCCCTTTCGATTCTTTTATTTCCCTATAAAATTTGGACTTCTTTTTTCAATGAATGCTTCCATGCCCTCCTTTTTATCTTCTGTAGAGAATAGTAATGCCCAAATCTTTTGTTCAAATTCCAGACCAGATGCCAGATCCACGTTTTGTCCAAAATTCACACACCTTTTGGCTAGTCTTAATGCGTTAGGGGCCTTTTTCTTAAGCAGGTCAGCAATTTCCAAGCCTCGGCTTATAAGTTGTTCGGTCTCAACCACCTCAGTAATTAAGCCCAAATTTAATGCTTGCTCTACATCTATAAATTCACCTGTCATTATCATCCGTTTACCCCAGGCAGGTCCTACAAGCCTTACTAGCCTTTGGGTACCCCCACCGCCAGGAACAATCCCTATATTTACTTCAGGTTGTCCAAATTTAGCTCCTGTAGAAGCAATCAGGATATCGCAAGCTAGAGCTAACTCAAAACCCCCGCCTAAACAATAACCAGCTATGGCCGCTATGGTAGGCTTATCAATATCGGCTATTTTATCTGAAACAGAATTAATTAAAGTTATAAAAGATTCCGCTTCAATTGCATTTAGGTGGACTAAGTGTTTAATATCAGTTCCTGCAGCAAAGACCCTTTCCCCACCTGTTAGGATAATTACTTTGATTTCGTCATCCTTACTTACAAGATCCACCAGCTCATCCAGTTCATTAAATAGAAGCTCATTTAGCGCATTATTCGCCTTAGGTCGGTTAAATTGTATTATTCCTACGTCCTCTTTCTTTTCAAATATTAAAGTCTCGAAATTCATATAATCCCCCTTCTTACTAAGATTTCCCGACTACTTTTGCTATATACTATAGTAATATATGCAAAATTCTTGCCAGCACTAAATATCAGGGTAATTTTAATTCCTTCCGACAAGAGTAATATAGGATTTGGTAGGGCAAAAAGAAGGAAGCAAAACCCATTCCAGGCCATAAATACGCAGGAAATAATAACAAACAAGGTTGGAAAGTCCGCACTAAATTAGTTATTTTATCTATTAACTTAGCTTTAGGTGTAATAAACCTTGGCAAATGGGTTCATGAAAAATATTGTTGCCCCAGTTAAAATAGGATGTTTAAAATAGGTTTGAATATCTAGTTTAAACATTTACCACGTGAAATCCTAGAAATGCTTGACCTAGAAACTGGTTGTTTTTTTGCAACATGATGTTTTTAGACAACGAGTCTTGTTTTATTATAACAACTAGCTATTTAAGTTACTTTGGCTTAATTCCATAAGGGGGGCAGAACTTGCCACCCCCTTATTATTTAATCTTGTATAAATCCTTCTCCATATTTGTTCAAGTAGACAAAACTTTGTAATTCCTTCCGAGGTGGTGCCTTGCCTTCCTTGGCGGGATAGCCAACAGGTATTAATTCAATCGACATGACATCCTCAGGTAAGCCCAAAATTTCATCAACTAGGTCATGATCTAAAGTGCCAACATGCACAGTCCCTAGGCCTAAATCATGGGCAGCTAAGCATAGATTCTGTGCGGCAATCCCCATATCAAACATATACCAATCACCTTTATTGGTCATTACTTGACCTTTTTTATATCCAGAAAGACCAAGTTTGGCGCAAATTGCTATGAGAACTGGTGCTTGTGCAACACCCTTTGGGGCTGGATTTGAGGCTGGAATACACTCCGATAATTTTTCTTTAATAGCCTGGTCTTTGATTACAATGATTTCCCAACACTGTGAATTGCCCCAAGATGGTGCCCAGCGGACTGCCTCAAGTAATTCGGTTAATATTTCATCACTTATCATTTGATCGGTAAATCTTCTAATACTACGTCTAGTCCTAATACATTCCCTAGTTTCCACTAATAATTACCTCCTTCTTAATTTCTATACCGCTATGCTAATATATGTCCTAACATTAATCTAGCATATCAGAGTAATAGGATACAATCTGTCAAATAGTGGCTGGCTTATCTTCTGATTCTATAAAACAAGTCAACCTCTATAATCTTTTTAGATAATTGCAAATTACAACTCTTTGGATTTGATTAGTACCTTCATATATCTGGGTAATCTTGGCATCCCTTAAATACCTCTCTGTGGGATATTCTTTCATATAGCCATATCCACCCAAAACCTGGATTGCGTCTAAGGCAACTTTAACCGACATGTCAGAGGCAAAAGTTTTACACATGGCGGCTTCCATGCCAAATGGTTTGCCTTCATCTTTTAAAGATGCCGCCTTATATACCAATAATCTAGCTGCTTCTATTTGCATAGCCATATCAGCTAGCATAAAACCAATACCTTGGAAATCAATTATAGGTCTACCAAACTGCTTACGTTCCTTGGCATATTGCAGGGCGGTTTCGTATGCAGCTTGTGCAATACCTACCGCTTGCGCGCCTGCTCCAATTCTAGCACTATCTAAAGCAACCATAGCAATCTTAAAACCTTGGCCTTCTTTACCCAGGAGATTTTTTTTAGGAATTCTTAAATCTTCTATAATTAGTTCGCAGGTTATGGAACCTCGAATACCCATCTTATTTTCTTTTTTACCTATGGTCAATCCAGGGGTGTCCTTTTCTACAATAAATGCGCTTATACCCTTAACCCCACTATTTCTATCGGTTTTGGCAAATATGGTGTAAACATCAGCTACACCTGAATTACTGATAAAACATTTGGTGCCGTTTAAGATATATGTGTCACCTTCTAATACGGCATTTGTCTTAATAGAACCAGCATCTGAGCCAGAATCAGCCTCAGTAAGGGCAAAAGCAGCTACTTTGCCCTCGCCTGCTAAACGGGGCAAATATTGATGTTTTTGTTCCTCGGTGCCAAAAGTGACTATGGCATTACAGGTGGTTGAACTATGAATTGACATAACAGCACCAGTAGATGCACAGGCTTTAGATATTTCTTCTACTGCCATGGTATATGATAAATTATCCATAAAGGAACCACCATATTCAGTTGGTATGGTCATACCCATAAGACCTAATTCATTTAGGGCCTCAATATTTTCCCCAGGAAATTCACCAGTTTCGTCTATATAAGCAGCCCGAGGGGCTATTTCATTTTGGGCTAAATCCCTCACCATTTTCAAGACCATTGCTTGTTCGTCAGTTAAATTAAAATTCATTTACAAGTCCCCTTCATTTCGTAACGTAATTATTGTTACTTATTGAGTAGCTTTAGTTGCCATAACTTTTGCTTGACCATCTACGACTAGTTCGCCTCTTTGGTTTAGAACCTTAGTTCTCATATGGGCAATACGTTTTTCCGGAATTATTTTTATAACTTCACCAGTAGCGGTAATGGTATCCCCAATTTTTACAGGCAAGAGAAATTCACAGGTTTGGCCTAAATAAATTGCATCTGCACCAGGTATCAACATCCCAACTAAGGTCGAAAAAAAACTGGCTGTTAGCATTCCGTGGGCTATTCTTTCCCCAAATCTAGTGTTTTTCGCATATTCCGCATTTATGTGGACTGGGTTTATATCCCCTATTAAACCAGCAAATGTATAAATGTCAGATTCGCTAATTGTTTTCGAGACACTTCTTGTCATCCCTATATAAATTTCATCAATGCTATAACCACTCATATTTAAACTATTTTCATCTAATTTATTCATTGAAGCACCCGCCTTTATTTAGCCATCAAGTATCCTAGGATACATTGTATTTAGCTATATTTTACGCCTAGCCGTCAAAATCAAATCAATGAAAGATTAAAAAGAAAAGTGCACCGCCAAGCAATTGGGGTGCACTCATAAGTCTGGGTTAGGCGGTCAAATCATGATTATTCCACCCAGATAATAGCACCAGTACCTTGGGTTAAACCACCACAAATAGCTGTAGCTGCATAGCCACCGCCATTTTCTTTAAGGTTGTAGGCCGCTGTCATCATTACTCTAGCACCAGTTGAAGTGTTTGGATGTCCAGTAGCAATTGCACTGCCATTAACATTCAAGCGCTTTTTAATTCCCTTATATTTATCCTTATCATAGTCTAAGATTGCAGATGCCGAGGCCTCCTTGACCATATCATCATAAGGACTATTCAAAAAGCGATCATTAGCTAACAAGACTGAAGATACTAAAGGAACACAAGCAAAGGCTTCATTAATTTCAATGAATTTCAAATCATCCATACTCAAGCCAGTTTCGTCTAAGCATTTCTTTATAGCAAAGGCAGGGGAAACCGGCATAATCCTAGGCCGTAGGGCAATAATCGAGGTTGAAACTAAGGTATAAATAATATCGAGTCCTAATTTTTCAGCATGCTCACGGGTAGTTATAATCTGTGCAGTAGCGCCATCATTCATGCCCGGGGAATTTCCGGCTGTACAAGTGGGACTATCAAAGATTGTACCTAGTTTGGCCAAGGCTTCGAGAGAAATATTGGGTCTAAATTGCTCATCATATTCCAAGACCTTTTCCTCCACTACCCGACCCCTTTTATCTTTAACTTCGATTTTCAAAGGCACTATTTCATTTTTGAAGAATCCACGTTCTAGTGCTGCCTTATAATTTACATGACTTGCATAAGCAAACTCATCTTGTTCCTCACGAGAAACACCGTATTCAATTGCTACTTGCCCTGATTCAAGTGCTACAGGTTCAAAATCCTTATAGCCAATGGGTATAATGGGATCCTCAACTAAAAAGGAGGTATGTCTTTTGCCTTCCCAGCGAATATCTCTTAATAAAAAGGGTATAGTACTAAAACTAGTGGAACCACCAGTCATAACTATTTTAGCTTCCCCTAGCTCAATACTCCTGGCACCGTATTTTATGGCACTCATTCCCGAAGTACAGGCCTGGTCAAAAGCTATTGATGGAGTTTCGGGGCTTATGCCGGCTTTCAACATGGTTTGCCTAGCTACAACTGGAGTGTAGGGGTCCTTGGTGCTAGTTGTATCGCCGTTCCCCCACCAAACTTCATCAATTAGGTTAGGGTCCAAGTTAATCCTCTCCATGGCATCCCGCATGGCTATGGCACCCAAGTCGAAAATGTCGATGTCCCGCATGGAGCCACCAAAACGTCCAAAGGGGGTCCTGCATGCACTTACACACACGATATCGTCCTTGCTTTTTTTAAAACTCATTTCTATCACCTTTCCTTTTTACTCCTAAATTCGAATTTAGAGAGCCCTTCCGTATAGGTCTTTGTATTCTTCCTTAAGCTGTTCTCTAAAATCAGGATGGGCTATCTCAATAAGCGCCCTAGCCCTTTCCTCATTAGTTTTAGCAAACAGATTAGCTATACCGTATTCAGTAACTACATAATGAACATCGTTTCTAGTATCACTAATGGGAGTACCAGTTTTAAGGCTGCAAGTTATACGCGAGATAGTCCCCTTTTTAGCTGTGGAGGGAAATACTAGGATTGGTTTGCCACCGCGGGCCATAGCTGAGCCCCTAATAAAATCTAATTGTCCACCGATTCCGCTATATTGTTTAATACCAATAGATTCAGAAACAACCTGGCCGAGTAAGTCAATTTCTAGTGCTTGATTTATTGCTACCATATTGTCGTTTTGTGCAATCACGCAAGGGTTATTAACATAGTCTGTTGGTATAAATTGAAATAGGGGGTTTTCGTGCAGATATTCATATAATTTCTTAGTTCCTTCAGCGAAGGTTGCTACGATTTTATTCGGCCAGAGTGTTTTATACTTACCATTTATTACGCCACCTTCTATCAACTCGATCATCCCATCTGAAACCATTTCAGTATGAACACCAAGATCGTTTTTATCCTTAAGGTTGCGTAATAAAGCATCAGGAATAGTTCCTGCCCCAACTTGCAGTGTGTCACCATCGTTAACTAAGGAGGCTAGATTTTTGCCTATGGTGTCATTAACTTCATTTCTTTCCGCAAATCTTTGTAATTCTAGTAAGGGATCATCATTTTCTACTATATAATCAAATTCAGATACGTGGACTAAGGTATCACCATATGTCCTGGGCATATTCGGATTTACTTCCGCAATAACAATCTTTGAGCTTTTTACCAATTCCATCGAGTGGTCTACTGATACCCCCAAACTACAATAACCAAATTTATCAGGTGGGGATACAATAGTTAGGAAAACGTCAATAGGGATAAATCCCTCCCGAAAGGCGCGTGGGAATTGGTGTAAGTTTAAAGGAATGAAATCCCCCCGATTTTCCCAAACTGAAGAGCGCACTTTAGCCCCTAAAAACATGGAGTTTAAGACAAAATGCCCTTCCATTTCGGGGTTACAATATGGAGAACTGCCTAAGGCTACCCCTTCGACAATAATAACGTTTTCTAATTCTTTGTATCTTTTAACCATTTCCCCCACTAATAATTCGGATTCACTAGCGGCGTGTCCAGGTACTACCCTGTCACCAGATTTGATTACTTTTACTGCTTCAGCTGCTGTAGTTAATCTCTGCTTATAGATATCTTGCCAGTTCATTGTCTCATCCTTTCTTTGGAGTTTTAATCTTTTTTTATAATCTACTAGATAATTAATGCAAAAAAGATGCCATTTTTTTATTTGTAAAAAAGTTTCCATGCGATTATAAAAAAGAACAAATAAAAGTGACATAAACTAAGATTAATCTGGTGTTTCTGCATTAATTACAATCCAAATTGAAATTTGCGGGGCTATTAGCCAATTATTGCCCCTATTTTTGCCGAAATAAAATATTACACCTTAAATCAAAAAGGAGTATTTGTTACTGCTAATAATTTTTGTTGCTAAAAATTAAAAAACCTTGGCATCTTTGAAAAATCCATGTCCTTATTTTGCAACATGATGTTTTAAGGCAACTGTAGTTGTAGTAAGACAAGTACATATTAAGAAGGATGAAGCTGCAGTAAAAACTGAGGCTTCACCCTATACGACGGCTAAAATAAAATTGTTTTTATCTAGCCGCTGCCAAGGCGGCAGGCAATACCGTAATGATTTTGGGGAAAACATAACAAAGGGCTAAACCCAGTAATTGTAAACCGATAAATGGGATTACCCCTGCGTAAATATGCCCAATGTTAATACCAGGAGGGGCAATACCCCTAATATAAAAGAGGGTATAAGCAAAGGGTGGAGTCAAAAATGATGTTTGTAAAATAATACAAATTAACATGGCTGCCCATAGGGGGTCAATGCCAAATTGTACGATAATAGGCATAAAAATAGGAACTATGATAAGCAAAATACCTATCCAGTCAATCAGCATACCCAATAAAAGTACAATCAAAAGAACCATCATCATAGTACCAGTTGGTCCTAGACCTAGTGCAGAAACAAAGTTACTTACTACGGCTCCTCCGCCAACCCCGAAAAATACTGCCGTGAAGATGTTAGCGCCTACGGCTACAAAGGCAACCATAGTGGTTATTTTCAAGGTCGACATGGCAGATTCCTTAATAACCCGCCAATTTAATTTGCGGAAAGCTAGTGCTATTATGGTTGCGCCAAAAGCACCTAAAGCTGCTGCTTCAGTAGGAGCCGCTATACCAAATAAAATAGCCCCCATTACCGCGAATATAACAGCTATAAAAGGTACAAATGCTTTTATACCGTCCCAGATAGTATATATTTCTTCACCCTCGTGGAGTGCTTGGTCGGGTACTACACCCTTTTTAAATTTAATCAGTAAGAAGGTGTAAACCAAATATAAAAAGGCTAACAAAAGACCAGGAATAATAGCTGCTGCAAATAAATCAACTACAGATAAATTAGCCATTGGTCCAAATAGTACTAGCATTATACTAGGCGGAATTAGAATCCCTAGGGTTCCACCTGCTGCGACAACACCAGTAGATAGTTTTTTATCATAACCTCTGTCATTCATGGGTGGGAGTGCTAAAAGCCCCATGGTGGTTACTGAAGCACCAACAACACCAGTGCAAGCAGCAAACATGGTAGAGATAATTATGGTGGCATAAGCTAAGCTACCCCTTACATTTTTCATCCATTGATTCAAAACTGCGAAGGCTATGTCTGCAACCCCAGACCTTTCCAACATAGCCCCCATAAATATGAAGAGTGGTATAGCTACATAAGTGTAGTTAGCCATTACACCAAAAGCTCTAGAACCCATCAGGGCAAATACCTGATCACCCCACCCGATTAATCCGAAGGTGATGCCTAGTCCAGCTAGTGTAAATGCTATGGGAAATCCTAGGAATACGCCGACTAGTACACCTACAAACATTAATACTGTTAATAATTCTGGACTCATTTTTTGTCACCGCCATCCTTCAACATTTTAAAATAGCTTACAAAGTCTATTAGCCCTTGAAGCAAAAGCATCACGGAACCTACGAACAAGACCGTCTTAATCGGCCCAGTTATAGGATTCCAACTAGTGTATGGTGAGGTCTCACCTAGAATCCAAGCATGGCTCATTAGACCATAGGTGGAATATACCAATGCTAAAGCAAAAGGAAAGAAAAAGGCCAAATAACAGGCAATTCTAATTATGGCCTGGGTTCTTGGTTTCAATAGGTCATAAACAACATCGGCTTTAACATGGACATCCGCGGTTATGCCATAAGCACCCCCGAGAAAAGCTATAGCACCGTAAAACATCCAGGCTAAATCATAAGACCAGTTGGTTGGGTGATTGAAAAAGTATCTTCCTCCAACTTCAATTACGACTACTGCAATAACGCCATAGATTAATAGTGATGCAAGAAAGGCAATCTTTTCATTAACATCGGTTATCAATGAAAAGGGTTTATTAAACAACATTTTATGTCACCAACCTTTATTAAAAACTTTATTTAGGATAAAAATAAAAGGAGATCAAAGCGAGCCCCTTTTATTTTTAAAAGTAAGACTTATAACTTAAAATTCATAATTATAAGTTATTAATTCTCAGATGCCCAAGCTGGATTAGGAATTACCTTAGTTTCTTTATATGGAGTCCACCATTTGATGAATTCAACTTGAGATTCACGCACTTTAGCTAAGAAAGGATCCTTTTTGGTCACATCTTCGTACCAAGCGTCAATCCATCCTTGTAAGGTAACCAACATATCCTCAGGCATAACAACTAATTTTTTACCCATTTTCTCGAAGTTTTCCATTGATTCAATACTCAAAGCTGCAGCATTATTTAACATATACATTTGGTTTTCTTTTCCTGCTACTTCAACAACGCGTTTTAAATCATCTGGAAGAGCATCCCATTTCTTTTTGTTAATAGCAAGTTGTTGGGTTGCGCTAGGTTGGTGTATACCAGGTCTCATATAATAGTCAGCTACATCTTGGAAACCAAATGTTTCGTCAAGTGCAGGTATGGAATATTCCCCTGCGTCAATAACTCCACGCTCCATAGATGGTACTATTTCACCAGCAGATATGAATACAACGTTACAGCCATTAGCTGCTAATACTTCACCCATCAAAGGCATCATACGAAGTTTTACACTTTTTAGGGCTTCAATAGAATCAATTGGTTTATTAGCCCATAAGAAGTTTTCCATATCATGTACGCCGGCTGGTACAATATGGACTCCAAGCTTGTCGCCCATTTCTTGTAGAAGTTCCTTGCCACCGCCATAATCTAGCCAAGCTATAATGTCAACGGGGTCAGCGAATAGTCCTGGAGATGAACAGAATAATGGAGCCCCATATTCAACACTGGTCCACATTCCTGCATAGTCGAAGACCGCATCCAAAATACCATCTCTGACAGCTTGTGGTCCATCGACAGATGGAACTATAGCATCTGCAGGATACCAATCAATTTCTAATCTTCCATTCGACATAACTGTAATGTTTTCAGCTAACCTTTTACCATAATCATCATAAAGGGTTCCAGCAGGGGTATAACCCTGGACTTTCCAAACAATTTTTTCGGCTTTAGCATTAGCACTGCTATTATCACCATCAGTTGCTTGTCCCCCGCAACCAGCGAGACATCCCAAACTCAATATAAGCACTAACAATATCGCAATACTTTTCCTTTTCATTAAATACCCTCCCGTATTATTAATATAGTACCTAGAATACGCTGTTTTTCTGCTAAGCCCCCTTTCGCTGAATCATCCAAAAATATCTAAATTTTTTTGGTTAGCCTATCATATAGCCACCAGCGACCAGCATTTCTTCTCCAGTAACCCATGAAGCTTCATCACTGCATAAATAAGCTACTGCATCTGCAATTTCGGATGACTTGCCAAGTCGCTTGAAAACCGTACTATTAGCATAGTTCTCAATGATGTCATCTGGTAAAACTCGCAACATTTCTGTATCAACTACTCCAGGTCTGACCGCATTGACGTTTATATTGTATCTGCCACCTTCTTTAGCTAGGCTCTTGGTAAATCCAATTATTCCCGCCTTGGTATAAGCATAATTGGCTTGTCCAACTTCTCCACTAGAATTTGTGGATGAAATATTACATACTTTACCGTATTTCTTGGCTCTCATAATGCCCCAAGCTTCCTGAGTACAATTGAATAAGCCCTTACCATTAACATCAATTACATCATCCCATTGTTCCTCAGTCATTCTATGAAAAATTGCATCCCGAGTAATTCCCGCATTATTTACCAAGATGTCAATAGTTCCAAATTTTTCTACAACGGCTTTGAATGTATTTTGAACCTCATTACGCTTTGTAACATCACAGCCAAAACCTATTACTTTATTACCAGAAGCATCTAATTTCTTAGCTAAGTCCGCAGCACCCTCACCATTAATATCCAAAATGGCAATCATGGCACCTTCTTCAAAAAATTTATAAACTATGGCTTCCCCAATTCCGTTAGCTCCACCAGTTACTATTGCTACCTTGTCATCAAACTTACCCATTTTAGTCTCTCCTTTCACCGTACTTTACTATGCCTAGACCTTTTGGGTTTTATTCTTATTCTTGCTAGACTCTGGCTAATTATTGTTCGACTTCAATAATTATTGCGGTTCCCATTCCACCGCCTGCACATAAGGTGGCTAGGCCATACCTAACCTTTCTTCTTCTCATTTCGTATAATAATGTGGTAGTTATTCTAGTCCCCGTACAACCGACAGGGTGACCCAAGGAAACACCACTACCATTAACATTAGTGATATCACGATCTATATTTAGGGCCTTCTCAACTGCTAAATACTGGGCAGCGAAGGCTTCGTTAACTTCAATTAAGCCTATATCACTTAATTTAAGATTAGCTTTCTCCAAAGCCTTTTCAGTAGAGGAAACGGGGCCAATACCCATAATATCTGGGTCTACTCCCGTTGTGGCAGTAGATACGACTTTAGCTAAAATAGGTATTCCCAATTGTTCTGCTTTCTGTTTAGACATAATCAACATGCCTGATGAGCCATCATTAATTCCAGAGGCATTCCCCGCGGTTACGGTCCCACCCTCCTTAAAACTGGGTTTTAATTTGGATAAGGATTCCATTGTTACATCACGTCTAGGATGCTCGTCTGTATCCACAACCACAGTCTTTCTTCTTTCTTTAACTGTTATAGGTATAATTTCATCCTTGAATAAGCCATTGTCTATGGCGTTAATTGCCTTGCTTTGGCTCTGAAAGGCAAGTTCGTCTTGTTCTTCACGTGAGATATCATACATATCAGCTAGATTTTCAGCCGTAATTCCCATGGCTGGACCAATACCCGTATTAGTAAGTGAATCCCACATAGAATCCCTTACAGTCGAGTGTCCCATCCTAGAACCCCAGCGCTGGCCATCAACTGTATATGATGCATTACTCATGGAATCTGTGCCACCAACCATAATTGCATCTGCTTCCCCACACTTAATTTGGTAAAATGCCAATTGTATGGCAGACATAGAGGAAGTACAATTCCGATGAATGGTAATTCCAGGCACAGTTATTGGTAAGCCCGCTTGTATTGCAGAAACTCGGGCTAGATTGTTTTCATTGTAAGTTTTTTGATAATTACAACCCCAGATTACATCATCAATTTCCTTAGGATCTATGCCTGACCTTTTTATTAGTTCCTGCATTACTGGAATAGTTAACTGGGGAGCATTAAGCGCCTTAAAGACACCACCATGTCTACCTATAGCTGTTCGGCATGCTGCTACTATAACTACTTCGTTCATTGTTATATTCTCCTTTCCATCTCGAACATATGTCTAATATTTGTATAATAACTGCTTAGTTTATTTCCGTAACGGATTTCTAACTGTCTAATTGAATATAAAATGCAAGTACTATGCCAATTTTAAATCGCCCTTTATTATGCGGAATAAGAGCGGAATAAGATAGCAAACTGCCCCTTTGGACTTCCTTTACAAACAAACAAAAGATTTTGTCTCGAAAGGGCAACCTATTCATGTAGCTAAAATGCAACCTATGATGCAATTGTGCAAGAGCTTGACAAAATAACGCCTATAAATGCCGTCCATACAGCTCTTTGTATTGTCTTTTCAACTGGGCTCTAAAGTCTGGGTGGGCTATCCTAATTAATTCTCGGGCTCTCTCTTCATTGCTTTTACAAAAAAGATTGGCTATACCATATTCGGTAACCACATAATGGACATCGTTTCTAGTATCACTAACTGGGGTACCTACTTTCATATTGCAAGATATACGGGAGATGGTCCCCTTTTTGGCTGTAGAAGGAAAGACCAAAATCGGTTTACCGCCAGGTGACATGGCAGCGCCCCTAAGAAAATCTAACTGTCCACCCACTCCACTATATTGCTTAGGTCCGATAGACTCAGCAGCTATCTGGCCGAGCAAGTCTACTTCTAATACTTGATTAATGGCTACCATATTGTTATTTTGTGCAATTATACAAGGGTTGTTTACGTAATCTACGGGCATAAATTGAAATTGAGGGTTTTCGTGCACATAATCATACAATTTTTTTGTACCTTGGGCAAAGGTAGTTATTGCTTTACCTGGCCACAGGGTTTTATTTTTACCATTGATTACACCAGAATCTATTAGTTCAATTAATCCTTCTGATGCCATTTCTGTATGTATCCCGAGATCGTTTTTATTCCTTAAATAATATAGGAGGGCATCGGGAATCTTCCCTGTTCCTATTTGTAGGGTATCACCATCATTTATTAAAGAAGCCAGATTCCGACCTATGGCATCGGTAATAGGGTCCGATTCATCAGATCGCTGGGATTCAATTAAGGGGTCATCGTTCTCAACGATATAATCAAATTGGGAGACATGGACCAATGTTTCCCCATATGTCCTAGGCATGTTGGGATTTACTTCAGCAATTATGATTTTGGCATTGTCCATTAAACCCTTAGAATGGTCTACTGATACACCTAGGCTGCAGTATCCAAACTTGTCAGGTGGGGATACTATGGTCAAAAACACATCTGCTGGTAAATTACCTTGGGCAAAAGCTCGCGGTAGCTGATGGAAGAATATGGGTATAAACTCGCCACCCCTTTCATGGTAGGCCTCAAAAGTCTTGCCACTAATAAAAAATGGCTCTACGATAAAATGGCCTTCCATCTCTGGCCTGCTATAAGGGGCACTACTGAGAACAACCCCTACGAATACCTTTACATTCTCTAATTCTTGATATCGCTTAACCATTTCACCTATTAGTAATTCCGATTCACTAGCAGCATGACCAGGTATAACCCTATCACCAGACTTTATTACTTTTACTGCTTCAGATGCTGTAGTTAATCTTCGCTTATAGTCATCTTGCCAACTCATGGTCTCATCCTTTCCCTAGAGACTTGTCCGCACTAGTGTCTCATTGATTGTACTTTTTACTTATATAAATATAAATGCAAAAATAGTGCCAATCCTGGAAAAACTAGCCCCCATTACAAAATGCAATAATATTAGGAATTATAAGTTACTGTCTTTCCCTATTTACGGTGGCATTTACCGGTATGCTCCTGGAAAATCGCTACTTTAGGAATATAAAACCATTATATGTTGTTATTTATTTAAATACATTAAGGTTAGTATGTTGCACATTTTGCAACTTGTTGTTGAAAGGCAACCTTTTTTGTGTTACTTTTAGAACAAAGCAGATAAACAAGTTGGCAGGGTAAAATATTTATAGGTGGTGACTATATTGATTAATGAAGCATGTAATTTAGAAAAAGTAATGTTTGATTTCAACCAATCTATATTTGTTGCTGATGGTGATGGGAATGTGATTTTCGCAAATTCGATCGCGGAGAGATTGCTCAACATCCCCTTATCCAAAATGATAGGTAGTAATGTAGCTCAACTTGTGCAAAATGGTTATTATGATAATTCTCCAGTCCTGAAAGCTATTGAAAAGAAAGAGCAAGTGACCGAAGTCCTCAATACTAAGGAAGGAAATAAAATTATTGTTTCAAGCCAACCACTTTTCGACAAAGACAATAACTTGACTATGGTAGTGTCATCCAGTTTCGAACCTGAAATCGTACAGAAATTCATGGATGTATTGGAAATGGAAAGAAGAAGTAAAAATAAATATCAAGATGAAATCCGCTATTTTCGGGATCGGGATTCAGAGCGGGAGAAATTTGTGGTAGAAAGCCCCCTGATGAAACAGTTGATGCAAAAAGCTAAAAGAATTGCTAGTACTGATAGTACAGTAATGTTATACGGTGAAACTGGGGTAGGAAAGGATGTCATAGCAAAATATATTTACCGCCACAGTTCCTCTAATGAAGCACCATTTGTTACCATCAACTGTGCTGCCATACCAGAAAGTTTATTAGAATCGGAACTCTTTGGTTATGAACGGGGGGCTTTTACAGGGGCAGGTAATAAGGGCAAACCTGGCCTTTTTGAGATAGCCCATAATGGAACTCTATTTCTAGATGAAATCGCTGAATTACCCCTCACTTTACAACCTAAGTTATTGCGGGTAATAGAAAATGGAGAAATTAGAAAGATTGGAGCCACTAAAGATAAGGAAGTTAAAGTACGAATAATCGGGGCTACCAACCGCAATCTTCAGGAGATGGTAGATGAGGGCACTTTTAGGGAAGATTTATTTTATCGTTTAAATGTCATCCCTTTGACAATACCCCCCCTAAGAGATAGGCCTGAAGATATAGTAGCTATAGCTAATGCTTTCTTAAATGAATTAAACACTAAATATGGGGGAAAAAAAGAGTTTAGCACCAAGTCTATGGAAGCATTTGTTAATTATAGTTGGCCTGGCAATGTCAGGGAATTAAGAAATGTTATTGAGAGAATGCATATTACTAGCTACGGAAATAAATTAACCTGTATTAATAATGGGGTTAGGCTTCTCCCAATTACCGATGAAATAGAATCCGCGCCTAGAAAGCCTGCAGAAGATTATTCCCAATATATTGGCAGCCTTAAGGAATATTTACAAGAAGCTGAAAAAGAGTATATTAAACAAATTTTACAAAACTGCGATGGCTCCATAAACAAAGCTGCAGATAAATTAGATATTCATAGATCAGTTTTATACCGCAAGAGGAAGGCCTACGGCATCTAATATCTATTATATTTAAAATTTTAGGAGGAGAATAAGTATGAATATCGCAGATGCTATTAAATCCCGTATCAGTGTTAGGGGTTATTTGCCCAAAGCAGTTCCCCAAGAGCTTATAAAGGAAATCTTGGAATTATCTTTAAAATCGCCCTCTGCTGTCAATACTCAGCCTTGGGAATTTACAATCGTAACTGGTCCAGTACTAGAAAATATTGGGCGTGATAATATTGAAAGTTTTTTGGAGGATAAACCCGCTCGTGATAGATCTGTCGCTTATGATGGCATATATAAACAGAGACGTGTAGAATTAGCTATTGATATTTTTAAGTTAATGGGTATCGAAAGAGAAGATCGTGAAAAAAGACTGGCCTGGACTAAAAAGGGCTTTAGGTTTTATGATGCTCCAGCAGCTATTATCATTTCTCGTGATAAATCTTTAGCTGGTTCTTGGTCACTATTCGATATGGGAGCAATTGCCCAGACTATTTGCCTAGCGGCAAAAAGTTACGGTTTGGGTACTTGTATTGAGGACCAAGGGGTTATGTTCCCTGAGGTCATCAGAAAACATACCCATATCCCAGAGGAAAAGGAGATTATTATAGGAATTGCCATAGGCTACCCCGATCCCGATTTTCCAGCTAACAAACTGCTTAGCCGTAGGGAAGATATCGACAATGTAGCTAACTGGTTAGGTTTCTAATATAGAAAAACAGCTATAAATCATAAATAATAGGCTAAAAGAGTCACTTTTAGCCTATTATCTTTTCTAGGAACCACCTATATTACTTCCTAATAACTTCATCACTAACCATAGGAATATTGGTTTTTTTATTAGAGGTAATCAGGGAGGAAATTATAAAACCACCTGCAGCACATAAAATTATAGTTGCACCAGAAGGCAAATCCCATAAATAGGAAAGAAGTAAGCCCACAATTGCAAATACTATACCTAATAAGGTAGCTAAAACCATCATTAGTGGTAGCCTTTTCGATAATTGCCTGGCTATAGCCGCTGGTATGGTTAATAAAGCAATAACCAAAATAATTCCTACAGCCCTAATCATAACTACCACAGTTAAGGCAATTAGGAATAGTAAGAGCAAGTTAAGGGCTAAGGTATTAAGGCCCAAGGTCTCTGCATATTCCTCATCAAAGGCTACTAGCTTAAATGGTTCATAAAACAAAAGAACGATTAGAACTATTATTAAGTCCAATAATAACATTAACCATAAATCACCCACTGGGACGGTCAAAATGCTACCAAATAGATAGCTCATTAAATCAGCCGTATATCCAGGGGATAACTTGATAAAGATTATCCCTAGTGCCATACCTACTGCCCACATCATACCAATAATCGTATCTTCTTTTTGTTTGGTTTTGTGACTTACTATACCCATACCTAAAGCTGACAGAACCGTAAAAATGGTAGCACCAAGCATAGGGTTAATCCCTAGATAATAACCCAAGCCTATGCCCCCATAAGCAGCATGGGATATACTACCACTTATAAAGGAAATCCCTTTTACTACTACATAGGTCCCAACAACCCCACAGGCTATACTGACTAATATACCCGCCAGTAAAGCATTTTTCATAAAATCATAACTTAGTATTTCTAGCATAATTAACTACTCCATTATGTGCTTCTAGTACGCGATGAGGAATACCGTGAGCAATCAAATCAACTGGGCAATTATATAATTCGTTTATAAGTTCGGCTGAAATATCACGACCACCTTGTTGGAACAAGTCATGGTTAAGGCAAGCTATATTTTTTACATAGGTTGAAATGGCACTAATATCATGAGAAACTAAAACAATGGTGATAGTTTGGTTAAGTATATTTAATAAATCATAAAAATCAGCGCTAAATCTTTCATCAGTACTAGCAGTAGGCTCATCTAGTAAAAGTATTTTAGGATTAGAGGCTAAGGCCCTAGCCACTAAAACCCTTTGTCTTTCTCCACCTGATAATTCCCCAATTTGTCTTTTATATAAATTATCAATTTCTAGTTGGGTCAAAATTTCTTCTACCTTAGCTAGATCTGCTTTGGAATATCTAATGATTTTTCTTTTGCCTAACCTACCTTGTAGGACTACTTCCTCCACACTAATAGGAAAATCCCGATCGAATTGGGCATACTGGGGTACATAACCTATGTAGTGCCGTCCTTTTTTTATCCCTTTGCCCAATATCTTAATCGAGCCATAATCCGGCTTAATGAGCCCTAGTATAGTTTTTAACAAGGTAGATTTCCCTCCACCATTGGGACCAATAATACCCAGAAAATCCCCCTGGGCGATATCTAGATTAATGTCCCTTAAAATTAAATGACCATTCAGACTAACATATAAGTTTTTTATTTCAATCGCTTTTTCCCTTTTATCCATTATTTCAATGCCTCACTTAATAATTTCGCCGTTTCAATTATATCTTCATATTTACTAGGTAGTGGATCTATAGTCACAACTACCGCCTGCAATTCATCTGCAATAGCTTCTGCACTACGGGTACTATGCTGGGAAGATGTAAAAACTGTCTTGATTTCTAGTTCTTTAGCCTGGGCAATAATTTTTGCCATTTCTCCTGGGGCTGGCTCTTTGCCATCCTTTTCAATGGCCATTTCTATTAATCCATAATCCTTAGCAAAATACCCCCAAGCGGGGTGATAAACTAAAAAAGTCTTTTTAGGGAGATCTGCAAAAATGTCCTTTATTTGTTGATCCATAACATCTAACTCAGTTCTTGCCCCTTCCAGATTAGTTAGATAAAAACTTTCATTACCCTCATCAATTTCTATTAAGGCTTGACAAATGTTTTCTAATTGTTTTTTAGCAAGTTGGGGTGACAACCAGATGTGGGGGTCACCATGGAAAATATCTATGCCCCTAGAACTATCTACAGATAGTAGGTCTGGATTAGCGGATAAGAGCCTATCACACCAGGCTGTTTCGAAAGGCAGATGTCCTACCATCACATACATATCAGCTTTACTTAGATTTTTCAGTTGATTGGTCGTAGGTTCATAACTATCAGGACTTGCACCGGGTGGTATCATAACGGTTATTTGCACATTATCCTTCCCCAGCATTTTCACAAGATCCGCTTGAGGTAAAATACTTACTATAATATTTAAGTCCCTTTTCATATCACCACCATTAACTGCATCTGATGAAATAGTTTCAGTATTGCAGCCAGCTAGTAATATATTAACAAAAAAAAACATAAGAACCAGTAAAAAATAATGTCTCAATCTCATTTGCTAAGCCTTCTTTCAAAATACTTAAGATAATTGGAGCCTTCACCCTGGTGATATTTATTATACCTATATTACATAATATAAGTAAAAATTTTAGTCGTAAAAAAATAAGTTTTAAAAATACTGTATATCTATAATATATTAAAAGCATAATAGTAATAGTAATAATATGATTACGAATATATTATGGAGGCGGTCAAATCTATGGTAAATGGTGTAGTAAAATGGTTTAATTCCGAAAAGGGTTTTGGTTTTATTGAAAGTGAAGCAGGTGAAGATATATTTGTACATTTTTCAGCTATAAAATCAGAAGGGTTCAAAAGTTTACAAGAAGGGCAAAAGGTGCAATTCGAAATTGAAAATAGTGAAAAAGGTCCTCAAGCGGCAAATGTAATCCCTTCATAGAATAAAGTAAATTAATTAAACCATATTTAAAATGGGTGCTTTCCCAGCAAAGCATCCTTTTTTATTTTCTGCTGCAGGCAGACCTGTATATAAATGTAATATTCCCAGTTTCCTTACTTATATTGTATTAACAGTAATATTTTATATTAAACCAATTTATAACTATTTGGTCTGCGGTGCCTGCCATGATCATAGCTATTAACAACCATCCCGAAACACCTAAATATGATATAGGCTCTATAAAAGTTATTATATCGAGCCCCTCTTCCATCGTAGTCGATGCAATTAAGAAATTCGAAGAAATCAGTGGAGCAGTTGTTATTGAGGGTTACGGGCTATCGCCCTAGGCCAAAATAGCTAATCTGTAGAAATTATGAACAAAA
>CAZEPV010000007.1:5477-105451 GCA_964514235.1 uncultured Syntrophomonadaceae bacterium | reverse complement strand
GCAAGTGTTATTCCTACTCTCACTTGACTACACCTCCATCTCCATCCAAATTAATAGTTGCGGGCAACCTACAATCAGTAGTCCCCGCGAGGGGGCATCCAATCCAGAGTCCCCATATGGTAGAATTTAATGCACAAAAAACCTATAATAATCTATCACAAGCCATCCATTGTGTCAATCAAAAAGCTCGTACATCTTTATAGTAAGTGCAAAAAGTATATGTATCTTATTTTACCCAAAAATTAGATAAAATAAAAGAAGTGGATGTTTCCACTTCTTTAAAATGCTTTTGGTAGCGGCGAAGGGACTTGAACCCCTGACACTACGGGTATGAACCGTATGCTCTAGCCAACTGAGCTACGCCGCCTCATGGAGCCCATAATCGGACTTGAACCGATGACCTCATCCTTACCAAGGATGCGCTCTGCCGGCTGAGCTATATGGGCGTTTAGAATTCACAATCCTTAGTTTATGTGGAAAAGCATGTGCTTTTTATTCCAAATAAAGAAATTCACATTTCCCATCTTATTTTTCACCTTCCAGGTCTTAGATTCGGTGTCACTCTGTAAGGGCAGAAACCCTGTCTGCCCTTAAACCGAAGATTCTTAAGCTTCCCTAGATGGAAAGATCCTTCACTTCTTTCAGGATGACATAAATATAATTCCGACCTTTCACGTGTTTGTGCCTTGGTATTATTTATGTCTCTATTGCCCTATCGGGCAATCATGGTTGCCCCCTACGGGGACTACTTATTTTAATCGCCTATCGGCGATGCTTCATTTCTTTGGTTGCACCCTACGGGCACTACCTATTTTAATCGCCTATCGGCGATGCTTCATTTCTTTGGTTGCACCCTACGGGCACTACCTATTTTAATCGCCTATCGGCGATGCTTCATTTCTTTGGTTGCGGGAGCAGGATTTGAACCTGCAACCTTCGGGTTATGAGCCCGACGAGCTACCGACTGCTCCATCCCGCGATATTAAACTTTTATGGTCTACCCTCTGGGCACTACTGATTTTGAGTTGCATTCGCAACAATTTTATTATGGTGGAGGGAGAAGGATTTGAACCTTCGAAGGCTGAGCCAACAGATTTACAGTCTGCCCCCTTTGGCCACTTGGGTACCCCTCCGCAATTTTGCAATTAAATATTTTGGAGCCGAGCACAGGACTTGAACCCGCAACCTGCTGATTACAAATCAGCTGCTCTGCCATTGAGCTAGCTCGGCTCAGCAAATTATATTGTATACGCTCAGCATAACAATGTCAACATGAATATTTAAGAAAATGCTTAGTTAGAAGTCATTACGATCTACTAAATACTTTTCTAGCTTCCGTTTAACCCTTTGCAAGGCATTGTCAATAGACTTAACATGCCTCTTAAGTTCAATGGCTATTTCCTGGTATGACTTACCCTCTAAATAGGCCATTAAAACTTTCCATTCTAGAGTGCTAAGAATTTCCCCCATTTTCTTTTCAATGAAATAAAATTCTTCCCTACTTATTACTATTTCCTCAGGGTTAGTAATCTTATTAGTAGAAAGTATGTCCATTAGGGTACGATCAGATTCCTCGTCATAAATGGGCTTATTTAGGGAAACATAAGAATTAAGTGGAATATGTTTCTGACGAGTAGCTGTCTTTATGGCCGTAATTATTTGTCGAGTTATGCACAACTCGGCAAAGGCTCGGAATGAAGTGAGCTTGTCCGCCTTGTAATCACGAATCGCCTTGAATAAACCAATCATACCTTCTTGTATTATATCTTCACGATCTGCGCCTATAAGAAAGTATGACCTCGCTTTAGCCCGCACAAAATTTCTGTATTTTTCCACCAGATATTCAACCGCATACTGGTTACCCTGTTGGGCTAATTGCACAATGTCTTCATCTGCTAGTTCATCATAGGTATGTAAGAATTGTTTAGCAGCGACAGAATTGGGCATTCAATCGCCTCCATATCTAATAATCCCCCGTTAGGGACAATATGTTCATTATAGTAATTATAGCTACTAGCCCAAAACTCGTCAAGGTATCTGTCAATAAGGGGTTCACAGCCTACTATATTAATAAATGAAATAAGTTCCTTTTCTACTCTGTATTATGGAGATTCCTCTGGCGTACCATTTCGTAAGTCATCAAGGCTGCTGCAACGGAAGCATTAAGGGAGTCTATTTTACCGAACATAGGTATTTTAACGACTAGGTCGCAATTTTCCCTAACTAATCTGCGTATACCTTGTCCTTCCCCTCCTATGACTAAAGCAGTAGGGGTAGGAAAGTCGGTATCGAAATAGTTTTTCTCCCCAGTCATATCAGCCCCTACTACCCATAGGCCTTGTTTTTTTAGATTCTTGATTGTATTTACTAAATTAGTTTCTTGCACAATTTTCATATGTTCAATAGCACCAGCCGAGGCCCTAGCAACCGCATCTGTTACTAGGGTAGCATTGTGCCTAGGAATAATTATACCATGTACTCCTGCACATTCAGCGGTACGAATAATCGAACCAAAGTTTTGTGGATCCTCAATACCATCCAAAATTAATATAAAAGGTTCTTCGCCTTGTAGGGCCGCCATTTCCAATATTTCTCCCATCTCACTATATTCATAATCTTCCACTTGAGCAACTATACCTTGATGGTTAGTATTGGTAAACATTCTGTCCAAGCGCGCCTTTTCCACGTATTGTATATAAATACCGCGGTTATTAGCTAGGCTAGTCAGTTCCTCAATTCTTTTGCCTCCCCGACCTTCCTGTATAAATATCTTAAATATTTTACGTCCAGATTTTAGGGCCTCCATAATGCTATTGACTCCCGCCAATTTATCCTTCATCAATAATCTCCTTTTTACATCTCACGTCCTAGCCCAGGGGCTCAAACATTCCATCGGTCAATATAATCTTCGCATAATGCTCGGTAGGGAACTTTTTATCATATTCTATCTTTTTAAATAGTATGGGCAATCGTGCCTGAAATAATAAGAGTAAGGGGATAGCCACTTCCCTCATCTGAGGATGGGCTGCAGCAGAACATCTCAGGGTAAAAAAGTGTCTCCATTCTCTCATATTATAGGTAACCGCTATTTCAGTTTTTAAACAAGTTGGCAATACAGCTCGGGCTTCTTGAGGGGAACATCCCTGCTCTAGCATAGCAAAGTAGCTTTTTTCCGCAGTTTCGCAACTTTCGCGCCAGCTAGCATAAGCTTTATGCCCCTTCAGATAGTAAGGTTCAATTACAGTTATTTCTTGTCCAAATTTATTATGGCTATAATTACAATAACGGGTAGATTCCTGACTATAGCTACCGATACGGTGTCTCACTATTTCATGGGTAATCCCCCGATCTACGATAAACATAACCGTTATTTTTTCATGTTCAATTACTGATTCGTGCCCCCTGGTAATAATAGAACTTAGGAATTTTTCATTGTATTCATCTGCCATTTTATCCTCTGATTTATAGCAAATCCTAGCATATCTTTCTATATTACCGAGTTTTTCGGTACTTAATTCGATTTCGGGTACTAATACTTGTGGTTCTATGATTAACAATATATAACCCCCTAGCTTAATTTCCTCCATTATGTACTAAAAATACTTTATCTAGCAATACAGATAATCTGTTTTTATCACCTTTAAGATAAAGATAACCTAGCAAAGCCTCGAATCCAGTACTGAGCTGATAATCTTCTGGATTAGCATGTTTGGGAGGGGCGCCCTTAGCATTACGTCCCCGCATAACAATATCTTGTTCAGCTTCACTTAGCTGGGCGAAGATTTGCCGAATTGCTCGGGCCTGACTAGCAGCCCTTACCATTTTTACGGTATCATCGTGTATATTCTTTACCTTACGATTCCCCGCCAAAAGCACATGACTTCTAGCAGCTAACTCAAATACCGCATCACCTATATAAGCCAGTACTACGGCCGAATATTCGCGTAAATCATTTTCGTTTAAGACCTCATGCCTGAGCAAACTTCCACCTAACCCCTTCCTGGGTATCTTCCAATATTATCTGCCTTTCCTGGAGAATATCCCTTATCTTATCAGCTTTAAGATAATCTTTTTCTTTCCTATACTTATTTCTCAAATCTATTAGCCACTTTACCAAGTTATCAATGTCAGGCTGGATTTCATACTTGACTCTGCTGCCTTGGGATGTATCCTCAATAAGTATATTTTGTGCTGTTAAAAAATCCCGAATTTCATCAGCAGTAGCGAAATCTTTTTCTTTACGCGAATTTTGCCGTAAATCTAAAAACACCTCTAAGATGTGGTCCACCTGCTTGTCCGCTTGGGCCGTTTCCATAAAAATACCTAAAATATCACCTAGCTCAGTGAATAATTTCAGGCCATACCCAACTGTAGCTATAGCTTCTTTACTCTGTCGTTCACAGTTGGCAATGTAGTTATTTAAGGCATGAGAAATTTCAAAAAGGTAACCTATAGCCCGAGCTGTATTAAAATCATCATTCATAGCTAGTATGAATTGGTCTTTAAAATTTTCCAAGTTAGATTTTTCTTCTCCATCTACTAAATCCATGTCTACATCAGTATTCTTATCTGGGGCTATTTCTTCGGCCAATAAAATTGTAGTTCGTAACCTGCCAAGCGCCCTTTTAGCCTCTTCCAATTTTGAATCATCAAAATCTAAGGGACTGCGATAATGAGTCGCAATCAAATAAAATCGTACTACCTCTGCTGGATACTTAGCCAGAATATCCCGCAGGACGAAAAAGTTGCCCAACGACTTGGACATTTTTTCGTTATTGACCGTTATGAAACCATTATGCATCCAATAGTTTGAAAAAGTTTTCCCCGTTAAGGCTTCGGCTTGAGCTACTTCATTTTCATGATGGGGAAAAATTAAGTCATTACCCCCACCATGTATATCCAAAGTATCCCCTAAATATTTGGTTGACATTACTGAACATTCAATATGCCAGCCGGGTCTACCTTTACCCCAAGGACTGTCCCAGGAGATCTCTTCTGCCTTGGCTGCTTTCCATAGGACAAAATCTGCAGCTTCCTCTTTCCGCTCATCGACTTCCACCCTAGCGCCAGCTAACATATCCTCTAGACTACGACCAGATAATTTGCCGTAATCCTCGAACTGGCTTACCCTAAAGTATACATCCCCTTCAACTTCATAGGCATATCCTTTGGCAATTAAGGTAGATATAGCTTCTATTATTTCTGAGATATGCCCACTCACCCGAGGATGAAAATTAGCCCGCCTAATCCCCATGGCATCTGCATCAATAAAATATTCATCAATAAAATGCTGGGCTAGCTCCAAGGGATCGGTTTCTTCCTCTTTAGCCCGATTGATTATCTTATCATCCACATCGGTAAAGTTCTGAATATAATTAACCTCATAACCTCGATACTCCAAATAGCGTCTTACAGTATCAAAAACTACTAAGGGGCGGGCATTGCCTAAATGTATATAGTTGTAAGTGGTCGGTCCGCAGACATACATTTTCACCTTATGCGGTTCTTGTAGTTTTAGGGTTTCCTTTTTGCGATTTATCGTATTGTATATCTTCACCAAGATTTTCCCTTTCCTCTCTTTCGTATTTTTCTAACCTTTTTTCTAATTCGATTAATTTTTCTTGCATAGCTGTTAAGGCATCTGCCACAGGGTCAGGCAACATGTGATGTTCCAAGTCAATTTCTATTCTAGAATTTTCCACCTTGGCCCCATCCTGAATGACTATTCTGCCTGGCACACCCACAACTGTACAATTGGCTGGCACAGTTTTTAGTACTACAGAGCCAGCACCTATTTTAACATTATCCCCCACAGTAAAAGAGCCTAAGACTTTAGCCCCTGCACTTATGGTTACATTGTTGCCAATAGTTGGATGGCGCTTACCTTTATCCTTGCCAGTTCCCCCTAAAGTAACCCCCTGGTACAAAGTAACATTATCACCAATTTCTGCAGTTTCTCCTATTACTATACCACTTCCATGGTCAATGAAAAGCCCTTTTCCTACCCTAGCCCCAGGATGAATTTCAATCCCAGTTAAAAAGCGATTAAAATGGGACACTAATCTAGCTAATAAAAACCATTGGCTTTTATACAAACGGTGTGCCAGACGATGATAAAGTATAGCCCGAAAACCTGGGTAACATAATATAACTTCCCATACACTTCTAGCTGCAGGATCTCGGTCAAATACTACTTCAATTTCTTGCCTGATACCTCGAAACATTATAATCCCTCCTTGTTTTTTAAGGAAAATATTTTAACAGAAAATCAAAAAGTCTTTCATCTCGCTAAGAGACGAAAGACTATACTTCCGCGGTTCCACTCTTGTTAGGATACAAAACCTCACTTAAATATTATAACGTAATAACCGAGCATACCTACTTAGTTTCAATATGCCAGCTCCTGGGTGCATTTCAAATAATCTTCATACTATGGTAAGGCTCTCAGCCGGTGACCTCAACCTCTCTGGTAGCGATCGATCTTCTACTAATCCCATTCCAAGCATTTATTTATTTTGCTAATCAAATTATAGGCACAAGTTAAATCTATGTCAACTAGTTATTCTAGGCAAATTATATCATATGCCTAGACTTTTCTATTCTATTTAAGACCTCGTCTTTACCCCATATGGCCAGAAAATAAGGTAAATCCGGCCCCTTGGTTTGTCCGCTTATAGCACACCTTATCGGCATAAAAACTTGCCTGGGTTTAAGCTTATTATCCTTTAATATCTGTCTAAGGTAAGATTTGGCTACTTCGGGGCTAGTAAAATCGGGACAGGTATCGGCAAATATTTTAAGTACCTGGGCGGTATCTGGATTCTTAAGTAGCTCTAGGGCATCATCGCTATAGTTCAAATCTTGGAAGAAAACAGCCACATGTTCGTTTACATCATTTAAACATACTAAATAATCCCGTGTAGCCTCAACCAATAAGGTTAAATTATTATCATCTAATAATTCAATTTCCTTCCAGAATTCAGATCTTTCTAGGTAAGGCATAAGTGCATCTTTTAGTTGGGCACTAGTAAGTTTTTTAATGTATTGTTGATTCATCCAATTTAATTTATCCATATCGAATACTGCTGGGCTTTTAGAGACCTTTTCCAGGGAGAACATCTTGGTAATTTGCTCTGGGGATAAAATCTCTTCCTCCCCATCTGGTGACCAACCTAGCAAAGCCAGAAAATTAAATATGGCTTGGGGTAAATAACCCATTTCTCGGTATTGGATAATTGAAGTTGCACCATGCCTCTTGCTCATTTTTTGCCTATCACTGCCTAAGATTAGTGAAATATGAGCAAATTCTGGTCGTTTAAAATTAAGGGCATCATATATTAATAATTGCCGAGGCGTGTTAGATAAATGTTCCTCAGCGCGAATTACATGGCTTATCTCCATTAGTACATCATCTATAACTACAGCGTAATTATAGGTGGGAATACCATCAGATTTAACGATAATAAAATCCCCCATTGTACTACTATCGAAAGTCACATTACCCCGAACTAAATCATTTACTACTAAAATAGTATGGTCTGGAACCCTAAAACGTATAGCTGGTTTTTGTCCAGCATCCTTTTTGGCTCGTCTTTCCTCAGCGGTCAAGTGCCTGCATTTCCCAAGATAACGGACAATTTCGCCTTGGGCCAGTAAATCCTGTCTCTCCACTTCCAGCTCTGCTTCTGAGCAAAAGCACTCATAGGCTACACCTAACTCTAATAGTCTTTGGGCATATCCTTGGTATATATCTAGACGCTCAGTTTGCCGATAAGGCCCTTTATCACCAGCACTTCCAACACCCTCAACCCAGTCTAAGCCCAACCATCTTAGGGATTCGATTATTTCATCTTCGTACTCCCGTTTGGACCTCTCTAGATCAGTATCCTCTATACGCAAAATAAGTTCTCCACCCGTATTAACGGCCAACAAATAATTAAATAATGCAGAACGGGCACCGCCTATGTGTAATGGTCCTGTCGGACTAGGGGCAAATCTTACCCTGACTTTACTCATTTCTTAAAAGTTCCCTCCCTATAAATACCTGGTAATTATAGCACTTATATATATAAGTTGCTATTTTTTAAAGATGTTTTCAATCTGTAAAGCTAAATTTCTGAAAAAATTAGCGATTTGCTCTAAAAATCTTACTGTGGTATTAGTAACGCCTTGAACCTCAGCTAAATTACGCGTCACATTTTTCAACTGTTCCTCAATTTTCCCTGTATCTAATTTGATATTTTTATAGCCTTGCATTAATAATATAATACGCTCTATCTCGGTTTCATTTAAATTAACATTGTAATGGTTGCTGATTTCTATAATAACTGCCTTAATTTCAGTCGCGGAAAAAAGCTCTTTTTCGATAACTTCCCTCTTGATATCATAAATCATGTTTTCAGTATTTTTTTTACCATATTTATGGCTTAGTTTATAGGTTTCCGTTAATTCTTGATAGGCTGTCTCTTTGGCATTATCCGTCAATTTCTCCGCCTTAGCAGTTTCAAAAGCCTTGATTATACCAGTTAGGGCTGCAGTACCCGATACTTCGAAAGGTGCAGCCACAATCACACGTGCATCTTCAACCCCAGCAGTGGTTAAAGCATTAACATACATAAAGGGGCTAATAGCGCTTATGTTTTCTGTTTCTATTTCTATTCCCTCGGTGCCATCCATCAGTTCAAGGTAAGCGGAGGAAATAGCCCTAGAGCCGATAAGATTATCCCTAATTTTTCCTTCTAGATATTGTCTTTCTTCTTGGTTAGAAACCGTTATAACATGGGCATTTTTTCTCTTCTTCCACTTTTCAAAGGTTTTCATAACTTGGTTTTTTTGTGCTTCAGTCAAATCCGCGCCAAATGTTATAACCACTTTGGGCTCTTCTCGACTTATACCTGTATTTAAGGTTTGGCTATCGTAATAAATTACCCCGATGAGCATTATTAAGGCAAGTATAATCCCTAGACTTCTTTTTCCCATACAAACACCCCTGCTTATTTTCCCTAGTTTCCCTCAGACAGAGGATTTATATGAATTATTTTAAAATTATCATTACCCTTTATGTAAATACCTCACTAATGTGTCGGTAATTGATAGCATTTTAAACCCCTTCGGACGGTCTTAGTTCGGGAATGTCCTGCTTATTTATCCAAGTAAGTTTTGGCGAAGTCTGCTTCGATATTTCATGCCTTACCTACCTAGAATGTCACTCTGAGCGACTAGCGAAGAGTCTTAAGCTTCCTAGAAAGAAAGATTCTTCGGCTCTGCCTCAGGATGACACAAAAAGGGATCAGCGTCTAATACCCCAAAAGCACGACCGCCTTGGCTGCCATACCTTCTCCACGCCCAGCAAAGCCTAATCCCTCCGAAGTTGTGGCCTTGACGTTAACTTTATCTAAACCTATGTTTAGAGTATCAGCAATGTTTTGGCGCATTTGGGGAATATAGGGGGCTAGCTTAGGTTTTTCAGCTATTATCACACTATCAATATTATGTATAAAGTAACCTGACTCTTGCAATTTGTGACCTATCTCCTTTAACAAGACTAGGCTACTAATATCTCTGTTTTTTTCATCATTATCAGGAAAATGCTGGCCGATATCGCCTAGGGCTGCAGCACCCAACAAAGCATCACAAATGGCATGGGTTAGAACATCGGCATCCGAATGCCCTAAAAGGCCTTCGTGATTAGGTATATCAACCCCACCGATAATTAATTTCCTTCCCGAACTCAAGCGGTGAACATCATACCCAATCCCAATTCTCAATTATTTTCTCCCCTTTTTATTATTAACTCTTCGGCAATAATGAGATCTTCGGGGCTAGTAATTTTAAGGTTAAGGTTATCCCCCTTAAGAGCCTTTACCCGACCTGTATACTTCTCATACAAAGAAGCGTCATCAGTTCCCGTAAAGTTCTCCCTAGCTGCTTCTTCATATGCTTTAAGTAAGCCGGCATAATTAAATATTTGGGGGGTTTGGACAGAGATAAGTGTCTTTCTGTCTAAGGTATTAATTACAAAACCATCTTTATCTATTACCTTCATAGTATCCGTAGCCATTATAGCTGGGATAGCTGCCCCATGTTTTTTAGCCTCCTGAAAAACTTTTAATACCAGTTCCGCTTTTATAAGTGGCCGTGCCCCATCATGCACAGCCACATAAGATGTTTTCGCATCTAAAAAATCCAAGCCAGCCTGGACAGATTCCTGTCTACTTGCCCCGCCAGGAATTACATTTACTCTAGGAAATTGATATTTTTCCACAATATTAGTTTGGCAATAATCAACTTCCTCTGGATGGGCCACTACGATTATGCCTTGCACTTGCTCCATTTGCGAGAAACAATTAAGGGAATAATATAAAACGGGCTTTCCCCCTAATAACATATACTGTTTGTTAATCATACTATTCATGCGGCTACCTGTCCCAGCCGCAGCTATCACAACCATAAGGTTGTTAGCCATACAATTTCACCTCATCTAGATTAGGTAATTTATGTTCCAATTCAGACACATGATCATCCTTAGTCTTGCGGGTAAATATCATGCGTCCAGCAGCGGTTTGGAAAACGCTGGTTACTATTACATCTAGGTCACTACCTATATCATCATAAGCATTTTCGACTACTACCATGGTACCATCTTCCAAATACCCTACCCCTTGACCATCCTCTTTACCTTCTTTAATAATATTAATATGCATAGTTTCGCCAGGGTAAACTATTACCTTGACTGCATTAGTGAGTTCATTGATATTCAAAACATTTATACCCTGTAATTCGGCAACTTTATTAAGGTTATAGTCATTAGTGATTATGCTAGCTTGCATTTTCTTACACAAACGAATCAGCTTATTATCAACTTCTTTTTCATCCTCGATATTAATATCAATTATATCAATATTTATATCAGAATGCTTCTGCATTTTGGAAAGCAAATCCAGACCCCTTCTTCCTTTACTTCTTCTAATTGTATCAGAGGAATCTGCAATATGTTGCAACTCATCAATAACAAAAGTAGGTACTATTAATTTACCATCAATAAACTTAGTCAAGCAAACGTCATAAATACGCCCATCTATGATGGCACTTGTATCCAGAACTTTATACTCTTCAATTACATTAGGGGGAATTGAATCTACTTGATGTGTAGGCAGTAGATTGAATAGGTCATAAGCCCGCCTACTCCCAATTTTTAAGCCGAAATAAGCACTTAAGATAAAAACAATAATGGTTAGATAGACTCCCATACCTTTAAAGACCTGCAAGGGAAAACTAGTCAGAACACCTACTACTATCCCAGCTAATAATCCCGCACCACCACCTAGCAAAACCTCGATAGAAGTATTGTCTAATAAATTATTAATACTAGCCATAATTTTTTTTAAGGTTTTTGCTAACCAGTTAAAAGTCAAATAAAACAATAGAACTGCACTTAAACTTATCAATGCTTGGTAAGGTAAGTTTACTTTAAACAAGGTTTTGGCCAGAGTCATTATCCAAAAACCCATTATAAGTGCGAAAAATAATAGTGATTTGTGAATTTTTATATGTTTTAACATATATAACACCTCCACTATTATTCTTCTAATCTAGGTGGTTAATTATACCATATGAATAGAGATTTCTTATTTTATACTAGCCTACCATCTGCTTTTTCTTGCTTTCTTGGTTTTAGGGTTAATTTCTTCAATTAATATCAATATTTGACGAAGATTTTATGTCCTTAAGCTTTGGAAATACGGGCTTTCAAATTGACAAAGGCTAGACACACAAGCTATAATTTAAAAAACTCTGAAAAAAGGGGGCAAGTCTTCATGAGGGACTTGATATGTGACGAGTTTCAAAATGTTGTAGGTGATTTGCTTATCAGACACCACAGCATTTTAGATATTCTTTCTAAACTATCTGAATCTACGTGTAGGGTGAATCGAGCTGTTACCAAAACAGTTACCGACTGTGGTTGCACTAAAATCGAAGCCACAAAAATGCAAGTACCCGAACATATTGATTCTGTAACTGAATTAAGGGAATACCTAGATAATCATTTACGAGGCGATTTATGCGTTAATTGTAGGGAAGTAGTCACTGAGGAACTAGGTAAGCTCTTTTTTTATGCAGCTGCACTTTGTAATGCCTTAGATATTAATATGTACGATGTCTTTATCCAGGAGTATAAAAAAGCTAGCACTTTGGGCATTTTTAATATGACATGATTTAATCTAATACTTAATTGCTTAAGCATGAATTAGGGGGAAAGCACAGCTTTCCCTTCTGTTTTTTAAATTCGAAATAGTCCCCCACTATACCATGTATTCTAACAACAATTGTTCTTGCATCCTTTTTAGGCCATTTTTAATCGACTTGGCCCTGACTTCCCCGATTCCTTCCACATCATCTAATTCCTCTATGGAAGCCTGCCTAATGTGACTAAACAAAACAAACTTTTCCACTAGATTATCAATTATTGGACTAGGAATACGGGGTAATTTTTGTAACATCCTATAACCTCGAGGTGAAACAGGATGTTCAAGATGCCCAGTTGCGGTACCCAAACCTAATAATTTCGCAATATAGACTGAATCTGATATATCCTCTTCAAATGCTTTTATAATAATAGCTAATAATTCTTCCGAGCTTTTATCCTCTGTTTTTTTATAATCTTGAATAATATATAAGGCCTCATCTTTTATGTTATATATCATTTCATCCAACTGCATTTTTACTAATCTGCCCTCAGTACCTAACTCAACAATGTAGGTTTCAATTTCATCTGCTATATGTATAACCCTTATTATTCTTATCAAAACTTCACATACTTCAGATACGGTTACCACATCCTCAAATTCCAACCCACCTAGCCTTTGCAATTCCCGAAACATGACATTACGGTATTTTTCTAGGGTTTGTAAAGCTTGGTTAGCCTTAACCAAAATAGAGGGTAAGTCACGTAAACGATAAATAATATCACTTTGATAGAGAGTCACTACTTGACGCCTTTGCGAAATGGCCACTACTAATTCTCCAGTCTGGCGGGCAATACGCTCGGCAGTACGATGCCTAATTCCAGTCTCACGTGAAGGTAGATGTGGATCTGGATCTAATTGGGCATTAGCTATTAAGATGCGAGAAGCTGTTTTGTTGGTAATAATTGCCCCATCCATTTTAGCTAGTTCATACAACCTAGCAGGGGTAAATTCACAATCAATATTAAAGCCTCCACTAACCAATTCCATTAGTTCTGGGGAATCACCTACTACTATTAGTCCCCCTGTATTAGCTTGTAGGATATTTTCAATGCCCAATCTAAATAAGGTCCCTGGAGCTAATTTTTGTAATGAATGTCTAAACTCTTCCGAATAAATATCTTCCACCCAATCATCCCTCCATAAGCAAGTTGATAAAATCTTCCACCCTAGACAATTCTATAATCTCCAAACTAGTATCAAAATCTTTACGGCCCAGCAGTTGAGGAATTACAGCCTTCTTAAAGCCTTGTCTTTCTGCCTCTCTAAGCCGCATATCTAAGTTAGGTATTAAGCGTATCTGACCGGATAAACCTATTTCCCCCATAAAAATGGTATCCCCAGACAGATATAATTCAGAGTAACTTGAAATAATAGCTGCAGCTATCGCTAGATCTACTGCAGGGTCTTTTAAAAATAAGCCACCCGTCACTTTTAAATAAACATCAAAATTTGCAAATTGGTAGCCTTTTTTCTTTTCCAATACAGCAATTATTAAAGATAGACGATTCTGGTCTATTCCAGATGCCATTCTCCTAGCATATCCTGGTCCCGATGGAGTTACTAGAGATTGTATCTCGATTAGAATCGGTCTAGAACCTTCAATACTGGCCCCAGTTGCTATGCCAGAACCCTTTTCTTCCCTAGAGCTTAAAAATAAGTAGGAAGGATCGGGAATTTCCTTTAGACCAAGGGAAGTCATTTCCATCAAACCAATTTCATCGATAGAACCAAATCTATTCTTAATTCCCCTCAAAAGCCGAAAAGAAAAGTTCTTTTCCCCTTCGAGATAAATTACCACATCTACCATATGTTCTAAAACTTTGGGGCCAGCTATGGCTCCTTCTTTGGTAACATGGCCTATTAAAAAAACGGCCTTTTCTAGCTTTTTAGCTATTTCCATAATTTTCGCCGTAGATTCGCGCAACTGTGATACACTACCAGGGATAGAAGTCAAGGTGCTAGTATAGACAGTCTGGATGGAATCTATCACAATTAATTGTGGATCAAGTTTGGAAATATAATCTTCTAACATATCTATATTCTGTTCATTACTCAAAAATATATTTTCCGAATTTATAGCTAATCTAAGTGAACGCAAGCGTATTTGTTTTAGGCTTTCCTCACCGGAAATATATAAGACCTTTTGATTTTGCGCTATGTAATTCGATACTTGTAATATAAGGGTGGACTTTCCTATACCTGGATCCCCACCTAATAAAACTAAAGAACCAGGTACAATGCCCCCACCTAGTACCCTGTCTAACTCACCTATGCCTGTGCTAAATCTAAAAATATCTTCATTAGTAATGGTATTTAAGGGTACAGCAGTTAGTTCCCGAGCTTTTCTCCTTATCGGACCTTTTTCCACAACTTCCTCAACAAATGTATTCCATGAATTACAACTAGGACAACGCCCCAGCCATTTTATAGATTCATAGCTGCACTGACTACAGACAAACTTGGTAATTATTTTGCTCATAATAATTCTCCCTAAACATAATTATAATATTAAGTTATGTATATTTTAATACTAAAATAAAAATTATGGGCGTTTTTTGCCTGATATTGCAAAAAAAGGTGTCTTCAAATTTTCAAAAATGAAGACACCTTTAGGCATAATTAACTAGATTTAGGTAGTTTGGGCTGCTTTTACTAAGATAGTATCATCCTTTTCATCAACCAAGATTTTATCCCCTTCTGCTACATTACCCCTCAAGATTTCTTCGGCAACTGCATCCTCCACTAATTTTTGAATAGCCCTCTTTAATGGTCTAGCTCCATAATCTAAATCAAAACCTTCTTTTAAAATTAATTCCTTAGCCTTATCCGTAATTTCCAAACTGTAACCATTTTCAGTAATTCTTTCGTTCAACTCCACAACTAACAAGTCAACAATTTCCTTCAGATGTTTTTCACCTAAGCTATGGAAAACAATGGTTTCATCGACCCTGTTTAAGAATTCAGGCCTGAAAGTCACTTTCATTTTTTCCATGACTCCTTCTTTCATCTGTTCATAATCTTGGCTTTCATTTACCTCACTTACAAATCCCATTCTCTTACTGCTCTTAATTGATTCGGCTCCTACATTAGAAGTCATGATGATTATGGTATTACGGAAATCTACAGTACGTCCCTGTCCATCAGTTAGTCTACCATCTTCTAATACCTGCAATAGGATGTTAAATACTTCTGGATGGGCTTTTTCAATTTCGTCCAAGAGTATCACCGAATAGGGCTTTCTCCTTACTTTTTCGGTTAATTGCCCACCTTCATCATAACCTACATAACCTGGAGGTGAACCAATCATCCTGGCAACTGCGTGTTTTTCCATGTATTCAGACATATCGAGACGAACAATCGAATCTTCAGACCCGAACATAGCTTCAGCTAAGGTTCTGGCTAGTTCAGTTTTACCTACCCCCGTAGGACCCAAAAATATAAATGAGCCAATGGGGCGTTTAGGATCCTTGAGCCCTGCCCTAGCCCTACGAACAGCTCTAGCTACTGCCTTTACGGGCTCATCTTGCCCAATAACCCGTTCGTGTAATACATCCTCTAAGTTAACCAATCTCTCACTTTCCTCGGCAGCTAACTTGCTGACAGGTATACTAGTCCAGCTAGATAAAATTTCTGCAATCTCTTCTTCACCAACAACCTTGAGTTTAAGATTCCTGCGGTTAACCCACTCTTTGCGTTCATTTTCAATAATATCTTTTAGTTTTTGTTCTTCATCCCTTAATTGGGCAGCTTTTTCATATTCCTGAGCATTAATAGCTTCTTCCTTTTCCTGAATTAACTCCTCTAATTGTCTTTCTTGCTCCTTGAGTTCATCAGGAATTATATAATTAGTTAGCCTTACCTTAGAAGATGCTTCATCAATTAAGTCGATAGCCTTATCAGGTAAAAATCTATCTGTTATATAACGAGCCGATAGCCTAACTGCAGTATCTATGGCTTCATCGCTAATTTTCACCCCATGGTGGGCCTCATAACGATCCCGTAATCCTTTAAGGATAGCAATACTCTCGTCTAGGCTAGGTTCATCTACCACAATGGGTTGGAAGCGCCTTTCTAATGCTGCATCTTTTTCAATATTTTTACGATATTCATCTAAAGTAGTAGCGCCAACACACTGGAATTCTCCCCTAGCTAGGGAAGGTTTTAATATATTGGCTGCATCAATAGCTCCTTCTGCAGCTCCTGCCCCTACAATGGTATGCAATTCGTCAATAAATACTATTACATCTCCAGCTGATTTAATTTCATTTATTATTTTAGTTAATCTGTCTTCAAATTCCCCTCTGTATTTAGTCCCAGCAATCATACCAGATAAGTCTAGGGCCACCACCCTTTTGTTATTTAGAATCTCTGGAACCTTATTTTCATTAATCCTTTGGGCTAATCCCTCGGCAATAGCAGTCTTACCTACTCCAGGATCCCCAATTAAAACAGGGTTATTCTTAGTTCTTCTCGATAAAATTTGAATTACCCGCTCTATTTCTACATCTCGGCCAATAACTGGATCTAACCTGCTTTCAGCCGCATCATTAGTCAAATCACGACTAAAAGAGTCTAAGGTAGGTGTCTTGCTTTTCCCCCTGCGTTTAGTTCCCATTTGCATAGACTGTACCGAAGGATGCTCCCCATAACCTGCTCCAGCATTAGGATTTAAACCTGCATCCCCGCCTAAAAGCAGAATAACTTGTTCCCTGACCTCATCCAACCTTATTCCCATAGAAATAAGAACTTGTCCAGCGACCCCTTCTTCCTCTCTTATAAGGGCTAACAAAAGGTGTTCTGTACCTACATAATTTACCCCTTGTAACCTAGCTTCATCAAAAGCTAAATTAAAGACTTTCTTAGCGCGGGGGGTAATAGGTAAATCACCATCAGCCTCCTCCTTATGTTCAGCATTCTGCCCAATCATTTTTGTAACTTCAATCCTGACCTTTTCTAAATCTATACCCAGACTTAATAATGCTTTGGCACCTATGCCTTCCCCTTCTTTAAGCAAACCTAATAAGAGATGTTCGGTTCCAATAGTTGGATGGTTAAGTGCTCTAGCTTCTTCTTGGGCATGCATAACCGCATTTCTAGCTCTTTGCGTAAATCTCCTAAACATTATAATTCCTCCTATCTACTTAAGATCTTCTCCTTAATTACACCTGCTCTAACTATATCCCTATTTATAGCATCCATTTCCTGACCAGTCTTTTTTTGTAAATGGGCTGGTCTAAGTGCTACAACTAATTGATTTAAAACAAATTTTTTTATGTCATTAATAATCCCCATATCAACCCCTAGGCGGACATCGGATAAGTGTTTTAATGCCTCATTAGAATTCATTATTTTAGCATTGGTTAAAATACCATAAGCCCTACCAATACGGTCCTCTAATTGGTCTTTTGTTTCAGACGCTAGCTTAGTTCGCACTAATCTTTCCTGCCCAACTATTTGATTTACTATGGTAGTTAAATTGCTGATAATATCTTCCTCAGTCTGACCTAAGGTAACTTGATTAGATAGTTGGAACAAGTTACCCTGCATTTCAGAATTTTCACCGTATAGGCCCCGAACGGTCATCCCCAGTTGCCCCACATTTTGAAATATCTGCATAGTCTGACCAGTTATGCTTAGGGCAGGCAAGTGCAACATTACTGAGGCCCTAATACCTGTACCTACATTAGTTGGGCAGGAAGTCAGGTAACCAATTTTCTCGTCAAAGGCATAATCCAAATGTTCCTCCAAAAGATCATCTAATTCCTGGGCTATTTCATAACATTTATCAACTTGTAGACCTGGTAAAAGACATTGAATCCTTAGGTGGTCTTCCTCATTTATCATAATAGCTACAGAGCCGTCGTGGTTGACTAATACCCCACGATATGATTTATCTGATTTGGCATGCTCCGGGCTAATTAAATGCTTCTCTACTAATATTTCACGATCTATATAGGCTAATTCGTTAAAAGTTATCAAATCGAATTCTGGGACTGGACTATTCTTCCTGCGCCAAGCATCTTTAATTTTATCTAGTACTTCTTGCCCTTTTGCTTCATCTAGTAGATGGGGAAAAGGCATTTGACTCAAGTTACGGGCTAGCCTAATACGGCTACTTATAACAATATCAGATTCAGGCCCCTTATCTGCCTCCATCCAAGCTACAAAACTACTATTTATAAGGTTATCAAAACCCATTGTTTACACCTCCTAAGCTAAATCCTTTTCCAGCTTTTTGATTTCATCTCTTATTTCTGCTGCAGTCTCATATTCCTCATTAACTACAGCCTTTTGCAGTTTATCCTTTAATTCATTAATTTTTCTTTTAAGCAAAACATTACCCCCACCACGTAAGGGGATTCGACCTATATGTCTGCTATTACCATGAATCCTTCTTAAACTTGGTTCTAATACCTGTTCAAAAGCGGTATAACATTCGGAACATCCAAGCTTACCAGTACGCCTAATATCACTAAATTTCATATTACAATTCGGACAGACTGGGCTTGAGCTTGGGGTTTTAGACCCAGCAATATTATAGTTATAACCAAAAAAGTTACTTAATAAATTTGGTATAGAAAACTTATTATCTACATCAAATAATAGAGCCCCTTTTTTAGCTGCACATTCCTCACATAAATGGATTTCACTTATTTCCCCTTGAATATTCTGGGTTAAATGGATTGTGGCATGATTTACCTTACATTCTTGGCAATACAATTTAATCCCTCCTTAATTTTCATTGAAAAATTCATTTAAAACTCTTTTTACAGTTTTGTATAAAAGACCTTGGTCTCTAGGTTCTATATCTTTGAAGGTATTTATAATCAAGAAATTTAGTAAGTCTAATTCACTTTTAGTAATTTCCCCTTGTTTATATAAAAAATCAATAAAACTGAACAAATCATCACGGCAAGCTACTAAAAGTGGATCATCTTGGTGGATATGCTTAGTTATCCTAACATATCCTTTTCCACCCCTACGACTTTCAGATATATAACCATCATCTTGCGTAAACCTAGTGTTAATAACATAAGTAACTTGTGAAGGAACACAAGCAAAAGTCTCAGCCAACTCAGCCCTCTGTATGGTTATTTCTTGATTTTCACTGCGTTCGATCAGGACCTTAATATATTGCTCTATCCTATCGGCGATACTTTTTTTCATCTTTTCATCATCCTTTAATTCCCATTGCGCGTTTGACCATCATTGACCTTTAATTATATTTTACGCCTAATCCAATTTAATGCAAATCCTAAAATCCCGAGAATATGACTAAGATATTAAATTATTTGACTATTATTAACCAATGCGCTTCTTTTCTATTTTTTCCACTTTCCTAAGAAATAAACCCAAATTCTCTGGTGAATGCAAACAAAAAAAAGGGGGTTTTTCTTTCCTACATCTTATCTCCCCTATTTCTAGGTGATGTCACTCTGAGCGAATAGCGGAGAGTCTTAACCCTTCCTGGCAGGAAAGAACCTTCCCCCTATGGGCGCACCCATAATTCTTAATTAAAAATTGAAATTAGAAAGCCTGCCCTCCGGGCAGGCTTTCTAATTTTCAGCTTTGTCTACTCCCAAGATAGTTCAACCTTACTCCCCTCAAAGATCGGGGTAGTAAATCCAGCTTTTTCACCATTTACTTTCATATTTAACCTACCCGTAGTTGGTTCAATATCTACTAATCTAAACACATCACTGAATATTGCAGAGTTTTTAGTATTATCTATTTCCAGCCTCATCCCATCGGTTAATTCTTCCTCAATACTTACTAACTGCCCAGCAGACTTCACTTTAACCATAGTACCTTGCAGGGTTACACTCTCCCCATTAAAATCAATGGTAATCTGGCTGGTACCTTGCTTATGTAATACATCCTTAATTTTGGGTTTTAAATTCTGATAAGTGTAATAGATTTTAGAATTAGGGGCTATTTCATCATCTATTTCCTGGACTTTTCCATCTATCATGACCTCGATGGGGGAGCATTTGAAATCCTTTAATTCCCCATTTAGGTAATAAGTCAAAGACTTTTCCCTTAAATAGTCTTGGGGGACACCATGTAATAATAAGATGTTGTGGATACTATTTTCCGTATAAAACTCAATTTTAGCCCGATCGGGGATTTCTTCATCATAGTTTCCCTTTTTGCCATTTATAAATACTATCGGCTCTAATTTAACTTTTTCATCATTTACATATACATAACCTGCAGAACTTGCAGCTAGTAAATCTGCTAATTTTACTACTGCATCTTGCCCATCTACCCCTTTAACAAATTCGATAATATCGCCATCCTGGATAATATCATCCAATGAGCTATCTTGTTTATTGACTTTAATAATTGGCATAATCCCCATTTGGCCCTTGAAGGATTTAACCACCCCATTTATTTCAATAGTTTTACCCAGTCCTGGCTTACCATATATGTTGCTAAGTGATATACCTGTGCTTAGTAAGGCCTGGGCAACCGTAATTTGGCCTGGGTTCCATAATACTACTTCCTGGCTATTAACCTTTACTTTTATAAAGGGGACCTTATTAGATACAAAGCAGTTATATGCGATGCCCAAAGGGGTCATACCTTGGGCCCCATTTAAAAATTCAAAATCAGCCCTAAGGTTCCCCATACTGCTAATATCGCGGAAGCCGACTCGATTAGCAGATAAATTTAACTTATCAGCTAATATAGTCGACAAGCCAGGGGTTAAACTGCCCCCGCCTACTAAAATAACGGCATCGGGTTTATCCTGGTTTAGTTCGCATATGTTTTGGGCAATTTGCTTTACCAAATCCTCTATCGTATACTGAATTTTCTCCCTTATTTGTACAGATTCAAGCATGTTTTCATTGCCCAAAATATCGACAAACTTTACTATCTCATGCTGGCCTAATTGGCGTTTTAGGGTTTCCGCACAATCAAAATCTAATAAGTACTCATTAGCAATAAATTCGGTTATTTTATCGCCCCCCATGGGAACCATAGCATAAGCATAGATTTTACCATTTTTAACTATGGCTATATCCGCTGTACCTGCCCCTATATCCACTAAAGCCAAATTCAGCAATCTCATATTGGGGGGAATGGCCACTGACAGGGCTGCTATGGGCTCTAAAGTTAGGCTATAAATATCTAAATCGGCCCTTTTTAAGGATGAAAATAGACTATCTACCACTACCCTAGGTAAAAAAGTAGCAATAACTTCTACACTTATTTCTTTACCTATTTGCCCAACTAAGCTGCCAATCTCTTGGCCATCTAGGGTGTAGCTGGCTACACTATAGCCCACACAAAAAAACTCGTAGTTAGACTTGTCCCTTTGGCCCTTTTCTGCCAATTTATATTGGGCTTTTTGTACTGCCTCTACCTCTAGAGCCAATACTTCTTCCTTACTTACTTCATCTAATACTGATCTTGTATAATTGGCGCTAGCAAGAGAAGTTTTCAAGGAACGACCAGCAGCTGCTACTGCCCCTTCCTTTATAGTAATTTTTAACCTGCTTTCTAGGGCGGCTTTTATTGACTGAATGGAATTTGCTACCGCCTCTACATCGTGTATTTGTCCATCTATCATAGCCCTAGTTTTATGTTCTAACATTTCACTGTCTAAAACTACATAATTGTCTTCCTGTTTTTCCATAATTAGTCCCACTATTTTTCTCGTACCTATATCTAGAGCAAAAATATCTTCCATCTTCAACCCCCCTAAGCGAACTTAAACATTTAAAACTAAACTCTTTTTTTTCCTTGCCTTAAAACTGCCATTACAAATTTAGGTAAAACAAGCTGGCGCCTTATCCTCGATGGCTCAGTAATTAAGCGATAAAACCATTCTAAATTAAGTTTTATCATAAATTCAGGGGCTCGTTTCTTTACCTCTGCAATTACATCAAAACTCCCCCCTACCCCTACTGAGACAGGGATGCCTAATTCCCCCTTATATTTAGAAATGAAAAATTCCTGCTTGGGGGCCCCTAATGCGACCAACAATATATCTGGACTAGACTTTTTGATATCTTCTAATATAGGTGGAATTTCCTTTTCAGTAAAATATCCATCCCTAGTTCCAACTATCTTTAGCTGCGGATAATGCTGACGCAAGTTGCCAGCTGCCTTTTCTACCACAGTAGGGTGAGCGCCTAGTAAGTATATACCCCAGCCCTTTTGGCTAGCTAGGCTACAGATATTATTAACCATATCTATACCTGTAACCCTTTCCTTTATCCCCCAGCCTAATTTACGGGCTGCCCAGACTATGCCTATACCATCTGGGGTTACTAAATCAGCTTGATTAATAATATCTTTTAATTCTTTATTTTTCCTGGCTAGATATACTATTTCCGCGTTTAGGGTTATTACATGTCTAGGTTTTCTAGCCGCAATAAATTCTGCTACTTTTGCCATTGCTCCATCTGTATCTAGTGTATCTATATAGCAATCTAAAACATTAGCCCTAATCCTATTATCCATATTACAAAACCTCTTATATAAAATATATATTTCCAGTTAGCTGCCATTCTTGTCGTGGGACGGGGTAATGGATACTGTTTTTTTCTTTTATGCCCCCTTAATACTTTACCCATTTACACTATTTTTTCCTGCTTAGAAAAGAAAAACCGCCCCATTTTCAAAAGGGCGGTAATTATTTTTCACTACATAGTGCTGCCGACTTTATCTATGGCTATCTGAGTCATTTCGTCTTCAGATTGGACTACTTTTTGCAATGCCTCGTAATTTCGAACTACACTAATTAAAGAAACCATTTCCTGCACCACATTAACATTCGATTCCTCAATAAAGCCTTGGACAATGTCTGGATCCTCTAACTCATTATAAGCTACATCTGTCCTTAATAGGTTGCTGCCTATTTTCTCCAATTCATCCTTTTCCTCAAAAAAGACTATCTTAAACTGGGTCAATTCATCCCCATCCATAGTAATAATACCATTACTATCCACACTTATATCATCACTATCTAAATATATATAATCATCATAAATATCTATAACTGGATAACCATTTTTATCGGTTAACATGAATTCGGGGGTTAATTTGAATTCCCCATCCCTGGTAAAGGCCTCGCCTTGTGGTGTTTCTACGACAAAAAACCCCTCCTCATTACCAATAGCAAAATCAGTAGTTATCTCAGTATTCTTAAAATTGCCTATGGCAAAGTCAGTATATACACCACCTAATACTGCCCCAGTACCCAGTCCACCAATAATTTTCATGGGTAAGGGGGTATATGTAGCGTAATTAGTCTTTTCATTTTCACCTATTCGTGCCATCAGCATATTAGGAAAAGCTTGTGAAACTGCAACTGACTTTTTATAACCAGCCGAATTAACATTAGCAATATTATTAGAAATAATATCTTGTTTAGCCATTTGCAACATCATTCCTGAACCCGCTGTATACAGTCCTTTAATCAATTTAGATTCCTCCATGCAGGATATATATTAATATTATTATCGGGGTAAAGGCAGAAAACCTTTAGTTTACATTAACCATTTAGCCCTTTTATTTCTAGCTTGAGAGATAACCGATATTTCCCGCAGGGCCCTACCAGTTCCCTTAGCGACACATGAAATGGCATCATCAGCTATATGTACGGGCAAATTAGTTTCGTGAGAAAGTAGAATATCTAAGCCATCTAATAAAGAGCCGCCCCCCGTCATCACAATACCATTATTGATAATATCTGCAGCTAGTTCAGGTGGGGTAGACTCTAAGACACTTTTCACCCCATCAATTATTACTTGGACCGTATCCTTTAAGGCTAGCCAAGTCTGTTCCGCAGTAATATTAACTATTTTGGGTAAGCCAGTTACTAAATCCCGACCTTTTACATCCATACTATTAAGACGGTTTTTATCATTTACATGGGCAGTACCGACTCTTAATTTAAGTTCCTCTGCAGTCCTGTCCCCAATCATAAGATTATATTCCCTGCGGATATACCTTATAAAGGCTTCATCAAACTTGTCCCCCCCAAGCCTGAGGGAAGTATTGCATACTATACCACCTAAAGATAGAACTGCAATATCAGTAGTACCACCACCGATATCTACTACCATATTTCCAGTAGCTTCAGAAATGTTAATACCTGCACCCAAGGCGGCTGATAATGGTTCTTCAATAATAAATGATTGCCTAGCCCCAGAGGATAAAGTAGCCTGTTTTACAGCCCTTTCCTCCACATCGGTTGAGCCAGTCGGTATGCAAACAATTACCCTAGGTTTGAAAAACAACTTTTTACCCATGGCTTTTCGCATAAAATGAGTCAACATTTTTTCAGTCATATCATAATCTGCTATGACTCCATCTTTTAAAGGTCTTACTGCAACTATATGTCCAGGAGTCCTGCCAAGCATCTGCCGAGCTTCCTCCCCTACTGCAATAACCTTATTGGTGGTCTTATCGTATGCGACCACTGATGGCTCATGTAGAATAATTCCTTTACCTTTTTTGAAAACTAATACACTAGCAGTCCCCAGATCAATCCCAATATCTTCCACAAAAAACATTATAGCAAGGCCCTCCCTACAATTTTTTTCATGCTATAACATTATTTTACCTTTTGTTACGGGATTTTGCCATTTAAATATTTTTATTGCCTAGGGAAATTTCAGCATATTTTTTACGGGTGGCCTCCCCACCCCTGATATGCCTTTCAGCTTTATTTTGTTCTAAGACAACTTTAACCTGGGCTGCTAAGTCCCGATTTATTCTGGGTAACCTTTCAGAAACATCTTTATGGACTGTACTTTTACTAATCCCAAATATTTCAGCTGTTTTTCTTACCGTATCCGAAGTTTGCAAAATATGATTAGCTACTTTGACGGCCCTTTTGCGAATATAATTCTGCATCGACTTCTCTCCCTGAATAAGTTTATACCAATATATTCAAGGTCAAGTAAGTCTTAGAACCAGGTAATTTGTTTTTATAAGAAGTTATCTAGTTTTAAACCTGCATAAAAAGCTCGGAAGGCTTCGGAGGACGAGTTTATTTGATATTGCCAAGCCCCATCTTGTCCATCAAACCAATTAACAATTCTAATATTAGGGTAACGATTTCCATTAAGGGCATCCATACATTCATGGAGCCATTCTGCTTTGGAACCCCCTACTTCATTACAGGAAAATTCGGTTATCATAAAGGGCTTATCCCCATAACGCTTCATATAATCTGCATATAGGGGATCATATATTTCCTTAAAGCCTCGCCAGACATCACCTTTAAAACTAGTTCCATTATTGTAGCCAGTTAAACCTATCCATTCCACATATTCATCTCCAGGGTAGTATAAATGGGGACTATTCCAAGTAAAATCGGGATAGGAACGGTCGTGTGGGTTCCAGACAAAATATAGGTTCTCCCCACCTTCGGCTTTAAAAATATCATAAATATATTGCCAGGCCTCGATAAAGAGATCATTATCTTTACCGTAAAACCAAGTACACCATGGATCCCAATCCCCATTCATTTCATTCAAAGGACGGACGAATACGGGCTCACCTATTCCTTTTAAACCCTCTGCCCATTCTTTAAGGACCTCATCGTGCTGTCCAGCTAAAATTTCCAAAAGTCCCACCCAAGAAAGATCTGGTTCTTCTGGATCAAAGGGTTGCAAAGTCAACATAAATATACGCCCATCTTGGTAAATTTGCCTAATTTCATTTTCAGGGAAAGGGCCATCTACTGGGAAAGTAGCATAAGACATAATAAATTGAAATTTATGTGCTAAATTTTTTTCCGATTCTAACATATAAGGATAATTGCCGTGATAAAAAGGCACACCGGGAAAAAACCTACCCCACATGGTTTGGCCTGCAGCTATGTCAAGTTCAGTAGTTAAACCCTGATAATTAATATGATAATTAGTTAATTCCTTTTTTGCTGTAGGAGCTAGTTTGACTTGATTAGTCTGCAATTTTATATTTTCTAATAGGAAATCTACATCCCTTTTCATTAGCCACTGATCCATATCAGCACTCTTTGACCATATAGTTATTACTTTGTTTTTACTTTTATCATGCAAGTGTATTTCTTGGTAAAAATTCATATCATTAGCCCTATTTTTTATAAGAGGGCGATAATACTCCACCAATTTATAAAAACATTCACCTGTATATCCGCTATCCTCATTAACTATTTTAAAATTAGCCCTACCCTTTTGGGCTGACAAGTTGCCGTAACTTACATAAGATGTAAAACTTAGACTTCCACTTAAAGGTTGGACAAATATCTTAATTACAGATTGTCCATTAGTAAAGCTCGGCACCAAATCCATATAGGATGTGTCTATTTCAGTATAACCCGAGGGTAAAACTAAGCTATAGTCTCGGGCTATGTAAGTTAATTCTTCTGATTCCACCATATCCCTATCCTGACCCCAATAATGATTGTTAGGGTTAAAAAACAATATAGTTATTAAAAAAATGATTCCGATTAATTTAAAATGTCTAAACATAAGTCCTCCTAGTAGTTTGATGGCTTTTATAATATTAGCATAAAATCAAATGTAATATCTTACTCTTCTGTTCTATATATTACATTATGAAGAAAAAGCAAATTTTTATTTTACTTAGCCTAGGGCTTATTTTTATTTTAATCCTATTAGGGGTCAAGAGCTGTCATAGAGCTAAACCGATTGGACAAGCTCAAGTCAGCCTATTTTTAAGTGGTGAAAATAGGGTAATTAAGCTGGATCTCGAGGATTATCTAGTAGGATGTGTGGCTGCGGAAATGCCGTCTAGTTTCGAGATAGAGGCTCTCAAGGCACAAGCCGTATGTGCCAGGACTTATGCCATTAAAAAAATAATTGATGGGCACCCCTATCCTAAAAAAGCTGACTTATCTGATGATATAAATTCTTGCCAAGCCTATATTACGGAAAATGAATTTTATGAAAGACATCCTTATCAAAGCAAAAAATTATATAACAAAGTAAAAAAGGCAGTAACCGATACAAAAGGGGTAATCATGCTATATGCTGGTATGCCTATTGATGCTTTATACCATTCCACTTGTGGGGGGCGGACAGCTAGTGCTGAGGAAACCTGGGGTAATGAGCTAGCCTACCTACAATCAAAATCTTGCCCCTATTGTAAGGCATCCAAGTATTATGAAACTAGGCAAGTATTCTCTTACCAGGACTTCTCCAGTATAGGCCAAGTCAATCTTACCCCAAAGCAAAAAATTATTATAAGCAAAAACAAATCTGGCCGCTCCAAAGAAGTAAGTATTGGAGACTATAAGATTAGCACCATAAAAATAAGGGGCATACTTAATCTGCCTTCTAGCTGGATTAAAAATATATTTTTAGATAGAGATGAATTAATTGTTACAACTTGTGGTTATGGACACGGGGTGGGCTTGTGCCAATGTGGAGCCAATGGCCTAGCCCAAGAAGGAAAGGACTATAAAGAAATACTGAAATACTATTATAGCCAAATACAAATTTTTAAAATAGATACTTAAAATCTTTTTATGATAAGGAATAGGTAGGACAATCATTGCTATGATATTTAAGTAATGATTGCCCCAAGATTTCTTAGTTTTTCTATTATATTTTCATAACCCCTATATATATGCTCACTATTGCTGATAGTTGTATCACCCCTCGCGACCATAGCAGCAATGATTAAGGCTGCACCAGCCCTTAAATCTGAGGCTTTAACATTAGCGTTAGTAAGTTCAGGAATTCCTTTGATTATGGCAGTACGCCCTTCTGTTTTAATCTGGGCCCCCATCCTTAATAATTCTGAGACATGCATAAATCTATTTTCAAAAACCGATTCTGTAATTACACTACTGCCATCAGCACAACTTAAATAGGCCATAAATTGCGCCTGCATGTCGGTAGGAAACCCTGGATAGGGTAGAGTCTTAATATAGACTGGTTTTATAGGCCTATCCCTTTTTACTATAACACTATCATCCAATTCTTCCACTGTGGCGCCAGTTTCAGTTAGTTTTGCTGTAATGGCTTTGATATGTTCTGGTATAACATTCTTGATTAAGACATTGCCGCCTGTCGCAGCTGCAGCTACCATATAAGTCCCAGCTTCTATGCGATCCGCAATCGGGGTATAATCAAGCCCATGTAATTCTTCCACACCTTCGATTTTAATTACATTAGTACCAGCACCGTAAACTTTTCCACCCATTTGATTTATAAAGTTTGCCAAATCAACTACTTCGGGTTCCAAAGCCGCATTTTCAATATAACTTGTACCATGGGCTAAGACTGCTGCCATCATTAAATTCTCCGTAGCCCCTACACTTGGAAAATCTAAATAAATATGATTCCCGTATAGTTTCCTAGCCTCTGCCACTATTTCACCACCATGCAATCCTATACCTGCCCCTAGTGCCTCAAAACCTTTTAAGTGCAAATCAATTGGTCTGGTCCCTATGGCACATCCCCCTGGCAATGATACATTTACTTCCCCTAACCTAGCTAGAAGTGGACCCATTACTAGAAATGAGGCCCTTATTTGTCTAACTAAATCATACGGGGGAGCATGATATTGGGGTAAGCCCTTGATATGAATTTTATCTGCCTCACTCCTAACGTTAACCCCCATTGCTTTGAATAACTGTAATATCACTTGCACATCTTTGATGTTGGGCACCTTATTAATAATTACTTCCTCTTCAGATAAAAGCGAGGCAGCTAGAATAGGTAAAATAGCATTTTTTGAGGAACTGACTTCAACTTCCCCTTTCAGCCTAACTGGCCCACTAACCCTTATTTCCATTCCGTACAATTCACCCCCCTTAGAATTCACCTAAAATTAAAGGCGAACCTACTATAATATTAGTTTTTCCTGCATCTTCATCTATTTGTATAGCTATTTGCACATTTACTTCTTTCCCATCAATTACCATGCTAGGGGCAAAATCAGATAATCTTTTACTATAGCCTGTACAAGTACAAGTTTTATGACCAGAGAAATTCTCCAGATCTTGAATATCGAGATTCTTTTCCATTACATTAATTAATTGTGCAGCACCTTCCATTTCCAAGGGCATTGTCAAAGAACCCGCATATTTATAGTAATGAGACCACTTTATACCCATGATTCTATTTAATTTTTCTACTATTCCTTTAATATTTGCTTCTTCATTTGCAATAAAGCTAATAATAAAATAGGTTTCTTTAGTTCTGGTATCTGATTCTAATAGAAACAAGTATTCATTGTCTGGCGAGATAATTTCATGGTGCAAAATTGTAGAATTTTGATTAGTTTCTAACCTAAAACTATCTGCTTCATTAGGTAAATTAAGATATTTAAGCAATTCGGATAAATAAAATTCTAATTCTTTTTCAGTTGAAGTTGTCTTTATTTTTGCCCAACAATCAAGACTACATTCCAAGGAATTTACACCGATAGATGCAAAAGCTAGGTAATATGGAGACCTTTTTTCTAATTGTTTTCCAATTGTATAATCAAGGCTGAAATTACATAAAATACATAAAGTAATAAAAAAGGCTATATATATGAGGCTCTTTCTCATTAATTTTCCCCTCCCTAAATTAATTCTTGCCTTGTTTTTATTGGTTTATAATAAATTATGGGTATTTTTTGATTTTTTGAGGGGGGTTTTTTAATATGGGGCTGTAGGAAGGATATAAGATCACCAATAGATTGCCACTTTCCTGCAGAAATTAAAGTGATGGCTTTTAGAAGAAAATTAAGCCATACATTAAACCAAATACATACATTCAAATTATAAGAATTATAAAAGGCTGGTAAAATTTAATTTACCAGCCTTTTATTCCTTATCAATAAATTCGTCAATTGGAGTTTTACTTTCTTCCAAGAGCCCTAATTCTTCTATTTCTTTATCTAAGCTCATTTTCGCTGCAAATGCCTTTTTTTCGAATTTAATTGTTTGTCTCCAAATCAGGATTCCAAAGACAATACCAACAATTAAAACGGAACCTATCAAAATTAAAAATGCAGTTTTCATTTTTAATACCTCCACCCACTTAAGGTTCTTCTATATCATATTCTTCTTTACTCCCCTTCATTCCAGGTTTCTTTCTCAACTTTTTTCTCCTTCTTAGCTTTAGCTTTAGCAGCCAAAGCCTTTTCTTGGACTTTATATGTCATTTGCCATAAGATTAAATAGATAAGCCCTTTCAGCAAATAGAAAATTAAAGTTACTATAATAAGTGTTTTTAACATGTTTTCCATGAATTATTACCCCGCTGACTCCCCCGCTTGTTAATTCCACATGTTATTATTATAACATTTTAAAAAGCCGGAAGTTAAGATTACTTCCGGCTTTTTAATATTAAATTAATCGGCATTTGCTGCCTTTATTCTTGCAATAGCCCTTTGTAGCGACATTTGTGCTCTTACATAATTTAGCTCTTCATCGCGCTGAGTTAAGCGGCGTTCTGCCCGTTCTAGAGATGCTTTAGCTCTTAGAACATCAATTTCTTCCCCTACTTCCGCGGTCTCAGCCAGAACCCTAGCAGTATTATCTATTACTTCTATAAAGCCCCCACTTAGAGCCATACGCCTCTGGTTGCCACTAGCATCTTCGAAACGGAGTACACCTATTTTAAGCGCTGCGGCTAGTGGTGCGTGATTACGCATTACACCTAGTTCACCCTCTGAAGAAGGAGCAACCATAAACTGAACTTCATCCCTAAAAAGGATTTGTTCAGGGGTTATTACTTCCAGCAAGTAGGTGTTGTCTGCCATAGTTATGCCTCCAGTCTTTTAGCTTTGGCAACAGCGGTATCAATATTTCCAACCATTAAGAATGCTTCTTCAGGCAAGTTATCAAATCTACCTTCCAAGACTTGTGCAAATGAATCTACAGTCTCATTTACTGGTACATAAATACCCGCATTCCCAGTAAATTGTTCTGCAACGTGGAAAGGCTGAGATAAGAATCTTTGAATTTTTCTAGCTCTAGAAACGATAATTTTGTCTTCATCACTCAACTCATCCATACCCAATATTGCAATAATATCTTGCAATTCTTTATATCTTTGGAGTAGTTGTTGAACACCGCGTGCAGTATTATAATGTTTTTCCCCAATATTTTGTGGGTCTAATATTCTAGCAGTTGAATCTAATGGGTCAACCGCGGGGTAAATACCCAGTTCAGCAATACCACGTGAAAGAACTGTAGTAGCATCCAAGTGAGCAAAGGTAGTTGCTGGTGCAGGGTCAGTCAAGTCATCAGCTGGTACATAAACCGCTTGTGCAGAAGTTATAGACCCTTTACGTGTAGTAGTAATACGCTCTTGGAGTAGCCCCATATCCGTTGCCAATGTGGGCTGATAACCAACCGCTGATGGCATACGTCCTAATAGTGCGGAAACTTCGTTACCAGCTTGGGCAAACCTAAATATATTGTCAATAAATAATAGTACGTCCTGCCCACCGACATCACGGAAATATTCTGCCACGGTTAGCCCAGTTAATCCTACCCGTAAGCGAGCTCCAGGTGGTTCGTTCATTTGTCCAAAAATTAAAGCACACTTATCTAGAACACCAGATTCCGTCATTTCTTCCCATAAGTCATTTCCTTCACGAGTACGTTCCCCAACTCCGGTAAAGACTGAATATCCACCATGCTCATAGGCTATATTCCGAATAAGCTCCATAATGATAACAGTCTTTCCTACACCTGCACCCCCGAAAAGCCCAATTTTCCCACCTCTAGCATAGGGGCAAATTAAATCAGTAACTTTAATACCTGTTTCCAGCATTTCGTCAGCTGGCATTTGGTCAATTAATTCGGGTGGTTGACGATGGATTTCCCAAGTTTCTTTAGAATTCACTGGCCCTTTTTCATCTATGGGTTCCCCAAGTACGTTTAATAATCTACCTAAACATTCGTCACCAACTGGCACCCTAATTGATGCCGCTGTATTCGTAGCCTTCATCCCTCTAACTAGTCCATCAGTTGGACTTAATGCAACACATCTAACTGTATCATTTCCAAGTAGTTGCATAGCTTCGAGAGTAACATTTATGTCTGCTTCAGCTTTTCTGTCTTGAATATCAGAAGTTATGGTAATAGCGTTCATTAGATCAGGTAACTCTCCAGGTTTAAATCGAATATCAACAACCGCACCGATAACCTGGGTTACCTCGCCATATGTTACATTCGCCATTCTCTACTTTCCTCCTTTTTTAAGAGCTTCGGCACCACCAACAATATCTAAAATCTCATCAGTAATAGCCGCTTGTCTAACCTTATTCATTTCTAAAGTTAGATTATCAATAATTTCCCCAGCATTTTCAGTTGCATTACCCATGGCTGTCATTCTTGCTCCATGTTCACTTGCTTTACCTTCTAACATTGCACTGTAAACTTGGCTACCAATATATCTGGGTAATACCGACATCAAAATTTCTTCAGCACTAGGCTCATAAATATAATCGACATAATGTTCTTCAGTTTTCTCTTCTTCATCGGTTGGTTCTATGGGTAAAAGCCTAGTTACAGTCGGAACTTGCCGTATAACATTTATGAATCGGGCATATACTAAATAAACTTCATCTAATTCATGGTTTTCATATGCGTTAATAATGTAATTTCCGATTTCCCTGGCATCTGTATAACTAATATTATCTCCTAACCCGACAAATTCAGCATCAACTCCACCACGTTTACGGAAAAAGTCTCTACCTTTGCGGCCAACTGTTATTATGCCATTTTCTATCTCTCTAGTATCCTCAGCAATTGCATCATTAGCTAACCGTATAATATTACTATTATAGGCTCCGCAAAGTCCCCGATCAGCAGTCACAACTACGTACCCAACTTTACGGATTTCTTCCCTTTTATCCAGTAGTGGATGTCTCACATCATAAGCTACTGCAGCTAATCTAGTTAATGTATCTTGTAAGGTTTCCGTATATGGTCTGGCTGCTTCAGCACTTTCTTGGGCACGGCGTAACTTAGCTGCTGCCACCATTTCCATAGCTTTAGTAATCTGCTGAGTATTCGATACACTGCGTATTCTACGCTTAAAATCTCTTACACCTGCTCCTGCCATAAATCTTCACCACCTAAACTGCAAAAGTGGATTTGAATTCATTTATTGCATCATTTAGTTTTTGCTCTAAGGCGTCATCCATTTTAGCACCATCTTTGATGGCACTCAGAATGTCATCATGGGTACTACGCATAAACTTCAAATAATCTACTTCGAATTCACCCACTTTTTCATTGGGCAGATCATCTAAGAATCCATTAACACCTGCATATATTACTATTACCTGCTCTTCAACAAGCATAGGTTGATATTGTCCTTGTTTCAAAACTTCAGTTACTCTTTCCCCTCTGGTTAACCTAGCAAGTGTGGCCCTATCTAAATCCGAACCGAACTGGGCAAAAGCTGCTAGTTCACGATACTGAGCTAGGTCCAAACGTAACTGTCCAGCAACAGATTTCATTGCTGAAGTTTGGGCTGCTCCACCAACCCTACTAACCGATAGTCCCGCGTTTATCGCTGGTCTTTGGCCTGCATAAAAAAGGTCTGTTTCTAGATATATCTGTCCATCTGTTATAGATATAACATTAGTAGGAATGTAAGCTGAAACGTCCCCGGCTTGAGTTTCGATTATGGGTAGTGCTGTTATTGAGCCACCACCATGGGCATCATTTAGCTTACATGCTCTTTCTAATAACCTAGAGTGTAAATAGAAAACATCCCCTGGGTATGCTTCCCGTCCAGGAGGACGACGAAGTAATAGCGACATTTCACGGTAGGCTACCGCGTGCTTAGAAAGGTCATCATAAACAATTAAAACATCAATCTGTTCACTTTCCATAAATTCCTCTGCCATTGCAACACCAGCATAAGGAGCTATATATAGCAATGGGGCAGGCTCTGAGGCGGTAGCTGCTATTATAATTGTATAATCCATAGCACCCATTTCCTCTAATTTGGCGTTTATTGCAGCTATTGTAGATTGTTTTTGTCCTATGCCAACATATATACAAATCATATCTTTCTTTTCCCTTTGATTTATGATGGCATCAACAGCAATAGCGGTTTTACCAGTTTGACGGTCACCGATAATCAATTCACGCTGTCCCCTACCGATTGGAACCATAGAGTCGATAGCTTTTAATCCTGTTTGCATTGGTGTGTCAACAGGTGAACGGGTTACAACCCCAGGTGCAACACGTTCAATTGCCCTAAAAGTATCGGTGTTGATTGGTCCCTTTCCATCTATAGGTTGTCCCAAAGCATTAACTACCCTACCTAGCATAGCCCTGCCAGTAGGAACTTCCATTATTCTACCAGTAGCTTTAACTACATCGCCTTCCTTAATATGCGAATATTCACCTAGGAGAACTGCTCCAACGTTATCTTCTTCCAAGTTCAAGACCATTCCAACAGTTCCACCAGTAAATTCCAACAATTCTCCAGCCATGGCGCCCTGTAATCCGTAAACCCGTGCAATACCGTCACCGAGATATATAACAGAGCCCACATTGCTGACCTCGACCTCGGATTGGTAGCGCTCAATCTGTTCTTTTAGTATTGCGCTAATCTCTTCAGGCCTAATACTCATTTATGTGCTCACCCCTATCAATGATTAACTAATTTTCGTTTGCAATAATTGTGTTTTAAGCATTTCCAGTTTCTTGGCCACAGTACCATCTATTATCTGGTCCCCAATCCTTATCTTTACTCCCCCTATGAGCGAGGGGTCGATAATTTGCTTGAGTTGTACCGTTTTGCCTGTTGAGGTTGATAGTTTTTCCGCCAAAACTTTAACTTCGTTTGCTGGTACTTCCTGAGCTGAAATGAGATCAGCCTTAGCAATGTTTCTAGAAATATCAGCTAATTCCTTATATTCCTCGACGATTGAATCTAAATATACCTCACGTCTTTTGTCGATGATTATCATCAAGAAATTCAGGACTACTTGTGAGACTTCATTAGCAAATATCTTGCTAATAAGTTCTTTTTTCTCCTTAGCTGGAATAATCAAATGTCCTAAATAAGCTTTTAAGTTTTCAATTTCTTCTATATTCTTAATGATTAATTCCAGTTCTTGTTGATATTCATCTATTTTATTGTTATCTTGGGCGATGCTAAAAAAAGCTTCTGCATATCGCATAGCGACTGTCTTATTTAACATAATAAATCGCCCGCCTCATTTACGAATTCCTGCACCATCTTTTTATGGTCATCCTCGGTAATAGCTCTAGCTAAAACTTGTTCAGCTGCTAGAATAGCTAAATTAGCTGCAGTGTCCTTTAATTCAGCTTTAGCTTGTTCAGTAGCTGCTTCTATCTCAGCAGTAGCCTTATCTTTGATATTTGTAGCTTCACTTTGTGCCTTAGTAAGAATTTCAGTCTTTGCATCCTCGGCAGCCTTAGTTGCACGAGCTACAATCTCTTGTGCTTCCTTACGGGAACTAGTTAAGTTAGCTTGAGTTTCTAATTTCATTTGCTCTACTTCTGTCTTAACTTCTTCCGCGTGTTTCAAGGAGCTTTCGATTGTATTGGTACGCTGTTCTAACATGGCATTAATTGGACCAAAAGCAAATTTATATAATATAGCTAGTAGAATAAAAAAGTTAACTACTGTCCAGCCGATTACATAAATGTTCCCGAATTCGGGTGTTCCACCAGCAGGTGATGGATTAGCAGTGGCTCCTGATGCCATGCAGAAGGTTGCAAATCCCATTAGCATTACCATGGTCAAAAGGAGAACTGACAAATAAAACCCTTTGTTCCTTTTCACGGATGTGCTACCTCCAATCTTAAACCTATTAGTTTTTGGGGCGATAGGTATTAATATTAATTGACATTCTATCACCTAATCGCCCACAATTTTTAAACCCGGGTATTCCAAAATCTAGGATATTTTACCTACTAGCATGAATGCAATCAATAACCCATAAATTGATAGAGTTTCAATAAAAGCTAGGGTAACAAATAGAAGAGTTCTTACATCTCCCCCGACTTCTGGTTGTCTAGCGATAGCTTCAAAAGCTTTACCGCCAGCAAGACCCATTCCAATACCTCCACCAATACCAGCAATTGATACAGCTAGACCAGCACCTAATGCTACGGCCATTTTTTCCCCTCCTTTCATACTAATACCTTATTCAGTAATAAATATATAGCCATTTAATGACTCTCGCCTGTTGCTGCAGCTATATAACTAGCTGACAAGATAGTAAATACTATCGCCTGGATACCGCCTAACAATAGACTTAGACCCATAATTAATGATGGAACAATAAATGGGGCTAAGAATAATAGGAAAGCTATGACCATTTCTTCACCAAAAATATTCCCGAATAAACGGACGGTGAGGGATAATGGATGAGCAATCTCTTCAATTATGTTTAGTGGTAACATTAAAGGACTAGGACTAACGAAGTTACCGAAATATCCTAATTTTTTTTCTGAGAATCCAGCCACATGAACAGAAAAGAAAGTGATAAGTGCGAGGGTCATGGTAACGTTCCAGTTACTCGTAGGTGGTTGAAAACCCGAAATATTTCCGGCACCTGGAATTAGACCACTGTAGTTACTGATAATTATGAATAAGAAAAAACACGACAGCAGTGGAGCCCACTTTTTAGCCACGTGTTCTTTGTCCATAAGTTGTGTGAAAAAATCGTAAGTCCAGACTATTATAGCTTCAAAAGCATTCTGTAAGCCGCGCGGAACTACTTGCATATTCCTAGTGGCCATAAAAGCAATAATGCCCAGTATAGCAATAATTACCCATTCAGTTACAACTAAGTGATCAACGAGAATAGGACCAAGAGAAAAAAGGTCACCATCCAGCATACCAAATATCATTTTTTTCCCCCCCTTCTAATGATATTTATCGTTCTTTGGTTCCTTCTACCAAATAAAAATCATAATCAAGGTTACTCCCCATAACCTTGAATGATTACAGTAATAATTATTCGTCAGCGTTTTTTTGACGACGCTTATCATCAGCTATGGTCTTATCCCACATAGCTTTGAATCCAGTAGCAACTCCCAGCAAAACTCCGATAACCGTCAACCATGGGTCAGTGCCAAATTTACCATCAAGCCACCAACCACCGATGCCACATAGCGCTACAGCAGCGGCAATAGTAGTGACTAGATTGATTGCATCACTTAATGCTTTTGCCCAATGTTTTTCATTCTTGTTTTGCTGTGTCATTTTTTCACGCCTTATATTTTTAATATAATTTTGTTGAAAATCATTCCCCGTATTTCGTATTCGTCATATAGGTACAAAATCCTTTTTTGAATATTTAAATTTTTACAGATTAAATGTTGGGAATTGCGCCACTATTCTTGCTTTTGCCATGTTTTTAGCTTTGAATAGCTCTTGGAACACGCTTTCATACCTATAGCTTCATTATAATCCATATATTAAGTGGAAGTTGTAGTAAGATAGCCTTTCCTTTTCAATTTTGCGCAATGTTCTTGCAAGATCAAGTCAAGATTAACTCCATATTGTTCCTCCATAACGAACATCATTGTAACCGCCGTTTGCGCTACATCTAGGAGTTCCCTAGCTATTTCTTGGACCACTTTTTCCTCATCCATTACCATATCTTCCCCGCTTAATCCGCGAAATTTGCCGATAACCTGAGCCAGTTCTCCTGCTTCTTCCATAAGTTTTAATGTAGTCGATTCTAAAGTTGGACTAAGCCTATTAAGTTTGGGCAATGATAAAGTCTTAAGCTGCATAAAAACTCCCCTTATCTTGTTGACAAACTAATCCTTGGCTATATAGACTAATTCAATCTCTGCTTCCTCCAGAAATTCCAAAGCCAGCCTATCATCAAAATTACCCTGGTGAACAACTTTAATTATTCCTGCATTTATAATCATTCTGGCACATATAAGACAAGGTTGATTTGTACAATATAATACAGAACCTTCTGTAGCTACTCCATAAAAGGCCGCATTAATTATAGCGTTTTGCTCGGCATGTACTCCTCGGCAAAGTTCATAACGTTGCCCCGAAGGGATACCTTCTTTTTCCCTTAAACAGCCTATTTCCAAACAATGCCTTAGGCCACGTGGTGCACCATTGTATCCAGTCGAAATAATCCGATCATCACGCACTAAAACTGCCCCTACTTGTCTACGCAGGCAAGTAGAGCGGCTAGCGACCAAGCCTGCCAATTGCAAAAAATATTCTTCCCAATCGGGTCTGGATTTAATCATTTTTCTACCCCTTTAGCCCCCTACATCATACAAAGGGTATTTAAGGCATAATTTCTCCACTACTTCCCTAGCAGCTTGTAATTGATTTTCTTGCTGAGGGTTATCTAGAGCAATTGCTATAGCTTGAGCTACTTCCTGCATATCCTCACTTGTAAAGCCCCTAGTAGTTAAGGCAGGAGTACCTATTCTAATCCCACTAGTAACCGTAGGTCGTTCTGGATCAAAAGGAATGGTATTTTTATTTACTGTGATATTGACCGTTTCCAGAATATCCTCCGCTTCTTGCCCGGTTAATCCTTTAGGTCTAACATCAACTAATAATAAATGATTGTCAGTCCCATTAGATACTAGCCTTAACCCATTATCAATCAGGGCACTAGCCAAGGCTTTTGCATTTGCCACGATGTTTTTCTGGTATTGCTTAAAATCTTCCGATAGGGCCTCTTTAAAACATACCGCCTTGGCAGCAATAACATGCATCAAAGGCCCACCCTGGATACCAGGGAAAATAGCTTTATCTATTTTACCTGCCCATTCCTCTTTACATATTATTATACCACCTCGGGGGCCCCTTAATGTTTTATGTGTAGTTGAAGTTACGAAATCTGCGTATGGTACAGGATTAGGGTGTAAGCCCGCAGCAACCAAACCTGCAATATGAGCCATATCTACAAATAAATAAGCACCTATTTCATCCGCTATTTCTCGAAAGCGTTTAAAATCAATTACCCTTGGATATGCACTGGCGCCAGCTACTATCATGCGAGGACGATGCTCCAAAGCCTTCTCATATACCTCTTCATAATCTATAGTTTCTGTTTCTGCCAAAACACCATAATCTATGAAATTGTAATAAACCCCAGAAAAGTTTACTTTACTTCCATGGGTTAAGTGACCACCATGGCTTAAATTCATGCCCATGATGGTATCGCCTGGTTTTACTGTAGCAAAATAAACAGCCGTATTCGCCTGGGCACCCGAATGAGGCTGAACATTGGCATGGTCTCCACCAAATAAAGCTTTAACCCTATCTCGGGCAATATTTTCAGCCACATCAACATACTCACAGCCACCATAATATCTTTTACCAGGATAGCCCTCGGCATACTTATTGGTAAAGACAGACCCTTGAGCAGCCATTACTGCCCTAGAGACAAAGTTTTCCGAAGCGATTAGCTCTAACATATTATTCTGTCTTACTTCTTCATCCCAAAGTGCTTGGGCTATTTCGGGATCTACCTGACCAACATATCTTTCTACATAGTCCATAAATTACTTACCCCTTCCCTGATTAGATTCTATACCTTTTATTTTTTCGACTCTTTTGTGGTGTCTCCCTGCTGCAAAATCTGTTTTTAAAAAAGTATTTACTATTTCCAAGGCTAAGCCAGGACCAGTCACCCTAGCCCCTATGGCTAAAATATTCGCATCATTATGTTCTCTGGCCAATCTAGCTGTAAATATATTCTGACATAAGGCTGCCCTAATTCCTATAATTTTATTAGCTGCTATAGATATCCCGATTCCAGTACCGCAAATGATTATCCCGAGTATCTTTTGACTTAGGACTTCATGGGCTACTTTTTCTGCTATGTCTGGGTAATCTACAGATTCTAAGCTGTTGGTTCCGCAATTTACGATTTCATAACCCGCTTCAGTTAGCATTGCTATTATTTCCTCTTTTAAAGCCACCCCAGCGTGGTCACTACCTATGGCTATTTTCAAAAAAACTCACCTCGATAATAAATAATTATTGCAAATATCTTCTAGATTAAAATATCCCCCACTCCTAGCACCTTATGTCTTGCTTCCTACATCTCATCTTCTAGCTTATCCACCAATTGATCCATAATAGCTTCTAGCTGTTCCAATGTATCATAGTAGGCAGCCAAGCCGCGTCCAAAAGGATCTGCGACTTCATCATCATGCCCTATATAAGCTGTAATCGTATGTATCACTGCTGCATACTCGGGAAACATCTCTAAGATCCTTTGGCGGTGAGATTCAGTCATGGTCAATATAAGGTCAGCACTTGCAAGCAGTTCCTCGGTAACTTGTTTAGATCTATGTCCACTTATATCAATATTAGATTCCTGCATTACCTGGATAGCTTCTGCACTTGCAGGCATATCATCAAAGGTAAATACCCCCGCAGATATTAAGTTAAGTTGCTTTTTTCTAGGCCCCTTTTGCCAGATATCTGCCAGTAAAGCTTGGGCCATAGGACTTCGGCAGGTATTACCTGTACAGATTAATAATATGTTAAACATTAGGATACCCCCCTTACAAAACTAATTTAACCGCTAAGATAAGTAATATGGCGCCCCCAACCATTTGGGCATAACTCCCCACTGCGCGACTAAACAAGCGTCCACCTATAAAACCTAGCAAAGTCATAAATCCGGCCACAGTTCCTATTATAGCTATAGTTATAATTACAGGCATCCTAAATGTGCCTAAACTAAAACCTACTGTCAATGCATCTATACTAACAGAAAAACCTAGCAAAAGCAGAGTTTTAAAACTTTCATCATTCATAGGTTGTATTGAGGCCAAAATGTCATGGCCCGCCTTAAAGGGATAAATCTCTGTTCTACTATCCTTGTAGCCCTGGTATATAAAGTTTAAGCCAATTAGGAATAGGACTAGAGCACCAAAGCGGGCTGCCCAAATCCCCAAAAAATTGCCCACGGCCATCCCTAGGCTCAACCCAAGCAATGGCAAAGCAATATGTAAAACCATTATAATTATTATAAGCTTTAACTCATATCTTCGCCTAACCCCGTTTAATCCTAGACCAAGGGCTAGGGAAAAAGCATCCACCCCTAATACAATGGCAACTACTATAATAGTGGTCAAATTCTCCAGCATATTCTGACTCCCTTAAAATACTTTACCCTCACTCTTTTAAAAAGCCTTGTCATGGTGACAGGGTGTTGACACACCTTTAACCTTTTACGTCCAACATATTCCCTAGGCCTCACCATTCGCAGCCCTATAAATCCTATCTAACAAAGCCCTATTAACCCCTTTTAAATCAGGTGGAAATGGAGCAAATATCAAGACATCTAAGCCATTTTCCTTAGCGTCTCGCAGCAGTGCGAAAAATTCTCCACTAGGGTAACTAATATTTAACTCATATACCTTATCTATCTTACTAACTATATGTTTGGAAAAGTAGTTATTATGAACAATTCCAACTTTCTTGTTTTCGCGCAAATAATTCCTTATCTTTTCTTCAAAATTATAGGTATCTTCACTCAAGACAATTTCAACCTGGCTTATATAAGTGTCACTAGGAGCCTTGTCCACTATCGGGAGCCTAACACCTATAGTTTCCTCAATCTCCTCTACTAAAATTCCCCCTAAACGCAAAATTTTAGGGCTGGTGTCACTCAAATCAATAATCGTGGATTCAATCCCCAGTCCTGTTGGTCCAGCATCTATTAGAGCTGCAATTTTCCCCGCTAAGTCATCTAAAACGTGTTTAGCCTCAGTGGGGCTGGGTCGGCTAGATATATTAGCACTAGTAGCCGCAAGTGGTCCCGATAAATTTATCAATTTTAAAGCCACCTGATGGGCAGGCATTCTTAAGCCCACTTTACCAGTATTTCCAGTAATAAGAGGCGAAATATTGGGGTGTTTGGATAAAATCAGCGAAAGGGGACCAGGCCAAAATTCCTCCATTAGTTTAACCGCACTATCAGGAATCTTTACAGCTATTTGTTCAATTTGAGACAGATTGCCAATATGAACTAACAAAGGATTAGTCAAAGGTCTACTCTTAATCTTAAAAATCTCCCTCAGAGCTTTATCATTAGAAATTACAGCTCCCAAACCATAGACCGTTTCTGTAGGAAAGGCCACTAACTTGCCCTCCATTAATAGGTTGGCTGCCTTTTGCAACAAGCTTATATTTGGCTTTATAGCATCTGTCTGTAAATATAGAGTGTCCAGCTTACTGCCCCTTCCGTGCTTTTATCAACCTATCTCGGCCAGCATAGTCTTGTCTCAGTTCAGCCTCTGCAAAATATTCCTTGGCCAGTTCAAGGGCACTTTTTCCCTGCCCACTGCTTATCTCAAAAAATAGGAAGCCTCCATCGCTTAATAAATTCAGGGCAGCTGGAATTAACTGGCGATATAAATCTAGACCATCACCCTCGGCCAATAATGCCATTTTAGGTTCGAAGTCTCTTACTTCAATATCCAAACCCTCATATTCCTCAGCAGCTATATAAGGTAGATTAGCCGTAATAATCTCAAATTCCCCTGCCTCTTGCACGGGCCGTAATAAATCACCTTGGCTAAAGTTAACTTCAACCCCATTGTTAAGGGCATTTTCTTTAGCTATGGCTAGGGCCTCCTTAGATATATCGGTAGCGTAGATAATGGCATTAGGCAAATAGTAGGCTAGACTTACCGCAATAGTACCAGCCCCAGTACCTACATCACATATTTTAATTCCTTTGGATTGAGGGGCTACTTCGACAACGCTCTCGACTAATACTTCCGTATCTGGCCGAGGTATTAAAACAGAAGAATTTACTTTAAAATTTAAGGACATAAATTCTTTATAGCCCACAATATAGGCAGATGGTTCTCCAGCAAGCCGTCTTTGTATAAATTCTCTAAACCTTTCCCTTTCTACGCTTCCTACTGGCTGGTCAAAATTTGCATACAAATAGACCCGGTCTCTACTTAGAACCCGGGCCAATAAAACTTCCGCCTCCAAACGAGGAGAATCTATACCTTTTTGATTAAAATAGTTTGTGGTCCAACTAAGTAAATCACTGATTTTCCATAATCTTGGCACTTTTACTCCACCTGTTTCAAGCGTTCAGCTTGATCATAAGTTATTAATGCTTCTAAAATCTCTTCTAATTGCCCTTCCATAATCGCATCTAACTTGTGTAAAGTAAGATTAATCCTATGGTCGCTAACCCTGCCTTGGGGGAAATTATAGGTCCGAATACGCTCACTTCGATCCCCCGAGCCTACCTGACTCTTACGTTCCCCTGCTATTTCAGCATTATGTTCCTCTTCTAAAAGTTCTTTTAATCTAGCCCTTAGGACCCTTAAGGCCTTAGCTTTATTCTTGTGTTGGGACTTTTCATCTTGGCAAGTTACAACTAAACCAGTAGGCACATGGGTAATCCTGACTGCAGATTGGGTGGTATTAACCGATTGACCCCCTGGTCCACTAGAGCAATAGACATCTACTCTCAATTCGTTTTGGTCTATGTCAACTTCCACTTCTTCAGCTTCAGGCAAAACCGCTACCGTTGCAGCAGAAGTATGAATTCTACCTCCTGATTCAGTCGAGGGTATGCGCTGAACCCGATGTACACCAGATTCATATTTTAGTTGGCTGTAAGCCCCATGGCCTTCAACTACGAATATAATCTCTTTTATGCCCCCAATATCAGTATAGTTAGAATCCATTAAATCTATTTTCCAGCCTTGTTCTTCCGCAAATCTAGTATACATGCGGAACAAATCAGCAGCGAACAAGGCAGCTTCATCACCGCCTGTACCTGCCCTTATTTCCATGATGACATTTTTCTCATCATTGGGGTCCTTGGGGAGCAGTAGTATTTTTAATTTTTCATCTAACTCGACCTTGCGACCTTCCAAATCTTCCAATTCCTCATGGAACATTTGGCGGAATTCTTCATCATCCTCACTGGCTAGCATTTCGTGGCTATCTTCTATTTGTTTTATAACTGACTTATACTCCTGATAAATCGTTACTATATCCGTCAAACTAGCATGAGCCTTAGCATACTCTTGATATTTATTTTGATCAGCAATAATTTCGGGCTGACTTAAAAGATGATTTAATTCATCATATCTCTCTATTAAATTGTCTAACCTCTGCAACAAGTACTATTCCTCCTAACTTCTTTCTATAGCAGCCCCAGACCATATATCCTCAATTTCCTTATCTTCTTCTTTTACCTGCTTGGGCACTAAAACAGCCTTAAGTGCAGTTATTGCCACTTCTAATTGGCTATCATCTGGTTCCCGAGTTGTAAGCTTTTGCAAGGTTAGGCCTGGAGCCATTATGAAATTAGCCCATTTATGACCATACCATTTCCCCGAAAATTTTATAAATTCATAGCCTAGCCCAGCTACAATGGGTAAAACAATTAGCCTCGACCAAACTCGATAAAATAAGGTACCCTCACCTAATAAGGTAAAAACGAAGATAGAAATAACCATAACTATTAATAAAAAGCTAGTACCACACCGAGGGTGTAAAGTGCTATGTTTACGGGCATTTTCTACGGTTAATTCCTCTCCAGCCTCATAAGTGAAAATAGACTTGTGCTCTGCCCCATGGTACATAAATACCCGATCAATTTCTTCCATTTTAGAAATAAAATAAACATACAATAGGAAAAAAGAAATCCTGATAATACCTTCTACTATATTTTGGGCTACAACTCCCCCTAGAAACTGGCTTGTAAAATGCACTATAGCAGTAGGAAGGGCTATAAATAAGATAATGGCAAGAACAAAGGCAAATAATCCCGTAAAGAATATTTCCTTGGCCGTTAATTCTTCTTCCTCTTCATCCATAGACATATTAGCCGACATATTGAGCATACGGATACCCAAAACCATGGAATCTACTAAAACATAAGTCCCCCGTATAAAAGGCCATTTCAGAAAAGAAAGGCGTTTGGATAGGTTTTTAATTTCTTCCTCTTCCAACTCTATTGTGCCATCTGGTTTTCTGACCGCTACTGCTGAGTTATAGGGTCCCCGCATCATGACCCCTTCGATTACAGCCATTCCTCCATATGAGGGTTCTTTCATATAAACCACCTTCTATAATAAGCTGAATTTATCCTAAATCTATTTTACCATTTAAGCAGTAAGAAAAATAGCAGAGACCCATGCCCTGCTATTTACTACTCTAAACCATACTTTTTCTTAAATCTGTCTACTCTGCCCGTAGTGTCTACTACCCTACCCCTTTGACCAGTATAGACGGGATGACACTTGGAGCAAATTTCTACCCTTATCTGTTCTTTTGTAGAGCCTAGTTCGACTTCATTCCCACAGGCACATCTGGCTGTCGTTTTGAAATATTCAGGATGAATATTCTTTTTCACCTGATTTCACCTCTTTTCAGGTAATACTCACAGTACTTATATAAAGGTCAAAAGATCTCAATAAACTGCATTTTTGATTATAACAATAAATTAAAAAAATAACAAGAAATCATTTTTCTACATCCTAGGTCTCGCCTGCCAGCATCCTATAATAAGGTGTCACCTCGAGCGACCAGGCAAGAGTTCTAATCCTTACTAGACAGGAATATCCTTCGGCTATGCCTCAGGATGACAAAACCGTTTAGGGTATTTAATTAAAAATATTCAGGAATAATCAGCGTCTTATTTCCACACTGCCGTACTCCGCCATCACCTTTTCAGCTACCTTCATGCCATCAACTGCAGAGGACATTATTCCGCCAGCATAGCCAGCTCCTTCACCGACAGGATATAATCCTTTAATGTTGGATTGGGCTCTTTCGTCCCTTTTTATTCTTATGGGTGATGAAGTCCTAGTTTCGACACCAGTTAAAATACTGTCGGGTCTAGCAAAACCTTTTATCCTTTTATCAAAATGTAAAATACCCTCCCTAAGGGTAGAAACTACATAATCAGGCAGACAATTTTTAAGGTTAGCCAGGCTAACCCCGGGTTCATAAGTTGGTTTAACTCCACCATAATTTGTACTAGCTTTATCTGCCAGAAAATCACCAGTTAATTGGGCAGGGGCCATATAGCCCTCCCCTCCTACTTGGTAGGCTAACCTTTCCCATTTTCTTTGAAATTCGATTCCAGCTAGGGGATGGTTGCTAGCAAAATCGGTAGGTTTAACCCCGACTAATAAAGCTGCATTGGCATTAAGCCCCTCACGCTTAGCATAAGACATGCCATTGGTAACCACACCCCTTGCTTCAGACGCAGCCGCTACTACATAACCCCCAGGACACATACAAAAGCTATAACAAGACCTGCCTTGGGGAGAATGATAAGCTAACTTATATTCAGCTGGGCCCAGCCTGGGATTTTCTGCAGCTAGACCATACTGGGATTCATTAATTAGGGTCTGGGGATGTTCAATCCTAAGCCCTATGGCAAAAGCTTTGGGTATTATATTAACTCCCTTATCCCATAATACTTCCATAGTATCTCTAGCACTATGTCCCATAGCTAATAAAAGAATATCAGCAGCTAAAAATTCATCATCATTAATAATTACACCTTGGATGTAGCCCTGGTCTATTACAAAATCGGTGACTTTCGCCCCGAATCTCACATGTCCCCCATAATTAATAATTTCTTGCCTTATATTCTTAACTATCTTTTTTAACAAATCGGTCCCTACATGGGGTTTACTTTTATAAAGAATTTCCGGCGGTGCCCCAGCTTTAATGAATTCCTTTAAAATAGTATGACATCTAGAATTATTTATTAAGCTAGTGAGCTTGCCATCAGAGAAGGTACCAGCCCCACCTTCCCCGAATTGCACATTACATTCCGTATCAAGCTGCCCTTTAAGCCAGAATTTATTTATTTTGCTAGTCCTAGTATCAACATCTAGGCCCCTTTCCAAAATAATTGGATTATAGCCATGCCTAGCCAATAATAGTCCTGCTGCTAAACCAGCTGGACCACTACCGATTATTACTGGCTCTTTCTTCATTTTCTTTTTGCCCAACGTTACCATTGGATAGGATAAATCTGGGCTAGGGGCAATATCCTTAGATTTTGTCCTAAGGAAGGGCGCTTTATGCTTAACTTCTGCATCAACGGTATAGACAAAAAATATTTCGGGTTTTTTCCTGGCATCGATTGATTTCCTGAAAATGGTGAAATCGACTAGTTCAGATGCAGGTATTTTAAGCCTACTGATAATTAAACGACTTATAAGTAGTCTTTCCTCATCTTCATTTGTAATTTTGTTGATATTTATTTTTAGATTAGAAATTCTAATCATATTACCCTCCTGGTTTAAAAAGCAGCATTTTGTCCCGCCACAAAACCTGTTGACCAAGCCCATTGTAGATTGAAGCCTCCACAAAGACCATCTATATCTAGAATCTCACCCGCAAAATACAAGCCCGCTAGCAATTTAGATTCCATAGTATCTGGGTTTATTTCGGTGGTATCAATACCACCTGCGGTCACTTGGGCGCTAGGCCAGCTTTTACTTCCCCTAACCTTAAATCTTAAATCAGTTAATATATTTATAATCTTTTCTTTTTCCTGTTTGGTTAAGTCTTTGACTAACCTCCTATTATAGGTAATCCCCGCTTCCTTTAAAAGCACAGAAATTAGTCTTTTATTCACCAAGCCCACTAAGCTAAAATCGATAGGTTTTTCCAGGCTAAATCGCCAGCGTTTTTCCATAAGCTCGGTTAGCTCATCTTTGGTGATGGTATCAATAATAGTAATTTTTAATTGGGGATTATGGCCTTCTTGTAATAAGGCCCCAGCTACTCGACTGATTTGTAGAATAGGCGGTCCCGATACCCCATAATTTGCAAATAATATATCCCCTTTATCTTGAGCTACTACTTGGTTATTATGTATAATTTCAGCCCTTCCTAGCAATTTTACTCCAGCTAAATGTTTAAAATAAGGACCCTCAAGCATTAATTGTACTAGAGCCGGGAATATTTCAGTAATACTGTGGCCCAGCTTTTTAGCCAAATCGTAACCGCTGCCATCTGAACCACTAGCGGGCATAGCTTTACCACCAGTAGCTATTATTACCTTATCCGCTTTATAAAGGGTTCCAGATTCTAGGGTGATTAAAAATTTCTTCTTTTCTTTCCTTATGTCCTTTACTAAAGCCTCACAGACAAGATTTATGCCTAGTTCATTTAATTCATACAAAAATACATCTAAAAAACTAGATGCTTGCTCAGACATGGGAAATACTTTCCCCTCATTCTCTATTTTAGGGCTTATACCCAGCCTTTCGAAAAAATTTAGGGTATCTTCAACTGTAAATTGGGTTAAAGCACTAGCTGCAAACTCGGGATGGTGACCCGAATAACAGGAAAGATCAGCGTCAATGTTAGTATAATTACAACGCCCATTCCCTGTAGCTAATATCTTTTTGCCTATCCGCGGATTCCTTTCCAGGATGGTAACCTCAGCCCCTAACCTACGGGCTGAAATAGCGGCTAGCAAGCCCGAGGCCCCGCCCCCGATAATTACAAGCTCATTTTTCTGCATAAACTACCTCTTACTCCCTACTCCTCATAGCGATATTTAAAAAAGTATTGCTCGAAAAAGCTATCATAAGGTGTAAACTGACTATCTTCATTCTCATCTTCCTCAATTTTATTTAAAAAGACAAAAAGCTTGGCATCTAGATTATCTGCCATATGGAGTAAAAAGGCTTCTGGGAATAGGGGTTTAACTGGTGAACCATATTCTAAATTCCCATGATGGCTTAGTATCATATGCTTAATCATCATTTCCAAATAATCTGGGAAATCTTGGCCTTGGGCACGTATAGCCCTAATGGTTTTGTCTACCATTTCATGGCCTAAAACGATATGTCCCACCAGGCGACCAGATACGGTGTACTCTGGAACTGCTGCTATCTCATATTCCTCTACTTTACCTATATCATGCAAAATGGCCCCTACTATTAACAAGTCTCGACTAAGCGCAGGATAGAGCTTAGTCGCCATATCACAAATATAAGCCACCTGCAAAGTATGCTCTAATAGTCCCCCTGGATAATTATGGTGAACCCTTTTAGCTGCAGGTGCCTTTATAAAAGCATCCTTTAATTCTGGGCTGAATATATTTTGTACTAAAGCAAGTATATGCGGATCGCTTATCGAACTGATAAGTTTGTCGAATTTTTCTACTAAGACCTCTATATCCAGGGCTGGACCTTTTAAATAAGGGGTGACATCTTCTTCCATGACCTTAATCCTTTTACCTGTTACTTGCAAACGATTATTATAGGTACCCAGATCCCCAAGTAAACCGATTACCGCCCCAATATTAATCTCTCCAGCCACATTACAGTTTTCCCATACGACTACATCTATTTCACCACTAGCATCCCCTACTTTTAAGTTCATTACATCCTTGCCATCTTTTGTCTTTCTAGCCAGTTTTTCTAATACCAGATATTTACCCCATAGTTGGCTACCCTGGTTTAAACTTTTAATTTCTTTAATCAAAAAAGGCCCTTTTTTGTCCATTGTTACTTCTCCTCCTCCGTTTTTAACCCAGTGGATGGGTATATGAGCCTAACTTCACTTTAGGCAGTTCTTTTGCAAGAAAATCAATAAAACTTACTATGCCTATACTTAGACTATTATTAGGGAAATGGCTCATTAGAACTTCTGGATCAATATTTAGATTGCGAAATTGTATCATATCAATATTATTTTTATCTACAAAATTAATCAATTCCTCAACTTCACTTTCTTGGTCGGTAAAACCTGGAAAGGTTAAGAGATTTAAAGAGACTTTTAGTCCCTTGTCCTTGGCATACTTAATAGAATTCTCTACATCAATTAATTTATAATTATGGGGCTGATGATAAGTCAAATAATTAGTCTCATTACAGGAAAAAATAGTTACCCTCAGTGCATCAAGCCCCGCATCTACCATCTGCTTTATACCCTTAGTGTAGCCAGCATTAGTATTCATGTTTAGGCTACCCTTATCAGTATAATTCTTGCGGATTTCTATAATAGCCTGGGCAAGTGAGTCGGCATTTAAGGAAGGCTCACCCTCACATCCTTGCCCAAAACTTATAATTCCTTCATTTGCATTAGTCAAGTGAAAACCTGCTATTTCACTTATCTCTTTAACTTGGGGTTTAAAATCTAACCTGTTTTGGGGGCTGGCAACTCCAGCATGGTCTTCTGATATACAGCCTATACAACTAGCATTACAAGATATCATGGTTGGTATACCCCCTTCCCAACGCCGATAAAAAATATTTTGAGCCGTAAAGCAACTGTATTGTAAGGAACACTTGGCTAACTGCCTAATTATCCGATTATTAGGAAACTTATTTAATAGGGCATTTATTCTTTCTGGTAGCCTTTCAGTATTATAGTAGACAGGATGCCATTTGCGATGTTCATCAGATTGGAGGGCAGCTACATATATTTTATCATTTTTAAATCCTACTGCAGCATAGCCTAGTAGTGGCAGATTAGCATCTGGAGCATATTTTACAGCAGCTGGTAGTAAGGTACGGGTAAAGCCTTGAGGCAATAGGGCTGCTACTGCGCTTACTTTTTCCTCCCCTTCATAGGGATTGTTGGCCAGATAATCTACCTTATCTTGCAAATTTAATCCTACTGGATAATGGAAGGGAATACTGACTAAAGAAGCCCCTTTGGGCAAGGGAATAAAATCCTTCTTTTCAGGTATAAGCCATTCTCGGCCTGCCCTACCCAACATCATAAGTGAAGTATCTTCGAATATTTCGCCTTTAGGGTTGGCAAATAATGTATAAAGCAATTTTCCTACCTCATAACTAATTTTTCTTAAGTCTATCCGAAATTAAATGCTAGAGCAAAAGCTGAGGGAAAATTAATAGACTTGAAAAACCTTATAGTTTGCTTTAGCTTAAACATCCATTATATTCAAATCAAATTTAATACAAATGGCAAAATAATTAAAATTATAGATGCTATAATTATCCAAAAAGTAAGCCAGGATGATAATCTGTTTCTGCCTTTACCCTTATACCACCCTGAGAACTGCAAATTGTTTCTATATAAAAGGAAAATCAGAAGTAAAATTGCTAAGGTCCCCGACCATGAATAGCTATCGGCTACCCCAATTTTTAAATAAATACTATTTAAAATTGTAGCACCAATACCACCAAGTAAGATAACTATAAAAAACGCTCGGAGTAACTCCAATATTATATTCATTTATTCCCCCCCAATATAAGTAGATTTTCAGACTATTACAAAGCAAAAATGTCCAAAAAAAGGGATATACCTTCTATCTTTAATAGTATATCCCTTTGTTAATTAATTTTAAAGTAGGCTTTTTAACGTAAACAGGTAAGTGGATCTAGATTTTTAGTATCTTTTTTAACTTCAAAATGGACATGTGGGCCAGTAGTTCTACCTGTGGTTCCTATAGTCCCAATTACTTCCCCCTTGGCCACCTGTTTTCCTGGACTAACATTTATATTTTGCAAATGGGCATAGACAGTCTCATAGCCGTCTAGATGTTGTAATACTACAGTTCGACCATAAACTGATTTATAATCGGCGAAAATAACTGTGCCTGCCATGCTGGCTTTAATCGGCTCTCCTATACGGCCTGCAATATCTAAACCATGGTGAAAACCGCTGCCCCTATAGCCATACCTAGAAGTAATAGTTCCCACAACTGGCCACATAAAGTGAGTTCCTGTGGGGGAAAAGCTACGCGAAACCTCATTATACGCTATAACACGTGGTGTAGAGCTACTATCAGGAATATTTAATTTATCACCAATAGTTAGATAGCGTGGATTTTTATTTGGATTGGCTTTAACGAGTTGATTAACATCGGCCCCATATTTTACTGCTATATCCCACATAGTTTCACCGCGGGCAATAGTGTGGATTCTAGCCCTTTCATATGGGATTTCTAGAACTTGTCCTATAGATAAAATGCTATTGGCTTTAATATTGTTCATTACTAATATGGTATTTAAATCAATCTTAAACTTTTTAGATATATCCCATAAGGTATCGCCTTTTTTAATTTCATAATACTCTACTTTACTTTCGGTAGTTACAGCCTGACTGCTACAAAGGGGCAAAAAGCTACCCCTAGTTAAAGCTGCGCCTACTTGGATATTGCCCCATATACCCACTAATAAGATACTTAAAATTATAGTGCTAAAACATTTTTTTATTAGCACTTATTTCACCTCATTTCTGTAAACACCATTAAATAGCTGATAAATAGCAAAATAAGGGTCCACTAACCCTTATTTTTCACAGAATATGAGATTTTTATTCATTTAATTATCTGGAGGTTTTATATAGCTGTTTGGAATAATCCCTTTTACCGAAAACTACTGGAGCAGCTCTCAATAAATCAGCATTGGATTTAGTTTTTCTCATGGTGTCAATCATCATCTGCATACTATCAACTGTCGTATATTCGTTTAAGGTATTGCGTAGGTTCCAGGTTAATTCTAATTCCTCCTCATTAAGGAGTAATTCTTCCTTCCTAGTACCAGAACGATTAATATCGATAGCTGGGAATATCCGACGTTCAGCTAATTTACGATCCAAGACTAATTCCATATTTCCCCGACCTTTAAATTCTTCGAAAATAACTTCATCCATACGAGAACCCGTTTCGATTAAGGCCGTAGCAATTATAGTTAAGCTGCCACCTTCCTCAATATTCCTAGCTGCCCCAAAAAACCTTTTAGGTTTATCTAGTGAAGCAGGGTCAATACCCCCTGATAAAGTACGTCCACTTGGTGGCACTACTAAGTTGTGGGCTCTAGCTAAACGAGTTACACTATCCATTAGGATTACCACATCTTTTTTATGTTCAACTAACCTTTTGGCCCTTTCTAGAACCATATCGGTAACCTTTACATGGTTTTCCGGGGGTTCATCAAATGTAGAGGCTACAACTTCAGCCGAAGTTAGACGCTGCATATCCGTTACTTCTTCAGGTCTTTCATCAACTAGCAAAATGATTACTTCTAATTCGGGATGATTTTTAGTAATACCTTGGGCAATTTTTTGCAACAATATTGTTTTACCTGCTTTAGGTGGAGCCACTATTAGCCCCCTTTGTCCCTTACCAATAGGTGATATTAAATCTATTATACGGGAAGATAATTCTTGGGAGCCAGTTTCTAAAGTAATACGTTCCGTAGGATAAAGGGGAGTTAAGGCATCAAAGTGGATCCTGGTGGTGGAATCTTCAGGTGGGAAACCATTTACCGCTTCTACCCTAAGTAAGGCGTAAAATCTTTCATTATCCTTAGGTGATCTCACCTGTCCAGCTACTAAATCCCCAGTTTTCAATTCGAATTTTCTAATTTGGGATGGTGATACATATATATCCTCTTGGCTAGGCAGGTAAGCAAAAGGCCTTAAAAAGCCATACCCATCCATCATTATTTCCAAAACTCCTTGAGCTTGTAATAACTCATCAGCATGGGTTAAAGCTTTAGTTATTTCGAAAACTAATTCCTTTTTACGCAACCTCGAATAACCAGCTAATCCACTTTTCTTAGCTATCTCATATAATTCCAACATAGTTTTATTTTCTAATTCTGCAATGTTCAAATTTGTCCTCCTTTCAAAATTGGCACAAACTTATAAGTAATATTTTTCATTAAAAATAAATTATTTTAAAATAACATAGGGTAAATAATAGTACCGCCCAGAAGACAGGCTAACACATGAACGAAAGAGCGGAAGAGTAATAGAAGTATATAATAAGATTATACCACCATTTATACAATTTAATCTTATTAAGTTATCTTTTCTAGAAGTTGCTTGATACGCCTATCCCTAAAAAGTGGTTTACGGTTTAGATCATGATTTGCTTCAATATGTCTAATAGTTCCAGATGTACTTCGCATTATTAAAGTCTCAGTTATAGCCCTCCTTTTATCATACCTAACCCCCTTGAGTAAAAAGGAATCAGTAATACCAGTAGCAACGAAAATAACATCATCAGATTTTACCAATTCATCAATTGTAAATATTTTAATCGGGTTTAGAATACCCATCATCTTGCAGCGATCATTTTCTTCCTCACCATTAGGGCATAATCTAGCTTGAAAGTCCCCACCTATACACTTTAAGGCAGCAGCAGTAATAACTCCCTCAGGCGCCCCACCGATACCTAAAAGCATATCAACCCCCGAATTACTATAAGCAGCCGCCACACCAGGTGAAACATCTCCATCGGTTATAAGCTTAATTCTGGCACCAGCTCGGCGAACTTCCTCAATAATTTTCTGGTGTCTAGGCCTATCTAGAATTACCACAGTTACTTCACATATTAATTTCCCTAGAGCCTTGGCTACTTCTTTGATGTTTTCTTTAACTGGGGCTTCCAAATGTATTCGACCCTTTGCTTCAGGGCCGACGGCAATTTTATCCATATAAATATCTGGAGCATGTAAAAGTGAACCCTTGGGGGCAACTGCCAAAACGGCTATGGCACCTGTTAAGCCCTTGGCTACAATATTTGTACCTTCCAAGGGATCCACTGCAATATCTACCTCAGGTGGTACACCTATGCCGACCTTCTCACCGATATACAACATAGGGGCTTCATCCATTTCCCCTTCTCCAATTACCACTACGCCATCTACCGAGACTGTATCGAACATAACCCGCATAGCTGTAACTGCAGCATCATCAGCCGATTCCCGATCCCCTTTGCCAACCCAACGAGCAGCGACTAGGGCTGCAGCTTCTGTGACCCGAGCAAATTCTAAAGCTAACTCTCTTTCCAAAATTAACCCTCCGATTCCACTACTTAAATGCTTCTTCCCAATCTGCTATAAATCTGGCAATTCCAGCATCAGTTAGTGGGTGTTTAAGCATTTGTTTTATAACTTTATAAGGAATAGTAGCTATGTGTGAGCCTAGTTTAGCTGACTGGACTACATGCATAGGATGCCTAATACTAGCCGCAATTACTTCCGTCTCAATTAAATACTGATCAAAAACGGTTAGTATATCATCTAACAAAATCAGCCCGTCATTTCCTATATCATCTACCCTGCCAATGAAGGGGCTAACGAATTTTGCGCCAGCACGAGCAGCCAGTATTGCTTGATTAGCCGAAAAAACTAAAGTAGCATTACAAAAAATACCTTCCTGCTTAAATATCTTAATGGCCTTTAAGCCAATTTCTGTCATGGGCACCTTAATTACCACATTATGGTTTATAGCTGCTAATTCACGACCTTCTTCCAGCATTTCATTTAGGGTAAGCCCTATAACTTCTGCACTAATAGGTCCATCTACTTCAGCACAAATTTCTTTAATAACGGCCTTATAATCTTTTTTTTCTTTAGCTACTAAAGTGGGATTAGTAGTTACACCTGCCAAGAAGCCCATGGAATTAACTTCTTCAATTTCTTTTATATTAGCAGAATCGATAAAAATTCGCAAAAGTTTTCGCCCTCCAATACGGTTTAATTTTTAATTTTGAATTTTTAATTCTTATCTTTTTTCTTCCCTAATTTTAAATTTTTAATCAGCTAGTCCCTTCCCCTTCTAGTCACCCCGCTTAGCCTTGTTTATGCTTGCCCAGCACTTTTGAAAAGCCTGATCTTTTCCCTAATTATTTCAATAGTTGCTTCCCTAGCAGGTCCGAGAATCTTCCGAGGATCAATTTCATTAGGCTTGTTTTCCATCTCTTTTCTCATTTGCCCCACAAATGCTTCCCTTATGTTAGTATCTATATTAACTTTGCACACTCCCAAGCTAATGGCCTCGGTAATAGCCGCATCTGGTACCCCAGATGAACCATGCAGAACTATGGGTATATCCACCAATTCCTTTATTTTAGCCAGGCGTTTTAAATCTAACTTAGGTTCCCCTTTGTATTGTCCGTGTGCAGTACCAATGGCAACGGCTATACTGCCTACACCAGTTTTATCTACAAAATATTTGGCTTCGTCAGGATCGGTATACATGGCATCTTTTTCATCTACATGGACATCATCCTCTGTACCTCCTATTTTACCTAATTCAGCCTCAACTGATACACCAATTGGTCTAGCTATCTCCAATACCTTATTGGTCAGCGCAATATTTTCCTCGAGTGGCAACTGTGAACCATCGAACATTACAGAAGTGAAACCACTTCTAATGCATTTAATAATTTGCTCAAAATCAGTACCATGATCAAGGTGTAAGGCAACTGGGACCTTAGAATTATTGGCGGCAATCGTGACTATGCCAGTAATATACTCCAAGCCCGCATATTTTATAGCCCCTTGACTAGCCTGCATGATTACGGGGGCATTTTCTAATTCAGCGGCTCTTAGAATTGCCTGCACAATCTCCATATTGTTAGCATTAAAGGCCCCGACCGCATACCTACCTTGCTCTGCCTTTTGTAATAATTCGTTCACTGAAACTAACGCCATTATAAATCACCTCTATAAAAATTAACCTTTCAATATAAAATACTTTCTTTATTAGATTTGTCAGCTATCTATCCATAAGATATTTTATTTTCAAAAATTTAAATTGGATAATTAAACTGATTCGACCAAGCAGTCTTAATATCCTTTATTTGTAAAACAATAATGTTGAAGTTATCATAGCCAAAACCATGCCTACTATTAATATACTGGCAATTATAGGAATTATGTATAAAACCACTGCTTGACTAGTAGATAATCTCAGTGATTCCCTAATGGCCAAGACTTGTAATATTAATACCCATATACCTATTAGGGGTGAGATTATAAGAGAAATAATGTTAAGGTTTATCAATATGGCCACATATTGTATAGGTGCAGCAAATATAGCGGGTATAGAGGCAAAACTTAGACTAGCTAACATTCCAGTAGGATTATTAGATTTATAAATTATATCTCCTAATAAAGTATAAAGTCCCGTAGTAATAAACAAGAATATTATAGAAAATAATATCCCTATAATTTTACCTAGCCAGATAAGATTAGTTGGAATAGGCATTACTTGATCTAGAGAATCAATACCAGCTATCCCTTGGCTAATAATAATATTAAAAGCCATAACGATAACAAATACTAAAATTCCGCTCAACCATATTTTGTTTTCGCTTATCTTTTTTAAGCTTTTGACTGGGCTAAATAATACACCGTATAAGGCTTCGGTTAAATCCACTCATTTTCCCTCCTTTTTTCTTGCAGCCCTAATTTATTTGTAAAAATTCCTTTTTGAATAGTAGGTCCTTAATATTCATATTGAGCATAACTAAATCCCAAAAACTACTTTGATTTAGTATTTCTATCTCTGCTCCAGTGGGAATCCCTGCCATTTCTTCTGCTTTTTCAATGGCATCATAATAATTTCCTAAGCTATCGACTAGGCCCAGATCTAGGGCTTGCCGTCCCGAGAATATACGCCCATCTGCTATATCTATTATTTCTTCCTCTAGAATTTTACCTTTTCTTCCTTGACGTACTTGATCTAAAAATTGCTCATAAGAATCATCGATTAAATCTTGTAATAACTCCTTTTCTTTTTCGGTCATTTCTCTGGTCGGGGAGCCTATATCCTTAAATTCTCCACTTTTTATGACCCGAGGGCTTATGCCTAATTTTTCATAAAGGCCTTCCAGATTAGCCAGTTCCATAATTACCCCGATACTACCGGTTAAAGTGGCGCCATTAGCCACAATGTAATCACTACTACAAGCTATCCAGTAGCCGCCGGATGCGCACATATCCCCCATGGAAGTTACAATAGGTATATCTAAGTGTCTTAGCTTATCTAATTCAATTCCTATTTCTTGGGCAGCTCCTGCAGTACCTCCTGGGCTATTAATTCTTAGAACTACTGCCTTAATATCACGTCTTTCCGCTGCCTTTCGAATAGCCTGCATAATGTCATTAGCACCAGATATTTCACTACTGAGAATGCTGGGGGCCGAACCCCCCGTAATTGCCCCATTTATTTCTATAACTCCTATTTTACTGCTGTTAGATGAAATCGATTTTTCCTCGCTAGTTGAAGTTACAGCTAAATAGCCTATTACCAGCAAAAATATGCCTATAGCAGCTAAAATAATATTCTTTCTCACAATAGCCCTCCTTATATGTCGGGTAAATCTTTTGCCAATGCTATCTTCGGTGAAAGGTCCTAACTGGCGACCACAGGTCGCCCCTACATTTCCAGCTTCCCACTCCTAACTTCTAGTTCCCACTTCCAGCTTCCCACTCCCCACATCCCAATTCTTATCTCACTCCGTCACATAAACCGTTTTATCATCTTCCCTTACCTTTCCAGGTAAACCGTCTTTTATATATAAACGTTTTATATCACCTGCTATTAAGGTTTTTCTCATAGCTACTTCTACTATATCCCCTACCTTAATATCAATATGTAAAGGAATCTCGACTAATGCCATCTGCATAAAAATTTTGCCCCTGAGCGGGTAATATTCCCCTTTTATCTTCACTCGGGGGATAAAACGGGGCCAGTTGAAATATCTTAAAAAAGTACGAATTAGAATTTTTAATAGGTCCCAAAAATCAGTGGGTGGATTGGCTACCTCTAAATTCAAACCATCCCTAAAACCCACAGGTATAATCGCAATCTTGGCATCTTCCTTTAAACGATAAGTACGAAAATAGCCTAAAAAATTGCCTTTTGCAGCTTCATTAATAGAAATTATCCTAGTTTTAAAAGCAAATGGTTCCTGTAGGATAAAGGGATGGGGCATTTCCCCTACTGGATATTGTCCCGATAACAAAGTTCCGATTCTTACCGCATCTAAACACATTTCTGGATATTTTAGAAAAACCGTACTATTGGCGCAATGCTTAATGGGAATTACAATATCATTATCCTCGAGTAAATCTAAAACCTTTTTGAATCTAGTAAATTGTTTTAAGGTATATTTTTTATTGCTAGCTTCAGCCATATGGGTATATATACCTTCGATAAAAACATATGGATTGTCCAAAAAAATCTTATAAATATCTAATATCTCAGCTAGGGGGATACCAAACCTGCCTAAACCAGTATCTATTTTAAAATGGGCATCTACAGTTATTTTTAATTGCCTGCTTAACGTATCTATTAAATTAGCATCATAAAGTGAAGTAATAGTTAAGGTGATATTATTTTCTATAGCAACTTTTAGCTCTTCTTCCCCTATGACAGGGCTAAATAAGATGATACTAGAGCTGATACCTGCTTTTCTGAGTTCTAAAGCTTCCTCCAAATAGGTAACTGCAAAAAACTCTACCCCCTTTTGATATAGGATACGGGCTACATCGGCTGCCCCATGACCATAGGCATCAGCTTTAAGGACTGCGATAAGTCTACTCTTTCCAGCCAATCCATTTTGTATAACTTGTAAATTATGTTTGACCGCCGAGATGTCAATCTCGACCCATTTGTTATCATTAAGGTTCTGCAACTTATTCCTCCCCTTAAATTAAGCTTTCGACCTTAAAATCTTCATATATATGGGTAAAGCTTTATCCCATAAAAAATAGAAAAAGGCAGAATATACATAATCCCACTCCCCGATAAATTCAGTAAACTCCCCACTAAAGCCTTTTTTAAATCGGTATAAACCATATAGGGGATTATTCTCATCTATGTCACCAGATACCCCCCGAAAATCATACATCTTACACTTATGTTCTTTAGCCCATTGAATCATCTGCCATTGAATTAAATAATTGGGCATCACATTGCGGTGTTCATTACTAGAGGCTCCATATAAATACCAGACTTTATCCCCAGTTAGCATAGCTAAGGTAGCCGCAATAACTTGTCCTTCATATTCGGCTAAAAAAACCTGGGCATATTTATTTTCCACCAAGTTGTCCCAAATCCATTCGAAATATTCATAACCCCTGATTAGAAATTTATCCCTTTTAGCGGTTTCTAACAAGATATCGTAAAAAATCTGCAAATCGTTTTTGCCGCTGGCCTCCCTTATGCTTACACCCCTTCGACCTGCTAATCGTATGTTATATCGCCATTTGGAATGCATGTTTTTTAATAGGGTGTCCTCATCTGGAGTAATATCTAAACGAAAAACGTAATTGGGCTGCACCCCTTCAAAATCTAAGCCAGTTTCGTTCTTTTTAAAGCCATAGTCGGCTAACTTACTGGCAAAAGAATCATTATCGTGTTTGACATCTGGATCCAGCTTTAATAATATTGCCCCATGATCTCGGGCTACTTTCTCAGCTCCATTAAATAAAGCTGTGACTAGACTGCCATTCTCCAAATCTACTACTGGCCCCCTAGGGGAATAAAATATACATTTTTTTAAGCCTGGAATAGGTAAGTTCTTTTTCAGTATAAGCAAGGCAGCTTTAATTTCCCCATCTTCCTCCAATACTAAAGGCAGGGGTTCCCAACCCATCCTTTTCTTTACCTGTCCCCACTCCCACAATTGCAAAAAATGCCCCCGCGAATGGTTTTCGATAAATTCGTTATAGCGTGATTTTTCATTTTCCTCGATTACTCTTGTAGTAAACATTAGTCGCTCCCTTTTAATCTGTTTATATTTTAAAGTTAAGTACTAAATTCTTCTTTATATTATATTATGCCTTCTTTTACCTGCCCTTAATAGGAATTTTTCTTTTTCATAAAAAACTTTAAAAAAAGCACCTTCAGGTGCCTTTTTAAGAATTAACAAAATTATTTATCTTTTTTCCTTGTATTCTAAGGCCCCTTTTATAAAACCTTTTATTAAGGGGTGGGGACGGTTAGGTCTGGATTTATATTCGGGGTGGAATTGGCAGGCTACAAACCAAGGGTGGTTGGACAGCTCTATTATCTCTACTAATTTATCATCTGGGGATAGGCCACTTACCACCAGTCCATTCTTTTGCAAAATATCTAAATAATCATTATTAATTTCATATCTATGCCGATGTCGTTCTGCGATTTCATCCCTACCATACATTTCGTAAACCTTAGTCCCTGCAACCAAAATGCAAGGATAAGAACCTAGGCGCATATCGTTTTGAGCATCGGGAGTTAAAACTACAGGGTGGGAAGAATTATTATCGAATTCATTACTGTTAGCCCCTGCTAGTTTACATAGGCTGCGCGCTATATCAATAATGGCGCATTGCATACCCAAGCATATGCCTAAATAGGGAATATTATTTTCTCGAGCATATTTGGCGGTAGCTATTTTTCCTTCTATGCCCCGTTCTCCAAAACCCCCTGGTACTAAAACCGCATCAACATCACGTAAAAAGCTTTCGGCCCCTTCTTTTTCAATCTCTTCGGCATTAATCCATTTAATTATGGGCTCCACATTAAAACAGAAACCCGCATGGTTTAAAGATTCTACTAGACTAAGATAGGCGTCAGGTAGTTCTACATATTTACCCACTAAGCCAATAGTAACCTTTTTATCTATATTCTTAACCTTGGCTACTATCTCCTCCCATTCCCTTAAATCAGGGCTTTGGCAGTTAATATTTAATTGTTCTATTATTTGCGCATCTAAATTTTGCTCCGCTAACATTAAAGGTACCTCGTAAATCGAGTCTGCATCTTTTAATTGGATAACCCCATCTAAGTCAACATCGCAAAATAAGGCTAACTTACGTTTTAAATCTTCCGATAAATCCTTTTCGGTACGACATACTAGAATATCCGGCTGAATTCCAATACTCCGTAACTCTTTAACACTATGCTGAGTCGGTTTTGTCTTCAATTCCCCAGCCGTTTTTATGTAAGGTACCAAGGTAACATGAATATATAAAACATTTTCCTTACCGATATCGAATTTTAATTGCCGGATAGCTTCCAAGAATGGTAGGGATTCTATATCACCTACAGTACCACCTATTTCACTTATAATTACATCAGGGGGATTATCCTGTTTTTCAATTAGGGTAACCCTACTTTTTATTTCATTGGTAATATGGGGAATAACTTGGACAGTCTGCCCAGAATATTCCCCTCTTCTTTCTTTATTTAAAACAGTCTGATAGATTTTCCCAGTAGTAACATTGGCATGTCTAGTAAGATTGACATCCACGAATCTTTCATAATGACCTACATCTAAGTCCGTCTCCGCTCCATCATCAGTTACATATACTTCCCCATGTTGGTAAGGACTCATAGTACCTGGATCTACATTTATATAAGGGTCAAATTTTTGTAATGCTACTTTTAGACCTCTACTCTTAAGCAATCTACCGAGAGATGCTGCTGTGATTCCTTTGCCAAGTGATGATACAACCCCTCCTGTAATAAATACATGTTTAGCCACAATATTGCCCCTCTCTTTTCCTTTAAAAAAGCACAAACCTTTTAAGATTTTACTCCCTTTAAACTACTTGGTCAACTAAGATAAATAGTCTAATACTAGTATCTTGTTTTCCCCTGCCAAATTACCCTCTTTTATTTCCAAATATGGTTTTTTTGTTACTATGTCGAAAAACTTTGTAAAATCTTCTACAGGGGCCAAATCAAATGAAAGATGTGGAGTACTAAAATGCATGGGTATAACAATTTTAGGATTTAGCTGCTTAACTATAGTCAAGGCTTCCTCAGCATCTACTGTAAAGGTCCCCCCTACTGGAATAAGAAGTATATCCACATTAGCTAATAAATCTAGGTGTTCATCTGTAAGCAGATGCCCTAGATCACCCAAATGCACTACATCAATGCCTTCTGCACTGATTTTGAAAATAATATTTTCCCCTCTTAGCTTGCCTTCTTCTGGATCATGATAGGATTTTATGCCTTGAAATTTAATCTTATTTACTTCATGCTCTCCTGCAGTCTTAATAACTTGGGGCTTTCCCTTTAACAGATGTACGGCATTATGGTCCCAATGGTCGTGACTGACTGTAACACAATCTACTTCCCCCTCATAAATGGGGTAGCCCACTTCCTCATTAAAAGGATCAGTAATTATTATCTGATCGGAAGTCTCAATTAAGAAACTTGCATGTCCTAACCAAGATATTTTCACTTTACCCCTCCGTTCTTACTCGGTTAACATCGTAAAACCAATAACCATCACCTTGATAGTCAAGGCGGTTATCCATATTAAGCCTAGTATAAATAGAGGTTAGGCTTAAGTTATCATTTTTACGTCCCATTCTTTGGGCGATATCCATGATTAACTCCCTATAAAAAATAGGTTCTTCCCTTTCGGCCATTATTTCCAAAGCCCAATCTGATTCACTCTTTTTCCTTAAAATCATATTATCCCTCCTACATTTGTTCTGGAGCGCTAACTCCTAAAATGAATAATGCATTTTTAATCGTTATTCTAGTTATGTCCATCAAAAGTAATCGGGCAGCTTGTAAAGCTTGATTACCATTAAGTACCCGATGACTATTATAAAAGCTATGGAATAAACTAGCCAAATCCATAACATAATGGGCTATACGGTGCGGTGCCATAGTGCGGGCAGCAACCATTATTTCTTCAGGAAAATCAGCTATTTTTCTAAGTAAGTCTAATTCCTCCACCTCTTTAAGTAAGGAGGCATCAATTTCTGCTAGAACTGGCATTTCAACCTGGTTAGCCTCCGCTTGTCTAAATATACTACAAATCCTAGCATGGGCATATTGCACATAATAAACGGGGTTATCCTGACTCTGTTTTTTAGCCAGTTCCAAATCAAAATCTAAATGACTATCTGGATTACGCATGACAAAAAAGAAACGAGCCGCATCCTTGCCTACTTCTTCGATAAGCTCATCTAAGGTTACCAAAGTACCAGTCCTTTTAGACATTCTTACAATATTACCCCCACGATAAAGGCGAACTAGCTGCATAAGGATAATCTCTAGACTGCTGGGCTCATAGCCTAAGGCTTGAACCGCCCCTTTCATACGGGCCACATGACCATGATGGTCAGCCCCCCATATGTTTATAATCTTATCAAAGCCCCGCTCATACTTATTCCTATGATAAGCTATATCGGTAGCAAAATAAGTAGGTAGCTTATTAGAGCGCATTAAAACTTCGTCTTTTTCATCCCCAAATAAAGTTGATTTAAACCAGCAGGCACCCTCTGTCTCATAGGTATAATCTGCTTCCTTTAACAATTTCACCGTTTCGTTAATTTTGTTAGCCTCATGTAAAGTCTGCTCACTAAACCATACATCATAGCTAATACCAAAATTATTTAGGGTTTCCTTAATATATTTTATTTTTTGGCTAATAGCATACTCGGCCATATATTGCCTGCGTTCGCTTTCACTCAACTTCAAGAGTTTATCCTTATGTTCCCGTATAATGTCTTTTACGGTTTCCACCACATCCTGGCCCGCATATCCATGTTCGGGAAATGGTACATCATGACCAGTTAGCTGCATATATCTAGCTTCTAGGGATTCAGCAAAAATCTCAATTTGATTGCCTGCATCATTTATATAGAATTCCCGTTCCACTTCATTCCCAGCATTTTTTAAAATATTAGCTAAACTGTCCCCTATGGCCCCACCCCTGGCATTTCCCATATGTAAGTTACCAGTGGGGTTAGCACTTACAAATTCTACCTGTATCTTTTGCCCTGTTTTCTCATTACATCCATAAGTATCCCCCATTTCCTTTACTAAATAGGGTAGCTTATAAAGCCAATCATCTTTTAAATAAAAATTAATAAAGCCGGCTCCAGCAATCTCAATTTTTTCGATATATAGGGCCTCATCAATGGCAAAGTTATTCAATATTTCTTGGGCTATTTGGCGAGGTGCCATCCTGGCCTGCTTGGCTAAAAGCATAGCCACATTACAAGCAAAATCACCATGATCCTTTTCCCGAGGCACTTCGATAACAAATTCGGGGATTTCCTCAAAGTTAAAACGCTTAGCTTCCTGACAAATTTGTAAGGTCCTATTTAGATTTTCCCTTATATTTTCCCGTATTTGTTGCACTAAGTTCATAAATGTCCTCCTAAAAATATTTTACATCCCATTTATATTTTACATAAAGATGGGCAAAACTAAACAAAAAAGACAAACTTTGTTTTATTAAGGGGGTTTTCTTATGCAATTGAACCCAGGGGAAAGAACCCTACTCGCATATTTTCCAGATAGAGCATCTGCCCAACAAGCCTTTTCAGCGCTAGAAGATGCTGGTTTTCATGATATGCAAATCGATAGCCTTGGCCCTTCCAGACAAAATATAAACAATAGTAAAAGCTTATCCTCTATAGTTTATGGCAATAGCGGATATGATAGATCATTTGGACCTTTACTAGCGGCTAATCCCCAAGTGAGTGGCATGTCTGGCCTGGTAGAAACCAGAATAAATTACAATTACATTCTGACCCTAATAACAGATCAGGAAAGGCATCCCATCGCTGTATCTATTATACGCCAAAATGGCGGTAGTATTTAGCTACCGCCTAGGGGCTTTCAAACCATTGATTGAAAAACTCGCCCATATCCTGCTTAGTTTCATCCTGAATAAGATTCAATAAATCTTCAGTATTTGCAATATTATGCTTATATTCTAGCAAGTACTTCCTTAATATCCTAAAAACTTCTTCGGTTCCAAGCTTATTTTCTAAGTCAAACCAAAAAGCTTCCCCACCCGAATAGATTACCTCATAGTATTTAGCAGTGGAAGAAAAATCTTTTAATTCTAGAGCTAGGTTTGTCCCTTTTCTTAATTTAAAATCAGAACTAGAGTTTTGTCCTTTGACTTCTTGCAAGTATTTGCTAGCAGACCAATTGGCCAAGCCTTCATCTAACCAGGGTTCTTTGATTTGGTCATTGCCCACCATACCATACCACCATTGGTGGGCTATTTCGTGGGCTAATATAAATTTATTTTGCCTCTGGTTATAATTGGGCTTAGAAAACTCATCCCGCATAAAAATCAGGCCTGAGTATTCCATCCCCTGAAATCCCTGCATAGGCACAAAAACTATCTTGAATTCCTTATAGGGATAGGAACCAAACCTACAAGCATAATAATTTAACATTTCGACTGCATTACCCAGTAGTGGTTTGGCCTTATTAATTTTATTCCGAGGTGCATAGAGCTTGACCTCAGTCTGTCCTAACTTTTCATTTATTTGGGCATAGTCATGTAAAACGGCCAGGGAAAAATCCCGTACATCCCGTGCTTCTATAATATGGGTTTGTCTACCATTATCTTCAGCATACTTCTGTATGTTGCTGCCAGTAGCAGCTACATCATAGACTTCGGGTGTATTTAGTCTGACTAAATAATTAGCACTGTGAAAACAGAAAGGATCACCGAACTTAGAATTATAGGATTTATGCCAATCCTCCCCCATAACGTTTAGGGTCGGGTAAAAATTACCTAACATATAGACATTGTTTTGCCTACCGTACCTATAAGCAGCTTTAGGGATTTTAGCTTTCCATTTCATTTCTATTTCTAGTGATTCCCCTGCTAGGATTTCTGTCTCCAAATTAACCCTAGCGGAAATTCCTTCTATCTCATGGGAAAGCTCAGTCCCATTAACTATTATTTCACTGAATTCGAACCAACCCTCATCAAAGCCCGCATAATAGGCAGATTCTGGAATGGGGGATGTAGCTGCATCTTTAAAAGCATTTGGGTAAACTGTAAACCATAATTCCCCTAAAGTTTTGGGGCTAGTATTTTCCGTATTTAAAAGTGTACTTCCGTATAGAAGGTCATGGTTAGTATCTAAATATAGGCCCATTTGGTATAGGGTCTTACTGGGGCTAGGAAATAAATTATCCATCTCGGTTTCCACTTCAGTTCTAGCCAAAGCGGATTTTTCTTCACCATCGGCTGGCCCTTTATAAAGGGGATAGCCTATACCAATAATAGATATTATAAGAATAAGAAAAAAGAGTTTTTTACCTTTCAAGGTGTTCACATCCGTTTATCTTAATGATATAAAATAATATGTTCCCGATAATCTAGCTGTAAATCCCGCTCCAAAAAGTTTAAGAAACGTACTATCATGGCTGAAGCTTCCGCCCTAGTCATAACCTCATTAGGATTAGCCCGATTGCCTGTATCACCATAAACTAGGCCAATTTCCCTAGCTACATAAAAACTATCTTTAGCCCATTCAGGAATATTATAATCATCGGCAAAGGAGGTCATATAGCCAGGAGTAGGGGCCTTATTTTCAAAACCTAGGGCCCGCATAAGAATAGTAATAGCTTGCGCCCTGGTCAACTTGTCTTCGGGCATAAATAAGTCCCGAGAAATACCACTAATTATACCTTTTTCTACTGCTTCCTTGACATAGGAGTAATTTTCATCTGTAGTGCTAATATCTTTAAAAGGTGATAGTTCAGCAGTGGTAGTTCTGGTACGAGTTGTCCTTTTTGTCTCTTCTTGAAGTACCCTAATATTACAGGCCTTCATCATAGCAGTAGTAAACTCCATTCTAGTCATGGGCGCATCAGGGGCAAAAAAGGTGGAATTATCGGCAAATACATCTAGTGAATACAATTTACCGATATCATCAGCTGCCCAATGTCCTGCAAGATCTCGAAGTTTAGGCAATAATAATCTTTCGATTTTAGGTAGCATAGACTTGTGTAATTCAATACTATTACGGGACCGTCCTCCACTAACTTCGCCATCAACTATATAAGGCAAATTATAATCGTATCTAGAAACCATTTCTTGATTAGTAAGGCGCATATGTCCGCCTGTAAAACTAGATAAATTAGCTTGATTACCCGTATATTGTAAAGATTTATTCATGCTATCAGAAACTATAACACTTACACTTCCATTCCAAGTGGAAGTTAGATGTCCACCATCTTCATCACCACTATCCAATTCCCGCTCGGATTCTATCGTATAATCAAGGATCTGGGTTTCAGTACTTCCCCAAAAATTCTTATAACCTACATCCCCACCAGAAAAATCTACTATTATTTTCCCTTCATTTCGATTAATATCGTAGACTTTACGCGCACTTATAGTACCAGAATAAAAATCCGATGCAGGGCGATTATCGATAATATCCGATTTGGATAGTTGGTAATCGGTCAAGGTGTACCTATCACCTTCAATTTGGATAGTTTCGCGGTAAGTCTTGATTGTCGTATCTGCTACTGTTTGTCCCTTGTCATTTCTGCGGTCATACTCTATTTCGTAATTTATGCGCCGATCTAAGCTGCCTTTTATGCTTTTATCGGCAGGGGCTAACTTATATTTATAGTTAATAGTGGTTAAATCAGCCTTCTCCTTTTCGGAAATATCTAATTTACCTGTGAATAATATGGGAGTGCCCGACAGAAAAACTATTTCCTCATACTCATGTTCATTATGTACCCCCCCATTAAAATCAGGGGGTTTAGCATATGCTGCCCCAGGAATAGTTACTAAAAATACCGCAGTTATTAAATACAATAATATCCTTTTCATCATTAGTTACTCCTTAAAAGATATTTCCTATTTTACGATTACTATTTTAGAATTAAAGTCGTCCCTTACTATATAAAGCATATCACCTGCTTTTAGTTCTGCAGGACCTATTAATTTACCGTACTTTACTATCATAGCATCTTCCAGGCCTAACCTTAAACTACTGTTTTTAGGCATCCATTCATTTTTAGCCTGACTATAATCCTTGGCATCCTTTAAGATAAGTGTCCAACCGACCATGCTATCATCTACTAATTCTCCAGCCCGTCCACTCGTTACCCGTTGAGCCAAGAGCGAATCCATGCTTTTCTGCGCAGCGATACTAACTACCCTATCCCCATCGCTATAGAGATAAGCATACCAATCTTTGAGCTTGGAATCTCTGACATTATCCTCATCAACTGCATAATCACCCGCCCAAAATTCTAGGGGAGTCAAAAGCCTTTTATCTTCCGCATCATAGATAAAAGTATCATTATCGTAAAACAATTCCTTTACATCAGAGTAGGATTCCCAAGCATTATGATTAAGGATAAAGAAATCCTTAATCCATAGATTATACTGAGAAATCTGGTCTAAACGGCCTGCATAAATATAATGCTGGCCTATACTAGAATTATCCAAGCTCTGATCATATATATAAATCAAATTAGCTATACGGTTATGGCCCCATCCATCAGCCAAGACAAAGACATCAGAACCATGGCTTAAGACAGCATTTTCTTGTAACCTGCCATCCCTGATTATAATACTACCATCATAGAAATTAATATTTTGTTTCTTAACTTCAAGAACCTGAGCATACCAATTAATATCCTCAATTTTACCTGAAAAAGCGGTTTCATATTGATTTTTAACCACCAAACGTTCCGCTACTTCCCTGCCCATAAGAGATTTAGTCGCTATATAAATAGTCTTGCCCCTATAATATTTGAAATTACTTGGGGCAATCCTTTGGCTGCCATTGTAAGCCAATAAATCACGGGAATAGGGCAGCTGCAAGGAAGTATTATATTTTTCAAAACTACCATTACGGAATACTTCCACATTCTCCAGATTAATCATGTTCCTGGTATTATCAATTATCCCCAAGTCGCCTTTATAGAGGTTATGCACTAAAATTGATTTACCTTCCACCTCTACCCGACTGATAGAACTAGCATTTAATTCATCAAAATATAACTTTACCGCATCCCCTACATACAAAACATCGGGAGTCACTTGTTCACCCTGCTTTAAAATGATGCTAGCAGGGGAAAGGTAGTAGGCCATGGTATCCCCATTAGCTAACCTTAGCTGTAATTCATCCCGCTCCAGATTAGTAATGGTACCTTGCCTGACCTTGGTGCCAGGCTCAATGTAGCCTAGATTAGCAGTAGAGTATGCTTCTAGGCTGACTAGCTTTTGGCCCCTTAATTTACCGTATATCTCCATCCCTGATTTAAAATCATAAATAGTTACTGGACGTTGGTCAATTAATAGGCTTACCTCTGGAGTAAATTCAATTTGATAGAAATTACCCCCATAAGTCTCAATCCTAGCCGATATTATTTCGGAAGTTTCCTCCCTTTCGGGAGTTATAGAAATATTAATCAAATAGCCCTCAATTTCTCCTGCCACAAAAGGGTTATATTGGGCTATTACCCCTCCAGGAATTAATAATAATAAAGCTATAGATAATATTAGAATTTTACGCATTTAATTTCTACCCCCCATCACCACATAATCCCCCATCCTGTTAATAACGGCTGCCGTAGCCCCAGATATATAAGTATCCTTTGCTAAAGGTTGCCAACGGCTGCTATATGGGTCAAAGCGATTTACTCCTACATTGCGGAAATTACGCATCTTAGCCTTCATGACATCATAATCCATAACTATGCTCATATTAGTCGCCAAATAGTCAAAGGGAGTAGTAAAATTATTTTCATAAAAATCAGCCTTTACACTAAATACTGGAGAAAGGCCATTAGCTGATGAACTAGCATTGCTTAGGGTTGGCTTAACCACTAGCCTTACCCCTGCCTCCTCCTTGTTGCGGCTTTGTGATACTTGTGTATTGTTGAATACAGCTGGACTTAGCTTCATAGCGAAGTTAGTCCCCTTGATATCAATTAACATATTACGGTTCGTGCTGACTGTGGAAGCAGGCATAGTCAAGACCAGTTCCTCAGCACCTGCTAAGTCTCCTCTAGTCAAGTCTATAACTAGGTTACTGCGACCTTCCCTAGTACCCAAGGTGACATAGGCTCTATTGCCCTTCTTTTCTTCCTTAGTATTTTCTATTATGCCACCATCTACATCTGGAATGCCCACATTCCGCCCAGTCCTAACGGTATTACTTTCTGCTGAGGGTTTGGAGGCCCCAAAATCACCTACCGCCTTGACAATAAATTTATAGGATGTGCGAGCTTTTAAATCTTCATGTATATAAGCCAAAAGCTTAGTCGAACCGATAAAGTCCATCTGGTCATCTTCTACCACATATAGTTCGTACTCACTAGCGCCCTTAACCCCAGTCCAAGTTACCTTGATACCCGTATCAGTGTTATTATACTTATCATGCATAATTTCTGCTCTAACACCTAAGGGGGCCTCTAGTTCAGGTAGACCATAGGTGATATCATCGTAGATATCACTAGCCCCTTGGTCGGGATTAACTACTATCAGTCCTTTACCCTCTAGCTTGCCAGCAGGCACCTTAAGAGTAAGGGTCTCAGGGTCAATATAATTGACCTCCAGACCTTCCACACCAGATTCTAATAAATAATCAGTAATTACATTACTGGTATGAAGCTCACCCGCATATTCCTCTGATTTTGTTCCCACTCGGTAGATAAGGTTACCACCCGATGCACCTGCCACCGCTTCTTTAATTTCCGGCATAAAATAGACCTTAGCACCTTCCATAAATCCGATACCCTTTAGCTTAATTTCTTCTCCACCCTCTACCGATATACTTCTAATTCGCGTAGTTTCAGTAGGGTCAGTAGCATTAATTATCGCTGTTACTTTGGGGTTGCTGATGTAATTAAATTCGCTGCTGGGCGTAGAAATAGAACCATCGGGATTTTCTACCCTAATGGATAAGGCCCCAGGTTCATTAGCTGGCGAAATAGCCTGGACAGTTTTATGGTCAATTACTTCGACTTGGTCCGCCTTTATACCCCCGAAATATACGGTTAATTGGCGGCCCTCATATCCATCTACCCTAGAACGGAAATCCTCACCACTTATTTTGACTACTGTTCCACCTATGGTGGGTCCATGCATAGGGGATATATCACCGATATCTGGATCAGTTTCCCCCTTGGTAAATTGTATATATATAGGCTTTTGTTCCCCAGGTAAATTATCCGAATGGGCCACACCCCCATCTTGGTTAACTATTACGACTGGATATAATTTACCTACATTAGCTTCAGGAATATCTGGCATAGTAATCGTTAGCTTGGTCGGCAATTCATAATAAATATCATTAGGATTAATAGTCAAAATTTCCCCAATATGGATAAAGGCATTATCTCTAAAATCCTCGCCTAATATGGTAACTTCACTATTACTCTGATAATTTACATGTACCACCTTTAAATCTCGTCCATTAATATTGGTTTCCACAGGCTCCCTGCCATCCCTCAGTATATTAATAATTTTGGGGTTACTATCAGGATTTTTATATTCAAACTGCCCCGTAGCACTACCACCATCAGGGTTTATTACAATTAAGGGAACCTTGCCTACAGTATAATAAGAAGGAGTATTTACGGTTAAATGCCCCGAATCTTCAAAATGAACCTTAGGGGCGTAACCCCTTTCCACTATAAGTCGATTAATATTACCCCTGACTACTTCCACCTTTATTAACTCGTGCCCATGCCACCTATTACCAGATTCATCGGCTAATTCCTGTAAATTAATAAAGACAGGTGAATCATCATAATTATCAAAAACCCGAGAATAAACATTATCACCTTGTTTCAAGGTCAGGATTAGGGTGCTTTCATAGGCATCATATTTCACCTGCAAATTACCCTCCAAAGTTAGGTCTGGCACTTCACCACCGATAATCCTACCGCTTTCCAGATCATCGCGGTTGCCAATATCCCCGAACTTTACTAACATCATGTTTTGTTCTGATTTTCGGCCTTGGGGATTTATCAGGTTAAATTTGCTTGGACTAAAGTCTTGTCCGTGTATATCTATCCTATCGTTACCAGCACGGTTGCCTGTATCAGGTACTAGCTTAGTTATAGTAGGATTGGAGGAACGATAAGTAAATTTAACCTTATTAGAAACACCACTATCATTATTAACTAAATAAACATCAACAGTTCCAGCCTGGTGGGCTGGTATTTTAACTCCCACATAATTTTCCCCGAAATCAACTATTTCCGCTGGTCTAGTCCCAAAATAAATTTCCGGTAATATCTTCAGGTCTTCTGCAGTTAAATCGGCAATATTCCTTATCCTAGACAAATTAGTCCAGACTCCATCCCCATTAATATCTATAAAGTCTCGACCTGCTACAGCACTACTATCAGGCACATTGGCGGTGAAAAATGCTTCATAATACCTAAAGTCAGCACCATTGATTTGTATATATTCGCCCCCTGCAGCATTACTTTCGTTTTTGCTCAAGCTATTAATTACAGGTTTACTATTAGGTATAACATAGGAAAAGCCTTTTTCCAGCAAATAGCTAGCACTAGTGGTAGGATTAGCTACTGCAATCGGTACACTCTTGCGGGGTATAGTAATATTTAAACTTTCTAATTCTTTTTTCAGATCTCCATCATAAGGTGGTACAACTACCTCTAATTCGTCCCCATTACCCGAAAGCTTAACCCCTACAACTTGGGCAGGAAGAGAGTTTATCCATACCTTGGTTTTATTATCCGATGTGACCCCATCCTCAAAACCATCACCTTTGATGATTATCGAATAACCCCCATCTACTGAGCCCTGGGGTGGTACTACTTCCTCAATAAATGGTTTTTTATCCATACCTTTATTAAAGTCAAAACCATTTACCCAGGTATCTTCCATCATATCTGGGTTTCTGACCGTTACATCATAGAGACCTGGGTTGCCTAAATCGGGAATCGTAACTAGAATTTTGCTTTCGTTGTCGATAAATCTAGTTCTATGGCCAGTAATATTTTCCCCATCAGTTACGTAAGGTGTTTTCATTTTTAGGGTCATACCATCTAGGGCAATGCCTGTGTTATTTACTTCAACTGGGCCTTTTCCCGCCCCATTTCTATCATAGGCTACTATTTGGCCCTCTTTAATTCCCAAAGTATAGGTGGTAGTTTCTACATCAGTAAGTTTTACCCTTTTTTCATCTATGGGTACTAATTTAAAATAGTTCCCGTCCCCGAGATCTGGTTTTAAATAAACACTTTGATAATAATCACTTAGGACTAAATTGCCATCAGTATCAATTTTTAAGAGGGGATTGTTAGTCGGGGCAGTATAATTCTTAAAATCTATGGTTTGCCCTACTTCATTATATTGATTTATATCTTTACCATTAAACAAAACCTTGCTACCTATAAGGCGGTTAAGGGTCAGCATATCTGCAATATCAGTCGCACTAGGATCAGGGGGGAAAAAGTTTATTCCACTAATTACTACCTGAGAGCCTATCGTACCTTTATTGGGTGCTATATTAGTTATTTCGGGGTTGTCCTTGGTGGCCACATAGAAAAAGGGCTTAGAATCTTGTCCGCCCCCTTCGGGGTGAATGTTTTGCACAGTTAAAGTAGTTTCCCCTACCCGAGCAGGAGGTACATCAATAATGATAAGTTCCTCACTACTCCTGTCTACCCTATCTAATTTTTCCCCACCAATATATACCTCAACTTCATCCCAAAAACCCGAACCCCTTATTTCTACTTCTTTACGCCCTTCATTAGCTGAAACCACATTAGGCTCGATACTGCTTATGGTGGGCAACCACTTTCTAGCTATGTAAAATTTTATTAAGTTTTCTCCCCTGCCAGCTATGGCTAAATCCCTTGATCTTGGCTTATAATTTTGAACACGAATATCCCTATCTTTATCTACATCAGATGGGCTAATTAAAATACCTTGCGGGATATGCAGAACTATTTTATCACCTGTATCATTACTAGCAATACCGGTCACTAAGACATTCCCTTTAAAAACTTCATACTTAATGCTAGGAAAAGTCTTTCTGTAATTATTGGCATCAGTAATAGTAACTTCATTATTCTCCCTTTCAATAATAATGGAGTCACCTAACCTTATGCGGGGATATAAAGTGATCTCTTGTCCAGCCTCGGAAAAACGATTGACCATGAATTTATTTCCCTTAATGGCGAGAACTATATCATTCTTCGTTTTGTTTTCACCAATTGTTTCCTCTACCTGGATATGACTAGGCATTACTTCAATAATTTCAGGCAAAATTGTACTGGGGGTATAAGTAAAACCCCCTTCTTTAATAATTTCTTGGGTTAAAATCAGATACCTCTTTCCATCCTCCTCAATAAAAGTAGAAATATTTAGTTTTACATTCTGCACAGCATCATATTTGCCCAAATCTATTTGAGGGAAATAGAGATTCAGTTCATCATAGTTATTAGTAAAGTGTTGCTCATAAACCGATTTAAAAGTAGCGTTACTACCTAATTCAACAGTTATTTCACTAAATATACTACCTTCCAGTTTCCAGTCAGCAATTTCATATTTACCTACCCCATAATTAATAGTTAGTGTCTGGTTATCTCCTGATAAGCCCACTGTGGCCCCAGTGAAAGTCCCCCTATTGCCTTGGTTACCTTCTTCATCCGTATAAAAACCAGCATCCTCAAAATTAAGGGCACCATCACCAAAGGTAAGTCCAGTAATTTTGTCTAATTCTTCTAGCCTTCTGGCGGTTATAGTTACCTCGTTTTCTATTTCATTAGGCCCATTGTCTGGCTCTATACTATAAATGCTCGGGGCATCAGTAGCTGTCATAATATAAAAAATATCATTAACCATGTATTGTCTAGTAATTTTATCCCTTAGGTCCTCTCCAGCTACCGGATCCCTAATTTCATTAGTAAGGATTACCCTATAGGTTCCTGTATCTAGTTTAGGCACGATTACTTGTAATCGCTTATCACTTTCACTCCAATATTTATATTCTCCTAGGTGCTTAAGTTCATATTTATCCTTCTCATCTTCAACAAAAAAGACACTACTTCTTTCTAAATTATCCCCTTCAAAAGTAACAATTGTCTCCCCACCTACTCCACTGTTAGGCATCATTTTGAAATTCTTTACTTCCCATTTGCTGAGTAGACGAAATTGATTGGCATAGTAGCGTTCGAAAGTTATAGTCGGTCTACTCCCGCCAATATTCATTTGCCTTTTTTTATACAAGCGGAGGTCTTTTAATCCAAAATCCCCGCCCTTTATAGTAATAATAACTTCTTTCTCATCAGTCGAAACAACATAGTTATAATAAGTTTGGTTTTCATCTACAACCTTTAAATCATCTAAGCCACTACCCTTTACCGTAACAGTGGGAAATTGCTCAGTCGTACCTGGTTCTAGTTCTGCAACCTTATCTACCACTTCAGTAACATTGCCCACCCCAGTCCCAACTGGGATATCAAAACCTGCAACATTTATAGGGTAAATAAATTCGATATCTTTTGCTTTTTCGCCAAAGGTAACTTGAATCATACGTCCATTGGAGAAATATTGAATATTTCGTGCACTCATATATTTGTCTTCCGCCTTATCCCAATAAAGCACTTCTTCATTCTGCAAGTTTTCACCCCTAATAATCAGGGTGGCACTGGCTGCTTCTGGTGGACTATCGTTGCTATAATTAACTATCATATTTACCTCATTAATTTTCGGCTCATCATCCGCCCACACCACCCCAATAGGCAGCATGGTAAATAAAAAAGCCCAGGTTAATATGTAGGTTATAATTCTAAATTGCTTTTTTTGGATAAAATTCATATAAGATAATCCTCCCCCAGATATCTATAATAAAATAATAATTATTTACAAAATAAGACTTACTTTTTAATATCGCACTTTAAAAATAAAATCTTTACTATAGAAGAATAATTTTACATAGCTAAATCAGGCCCAAACTGCAAATTAAGCCTTTTTTCCCCTCCACCCGACTAATGGATTTTAAGCCCCATTGCCTTTGTCAATATGACTAAAGGATATAGACGGAGCTTCTACCAGGGTATTTTGTCCATATAATCTCCTCTTAAAATAGGTAGGATTTTAGTCTTTAATGGTTCAGGAACTTCCTTGAGTTTGAGTTCATCTATTTTTATTATTTCCGCCGTATTTAACTTCAGTTTTAAGGCCATCTCTTGGGCAGTATAACCTTGATTCTTCCTAAGCTCTTTTACCCTTGTATTGCGATTTCTAAAGTTAAAAAACATCCTTAGCACCCCTAATAAATCTAATTGTCTTAATTATAAGGCTTATTTTCCGCAAACAATAGATAAAAAGGCATAGTCTTTCACCTTATGGTAAAATAATTATTAATCCTTATAATCGGAGGGGTAAAATGGATATCAATTATTATGCTAATTTGTTGAAAAAGAAAGAACGCCATGAAGATGCGGAAGCCTTTTGGGATTCAAGGGCTGAAGATTTTGCCACTTCTCAGAACAGCCAAAGAGATGAAATGCCTAGTCAAATAATTAAATATATGCAAGAAAATAATCTATTGCAAAAGGATACTACTGTAATAGACATCGGCGGTGGCGCAGGCCGTTATGCCATACCCATGGCTGAGGTGGTTGAAAAGGTCACTATCACCGATATTTCCTCCCAAATGTTAAAGTACGCCCAAAAGAATGCTCAAAATGCTGGTTTAGATAACCTAGATTATGTAAGGTTGGATATAAAAACAGCGGATATTGAGAAAATGGGTTGGCAGGGTAAGTATGACTTAGCTTTTGCCGTAATGTGTCCTGCGGTAAGAAATGAAGCTGGTTTAGATAAGATGACGGCCCTTTCTAAAAATAATTGTTGTATTGGGCAGTTTGTAGAAAGAATCAATAGTGTGACTGCTAGAATAAAAGAGGCACTAGATATCCCAAATCGCCACGATCCCCACAATGATAGGGAAATATTATACGCCTTTTTTAATATATTATGGCTGAAAGGATTTAATCCTAGAATTGCTTATTTCGGAGCAGAATCAGAAAGGGAATTTACAGTCGATGAAATAATCGCTGAATACAGTAAGGAATATAATGAACAAGCAAGGGAGAAGGACCTAGACTTTGCGGAAATAATTGCTGGTTTCGCGGTTAACGGTAAAATAAACCTTTATAAAAAACGGACCCTAGCCCTAATGTCTTGGCAAGTAAGCACAAATTATAGTGAATCCTAGGACAACAACTGCCCTAGGATTCATTTTTTAAAACCTAATTTTTATTCCTGCACACCTTTTTATTTGCCCATTTTAGCTAATTCTGCTTGTTTCAAAGCATTGCGCATAGGTTTACCAACACTCGTCCGTGGTAGTTCTTCAATGAATTCCACATGGGTCGGTACCTTATAAGGTGCTAGACTTTCACGACAATGTGATTTAACTTCCTCTACGGTCATAGTTTCACCTGGCTTGAGAATGACAAATGCCTTGGGTGTTTCACCCCGTTTTTCATCGGGGATGCCGATAGCACAAGCATCTAATACTTTAGGGTGGGTATAGAGGACTTCATCAATTTCTCGACAGAATACATTAAAGCCGCTACATAGAATCATGTCCTTTTTTCTATCGACTATGGTAATGAATCCATCTTCATCCATAGTGGCAATATCCCCAGTATAAAGCCAGCCATCCCTTAGAGCAATCGCAGTTTCTTCAGGGTTCTTCCAATAAGCCTTCATCATTTGCGGCCCTTTGGCAATTAGTTCACCAGGCTCACCAGTGGGCATATCCTTTACACCATCTTCCAAATCAACGATACGAATATCTACATCTGGCCAAGGTATGCCTACACTGCCTACTATTCGCTTGGTAAACATGGGGGTACAGGTTAGCACATTAGAGGATTCAGACAATCCATAACCTTCTGTAATGGCAGCCCCAGATAATTCTTCAAATCGTTTGATTCCTTCTATAGCTAGGGGGGAGGAGCCACATATCATGGCCTTAATATTTCTAATTTTAGAATTACCAACCTCGGGATGATTGTTAAGCCCGTAAATCATAGCAGGTACCGAGGCAAAAAAGTTAGGTTCATGCTGATTGATATTTAACAACAAGCCATTAGGGCTAGGGTCGTTAACTACTATTATATTACCCCCAGCTACCATGTTAATATTAACACTGGTGTTAAAACCGTAAATATGGTAAAGAGGCATGGCACACATTATCCGCATATCGGAAAATTTTTCATAAGGCGGGGAAAACCAATAGGCATCTTGCCATGCCATAGCTTCTAGGTTGGCATTACTCAACATACAACCCTTGGCTAGGCCAGTAGTACCGCCTGTATATTGAAGCATAGCTAAGTCTTCTGGTTTTACTTCGATATCGGGTTCCTCAGCCTTAGCATCAGCAATAAAGTCGGCATAATTTATGACATTATCCTTGTTTTCCATCAGTGTATCAGTTTTAGAATCGATTACTACTATCAACTTAATCCTGGAATTATCAGTTTTGGCTACCTCTACAACCTTACTAGCAAAACGGTCCTCTACAAAAACTATTGAAGTTTCACTATCTGAAAATTGATGGGTTAATTCTTTTACAGTATACATGGGATTGGTAGGAACAATGGCTGCACCTATTTTATAGCAGGCTTGCAAGAGAATGACATATTCCGCTAAGTTAGAGGACATCAAGGCAATCCGTTCACCTTTTTCATAACCCTTACCTATAATAGCATTAGCCACTTTTCTTGCCATTTCATTCGCTTGGCCATAAGTTAACTCTGCATCACCCCAGATTAAATAGGGCTTATCTGGCTGTTTTTCAGCCCATTCATTAAAATAGTCCTTCATAGCTTTACCTGGGTAATCAATAGATTTTGGCACACCTTCGTCATAATACTCATACCATGGTCTATCCATCATGTAAGTCCCCCTTATAATAATTTTCATTCTTTTCCCTAAAGATTACTTTTCCTTATAAAATATTATCCCTCCCTGACCAGAATAATTAATTAGTATTTTTTAAATTCCCTAAAGGAAAAATTAAATCCTGCCCCAAGGGATAAATAATCGAAATTCCCAATCAATTTTATCCAAAAAAATAGCCCCTAAGTTACCTGGGGCATGGCTTATCTACTCCACAACTACAAATACACCAGCTTTATTAGAGGTGAAGTTTACTTGGGCGTTTAGTAGGTCTTTGCTAAATGGTTGTTCGAACCATTGTCTATAGCTTTCATCATATCTGAGTACTCTAATATGCTGGCCATCACTATTTGCATAGGGGATTTCTAGCTCGATGCGTTCAAATTCTATGTTTTCGCCGCCGACCTCTATAAATTCGGACAAGATTTTCGTGTTAATCATACTCCTTTTCAGAGTAGGGATGAGGTTAGGTTCTGCGCGGCCTAACCTAAGCTCCACATCATCTATATTGTAGCTATGCGGGCTGGGGCGTAATTTGTAAAGGGCTACATTAGCCCATTTGGAACTAGTATAAAGCCAAGTGGTAGTCCGCCAGTTATTAGGGAATTTGACCTTCCTAACTAAGACATTTTCCCCCATTAGTTCATCTAGGTTTAAGTTCATATAGCCCTTATCAGACCTCGAACTTATGACTAATGTATCACTACTCCTTTTAACTGCCTCGATTACATCCCCTACCCTATGCTCACCTTTTACCCTTACCCCATCTTCTGGCATGGGCATTGATGCAGCTCTTATAACGCTAAAACTACCATAAAGTGTCTGGCTGTATATTTCATTATTATTTTTTATAACTAGAATATTATACAAGCCAGGCTTGAGACGGTCTCTGCCTCTAGGTAGATAGACTTCTAGGTATGATTTGCCTTCTTCCTCCCGCACATTAAGACGGTAAGCCTCGATATCGTTAAATTTTACCTTGATATTATCTCCTGTAAAATAATTTCCGTAAATATGGATGGGTTCCCTGACATCATAGTCCTCCCCGATACTGCCTAAGGAAATGTCGGTCACCTGCGGAGAACCAATCGTACCGAAATTCCAAGTTATTAAATCATTGCCCACACCCGTACGATAGCCCACTAAACCGCTAGGTATTTCGACCTTATAATCAGCTTGGGCTAGTAGCTTTCTAACTGGAATATATAGGGTAGCCCTGCCTTCTTCTTTTCTAAATAGGTACTTTTCTATAAATTGTCCTCTTTCATCCCCAGTCAACTTACTTGCATATTCCAGCAAATCATAATCAAGCATAGATTGCCTACTGCCACCTACGGCAAATACATCTACCCCATGTATTTTGCTTATTAGCATATCATCATAAATGAGCTTTTCTGTATCAGCATCAGCGAAAACTACCTTTAAAAAATAAGCTCTCTTGCCATTAATAGTTTCGGGGCTAAAGGCGCTTTCATCTACTATTTCCCCTGTAGGATGTACACTGATTACTTGGGGTTTCTTATATTCCTTCTGGGGTTTTATGGTCACTTTAAACCAGCCCTCGGTTTTACTCCGCCAAGCGATAACTGCATCCTGTAAATTTCTTGCCTTATCTAAAAGAGGTACTGCTAAAAAGTCTCCTGCAATAGTGATTAACTCAGGCTCCAAGTCACCCACTTGCATAATAAAGCGTGGATCTGTATCTGCGATATTTTCAGGCAATTGTAAAAGAAGATGGCCACTTGTATCCTGCCCATATACTTCTTGTGTAACCGTAACAAAGGTATCCGCATAATTAACCGTTATTATACCACCACTTTGACTTATTAAATTATCCCTGGTAATGCTTGTGCCATCTTGGGCTTTAAGCTCCCCCGATTCCTGGCTGGCATCGCTATATATTATTTTGCTATCGGGATCATATAATGAAGGATGTAATTTTAATGAAGCCGTATAAGTTTTGGCCCCTTTGAAAAAGTCATCTGTCTTGGAAACAAATTTTATAAGAGCACTTTCCCAAGTATCTTCACCCGCAAATTGCCAAGCTATTTCTATTTCCTTATATATGGGATTAGTGGCCGCATTATAGGGTATAGTCCTATCGCTTAATAAAGGCACAGGAATCCCACCATACCTGCTTGTAGTATAATACGCTTCCTTTTCTTCGGCTTTAATGATTACATTCTTTATTTCCCCAGCACCTTCAGGGGATAAGATGATGATTCCGTATTCTGCATAGCATGTATCTTGGACGGTAGCTAAACTGTCCGCATAATTAATAGTAAGCAGATTGTTACTTGGCACTATGAATTTAGTCGAGTCGATTTTCAAGGGAGCCCCATCTGCCATTCTAAGCTGACCTTCTGATTTACCGATATCACTATACAAGACCTTGGTAGTTGGGTTATACATTCTCGGATTAAGTCTTAAATTATTCATGGTTGAACTATTCGATAGATCCATATCAGCTGAAGATCTGGGCACTATATCTAGCTTTACCCAATCATACTCAGTTTTCCAGGCCACCGAAACCTTCTGCAGAGGGTTGTCCTTATGATGGTGGGGCTTAGTAGTATCCCCTATCAGTGGAAGCCATAAAGTTTCTACTGCTGGGCTTTCTATTAAGTTTCCATTTCTCTTGATTATTATAAAGCCACCTTCACCTGAAATAATCCTCGGCAGCTTTATTCCTATTTCACCATAAACTGCTTTACTTACTTCTGCTCCATCTTTATAATAAACACTTGTCGCTACATTTTGCTGACCTATTTTATCAGCATAAGGAACTACAAGTTCCCCAAGATGGTTCATTTTTATTTGGTTGAAATCTATATCTGCTAAATCAGATAAATCAGCTATAGGGATTTCATCACCCTCGAACTTATAGGCGCTTCCCCATATTTCCTCCAAATAGTCACTAGCCCCTGCTGGCTCCACAGGTAGGGTTAAAAAAGGCATGGATAAAGCAAATATTAATAATAATGATATAAATTTATTCCTATACATTAACTATTCTCCTAGCATATATGAATTATTAAATCCGATTAATCAATAGCTATTAATAAATATCGGTGAAGCTAATATTTTGCTTTAACTTTAAATTTCCTCCACTTCCTCCAAGGCTACCACTACCAAGGGGTCAAACTTAGAAGTTATCTGGCCTTTGATTAGTTTTAGGGCCTCTGCATGAGTCTCTTTTCCTTCGGCATCTGCTAAATTAGTCAGAACATCGTAAGCGTCAGCCACGGCGATAATTCGGGCGGCCAAAGGTATATCGGTATAGCTTAGGCCTTCGGGATAACCACTACCATCATAATGTTCATGGTGATATAAAATAGCCCTTCTTATTTCCATATAATCATCATTAGCGGGAAATAGCTCAGCTCCCAAGCGTGGATGGTCAGTATAATCCCAAGTCACTGCTTGGTCATCGGGATCGCCCACATTAAGGCTGGCATAGAGAATCTCAATTTGCCCTATATCATGTAAGAGGGCTGCATATTCTAGCTCTTGTAGTTCCCTAGTATTTAGGCCTAAGACCCTAGCAATTTTTATAGCTAGTTTAGCCACCCTTTCCCCATGTCCTATCATATTAGGGCTATATGCTTCCCTAGCCCTATTGGCAATATGGAGAATTTCCCGCTCCCATAACCTTTCAGAATCTTGGCTTTCTTCATTGGCCATTATATTTACCGCCATTTTTACTAGGGGTTCCAGCAGTTTTATATGGTAGGGTTTTATTCTATCCGCTTCATCACTAGCTAAAATTAAATAAGCTGCTAGCTTTTCATTAATTATTAAAGGAAAGAATAATACCGCAGTAAGCTCGGGGGGTATTAAGGCTTTATCCTCTATAATTAAAGCCTCACTTTCATCTTGATAGGTATTAATTAATTTTTCCCATTTATCTTCTATAAGCTCATCCTTAAAGACTGTATAATATTCAGTTCCTGCAACTAAGGCTCTTCCCCATAAAGCCAAGGTTTGCATTATTTCAGTCTTGGTCCTTATTTTGCTGATGTTTTCTAAGCTTTTAATCATTAAAGCCATCTCTTGTATTTTTTGTTCCTTAACATAATCTACAGCTATGAAATAAGTAAGGACTATGCCCCCACAGAAAACCACCACCGCCACCATCAAAGGATGCAACAAATCGCTAATCAACAAAGGAGTTAGAATAGCGGTAAACAAAAAACCTATTTTCAATGTTGATTTGTAGCCCATAATTTTAACCATCCTTATTTTGTCATTACTTTAAACTTCTAGCTAAATATTAATTTTCCTACCCCTAGTTAAATAAACATACTACAATAAGTTGCTTTTTTAGCGTAAAATATAAAAACAGCCTAATACTTATACTAAACAATTTATATCGATCTAGAAATATTTGGAGTGATTTGTATGAAGATTTTATTGCAGCTAAGTTTTCTATTGAGCCTGTGGTTAATAGGTGAGCTAATTTCCCAAACTTGGCACCTTCCTATCCCCGGAAATGTTCTGGGTATGGTCTTTCTATTCTTTCTCCTGAGTTTTAAGCTAATTAAAACAGAACAATTAAAAGAAATAAGCGATTTCCTCTTGGGCAACCTGGCCTTTTTCTTCGTCCCTTATGGAGTAGGTCTTTTGAGTGTAACTGGGGTCCTACGAGGAAACTGGTGGCAAATATTACTTATAGTTTTTGTTACAACTGTTTTAGTAATTGGAGTAACTGGCTTAACTGCACAATTTTTAGCTCGGGAGAGGGGAAAGTAAATGGAATTATTGCTTAATAGCCCTATACTGGGCATTATTTTATCTGTCTTTACCTTTCAAATAGGTATACTAATTTTCCGTAGAATAAATTTCATGCTTTTGCATCCTTTTATTATTAGTGTCCTACTAATAATACCTATTTTATTGATATTTAATATTCCACTAGGCTCCTATATGATTGGTGGGGATTTAATTACCTTCTTTTTAGGCCCCGCCACGGTAGTTCTAGCTATACCATTATATAATGAAATAAAAACCCTGAAAAAACACTATATCCCCATTTTAGTAAGCGTAATCACTGGCTCTACAATAGCAATTGTGAGTGTTATTTTAATCGGGCAAATGCTTAATTTATCACCCGCCTTGATAGTTACATTAATCCCCAAATCCATTACTAATCCTATTGGGATTGAGCTTAGTAAGCAATTAGGGGGGGATCCTGCTATTACAGTGGCAAGTATAGTTTTCACTGGTTTATTAGGAGCCATAGTAGCTTCCTTTACCTGCCGTTGGTTAGGCATAAAAAATCCCATGGCGATTGGTTTAGCTTTAGGGACTTCTGCCCATGCTATGGGAACCTCAAGAGCCCTTGAATTAGGCGAAACCGAAGGGGCCATGGCTGGATTAGCCATAGGGCTGGCTGGCTTGGCTACAGTTTTATTAGCACCAATTTTCGTACATTGGCTAATGTAGTTAATGAAATTTAGGGTCAATAAGTCAAAATAAATCCAATAACACCTTTTTTTAATGCCCAATTTACTTTACAATCAATTAAAAGGGATTTAAAAGTATGCAAAGAGGTGTTTTTATTCATGAATAAATCGGATTTTCTGCAAAACTTGGCTGGGCTATTACAGGGACTGCCCCCAGATATAAGGGAAAATGTTATTAATCATTATGATGAATTAATAAGTGCAGCTATTGCGGAAGGCCAAAACGAAAAGGAAATAGTAACCCAAATAGGTGTCCCCAAATCCATCGCCAATTATCATGTTGCCGAGTATTTATTAGAAACTGCCCAACGTAATTTAACTACGCCTAACTTTTTGAAAGTTGTTGTAGCTACTATGCGTTTAGGTATTTCTAATTTTGCATTACTTATTTTTCCCTTGTTAGGCATTGCAGGAGCTTATATAGCTCTAGTAGGTATGAGCTTCGCAGCTTTAATAGCAGCTATTTCTTTGTTAATAGGTCAGTTCGTAAAACCCTTTGCTTTCCTTTCTGTAAAGGTACCTATCTTCTTTTATGAAAGTACTGTAGTATCTATAGCTACTTTCTTCTTAGCAATTGGATTAATAGCCTTTGGCTTGCTATTTCTAATTGGGACTTATATATTATTAAGGATTTTCTACCATGGCACACTTAGACACTTAAGATTCCATTTATTTAGCCAAAATATAGTAAGTGAACACATATTTCCCCATATTAGTTTTAAAAAAGCTGTGGGCACCTTAACCCTAATTATTTTTATTTGTTTCACCTTAACTGTGCTTTGCCTGATTTTCGGTGGGGATACCTGGTTCAGCATTTGAGTGCCATCTTTTAACATATTAATAATTAAGCTGTATAAGCTAAATATATTATAAAAAGAAGGGATGTTTTTAATGAGCAAAAATCCTCTAGTTACTTTCGAAATGGAAAATGGCGATATAATTAAAGCCGAATTATACCCCGATATTGCCCCTAATACAGTCCACAATTTTATTTCCCTAATTCAAAAAGGTTATTACGATGGGATTGTCTTCCACCGAGTTATTCCTGGCTTTATGGTGCAGGCTGGCTGTCCCGAAGGTACGGGAACTGGTGGGCCTGGCTACTCCATTAAAGGGGAATTTTCTAGTAATAACTTTACCAATGATTTATTACATGAAAAAGGTGTTTTATCTATGGCTAGGACTGCTGTACCCGATTCCGCTGGTTCCCAATTTTTCATTATGGTTGCAAGAGCCCCCCACCTTGATGGGGATTACGCAGGTTTTGGGAGGGTAATCGAAGGGCAGGAAAATGTAGATAAAATAGTTAGCGTGGATACTAATTTTCGGGATAAACCCTTAGTTGACCAAGTTATAAAATCGGTAATCGTAGATACTTTTGGTATAGACTACCCCGAACCGAAAAAAATATAATATAAAATCCTTTTGTGGGGGAGCTTAGGCTCTCCCTTTTCTTTTTGTAAGTTTTATAAATAATTCTCGTAATTAATAAATAAGGAAATATGTATAAAAATTTCCCCTGTGGGCAGGAAACCCCATACTATTGTCGAAAATAAAGATTATTAGTAGCCCATAAATTTGTTTACATAATTTTTAATATAAGTTTGTGAAGGAGCGGTTTGTCTTGAAGAGAAAATTTTATAAGCCCATTTCGTTTTTAACCTTGATATTCTTTGTTTTCACTATGATCTTTAGCCTCAGTATGCCTGCATACGCGAATGCTAACCCTTATGCAGACGTCAAATCTGGGGATTGGCACTACCAATATGTAGTGAAAATGAATTTGCGTGATGTTGTAGCGGGTTACCCTGACGGTACATTTAAACCCGACCATGCTGTAACTCAGCTAGAAGCCGTTTTAATGGCGGTACGCAATATGGAACCTGGGGCTAAGTTAGTTAATATAGATACTAGCCGTTCCCTACCTTTCCCAGTACCAGAATGGGCCGAAAGGCAAGCTAAAAAAGAACTCCTTTTTGCCATTGATGCAGGCTTAATAGTAACATCAGAAAATGCCTTTGTAGCTGATAATTTAGCCAATCGGGCCTGGATGACTAGGCTTATGGTGCGGATGATAGACAAAGGTGCGGATGCAGCCCTAAATGCCAGCGAACCTTCTCCTTTTACAGATGCCCATGATGCACCTACTTGGGCTAAAGGTTACATAAATACTGCCATAAAGTATGATTTAATCTCAGGTTTTCCTGATGGGTCATTCAAACCAAACGAAATTGTGACCAGGGCTCAAACTGCCGTTTTATTAGGACGTAGCGAAAGCTACCTCGACTTAAGCCATACCAATAAAGGTAAAATATTAAATAGTTCCAGCTCCAGTGTAAATATAACCGTAAATGGGATAACCAGTAGTTATGCAGTTACTAGCGATTCAATTATTTATGATGGCAATAATAAGCCAACCTCCGCTGGTAATTTAATAGCAGGGCAAGAAGTCCTCCTCGTCGCAGCTAATTATAATATAAAATATTTAGAAGTACTGACCGAAAGTAAAGCCCCACCTGCAACAGCGACTATTACGGGTACTTTAATAAAAGTTTTAGCCGAGCAAAGTGTAATTATCGTAAAGGATGAAGAAGGAAACATCCATACCAAACATTTAGCTACTGGGGTACAATGTCTTGATTCTAATGGTAAAATCTATCCTTTAGAACAAGTACCTGTAAATACTGAGGTGGCTATTTCACTGGATGCCCAAGGTTTCGTCAATTCCTTTATTTTACAGACTCTGTCGGGACAGATTAAGGATTCTGGCGTAATTTACGAGATTGATAGCAATAATAATTTACTAATTTTAAAAAGCCAGGATACTTTTTCCACCTTCCAATACAGTGATTTAGTAGAAATCGAAATAGAAAAAGTACGTTTTGCAACCATAGACGATTTACAAGCTGGTGATGAAGTTAAAATACAGACCGACCACAACGTAGTCAACAAAATCACCCTTTTAAAATCTAAGCAGGAATTAACCTTGTCAGGTATAGTGGTTATGAATAATAAGGAAGTATTAGTAATTAAAAAGGAAGATGGCTTATTCGAAACTTTTGAAGTAGCCCCGAATCCTAAGTTAGAAATAGCGGGCTTAGATATAGCCAGCATAACCGATATACTTGTGGATGATAATGTTACCTTAGATGTAGAAGATGGTGTCATTGTAGGCATCAAAGTAACTAACCGTTCTTATGAAGACAAGCTAAAAGGTAATATAGTGGCCATCGATAAAGATATGACTACCCTAGTCATAGAAACTAGTAATGAAAAATTACATACCTTCGAGATTAGCAAATACTTTGATTATGATATTGGAGAAGGTAAGAATAGTGGCACTATTACCCGAGGGATGAAGGTAGAAATTGAATTACTAGATAATAAAGTAATCTATTTAACTACTAAAAATACTGTCGAAGGAATTGTCATAGCAATTAACCTGGATCGCAACCTGCTTTCCTTGAAAACAGATGAGGGCTCCATGACTTATCAGGTGGATAAAAATGTTGACATTTATATGGAAAAGGATGTGCGGGCCAAGTTTAAGGATCTGGATAGAAATGATCTTGTAGAAGTTAAGACTAATAAAGATAATATAATAACCGAAATATATGTGGAAAATACCTTTGTGTATGAAGTAACTAGTTCTGGTAGTGATTACATACGGGTAAAGGACCAAAAAGATAAAAGCAGATATGTCGAAGATGATGACAAACCCGAAATTATCATACCAGGTGTTTCAAGACCAAGCATGGCAGACTTTAAAGCTGGGGATGTAGTCAGGGTTACTTACAAGGGTTACGAAGTCGAAAAGATTGAACTTATCCCTGCTACTGCTGGTGAAGTCCTATCTGTAAACTGGACAGACCGTACTATGACTATTGCCGGTTTCGATGGAAAAATTACTAAAGTTAGAATAGCTTCCGACTTAACTATAAGCAAAAATGATAAATCCTATAATAATATTAGTGTACTAGATATCGGAGATAGGGTTAAGGTTAGGGAAACCGCAGATAGAGAGACTCATATCGAGATAATGAACAAATTAAGGACCCAATATGTAGATACCGAACAAAACAATAGCAAACTATACATTACTAGAAATCAAGGATATAGTTACGTAATATACGATATAGCTAGTCCCATCTATATCCACAAGGATAACCAAAGCTATACTTTCAATAATCTAAGGGAAAATGACTGGGTAAATATTTACTATATTGATAAAGTAGTCTACGAAATTGAAAAAGAATAAGCCTATTCAAAAGGGGAAGGCTCTAGCCTTCCCCTTTATTTTCTTAGTAAAGTATCTATTTGCCCATCAAAGCAAAATCCTGCTATAGGATACCCCAAGGGGCGAAGCCCCCCTCAAAAAAGTCAGTGAAAAACATAAAAATCAGCGTAAATCTGTGTCTATAATTTCCCACATCCCAACCCCTATGCATACAAGTCATAAGGGGTAATTTGATAGACATAGTAATTGAGCCAGTTGGCAAATAATAAGCTACCATGCCCCTTCCACCTAACTACTGGCTCATTATCTGGATTATCGTCAGGAAAATAATTTTTAGGTAGGCTAATACTGTCACCTTTTTCCTTGTCCCTAATATATTCATCCCTAAGTGTGTATACATCATATTCCGAATGGCCCATAGAAAAAATCTGCTTGCCATCCTTGCTTCCTACTAAATAAATCCCCGCTTCCTCAGATTCAGATAAAATTTCTAATTCTGGGACAGTTTCGATTTCATGGCGATAGACTTCCGTATGCCGCGAATGTGGCACCCAAAATTTATCGTCATAGCCCCTTAAAAGTTCACAACGATTATTATTAACTTTGTGTTTAAAAACCCCGAAAAGCTTCTCCTCTAAAATAAAATTATGCACCCGATAATGGTGATACAAAGCAGCTTGGGCAGCCCAGCAAATGTGATAAGTAGAAGTAACATTAGTCTTGGAATAATCCATGATCATTTTTAGTTCTTCCCAATAAGCCACATCGCCAAAACGCAGTTTTTCTACCGGGGCTCCAGTTATAATCATCCCATCATATCTTAAATCCCTTATTTCGCTAAAAGTCTTATAAAAAGCCTGCAAATGTTCTTCAGGGGTATTTTTACTTTTATAAGTCTCGGTATAAATCAAATCAATTTCTATCTGTAGAGGAAAGTTAGATAACATCCTAAGTAATTGAGTTTCAGTTAGGCTTTTATTAGGCATCAAATTAACAATAGCTATTCTTAGGGGCCTTATATCTTGATGCAAGGCCCGATATTCATTCATTACAAAGATGTTTTCCTTTTCCAAAACATCCCGTGCTGGTAAATTTTGCGGCACAATAATTGGCACACATACCGCCCCCTTCGGAAATTCTTGTTTTTAAGCTAGAACTTTATTTATAGCTTGTTCAAAATCATTAATAATATCGCCAATATCTTCAATACCCACCGAAACCCGAATTAGCTCGGGGCTAACCCCAGAAGCTATTTGCTCCGCTTCACTTAATTGGCGATGAGTCATGCTAGCTGGGTGTAATATAGATGTTCTCGTATCACCCATATGGACTACTAAAGCAGCTAAATTAACATTATTAATAAACTTTTTCGCACTTGTGGAACCACCCTTTAGAGCAAAGGTCAACATACCGCTACAACCTAAGGGTAAATATTTTTGGCTAAGTTCATAATAATCGTTTCCCTTTAAAGCGGGGTAATTTACCCACTCTACATGCTGATTGTTTTTTAAATACTCAGCCAGTTGTAAGGCATTAGCCGAATGCCTATCCATCCTAAGGCCCAGCGTCTCCAAACTCATATGCAAAGTAAAGGCAACTTGGGCTGTCATCACTGCCCCCAAATCTCGCATAAATTGCACTCTGGCTTTAGTAATATAAGCTAAGTCACCAAAATTCTCGCAATACTCCATGCCATGATAGGCAGGGTCGGGCTCCGTAAGTCCAGGAAATTTGCCATTATCCCAATTGAAATTACCCCCATCTACTATTACACCACCTACGGTCCGAGCTTGCCCATCTATATACTTAGTGGTGGAATGTAGAACTATATTAGCCCCATGTTCAAAAGGACGGCATAAATAAGGAGTCGGAAAAGTATTGTCCACAATTAATGGCACCCCATTAGTTGCTGCAATTTTACTGTATTTTTCGAAATCCAATACATTTAGTCCCGGGTTGCCAATAGTTTCGGCATATAAGGCCTTTGTATTCGGCCTAAAAGCTTTTTCAATTTCAGCTTCATCAGCATCCGGTCTAATAAAAGTAACATCAATCCCTAGTTTTTTCAGAATCACCGAAAATAGGGTATAAGTCCCCCCATACAAGGTACTCAATGCTACAAAATGCTCCCCCGCCGAACAGATATTTAAAATAGCAATAGTGGCTGCCGCTTGTCCTGAAGAAGTAGCCAAGGCCCCGACTCCTCCTTCCAAGGCCGCCACCTTTTCTTCAAATGCCTCCACAGTAGGATTACTAATTCTGCTATACATATGTCCAGGTATCTCCAAATCGAATAAACCTGCCACATGGTCTGCATCATCATAATAAAAAGTAGTACTCTGATAAATAGGTAGAATCCTAGCATCACCTGGTTTTGGATTATAGCCAGCTTGGATAGCTTTAGTAGCAAAGCCCCAATCCTTGTTAGACATTAATATAACCTCCTATACAATTAAAAAACCCTTCCTGACATAAAGTTAGAAGGGGCTAATAATCACCTAGACCACTTCTCATCTCTCAGGAAAACCTGCAGGATTTGGCACATTTCTAGTCAAATAAAATTAACTAGCTGTTGCTGGGTGTCATCGGGCCAGTCCCTCAACCGCTCTTGATAAGAAATCAGTTTTTATTTTATTAAGTTCCTAAAATTATATATGATAAACCACCCTTTGTCACGTTTTTTATTAAAAAGGACCTTATCTTAGGCTATAAAGCTACAGACACGATAACTAGATGTACATTTAATCGATATATCTTCCCCTGCGATACACCCTGCTTTGGCTAAAGCCTGATCTACTGTACGGTAAGCAATACTGGGCAAATTGTTTTCTTTACTAAGATGGGCTAAAAAGACCTGCATATTAGGCTTCTTGTCTATCTCAGCCAACACTTGGCCTGCCGCAAGATTAGATAAATGCCCTTGACTACTGAGTATGCGGTTTTTCAAAAAATTTGGGTAATGGCCATTCTTGAGCATGACAATATCATGGTTTGCTTCTAATACAGCTATATCAGCCATAGACAAGGCAGCCTTCACTTCTTCATTTACTTCTCCCAAATCAGTGGCTACTACACTTTTAAAATTGTCACTCCACAGGCAAAAACCTACTGGATCCACGGCATCATGGGGTACAGAAAAAGCTTTTATGTAAAACTCCCCTAGTTCTAGTTCATTTTCCAAAAGCCTAACACAAGCACTAGGTAGTTTTTCCTTGCATTTTATCATTTCCCAAGTTTTTTCCTTAGCAAAGACGGGAATTTCGTGTCGTCTTACAAATACGTCCAGCCCTTTAACATGATCCGTATGTTCATGGGTAATTAAAATTCCGTCTAAATCAGCAGCCCTAACCCCTACCGAGGCTAAGCCCTCTTCAATTCTTTTGGCACTTATGCCTGCATCTATCAAAATACGGGTTTTGCCCTTTTGAAAATATATTGCATTACCACTACTACCACTAGCTAAGATATGAGCTTCCATTAAAATAACTCCTTACCCCTTTTGCTTTTGCATCCTTGCCCAGGTATCCCTTAAAGATACAATCCGATTAAACACCAGCTTATCTGGGGTGGAACTGGGGTCAACTGAGAAATAGCCCTGCCTCAGAAATTGGAATTTTTCTTCCTGATTGGCTTCCTTTAAGATAGGCTCAACTCTTGCATTATTCAAGACAATCAGTGATTCGGGGTTAATTCTAGCAGTGAAATCTTTTCCATCCTCTTCATCATCAGGATTTTCCGCAGTAAATAAGTTTTCATATAGCCTTACCTGTGCTGGAATAGAATGTTCCACACTTACCCAATGCAGGGTCCCTTTTACCTTGCGTCCCGCTTGGGCGCCACCGCTTTTTGTTTCCGGATCATAAGTACACCTGATTTCTAATATCTCCCCAGCTTCATCCTTCACAACTTCTTCACATTTAATAATATAGGCACTTTTAAGCCTTACTTCCTTACCTGGAGTCAATCTAAAAAACTTTCTCGGAGGATCCTCCATGAAGTCCTCCGCTTCTATATAAATTTCCCGTGCAAAGGGGACCTCCCTTTTACCTCTTTCAGGTTGATTGGGATTATTTTCAGTTTCCAGCCACTCCACTTGGTCTGCTGGATAATTAGTAATAACTAGCTTGACGGGATTCAAGACAGCCATAACTCGGGTGGCTTTAGCATTAAGGTCCTCCCTAATACAATGTTCCAGTAAGGCTATATCCACCATACTATTTCTCTTGGCTACACCTATCCTTTCACAAAAGTCCCTGATAGCCTCGGGGGTATAACCCCTTCTTCTCAAACCAGAAATAGTAGGCATTCTCGGGTCATCCCAACCTTCAACCAGGCCTTTTTCTACTAAGACCCGTAATTTCCTTTTACTCATAACCGTATAAGATAAGTTCAAGCGGGCAAATTCGATTTGCTGGGGTCGGCCATACTTTTCATAACCATATTCCACCTTATCCAAAAACCAATCATATAAAGGTCTATGATCCTCAAATTCCATGGTACATATAGAATGGGTGATTCTTTCCAAGGCATCCGAAAAAGGATGGGCAAAATCATACATAGGATAAATACACCACTTATCCCCAGTTCTATGATGGCTGGCAGTCTGGATTCTATAAATTACTGGATCCCGTAAATTAATATTACCCGACGCCATATCTATTTTAGCCCTTAGCACCCTGGAACCATCGGGGTATTCCCCATTTTTCATTCCCGCAAAAAGCTGCAGGTTTTCCTTCACAGTTCGGTTGCGGTAAGGACTTTCCCGTCCCGCTTCAGTCAGAGTTCCTCTGTATTCCCTAATTTGGTCTGCAGTCAAATCACAGACATAAGCATCACCCTGCTCAATTAATGTCAGCGCAAATTCATACAATTTGTCAAAATAATCAGCCGCATAATATAGGCGATCTTCCCAATCGAAACCCAACCATTTTACATCTTCCTGGATGGAATCTATATACTCTATTTCCTCTTTCAAGGGATTAGTATCATCAAACCTCAGGTTACAAAGACCAGCATTACTATTGGCTAGACCAAAATTAAGACAGATAGACTTGGCATGTCCTATATGTAAATACCCATTAGGTTCAGGAGGAAAGCGGGTATGAACCCTACCACCGTTTTTGCCATTTTTAATATCATCCGTAATAATACTCTGAATAAAATTTACCGCCAGGCTTGATTCCTCATCTATATTTTCCACCTTATCTAAATCGGGATTAACCAATGACCTCTCCTCCTCATATTAAAAAGTAGTAATTCCTAGTAATAAGATAACCTAATATATGTCCAAATATCAAATCAAAAGCTTACTTTGCTCCCTTTTCCTAAAATCTGCTATAATCGGGTATAATAAAAACCAAAGATGATAAAAGGAATTAGGAATAAAATGAAAACAAAAATCAAAGAATTTCTCCTACTAAATTTAGGTGCAGTTATGGATGCGGCTGGCTTCTACTTTTTCCTAGCCCCTAATGAAATAGCGGCTGGGGGTATAACTGGCTTATCCCTAATAATTAATACTTTTTTCCCCGGGATACCCCTAGGTATAATAGTACTGATATTTAGTATTATACTCCTGACCATAGGCTTTCTACTAATCGGAAGCACTTTCGGGGTAAAAACAATTTATTGTAGTATCACTATTCCCCTATTAATCTGGGCTTTCGAATATTTTATTCCCTTAGCCGCTCCTTTAACAAATGATACCTTAATCCAGCTTTTTTTCGGAGTCTTTATTTCAGGAATTGGGCTGGCCATATTATTTAATCAGAACGCTTCTAGCGGCGGTACCGATATAGTAGCTCGGATTTTGCATAAATTTTACCGCATAGATATTGGTAAGGGTTTGTTAATGATAGACTTCCTAATTACTATCGGTGCAGCTTTTGTATTCGGACTGGAAAAAGGAATGTACGCCTTACTAGGTGTTATCCTATACGGTTTCGTAATTGATTATGCTGTCGAGGGCCTTACTATAAGTAAAAATGTCACCATAATAACTGCTGAGCCAGATTTAGTCGCCAAGTTCATCGTAGAAGAGTTAGACCGCGGGGCTACCGTCTATAAAGCTAGAGGTGGCTTTACGGACCAAGAACGGGAAGTAATAGTTACTATTGTTAAAAGATTAGAATTTATAAAACTAAGAAACTACATCCAAAAAACCGATGAAAACGCCTTTATAAGTGTGCAAGATACCCATGAAGTTCTAGGGGAAGGCTTTTTACCCATAGATAGATAAACCCTAAGCAAATAGATTTGCATATTCCCCATAGCCCTCTTTTTCCAAATCCTCCTTGGGGATAAACTTCAAAGCAGCAGAATTAATACAGAACCTTAAGCCACTAGGCTGGGGCCCATCCTCAAATACATGGCCTAAATGGGAATCGCCCTTCTTACTGCGTACCTCTGTGCGGTGCATGAATAAGCTTTTATCGTCCTTATAAATAATATTATCCTCCTGTAAGGGCTCGAAAAAGCTGGGCCATCCACTAGCCGAATCATATTTAGTAGCCGAGGAAAAGAGGGGTTCACCCGATACGATATCCACATAAATACCCTCTCCATCATTATCCCAAAATTCATTATTAAAAGGAGATTCAGTCCCATTTTCTTGGGTTACCTTATATTGCATGGGGCTAAGTTCCCTTAACCTTACCTGCTTGTCTATACTAGTGTTTTTCCCTTTCCCCCAGGTTTTCTCCAAAAATTTAGTCCGTCCCGAATACTTTTTATACCGATTATAATGGGCTGGGCTCTTAAGATAAAAGTCTTGGTGATATTCTTCGGCAGGGTAAAACATACTATAGGGCAGGACTCTCGTTACTATCGGATACTTAAAAATCCCCGACTGGTCTAACTTCTTTACCATAGAAAGCGCTTTTTCCTTTTGCCCATCATCATGATAAAAAATAGCTGTTTCATACTGGCTACCTCGATCCCCGAATTGTCCACCTTCATCAGTAGGGTCAATTTGCCTAAAAAATATCTCCAAGACTGCCTCATAACTTAAGCTGTGCGGGTCAAAAGTCACTTCAACTGCTTCGATATGTCCGCTTTTACCACTAGAAACTTCCTCATAAGTAGGGTTTTCACTTTCACCCCCGATATAACCTGCTATAACTTCCTTAATTCCGGGGTTCACCTTAAAAGGCTCTACCATGCACCAAAAACATCCCCCAGCTAATGTCGCTTTTTCTATGTTAGACATTATTATTTCCCGCCCTTCTAGTTTGATTAGTTTTAAAGGTATTTTACCCCCTAAAGGAAATAATATTTAGCCAGCAACTAAAATTCACACGAATTAACCGTCCTAGGAAAAGGAATCACATCTCTAATATTACTAATTCCAGTCAAATACATAATAAACCTTTCAAAGCCTAGGCCAAAACCAGCATGTTTTACCCCGCCATACTTTCTAAGCTCGGTATACCACCATAATGTTTCCTTATCCATATTAAGTTCACTTATTCTAGCCTCAAGCTTGTCTATTCTTTCCTCCCTTTGGCTACCCCCGATTAGCTCACCTACTCCTGGCACTAATAAATCCATAGCTGCCACAGTTTTACCATCATCATTCAAGCGCATATAAAAGGCCTTAATATCCTTAGGGTAATCAGTGACAAAAAGGGGCTTTTTAAATACTTTTTCCGTCAAATAACGTTCATGTTCAGTCTGCAAATCACTGCCCCACTTGACTGGGTAGGCAAAAGATTCCCCCGACTTTTCCAAAATACTAATTGCCTTTGTATAATCAATCCGCCCAAATTCCTGGACAAGAATAGGACTTAATCTTTCTTTTAAGCCCTTGTCCACAAACCTATCCAGAAAATCCATCTCCTCGGGGGCCTTTTCCAAAACATACTGAATAAGATACTTGACCATATCTTCAGCCAAATTCATATCATCGACTAAGTCCGCAAAAGCTATTTCCGGTTCCACCATCCAAAATTCCGCCGCATGGCGTGCTGTATTAGAATTTTCCGCCCTAAAAGTAGGCCCAAAAGTGTAAACATCTCGAAAAGCAAGGGCAAAGGCTTCGGCCTCCAACTGCCCACTTACAGTAAGATGAGTAGACCTGCCAAAGAAATCCTGGCTATAATCCTGTCCCCCCTCCAGAGTCGTAACCCGAAACATTTCCCCTGCCCCCTCCGCATCACTGGCGGTAATAATCGGGCTATGTACATGGACGAAACCCCGATCCATAAAAAACTTGTGTATAGCGAAGGCAGCCAAAGAACGAATCCGAAATACAGCGGAAAACAAATTGGTCCTGGGTCTCAAATGGGCAATTTCCCGCAAAAACTCTCGGGTATGCCTTTTCGCTTGTAAAGGATAATCTTCTGGGGCATCACCTTCTAGTATTACTTCACTAGCCTTAATTTCAAAAGCCTGTTTTGCTCCAGGTGTCTCCACCAAAATGCCCCTTACGGTTACTCCCGCCCCCACTCGAAACCTAGCCACCTCAGAAAAATTAGCCAAGGAATCCTCATAGACTACCTGAATAGTAGTAAAATGCGTACCATCATTTACCGCCAAAAAACCAAAGGCCTTTTGATCACGGTTATTCCTAATCCAGCCATTTATTTCAACTTCCTGATTGACATATCTTTTAGTATCACGGACCAACTGCCTAACTAGAACTTTTTGCACTAAAATCCCTCCTAGAATAGCTTGTTATCTCTTCCAAAAAGCGCAATCTTTTAGAATCTTACATTCAATTTATTACCTATATCATATAATATTTGACTAGATAAAGAAAAATCCAGTAAAATTAGGTGCTTACTTATGATATGGTTCATTTTTTAGAATCTTAAATCCCCGATAAATCTGTTCAGCCAGAATTAAAACCGCCATTTGATGGGGAAAAGTTAGGGGAGAAAAAGATATAATCTGGTCAGCGCGGTTTTTAACCTCTAGGGAAACACCATGAGAACTACCGATAATAAAGATTACCCTTTTGCTGCCTGATAAATTGTAATTGGCCAGCATGTCAGCAAAGCTCGGTGAATCTAGCTTCTTACCCTCAACATCTAATAAAATAACCAGATCAGAAGGGCTAATATTTTTTAATATTTTAAGTCCTTCCTTATTTATGGCCTTTTCTATTTCCTTATTATTAGCAGTTGGACTAATCTTTTCCCCCAAGCCATCAATTAATTCAATGCTAATATAAGCATTTAGTCTTTTTAGATATTCCTTGATTCCCTGGAGATAAAATTCTTCCCTAATTTTACCTACCGAATAAATATAATACTTCATAAAAAACCCCTCAATTGTAATCTGGCTTGAATTTGTCCAGAAATAAAGCGTTTCTTTTAAAAAACGCCCTGTAAATTTTATTCCTTTTAAAAATAAATCTATTCTATATTATAGGTTTTCCAAGACAACTTGCGTAGTCCTTAATTCTGGTTTTTTATCCTTAACATTAGACATCCTAACATATTCCACCTTTATAGTATCCCCAGCCTTTTTTTGCCCGACTAATTCTTGCAAGACAAGTCCAGTCTCAGTTTCTTCATCTTCTATTTTCGTAATAATATCATAATCCTTTAGACCCGCCTTGTATGCTGGGCTACCCTTTATGACAGCGATTGCCACTCCGCATTTACTGGGGAAATTGAAAAACTTACTAACATCACAAGAAAACTCCCTCAGTATTGTGACCCCCATAGCAGGCCTTATAACTTTACCATTTTTCCTAATATCTTCGACTACTAATTTCACCTGGTTAGACGGAATAGAAAAACCCATTCCTTCAAAACCTTCGGTAGCTATTTTTACTGTATTTATCCCGATTAATTCGCCTTTAAGATTAACTAATGCCCCACCACTATTCCCTGGATTAATCGCGGCATCAGTCTGAATAAGCCGAAAAGCAAAACCCTCCTCGGTAGTTAGTAAGCGATTTAATCCACTTACTATCCCTGCAGTCACCGACCTAGCAAATCTTAGACCCAGCGGATTTCCTATAGCCACAACTTCCTCTCCCACAATCAACTTGTCCGAATCGCCAAATTTAATAGGAGTTACATGATTATCTACCTTAACCTTAATAACCGCTAAATCGGTTCTGGGATCCGTACCGATAATCTTAGCTTCCTCCTCATTTCCATCAGCTAGAGTAACTATTATTTTATCCGCATTTCTAACCACATGGTTATTAGTAACTATATAGCCATCATTATTAAGAATCACGCCCGAGCCGGTACTTTCCGTAATCGGTTCATACCAGTCAAAATTCCTTTTAAGATTAGTAACCCCCACTATGGAAGGGCTTACTAGACTAGCTACATCACTTATCCTACTACTATAAGTGATATCGTTTTCCTCGCTTACTATTGGTTTACTAGGTATTATCACTTGGCCTATAAAAATGTAGCCCCCTAAACCGATAAGAAAAAAAATTAAAAAAAACCATATTCCTCGACTAAGCCTGCCAGACAAAATAATTCCCCCTCATAATCTAATCAGAATTATTTTGAGCAACTCTTGGCTGAGCTATACTAGACTTTTGAAAAAGAAAAAAGGGCACTTTGGCCCTAGCACCATCAATATAAATAAAAAGCATGTATAGGAAGGAAAGTTTTTACTTATAATTTAAAGTAGGCCTATAAATGGGCTGGCTTACAGAAATAAAAACACTAGAGATGGAGAGACATA
>CAZEPV010000007.1:2699-5377 GCA_964514235.1 uncultured Syntrophomonadaceae bacterium | reverse complement strand
GGCCTATAAATGGGCTGGCTTACAGAAATAAAAACACTAGAGATGGAGAGACATAAATGGATTATAATAAAATTGCATCTTTCGATGTCTACTATTACGAAGGTTATGCCAAGGCTGCTTGTATTATATTCGAAATTACACCATTCGAAAGGATTATATCTAGCCATTATGCAATAGAAAGTTCGCCTAGGAAGTATATCCCAGGCAAATTCTATGAAAGGGAATTGCCATCCCTATTAAAAGTCTATAAAAAGATAAAAGAAGAAATCGATTTAATTATAATAGATGGCTTCGTTTCCTTGGCAAAGGGAGAAAAGGGCTTAGGTGCACACTTTTACTATAGATTAAATAAAAAAATACCCCTTATAGGTGTAGCGAAAACGCTTTTTAAAGGGGCTACTGATTATGTCACGGTTTATCGGGGTATAAGTAGTAGGCCCTTGTATGTTAGCTGTATCGGTACTGATCTGAATACTTCTGCCCAATTAATAAAAAATTTAAAGGGGGATAATAGGATTCCAGATATCTTAAAAAGGGTAGATCAGCTAAGCAGAACTAAATAAAAATCGACGAGGAAAAGGAGCTTTTATTTTTCCAGCTCCAGTAAGCGCCTTCTCATTTCCAAGCCCCCACGATATCCTCTGCATTCGCCATGTTTCCCGAGAATACGATGGCAGGGGGCAATAATTAGTAAAGGATTGGCGCCAATGGCTGTGCCAACTGCCCTGACTGCATCAGGTCTTTGTATTTTCTCCGCTATTTCCGTATATGTGGCACTCTTTCCAAAAGGAACCCTGAGAAGTTCTGCCCAGACCCTATGCTGAAATTCACTACCACGCAAATCTAATGGAATTGTAAAATCCCTACGAAGCCCCTCTAAAAACTCCACAATCTCCATTTCATACGGCTTCATAAGACTTCTATTCTCTTCCAACACATAATTAGGGATGCGCTTGCTGACCCATGCACTCAATTCCTCAAAAGGTGCATCAATAGAGCCTACATAAGCCAGCCCCTTTTCCGTTGCGGCTAGGTATAATTGCCATCCTTCATGATTTAATAATGTCCAATATACCTTTTCGCTTTGATCCTTAGCCATACTTCTTCACCTCACGATTATTTCATATCAAGTATTTTCCATATGATAAATTATTATGCCCTTTCACCCATTTTTTATTTTATCATTTCAGTAAATTTTTACGCATATAAAAAAATAAATAGTAGAAAATAAAAGAAAATATATTTATTGGAGGAAAATATGAGCGTAATAGAATTAGAAAAACAAAAACAACTAGTCCAATCTTATTGGATAGCTTCCACAGAAGATACCAATTACCCCGCCCTTAACGAAAACATTACGGTAGATATAGCCATAGTTGGTGCGGGTATAGTGGGAATTGCAACTGCCTTCCAACTACTTAACAGTGGCATGACTATAGCAATATTGGAAGGAGGCAAAATTGCACAAGCTACGACGGGCCACACCACCGCAAAAGTCACTTCCCAGCATGGTCTAATCTATGCCCAGCTCATATCCCGTTTTGGTCGGGAGCTAGCCCAGCAATACGCAACAGCTAATGAATTTGTTATAAAAGAATTAAAAAATATTGCTGACCAAAACAATATTGATTGTGACTATACTAGCCTACCAGCATACGTTTTTACCCAAGACAAAAATTACGTACAACAAATCCGAGATGAAGTCGAGGCAGCCAAATCCCTGGGAATTTCCGCATCATTCGTAGATCAAATACCATTTTCCATGCAGATTAAAGCCGGAATAAAATTCGATAACCAAGCCCAATTCCATCCCAGAAAATTCTTACTGCCAATGGCTGATTTTGTTCACAAGGAAGGTGGACAAATTTATGAACAAAGTAAAATAGAAAAAATGGAAAAGAAGCCAGACGGCAAATATCTCCTTAACACCTCCCAAGGACATACCGTAACCGCCAATAGAGTAATAATTGCCACCAACAACCCCTTTTATGATGAAGAGAATAAATTTTCATCCCGTATTTCCCAGCTAGTAACTTATGCGGTTCTTATAAAAGCTAAGGAGAAATTCCCTGATGGGGTATATATTAATGCCGAACAACCAAATAGATCCATGCGGGCTATTCATAACGGTTCTGAGGAATTCATATTAGTAGTAGGTGATAGCCACAGTGTGGACAACAATAGCGACGCAAATGTCCACTACCAGGCCCTTATTAACTTTGCTAGCGACCTATTCACGGTAGAGGATGTCCCCTTCAGGTGGTATACCCAAGATAGCATAACTACAGATGGGCTTCCCTATGTAGGGCAATTCGCCCCCGAAACCCCCAACCTCTATATTGCCACAGGGTTTGGGAAATGGGGAGTAACCAATGGCATAGTAGCCTCTAGTTTACTGCGCAGCCTAATCGTCAACAACTTCAGCCCCTGGCAAACCGTCTATAATCCCTCGAGATAATTTTCCCATCTTATTAATTACAAAAGTGGGTTTAGAAATTTTGTCTAACACGTGGTCCTAAATAATGCAAACCGCCTTGCAATTATGAAGTGCATCAAAATGTTAGACATTAAGATATAATATGTTTAACAGAAAGGGGGTGTATTTTTTATGGTTAAGTATGATATTGAATTTAAATAATTAAAATTAGAAATAGTATCCAAGATCAGCAAACATCAAT
>CAZEPV010000007.1:0-2599 GCA_964514235.1 uncultured Syntrophomonadaceae bacterium | reverse complement strand
ACATGGCGGGTCAGTAAGATTACGGCCCGCCATAGTTTGGTCTTGCGTTAGGCATAAGCTGGTTTAATTGGAGGCACTAAATGGTCTATAAAGGGCATGAGTGGTCCAATCGAAAGGCAATACTCACTGCCGAATAATTTTTCCAAATCAATATCCACGGCATAGATATATCCTTGGTTTATGCAGTCTTTAGCCTTTATAACTTAGTACTATGACCTCTGCTAACTTCTCAAGGTTCAAACATACATCACTGTATGGGGTTGCCATTTTGAAGTATATCTTAATAGTGTATCTTTGAGCCCCCTTTAGGTAAGAACGATAACCTTCATCTCATATATCTGCCACATCTACTTACTAGGATTCTGGTTGTGTTGGACTTCGTTTTGTTTAGCAAGCTCATCCGTCTTAGATAAGCCTTATATATGGTTCGCGTTCCTCAGACCTAGGTTTTGCCCTAGGCTTCCTTCAGAGGGCCTGCCCCAGCGTAGCGAGGGTATTCTGTGTCGCCGCAGACACCCTTGCCATCAGCTAGTGGTTACCACTACCATGCCCACAAGGGATTAAGCCGATATGGTACCCCTTATTCATTGGCAGTAGCACAAGTACTGTGTATTCAGAGGTGCTTTCGGATATACCAGTTTTCTACAACTCATTACGCGTAAATGTGATCCTTTCTAAATTAATACCCTAACAAAGTAGGTAGAAAGGTCGACAACATCGGCACATAAGTGGTCAGAAGCAAAACGGGTAGCCATGCAAAAACAATCATAGTAAGAGTCGGCTTTAGCATGTCTTTAACTTCCGCGCCAGTTATTCGGCCAGACAGATATAGCAAAGGCGCTGTAGGGGGTGTGATGTTGCCCATGCCAATATTCACGCCCAAAATGGCCGCATAGTGTAGTGGAGCAATACCCAGTGCTGTCATAACCGGAAGTAAGATTGGTGTCAATAGGATTGTACAGGAACAATCATCCATCAACATACCCATAAGCACCATGAAGATATTAATCATTAAAAGCATGACGTATGTGTTGCTAGAAATAGATGTTAGTGTACCTAGGATGAGACTTGGCAGATTTTCCGTCATGTATAGTCGGCTCAAAATCTGAACGGCTAACAGCATCGTCATAATTGTACCTGCGGTTTTACCAGCATCAATCAATGCAATCTTATAAGTTTTCCACGTAATGATCTTGTAGTAGACGGCACCGATGGGGACGGCGTAAAACACGGCTAAAGCAGCCGCCTCGGTAGCAGTCAGGAATCCTAAATAGATGCTCCCCAAAATTATAAAAGGCATCATCAGAGCAGGCATACTGCTATCGCCTACTTTTTTTCTGTTTACCGCTTTGATTTCTTCGCGTTGCTCGGCGGATTTTAACATTGTATCAGTAATAGTCATTTGATTTGTGAGAAGGCCTTTTTTCTCGCTACTTCTGTACATATAAATGTTTAGTAATGACAGCGCAATCGTCAGTATAGTACCTGGAATGACTGTACTCAAGAAGCAACCCAGAACGGAGGCGTTTGCTGCCCAAGCAAAGAGAATCATTAACATGCTCGGCGGAATTAGAAGTCCTAAAACACCTGTAGAGGCAACAAGTGCCCCAATTAATCCGTTCGGATATCCGCTTTCTTTCATCTTTGGCGCCATAATGGAACCAACGCAAGAAACCGTTGCGGATGATGAACCAGACACAGCGCCAAACAGAGCGCTACTGACGGCAGTAACCACGCCCAGGCCACCTTTTATCTTTCCTAGGGGACCCCTTTCCACCGCACCAACCATTTTCTCGCCCAGACCGCCATTGTTAATCAGAGAACCAGCCAGAACGAACAATGGAATGGTTAGTAGCAACATTGTGTTAATAGATTTGAATCCAAATGATATCAGCATCACCGGATCTGTCCCGTTGATCATGCATAGATAAGTAGCAGATAACAAGAAAGACAAGGCAACCGGGATACCAATAATAATACTAATTATTAGTATTGTTATTGCAATTATGATAGTCATTAATGCCCACCTTCCCTTGTTATATTATTTACGTCTTCCCTTTTAGGGGCGTTTTGTATAATTATTATTAAATCACGTACCATATAAATTACCCAAGCTATAAAGAACAAGGGAATGGGAATCAAAGAAATAACAAGTGGTAGTTTTAAAACAGGAGTATGTGAGCCTAGTTTGTACTGCCAGAGCACAAACTTACATACCCATACGGAGAACACAGAGGCCATGGCAATGGCTATTATGGTTTTTGCGAGATTGAACACATAAACAATCTTTTTATTTGCGACAAACATCTCCAACATATCGCCACGAATATGTGTATTATCACGACTAGCACCAATACTGCCAATAAAATACAACCAGGATGCAGTCAACAGTGTCAATTCTTCCGAACCAAACCAATCGACTTGTATATATCGGAACAAAGCATTCGCTAGTATCATAAGTGTCACCGCAGTACCAGTTATAATAAGAATATTCTCTTCCAGGATCTGAACTATGGTGTCAATTTTTCTTATTGCAATATTCATATAAATCCTTCCCCAATAACGTAATTAATCACTGTGCCACACTATAGTCAAGCGT
>CAZEPV010000006.1:0-116351 GCA_964514235.1 uncultured Syntrophomonadaceae bacterium | reverse complement strand
GCTTAGGCAAACAGATAAGGGTTTAGTAGAGGTAACTATCGAAGCTCAAAGCAAGAAGAAAAAATACATACTATTTACCTCGGCATTTCCGCGTATGGCTATACCCTAGAAAGGGCAATAAGGCAATGGTTGTGAAAAATGAGAATGGTCATATTATTCTTATGGCCTTAGTAATTATGCTGGTTTTGAGCATTATCGGGGCTACTTTGATATTTACCAGTGGATTAGAAAGCAAAATGAGCTCTAATGATAAAAGGATTAAACAAGCCATACTGGCAGCTGATTCGGGGCTTGAATTAGCGCGAGAGATGATTATAGAGAAGTTAAATAATCAAATTCCCATCAATACTCTTAAAAATGATATGCTGAATTGTGAATTTGTAATGGGAAATGACGCCAGGACTATTATCAAAAATATTGATATAAGTGAATTTCAGAATGAAGGCAAAATAAAAATTACTTCCGAAGGCAGCTATCAGGAAGCTACAAAAAGCATTACGGCTACTTTACAATTTAATAATTTGCCAAGTCTCCCTATAAAGGCGGATAAGCTTAAAATTGCTGGTCGCTATAATGAATATATTGATGAAGTAAATACCTTCTTCGATAAGGATGAGGATAATCCTGGTTGGGTGATTAAGACTTATCATAAACCTTGGGGAATGGTAGTGGTAAACGGTGATATGGAATGTAGGTCTGTCATCAATGCAGAGAATAATAGTGCTTATTTTAATACTAAATTAGCCCAGGATATCATTGACGGGATGTGGCCTAAATCCCCATTAATTTCACCTAATCCAGACCGTCCTGCACATATTCTTAATTCGGAGGATTTTTTTACAGCTAATCGACAAAATAATGATATTCCACTTAAGTTCACTAAAAAAGATGTAGAAGCCTTTTATAAATTAGCTATAACCGATACGGAAAATTGGACCATATGGGAGCCTGGCACCTTTGATTTTGCGGATATTTCTAAGCCTTTTAATTATATAAAAAGCAGCCTAGATGATTCTAAAGGGGAAAGTCTGGCTACCGATAAAGTGGAGGTCTTAGTAAAAAGTGACTTCGGTATTATAATAGGTGATTATTTTAAATTAGTCTTTAAAATTGATAAACCTAAACTGCCTGCCTGGGATGGTGAAAGCAAGATAATCCTAATAGTTAGTAATGATAAGATCGAATTTTCCATAGACGGTAGTGCTGCTAGTGCGGATTATGGTATAGACTTGTCAGATGTGACTTTTTATTTATTGACTTCGAATAATATCGAGCTTATTAATAATTATACCTTGGCAGGGAACGATTTTTTCAATAAAAAGTATAGGTATAATGTTTATGCCTTGGCAGGTGGGGATATTGACTTAAATTCTAGTGTCGAAAATGTAATTATTAATGGTTCTTTGCAGGCTAGGCGAAATCTAACTATTGATATAAGTGATAGGGCTAATGATCCCAATAACCTTAATAATCATGCAAATCAAGCCCTAGTAAATATTAATGGGCAAAATAATAAAAGCATCATTGACAATTTCCCCTTACATTGGTCATTATTAGGGGGAGGGAAAGTTGTGGAATACGTGGGGGAGTAGTGGTTTATGATTTTGGGGAAATCTATTTTAGGCATTGATATCGGTAGTGTAAAAATTAAACTAGTCCATTTAAAAAGATTTAGGGGCAAATATAAATTAATCAAATATATTTCTATTGATACCCCTAGAGCTGCGGTAAAAAATGGTTTTATTGTTGAGCCCCAATGTTTAGGGGAAAGGCTGGGCCGAGAAATAAAAAGACATAATCTCAAGGGCGAAAAAGCTATATCTGCCGTACCCGATTCCCAAATATATATTAAAAACATTATTCTGCCTAAACGGAAATTAAATGAACTGCGTCAAGTTGCTTTTTATGAAGCCGCTAAATTTCTACCTATTCCTTTAGATGAAGCTGTAATTGATGTCTTTCCCCTACAAAATGTTACTAGTGATGAAGGGACAAAAACTGAACTTTTTTTTGCGGCTACCCGCAAAAGGCAGGTTAGCAATCTAGAAGAATCCTTGGAAATAGCGGGACTTGATATTGAAGCGATAGATATAGAGCCATTAGCCCTAAACCGAATTTTAATAGAAACGCAGGCTTCCCTAACTAGGGGTATCATTAACATTGGTGCTAATCATTCCTGTTTCTATGTATTTAAAGGAGATAATTTATTATTTCACCGCCCCTTTATGCTAGATGATGGCTTGAATTTGCTTGATGAGGAAGCCAATGAAGAATTTAAAAAAGAATTATACCTAGAAATCCTGCGTTCGGTAGAATATTTTAATATTCAATTTCAATATATCCCAGGGCTCTTATTATTATGTGGTTACTGTTTCAAATTAGCTGAATTAAAAGATTGGTTAAGGGAGAAAATTAATATTCCTACCGAGATGGGACAGCTTAATCAAAAGATTATTGCTGTAAACCACCTAGCTCCTGATGAACAAATGCTTATTCAACATGAATACCTGACTGCCCTAGGTCTAGCAATTAGGAGGGCAGTATGATGAAAAGAAGGCCAATTTTAATAAATTTATCTACTAAACCCCGCCCAGATAATTCTGTTTTAATAAAAAACTTTATAATAACAGCCTCACTAATATTTGTACTTGCTGGAGGAATGGGCTTTTTTTATAATAATGCTCTGCAAGAATTTAAGAATCAGAAAGACATACATATTGAACTAAATGCTAACCAGAGGGCCTATAGCGAGTTACAAAAGGAAGTGGAAAGGCAAAAGCTCCTAGAAGATAAATATTTTGCAAAAGCGAATCATGTAGCGGAAAAAACTAAGGAATATTACCCTTTAAGTAGTGCCTTGGATATTATTGAGACTGCTATCCCACCTAATACACAAATTATTAATTTGAAAATAGATCATAATAAAATACTTCTAAGAGGCTTAGCTAGCAATTATACCGAGGTGGCCCAAACATTAGCTATTTTACGCAGTAATACCGTGCTAACTAATACGGGGATAATTTCTAAGCAAAACATGGTGGATAGCGGCAAAATACTATTTGAAATTGAAACGGTATGGGAGACGGTAAATATATGCAATTAACGAAACGAGAAGGCTTGTTATTAGCTGCATTTGGGATTCTTTTAATCTTATATTTGTTTTATGTGCAAGCCTATAAGCCTTTAATACTTAAAACCCAAAAATTAATAGATGAAAACCAGGAAGTAATCAAGATGGGATATAGGGCTAAAGAAGCAGATAAAATGATGGTAGATAATGCAGAGAGCCAAAAACAAGTTTTCGCAGAATTTAACGAAAAGGTACCCGACAAAGCCTATTTACCCGAAACGATTGACTTCCTTGAAAAACTTAGTAAGGATAATAAAGTTGAATTATTAATGACCCAATATATCTTGAGTGAAGATTTATTAATAAATAATAAAAAGGAGGAATGTCAAGAATGTCTATTTGAAATTGATCTTTCAGGTTCTTATCTTAATTTAACTGAATTCATACGTGGGCTAGAAGATGCACCGCGTTTATATAATATCGAATCGATTAGCATGACTGTGGAAGAAGTGCTAGAAATTGATGAAGAAGTTGGGGAAGAAACTTTAGTTTACAATCCCCAAGTTATTGCAATGAAATTAATTTTTAAGAGTTATTACGACAATATTGGTTGGGAGGGGATTAAGGGAGTAAAAGCCATTGATTATAGCTGTGAGCCATCACTAAATCCTTTTAGAAGCAGATAAATAGCACTTTTCACAGCCAACCCCGATCCCCTGCAGTTACTAAATATACATAAATTAAGATAGCTTATCATCGGCTATTTTCTTAGCTTTATCTACCGTCAATCTATAAAAAAATAGCATTCTCTCCAGTCCAATTTCAATAGGTAGCCCTGCCTCTTCGGGGCTAACATTATCCGCCTTCCAAATATTGATTCCCTCCAAATTATGCAGGGTAAATTCTTCACTTGTCTTGGCAGATGGTTTTCCCAAGCGAACTGCTGGGAGTAGATTAAACTCTACGGGGCGTCAACCTCCATATTTAAAATGTTGCATGAAAAGGGTTAGATCATTTCCCTGAGATTTCACATAATCTAGGGCTTCGGGCGTAATAGTAAACATCTGCATTCCTCCTATCATTTTATTTGACTTTAACATACCTCCTACGGGTATGGCAAGGACTTTATAAAAGCAGAAGTAGGGAAATTAATAATTTATGTAGAATTAAATGAATAAGTATTTTTATACTTGGGTAAAGGAAAACTATATTACTAACTAACTGGAGGTTTATATGCTTAGTAAGGAAGTATTGGCCGAAATTATAGAAGAAGCATTAAAAAAAGGTGGGGAATTTGCAGAAATTTATCTGGAAGATAAAAAGACTAATAATATTTTTTGTGAAGATAATGCTATTGAAAGAATTAATAGTGGCCAGGAAAAAGGTGCAGGAATTAGGGTAATAAAAGAGGGTAAAACCGCCTATGTATTCACCAACGATTTAACTAAGGAAAGTCTTATAAAGGCAGCCCATATAGCTGGGCGGGCTTTATCTGATGATGGTCAGGCTAAAGATGTAAATATAAAGTTTAAGCTTAAGGAAGCTAAGTTTGATATACATTATCAGACCATGCCCGAAGATGTAAAAATGGCCAAGAAAATTGAAGATATTTTAGCAGGAAACCAAGCAGCTCGTAATGTAAGTGGGGAAATTCGACAAGTAACCATTGCCATGGGCGATGTTAAAAAAAACCTGCAAATAGCCAATAGTGATGGGGACTATATTGAAGATGAACAAATTAGGGTTCGGCTTATAAGCAATGTAGTGGCTAGCCGCGATAATTTAATCCAGACGGGTTATGAATCTGCTGGGGGAGTATGTGGTATGGAAATATTAGAGCAAATGCCCTTGACAGAACTAGCTGAAAGGGCTGCTAATTTAGCCATTAAAATGTTAGATGCCAGGCCAGCACCAGCAGGGAAAATGCCTGTTCTTATGGCAGCCGAAGCAGGCGGAACTATGGTTCATGAAGCTTGTGGACATGGCTTGGAAGCCGATTTAGTCCAAAAAGGTTTATCGGTTTATAAGGAAATGGGGGCCAAGGTAGCGGCAGATGAAGTAACTGTCATTGATGACGCTACCCTAGCTAATAAATATGGCAGTTATAAATTTGATGATGAGGGTGCTTTAGGCCAAAAAACTATATTAATTGAAGATGGTTATTTGAAAAATTATATGTATGATTATCTAACTGCCCAAAAAGATGCTACTAGTTCGACTGGTAACGGTAGGAGACAATCCTATCAACATAAACCTATCCCCCGCATGAGCAACACTTTTATTGCTCCAGGTAGGGATAAGCCAGATGAAATTATTAAGTCAACTAAAAAGGGGCTTTTGGTGCAAAAAATGGGCGGTGGACAAGTTAATACTACCAATGGGGATTTTGTTTTTGAGGTGCAAGAAGGTTATTTGATAGAGGATGGGGAAATAAAATATCCAGTTCGAGGCGCGACCTTGACTGGTAATGGCCCCTTAGCCTTAAACCAAATAGATAGGGTGGGCTCTGATTTGGGATATGCAATTGGAACTTGTGGTAAAGGTGGTCAAGGGGTACCAGTAGCAGATGCCCAACCTACCATAAGGATTAAAGAACTTACCGTAGGTGGAACATCTATGGCTGATGATAATTTACATATTAAGAGGATAAGAAGGAAGTAGGTGATCTATAATTAAAGCATATTTGAAGGAAATAGCCCAAAAAGTTTTGAATATGGCAGAAGATGAAGGGGTCCAAGCTGAAGCTTTTTTGCTTAATGAAAAGGAATTAAGCATAGAAGTTAATAAGGGGCAAGTAGATACCCTTAAACAAGCCGAAGAAATAGGTTTGGGTGTTAGGGTAATAAAGGCTGGTAGTCTGGGCTTTGCCTATACTAGCGATTTACAAGAAGAGGCGATTAAGACTGTAGTCACCGAGGCGATTAATATTGCCTCATATACATCCCCTGATGAAAACAATATACTTCCTAAAGCCCAAAGTGAATATCCTCCCCTGGATTTTTTGTACGATAGAACATTTAATGAAATATCTATAGAAGAAAAAATAGATATGGCTGGCCAAGTAGAAAGAGCCGCTAGAAATCACGATCCCCGTATTAGAATAGTGGAACGGGCAGTTTACGAAGATACTGATTACAGTTCGCTAGTAATGAATACTAATGGGTTAGAAGCCTATGCTTCTAGCAATTTCGGGGGTTTGTTCATTTTCCTGGTAGCCAGTGAAAATGATGATGCCCAAAATGGTTTTTCGGTCATGGTAAAAAGGAAGTGGGATGATTTAGATCCTACCCAAGTAGGAATTGAAGCGGCCCGAAATGCTCTGCGCAGCCTTAATCCTAAAACTATTGATTCAGCTAAATTACCCTGTATCCTAGAACCCTACATAATGACCAGGTTTATGAATTTAATTGCCGCTATGGTTAATGCCCATTCCGTACAAAAAGGCAAATCGCTTTTTGCGGATAAGGTCGGTAAAAGTGTGGCATCCCCTGTATTTAATTTGCAGGATAATGGCAGATTACCAGAAGGCATAGCCAGTTTTCCCTTTGATGGGGAAGGGGTTAAAACGACAGAGAATCAAGTAATTGCAGCGGGAATATTGCAAGGGTTCCTTTATGATACTTATACAGCGAGTAAAGCTGGGATTAATTCAACTGGCAATGCGGCTAGAGGTTCTTTCCGAGGATTGCCAAGCGTTGGCACCACTAATTTTATCCTGTCAGCAGGTGAAAATTCTGCCCAGGAACTAATTTCCAGCATTGACAAGGGTTTTTATATTACGGAAGTAATGGGTATGCACACGGCTAATCCCGTTTCAGGTGATTTTTCGCTAGGTGCAGCCGGTCTCATGATTGAAAAGGGTCGGCTTACTCATGCAGTTAGGGGAGTGACGATTGCGGGCAATTTAATCGACTTTTTACAAGACATTGAAGCCCTAGGTAATGATGTGAGATTCTTCGGCAGTCGAGCTGCCCCAACTGTTAAACTTAGAGCTTTGAGTATAGGCGGTAAATAAGAGCAAGTAAACTTAAAGGCAAGGGGGCTATACTGTGCCATATAAAATACTCCTTTTAAATGGACCTAACCTTAATATGTTAGGAATTAGAGAACCCGAAATTTATGGGGGCACTACCCTAGAATTGATTGAAAAAGACTTGCTAACTTATGTGGAAGGCCAAGGGGTTTCCTTGGATTTTTTTCAATCTAACCATGAAGGGGAATTAATCGATAGAATCCATAGTGCTTTTGGAAATGTTGATATTATAATTATCAATGCGGGGGCCTTCACCCATTACAGTATTGCTATACATGATGCCCTAAAAGCGGTAGCAATTCCAACCATAGAAGTGCATATGACTAATATTTATAAAAGGGAGGATTACCGCTATAAATCTTTTATAGCACCAATAGCCATAGGAGGAATTTATGGTTTTGGCAAAAATTCTTATAGGTTGGCTATAGATGCAGCGATTGATTACTTAAGGAATTAAGGCAGGTGTTTTTTTATTAATAGACTGGATAAATTGCGGGGACAGATTAGTTTGCTCAACATAGAAGCATTTTTAATTACCAAGGCGGAAAACATACGCTATATTTCGGGTTTTACGGGGGGGAGTGATGCTAAACTATTAGTCAGTTTAGCTGAGAATTACATAATTACTGATTCCCGTTATACCGAACAAGTGCAGCTAGAATGTAAGGGTTGGGTCTTAATTGAATCTAGACCTGGCCAAAATGTGGAATGGAACGATCTTTTAAAAGGGTATAAAAAAATAGCTTTCGAAACTACGCTCAGCTATAAAGATTATAAGGAATTCTATGATATTGCTGGGGATAATTTAGTAGCTACTGAGAATATCATAGAAAGCCTGCGCATGATAAAAGAACCCCAAGAATTAGACTTCCTACGTGAAAGTGCCCGAATAAGTACGGAAGTATTTAATGAAATGAAAGATTATATAAAAATGGGGCTAAGGGAAAAGGAAATTGCTAACCGAATAGTTTTTTTGTTAAAAGCTAAGGGTTGTAGTAAGGAGGCATTTGATACTATAGCTGTTGCGGGTGAAAACGCGGCTTTGCCTCATGGTCAGCCTACTAATAGGACTCTGCAAAAAGGTGATATGCTTACCCTTGACTATGGCGGATTTTATCGAGGATATGCGGGAGACATGACCAGGACGGTAGCTATCGAATTTGCTACAGATAAATTTAAAGATTATTATAATAAGGTATTAGAAGCCCAAAAATTAGGAGTAAGCCTAGTAAAAGCAGGAGTAAAAGCTAAAGATATTGATAGGGCAGTTAGGGATAAGCTGAAAAGTTTTGCTTTAGCTGAATATTTTGTGCATAGCACTGGACATGGCTTAGGTTTAGAAGTTCATGAATTACCATCCCTATCTTACAAAAGTGATATAATATTAGAGGAAAATATGGTAGTTACCATTGAACCTGGCATTTATATTAAGGGGTGGGGTGGGATACGGATTGAAGATACCGTTATTGTACAAAAAAATAAATGTGAAGTAATTACACATGCCGATAAGGAACTAATTATTTTGTAATGGAGGGGTATAATTGATTTCGGTTAATGATTTTAAAACTGGTGTCAGTATAGAGCTAGAGGGACAAGCATATCTCGTAGTGGAATTCCAGCATGTCAAGCCTGGTAAAGGAGCTGCTTTTGTTCGGGCTAAATTAAGGAATATCAGCTCTGGCGGTATAATAGAAAAAACCTTTAGGGGTGCGGAAAGGGTCCCCAAAGCTCATTTGGATAAAAGGGAAATGCAATACTTATATAATGATGGTCAAGGCTATATATTTATGGATAATGAAAGCTATGAACAGACTTCTATAACCGCAGAAGCAATAGGGGATGGGGTTAAGTGGCTGCTGGAGAACATGAATATTCATGTTCTGGTTTTCCACGATAATATTATAGGTGTTGAACTACCTAACTTCGTAGAATTAAAAGTTACGGAAACTGAACCTGGGGTAAAAGGGGATACTGCCACTGGTGCCACAAAACATGCTACAGTCGAGACTGGGGCAGTGGTGCAGGTTCCATTGTTTGTGGAGACTGGTGATGTTTTAAGGATAGATACTAGGACGGGAGAATATATGGAAAGAGCTTAATTTATTTTTTTGGTGTATTTCCTCCTTATTAGACAAATAATAAATCTATAGTTGTAAGTTTAAACAAGGAGGATTAGGGAAATGAAAGATATCTCTGAAAGGGTTAGTTATTTACAAGGTTTAAGTGAAGGCTTAAACATCCGAGAAGGTACCCCACATGGCAAAATAATTGCAGGTATGTTAGGGGTATTAGAGGAACTAGCTGAAGAAGTAGTCTTTATCCAAAATGAACTGGATAACTACAAGGAATATGTAGAAAGCATTGACGATGATTTACTTGATGTAGAGGAAATTGTTTTAAACCCAAATGGAAATGGTAGTTTTATTGATGAGGAAGATTTCGTAGAATTTGATTGTTCACATTGTGGGGAAAGTCTGTATTTCGATGCCAGTTTAATGGAGGACGATGATGCAATCGAAATAATTTGTCCTAACTGTAATGAAGTAGTATTTATTAATGATGGGTCTTTTGATTTCGAACATGCTAATATGGATTTTATCTTAGATGAGGAAATGCCAGAAAACCCTTCTCCATCATAAAAATTTACAATTGCAAAGCGAAAGTGGCACTAGGGAACCTCCCCTAGTGCCGCTTTTTTGTTTTTGCTGCTGGTTTTTAATATTTTACTAGCATATTTTTTTCGCCTAACCAATATCTATTTAAAACGAGGTGGTGGTTAGGTGCAATTTGATAAATCTATTATAGAAAAAGAAATTATCCCTTATTTTTCACCAACTATTAAATCACTATTGCAGGGAGTGCCTACTGACCTATTATGCAGTTTAGAGGAAATTAGGCTTAGGGCTGGTAAACCATTAGTTTTAAAAGTCGGGGATGATGATTTTGCCATTAATCCCCCTAGAGAAGTTACTAGGAACTTGATGGATGGTTACATAATAAGCCCTGAAGATATTTTTCGGACTATAGCCTCGATAAGTGATAATTCCTTATATGCATTTGCAGAGGAAATAAGACGCGGTTTTATCACTATCCCAGGGGGGCACAGGGTGGGACTAGCTGGGCAGGTAATTGTGGAAAATTATGATGTGAAAAACATGAAGAATTTTTCGGGTATTTGTTTTAGGGTAGCCCGCGAAGTTAAGGGATGTGCCAGCCCCTTGTTGAAAAAAATTTCTTCTAGCTCGGGACGAGTTGACAATACCCTGATAATATCCCCACCTAGATGTGGAAAGACCACTATATTGCGGGATTTGGCTAGATTGTTATCTACGGGTGGTGATGGACTTACCCCCCATAATGTCGTGATAGTTGATGAAAGGTCAGAGTTGGCTGGGACCTATCAAGGTATTGCCCAGTTGGATGTGGGTTTAAGGACCGATATATTGGATGCTTGTCCCAAGGGCTTAGGAATGGTCATGGCCATCCGTTCTTTATCTCCCCAGATTATTATTACAGATGAAATTGGCAGTGAGGAAGATGTAAAGGCCATCAACGCTTGCATTAATGCTGGTGTAACTGTAATAACTAGTATTCACGCTAGTAGTTTGGAGGAATTAGAGGCTAGGCCATTGATAGCCCAACTCATAAAGACAGGAGCTTTTAAACGTGGAGTAGTTTTATCGCGTAAGGATGGTCCAGGCACTATCAAGGAAATTATTAGATGGGGTGCTAAAGTTGTTATTTAAATCTATGGGAATTGCTTTTATCATAGGTGGATTTGGCTTTTGGGGTTTAATCGGGGCCAAGAGAATGGAAAAGCGGGTTAGGCAATTGAAGGATTTAAGGCTGGCCCTAGGCTTTTTGGAAAAGGAAATAACTTATAATTATACCCCCCTAAGTTTAGCTATGGAAAAAACCTATAAGTTAAGCCCTAAGCCTATCAACTTAATTTTTCGGGAATGTAGCTTAATCTTGAAAAACAAAGCAGGTGTTACTGGGGTCGAGGCTTGGGGACAGGCAATAGATAGGGCTAGGCCTAATTTGGAATTGCAGCCAGAGGATCAAGAGCTGTTATTGTCCGCTTCTACCCAGCTAGGCATGTCAGACATTTATGAGCAGCGCAAGTTCTTGACTTATTTACAAGAGGAATTAAAAATCCAGGAGGAAAAGGCCATCGAAAAAGTAAATTCTGCTCAAAAACTATGGACATATGGGGGTTTTATTCTAGGAATCCTGGTGGTAATTCTATTAGTATAGGAAAAACATGATTTAATCTTGGCACAAGGAGGTTTACCTGTGGATATTGATATTATTTTTAGGATAGCTGGCATAGGTATATTAATTTCGGTCTTATCCATTGTATTGAAGCAAGCCCAAAAGGAGGAACAAGCAGAAATGCTGACTTTGGCTGGGGTAGTGGTAGTTTTAATAATAGTAGTTCAACTAATGAATCAGCTTTTTACTGTAGTTAGATCAGTTTTCAATTTATAAAGGGGGCCTCTTGGTGGATATTGCCCAAGTTGTCGGCTTAGCCCTAGTTACTACCATACTTTTATTAATACTTCGTCAAGAAAAACCTGTCATAGCCGTAGTTCTTAGCATAGTTTTTAGTATCATTATTTTTACCCTTATGATGGGCAAGATGGCTTCTATAATTAATGTCATGAAAGAATTAACTAGAAGGGCCGAAATTAACTATTTTTTTTTAGTTACTATTTTAAAAATATTAGGGGTAGCCTATTTGGGGGAATTCGCAGCGGCTATTTGCCATGATGCAGGGGAATCAGCTGTAGCAAAAAAAGTTGAATTTGCCGCCAAAATAATTATTGCAGTTCTAGCCTTGCCCATAATGATAGCCATTCTAGAATCAATTATGGATTTGATGCCTGGGTAAAAAAATTATAGGTGGATTGAATAATGCTAAACACGAAAATAGCTTTACCCTTTAAATACATAATGCTAACTTTCATTTTGATAGGCACGTTTTTCATCCCCAATTCTTATTTTGCGGCTGAAGAAATAGAAAGCTTTTCTTGGCAAGATACCCTGCTTAATCTTGATATAGATAGTTTGGATGAATATAAAAAAAATGTTGATGCAGAAGTTGGTAATTATTTAAACCATAAGCCGCTTAAAGAATGGTTAATAGATTTTATGAAAGGTGATTGGAAATTCGACATCAAGGAAATTGGGGAGGATTTATTTACTAGATTATTTAAAGAAGTACTGGCTAATTCGGGTTTATTAGGTAAGCTTTTAATTCTCTCAGTCCTGGCAGCCCTCTTGATTAATTTACAAACTGCATTTTCCTCAGACATAGCCAAAATTTCTTATTTAGCCTGTTTTTTGGCTTTATGCGCCATTGCCTTGGGTTCTTTTAAAATAGTTTTATCCATCGGGCAAAACACCGTGGAGAATATGGTGGCTTTCATGATAGGTATGTTGCCCCAAATGATGGTCTTAGTAGCGGGCCTAGGTAATATTAATAGTTCAGTCGTCCTATTCCCTTTTTTAATGACGGCGGCAACTGCCTTAGCCAATACGATTAAAAACATTGTCTTTCCCCTAATAATTTTATCTGCCATTTTGAGCGTAGTTAACCATGTGTCAGAAACTATTAAAGTTGAAAGATTAGCAAACTTTATGCGGCAGGTGGCTCAGATATCCCTAGGTTTTTTCGTAACGATTTTCGTGGGGGTTGTTACCCTGCGGGCCCTTTACGCCTCAGCACTAGATAAGGTAGCCCTTAGGACCACCAAATTTGTCACCGATAATGCCATTCCGATTGTAGGTAAAATGTTTTCCGACACCATAGAAGTAGCTGCTGGTTATGTGACTATGCTGAAACAAGGTTTAGGGGTTTTTGGGGTAATAATAATATTAGGGATAATAATATTTCCTTTATTAAAAATTGTCGCCATTGCTTTAATCTATAAAATCTCGGCTACCATAGTTGAACCACTAGGAGATGTTAAAACTGCGGCTATTTTGGAAACCATGAGCAGTCATTTATTTTTAATGTTGGCAGCGGTAGCAGCAGTAGCTTTAATGTTTTTAATTATGATTGCAATTGTCGTAGGGATATCCAATCATGCCATTATGCTACGGTAGGTAAGGTGGTGGTGTAAATAGCCATTTTAATAGAAATAGTTAAAACTGTACTAGTAATTATACTAATCGCCAGTTTTTTTGAACTACTTTTACCAGAAGGAAAGGTCAAACCCTTTGTAAGGTTTGCTATAGGCTTATTTATTTTAATCTCTATTTTAAATCCTACTTTAAATTATTTATATAGTGAAAGGGATTTTCAAATAAATTTATGGACTTACACCGAAGATCCTGCCATAGGGCATGAAATTATGGAGTCGGGAAATAAAATTAATGCCCAAATAATGCAAGAAGGTAATGGACTATTAAAGGAAAAACTTGAGGGACAAATTAGTGCCGTAGTTTTATTGGTACCAGGGGTTACAAGTGCGGAAAGTAAAGTGCAGATGAGGCAAAGTGGGGAAATAAGTGATGTGCATATTTTAATTGGTTCCCAGGATTTAGAATACGAGGAGGACACTATAATTGGTGAAATATTGCCATATAGTAAGAATGATGAAAGTGCCAAAAAAGCTATAGAAGAAAAAACTTTAACAGTAGTAAGGAATATGTATAGCTTGGAAAATGTAAATATCCAAGTGGAATTTAAAGGGGGTTAGGAGATGTTGGAAGAGTGGATAAGGAGAAATAAGGAGGAAGGGCATCCGCATAAATGGTCAATAAATCCTAATAAGAAAAAATATCTATTAGTGATTTTAATTTGCATAGGTTTATTAGTTCTAATTTGGCCAGTATCACAAACAGAACCTAATACCCCACCTCTAGCAGGCAATAAAGCTCCAGATATGAAAGTAGACAATATAAAAAACAGCTTGGTTCACGAATTAGAAGGTATTTTGAGCAAAATTGATGGGGCTGGAAATGTCAATGTTAGTCTTACCTTATCATCAGAAGGGATAAAATCTTATGCTAGTAATATACGGGAGGAAAAAAGGGATATTCAGGAAACGGATAATAAAGGACTTAAAAAAACTACAAGCGAGCATAATACGACTCGTGATTTAGCAGCATCTTCAGGTAACCCATTATTAATCGAGGAAAGAAATCCAGAAATATTAGGGGTTCTAATTGTGGCTGATGGGGCTAATGATTCCCGAATTGCGGAGCAATTAACTAATGCGACCGCCACTTTATTGGATATTTCTGCACATAAGGTAACAGTAATGCCCAGAATGGGGGGAAAATAATGTTAACCATAAATAAAAGGACTTTATATAGTTTCCTGATAATATTATTAATAATAGGCTTAACTATTATGATAAAAAATTATAATCACCATAATACTTGTGCCCGAGAAAGCCTGCTTTCTCTTGATAGTGATGCTTTGGATATAGATATAGTTGAACAAATAGGAAAAACTGAAATTAAAGGTGATTTTTTTGCAGAGTATCGTATGGAAAGGGAGAGGTTAAGAGGTAAACAAATTGAACTTTTAAAGAGCATAATTAGCCACGATTCAAGTGAGGAAAAAGCCCGAACTGCCGCTTCATTACGCCTAGTAGAGATTACTAGGGAAATGGAAAAAGAAATGCAAGCGGAAAATATTATTAAGTCCAGAGGTTATGAAGATTGTGTAATTATCTTGCAACCTGAAGCAACTACTATTATAATACAAAGACCAAACCTTTCTATTACCAAGGAAAAAGAGTTACGTGATTTAGTAGCTCAAATTGCGGAAATTAGCCCAGAAAAGGTGGTTATAATTACTAGAACTGAAGATTAGAATTTATTTCTTTTGTATACATAATCTTAAATCATTGAAAAATAGGGACTTTATTTTTATAATAAAGTAGTCAGGGTAAATTATCATACTCAGGCCGAGTGCCTGAGTCTATTTATATATACGTAAAACTATAGTTTTTTATAGTGGTATGTAGTTGGGAGGTTAATTATGCATAAAGTAAAAATAACAGATACTAGCTTGAGAGATGCCCACCAAAGCTTATGGGCGACTAGAATGACAACCGAAGATATGATACCTGTATTAGAACATATGGACAATATTGGCTATCACTCCCTTGAGGTATGGGGGGGTGCTACCTTTGATGTATGTATTCGTTACTTAAATGAGGATCCCTGGGAAAGATTGAAACTAATTCGTAAACATGTACAAAAAACCAGTTTGCAAATGTTACTTAGGGGGCAATCTTTAGTAGGATATACCCATTACCCAGATGATGTAGTGGAGAGATTCGTTTATAAGGCTGCAGATAGTGGGGTAGATATTTTCCGAGTGTTCGATGCCTTAAATGATATACGGAATCTAGAGACATCCATGAAAGCCATAAAGAAGACGGGCAAACATGCCCAAGCTTGTGTGGTTTATACGATTAGCCCTGTTCATTCAGTGGAACATTTTGTGGAGACTGCATTAAAGCTGAAAGATATGGGGGCTGACTCCATTTGCATAAAGGATATGGCAGGTTTGTTATCTCCTTATATTGCTTATGATTTAGTATCTTTGCTCAAGGAAGAAGTTAGCTTACCCATACAACTTCATACCCACTATATCGGTGGTTTAGCCATTGCCGCTCTACTTAAAGCTACTGAAGCTGGGGTCGACATAATAGACACAGCTAGTGTGCCCATGGCATTTGGTTCATCCCAGCCTCCCGTTGAAACTATTGTAAGGGCCCTACAAGATACCAAACACGATACGGGTCTAAAATTACATGAATTATTCGAAATAGCCAGCCATTTTGAAAAAATACGTAAAACTAAGGGATTTGAGCGGGGCGTAACTCGGATAACCGATATGAAGGTTTTTGAACATCAGGTTCCTGGTGGTATGATTTCTAATTTATTTTCCCAACTAGAAGAACAAAATGCTTCTCATCGTATAGAAGAAGTATTGGAAGAGATTCCGCAAGTGAGGGCTGATATGGGTTATCCACCTTTGGTCACCCCAACCAGCCAGATTATAGGAATCCAGGCTGTTTTAAATGTATTAATGGGTGAAAGATACAAAATGTGTCCTGGTGAAGTAAAAGATTATGTACGTGGTCTTTACGGGAAACCGCCTAGACCAATTGACCCCGAAATTAAAAAAATTGTTATAGGTGATGAAGAAGTTATAGATGTTAGGCCCGCGGATTTAATTAAACCTGGTTACGAAAAGGGTAAAAAGGAAATAGCTCATATTAGCGATAGTGAGGAAGATATATTAACCTATCTCCTATTTCCACAAGTTGCATTAAAGTTTTTTGCCTATCGCGACTCAATAGACCAAGATGAATTAGCCCAGGTAATACCTCAAGACGAAGTAAATATAAAAGAGAAGAAGCCTATAAAAAGCCAACCTATACCAAAAACCAAAAAAAGGGTAAGTCGTGAGGGAGATGAAAAGATGAATTTTGAAGAGATTAAAGAACTGATGATTTTATTAAATTCCACAGATATCGGAGCCATAGAAATAGAAAGGGAAGATTTTAGACTTAGCTTACGTAAATCTGGAACAGAACCCGGTGAAAATAACCCCAAATCCCCTTCCCTTTTGACTAAGGCTAAAACAGTAGAAAATGAAATCGAAGTAAATGAGAATATTGAGGAAGTTGTATCTCCTATGGTGGGGACTTTTTATGCTGCACCTTCACCCGACTCTGCTCCTTATGTTCAAGTAGGTGACCATGTGGAAAGTGGTCAAACCTTATGTATCGTAGAAGCCATGAAACTCATGAATGAAATTAAAGCCGAAACAGCAGGAAAGCTTATAGAAATACTAGTCGAAAATGCTGAACCTGTTGAATATGGTCAACCTATGTTCCTAATTGAAAAAGACTAGAGGAGTGGATAAGTTGTTTAGCAAAGTTCTAGTAGCTAATCGTGGTGAAATTGCTCTCAGGATAATTAGGGCCTGCCGAGAATTGGGGATTAAAACCGTTGCAGTTTATTCTACAGTTGATAAAAACAGTCTCCATGTAAAAAATGCAGATGAGGCCATATGCATTGGGGCAGCACCTGCTAATCAAAGCTATTTAAATGTGTCTAATATTATAGCTGCTGCCCAGACTAGCGGAGCAGATGCCATACATCCAGGTTATGGTTTCCTGGCAGAAAACCCCCATTTTGCAGCTTTATGTGAAACTAATAGAATAAAATTTATTGGTCCTAGACCAGAAGTTATAGAAATGATGGGGGATAAAGTCAAGGCACGTGAAATTATGCAAAAGGCAGGAGTACCTTGTGTACCCGGAAGTGATGGTGCAGTTAAAAGTTATGCTGAAGCTGCAAAGGTGGCGGAAATAATTGGCTATCCCGTAATGATTAAAGCTGCCGCTGGCGGTGGGGGTAAAGGCATGAGGTTAGCCCATAATGAGGCGACTTTAAAAGATGCCTTAGATATGGCTAAAATGGAAGCTGGCTCTGCTTTTGGCAATGATGATATATATATAGAGAAATATGTAGAAGAACCTAGACATATAGAATTTCAGATATTAGCCGATGAAATGGGAAATATTATCCACTTAGGGGAGAGGGACTGTTCTATACAAAGACGTAATCAAAAATTATTAGAGGAAGCCCCTTCTACCTTGCTAGATGACGAATTGAGAGCCCAAATGGGTGAAATTGCAGTTAATGCAGCTAAGGCCGCTTCTTATACTAGTGCTGGTACCATCGAATTTTTAGTAGATAAGTATAAGGAATTTTATTTTATAGAAATGAATACGAGGGTTCAAGTGGAGCATCCAGTTACAGAGATGGTCACTGGACTTGATATCATTAAAGAGCAGATTAGAATTGCTGCTGGGCAACCCTTATCCCTACAACAAGTAGATGTAATTATTAACGGTTGGGCAATCGAATGTAGAATTAATGCGGAAGATCCAGATAGGGATTTTTCCCCCTCACCAGGTAAAATAGACATGTATGCTATACCAGGTGGACCAGGGGTTAGAGTAGATTCCTATCTATATCAGGGTTATATTATTCCACCGAATTATGATTCTATGCTAGCAAAACTTATTGTTTGGGGACAAGACAGGGAAGAGGCAATTAGCCGCATGAGAAGGGCCTTGCAAGAATTTACTATCGAAAACATAAAAACTACTATTCCTTTCCACTTGAAGATTTTAGATAATGCCTTTTTTAAAAGGGGTGAGGTATACACTAATTTTATCCAACGGCGTATGCAGGATTAAATTATGCTATTAAGCGTGGTTTAATTTGATAATAAAGTTCTTCCTATGGTACAATTACCAATATCAATTAAACGGAGGTGGACATTTATGGAAACGCAAAAACCCGATATTAATAATGAGTTCGGTAGTATTAGAATTGCTGATGAAGTTGTAGCTACTGTAGCTGGGTTAGCTGCTGCAGAAGTCGAAGGCGTAGCTTCAATGAGTGGTAATTGGGGTGCTGATTTTGTAGAAAGACTAGGTAGAAAAAACTTTGGTAAAGGCATCAGGGTAGAGGTAACAGGTGACGAAACTGCTATAGATATATTTATTACAGTAGTATTTGGTTATGCTATTCCAGAGGTTGCTGCTAATGTGCAAAAGGACGTTAAAATGGCTGTTGAAACGATGACTGGCTTAACAGTTTCCACGGTTAATGTACACATATCTGCTGTATCCATGAAAAAAAATGATTCAGGTGACTTCTTGGCAGTAGAAGATGATGTGGAATAGTAATACCTATCAGATATTTACAATATTAACCCCCTGATATCAGGGGGTTATCTGTATTATAGAAAGAGGTGGATACTTTGACTAGTGCATGGAGATTTATAATATTTTTATATAGCCTACTGTTATTTGCGATTTCAGGTTTTACCATAGTTGCGGCTATTGGTAGACCAGAACCATTAAATTATATTACTCTTGCCTTAGCAACTCCTATAAACCGCATTTTTCTTGGTCTAGCGGCTATCTTATTTTTGGTTTTGGCTGTCTTGTCTTTGCTTTATTCATTTAAAACTACTGATAAAAAAGTTAGACTTCCCAATTCTATTGCTGTAGAAAAAAACCTAGTAGGGGAAGTTTCTGTAACAGTGCAAGCACTTAAAGTTATAATCATGAAAGCTATTAAGAAGGTAGATGGGATTAAGGAAGTAAAATCAGCAGTTATCCCAGGGGCGCAAGGCTTAATAGTTAATTTACATATAATGATTGATCCAGAACTTAGTGTACCTGAAACTTCTAAGGATATCCAAAACATAGTTAAACAATATATAGAAGAAATAGGGGGCCTTCCAGTAGACGAAATTAAGATTTTAGTAGATGATTTTGGGACAAGCCATTCACCTACGAATTAATAAGGGAGGATTTATCATGTGGGAAAAAATACTGCTGGCACTATTGGGTGAACATCGAGGTAAGACTATAGGCATATTATTAGGCCTTTTAGTTAGTATATTGTTCATTTTTGTTGGTTTTTTTAAAACTATATTTATTATTATTTGCATAGGATTGGGGTATTTTATAGGTAAGAAACTGGATGAAAATAAGAATTTCGAAATGTGGTTAAAACATTTCTTTAAGGATAAGGATTGAAAGTGAAAGGAAGATGTTTTTGAGTAGAAGAAAGGCTAGAGAAGTAGCCTTTAAAACAATATTTCAAGTTGACCAAGTTCAAATAGAGGTAAAAGATGCCTATCAATTCGCCTGTGAAGAACTTGATTTACCGCATAAATATAAGGCCTTTGCTTGGCAATTAGTATCTGGTTGTATGGAAAACTTGGGAGATATAGATACTATGATTTCACGTTTTTCTACTGCTTGGGATATTGGGCGCATGTCGTCTGTTGATCGTAATATTTTACGCATCGGGGCCTATGAAATATTGTTTACAGATGAGTCTTTACCAGCTGTCCCCATTGATGAATCGATTGAAATTGCCAAAATTTATGGTGAAGATAATTCACCTGCCTTCGTCAATGCTATTTTGGATAAAATAAAAGGTGAAAAAGAATGTATTATCTAGGAATTGATACTAGTCTTTATACTACTTCCCTAGCGGTGGTAGACGACAAGTTTAATTTAATATGGGAAAAGAGAATCCCACTCACAGTTGAAAAGGGTCATCGAGGTCTAAGACAATCGGAAGCCCTTTTTTTGCATATTAAAAACCTGCCTATATCATTTGAGGAATTATCCTTAAATGTAAATGGTGGGTATGGAGCTATAGCAGTAAGTTCCACCCCACGACCTATCACAGGTAGTTATATGCCCGTATTTAAAGTAGGGGAATCTCAGGCTATAGGCTTAAGCACTATGCTTAAAATTCCTTTATACTTGGTCAGCCATCAAGAAGGCCATATTATGGCGGGCATAGTTAATAATCGTGAACTATTGGCCGAGGAGAACTTCTTGGCGGCACATTTTTCTGGTGGTACTTCTGAATTTATAAATGTTAAAAAGGGTTTTATTAATTATTTTGAAATAGATACAAGTTTTTCTGGCTTAGACTTACATGCGGGCCAATTAGTGGATAGGGTAGGTGTGGCTCTAGGTTTACCTTTCCCTGCAGGAAAACACCTGGAGGAATTAGCCTTAAATGCTAGGTCCTTTAATATTTCTTTTCCTGCTGCAGTCAAAAAAGCAGGCTTTTCTTTTTCTGGTGCAGAAACTATGGCTATAAAACTGATTAATCAAGGCGAAGCCAAAGAGGAAATTGCTTACGGTGTATTGCGGATGATTGCAAATACTATTGAAAAAGCTACTTTAATGGAAAGCAAGAAATATGGGCTCAAAAAGGTATTACTAGTTGGGGGAGTTATGGCTAATTCCCTTATTAGGCAAAGGTTAATTAATAGGCTAGAACACCCTGCGGTGGGCATAAAACTATTTTTCGCCAGGCCAGAACTTAGTACGGATAATGCGGTGGGGGTAGCTTTGCTAGGTATGCTTTTAGATACAAAACATGAAAGATAAAATGTAAAGGTAAGATATTATGGCTGATTTTATTACTGTTACTGAATTAAATAGACATATAGAAAATCTTTTTAAAGAAGACGTTTTTTTGAAAAACTTTTGGGTAAAGGGCGAAATATTGGGTTTTAGATTATATCGACAATCTGGACATATGTACTTTACCTTAAAAGATGAAGAAGCCCAGATCAGTTGTGTCATGTTCAAAAGTAGAAATCGCAAGCTGGATTTTATTCCTCAAGATGGGCAAGAAGTCTTAATTAGGGGATATGTTTCCCTATTTTCTCCCCAAGGCAAATACCAGATTTATGTGGAGGAAATGCAGCCTTATGGTATAGGGGGGCTGTTTTTGTACCTAGAAGAACTTAAAGCTGATTTGGCCCAAAAAGGCTATTTTGACCTAGATAAAAAGAAAGCTATTCCTAAAATAGTCCATAAGGTAGGGATAGTTACCTCACAGGATGGTGCGGCCTTTCATGACATAGTAAGGGTTCTTAAAAGTAGGCATGCTGGGGTAGAAATTATACTAGCCCATAGCAGTGTCCAGGGTGAAGAAGCACCAAGGGAAGTAGCTAAAGCCATAAGATTATTAAACGAATATGAGCAGGTTGAACTTATAATAGTAGGGCGTGGTGGTGGTTCCTTTGAGGATCTAATGGCCTTTAATAGTAGGGAGGTAGTAGAAGCAATCTATGAATCCAAAATTCCCATAATATCTGCCGTAGGTCATGAAATAGATTTTACCTTGTCGGATTTAGCTGCAGATGTAAGAGCCACGACACCAACTCAAGCTGCCCAATTGGCTGTAGCTGAAATGGAACTTCTAGCCAGGGAAATTAATCTTTACCGAGAAAGGTTAATTAATTCTGTCCTTAGACACTTAGATTATAGGACTGAACAACTAGATAAGCTCATGATGCATAGGGTCTGGCAGAGTCCCTCGACTTTAATTGAAGAACGAGCAGAAAAACTTATTTTAACTCAAAAAGACATGGGAAAAGCTATAATTAACCATATAGATAAAAAATCGCAGAAACTTAATATTTTAGTATCTACACTAGATGCCCTTAGTCCCCTAAAGGTAATGCAAAGGGGTTATGCCATATTTCGCTTGCGTGACAAGTTAATTTCTACTATAAATGAAGTAAAGGCAGGCGATGAAGCTACGGTGCAAATGACAGATGGTAAGATAGAGGTAGTAGTAATTGGTAAGGAGCAGGATGTTTAATGGATGACATGAAGTTTGAACAGGCTTTAAAAGCCTTAGAGGATATTGTGGAATCAATTGAATCAGGGAAACTTGATTTAGACGAATCTATTAAATTATTTGAGGAAGGTATGAGATTATCCGCCTACTGTCAAAATAAGTTGCAAATGGCGGATGCTAAAATTAAATACTTGATAAGTGATGAGGAAAGCGGAGAGTTAAACTTGCAAGATGAACCTTGATTTTAAAAGAGAAATAAGATGTGACACTACTAAATTGTCTCGTCTCATAACTAGGAGGCCTGTGTGCCATACTGTATTGAAGGAGTCTAATATGGATGTAGATAGTTTTTTACGTAACCTGAATGATAAGAAAAATTTTATTGAAAACAATTTAACTAAATGTATATCTATTACCTGTCATCCCCCTATTATTCATGAAGCTATGCATTATACCGTTTTTAACGGGGGTAAAAGGATTAGACCTATCATGGTTTTGGAAGCTGCTAGTTTAGCGGGTGTCAAACCCGAGACAGTTTTACCTACTGCTTGTGCCATAGAGTTAATCCATACTTACTCCCTAGTTCATGATGATTTACCCGCTATGGATGATGATGATATTAGAAGGGGTAAAGCTACTTGTCACATTAAATATGGTGAAGATATAGCTATTTTGACTGGGGATGCCTTGCTAACTTTGGCCTTTGAATTAGTAGCTAGTAATAGTGAAGTTCCTGGAGTAAGCCACCAAAATGTGGTTCGGGTAGTAAAAGAAATAGCCCAGGCGGTAGGCAGCCAGGGCATGATTGGTGGACAAGTAATTGACTTAGCCTCTGAGGGTAAAGCCATAGATTATGAAACATTAATTAATTTGCATAGTCTTAAAACTGGGCAACTCTTTAAGGCCTCTATCATATCTGGCGCCATTTTAGCCGATATGGATGAGAAAGGTATAGAAAAACTAAATCAATATGCCTATCATTATGGATTAGCTTTTCAGATAACAGATGACATTCTGGATGTTACTGGGGATGAAATGCTTATGGGTAAGCCAGTGGGGAGTGATGAAAAGAACTATAAGACTACTTATCCTCAATTGTTTGGCTTGGAAAAGTCCCAGGGCCTAGCAGCTGATAATGTCAGCAAATGTCTGGAAAGCCTAAATTATTTCAAGGAAAAGGCTGATTTTTTAAGGGATTTAGCTAAATATACCTTGTTAAGAAAAAATTAAACCATCTAAAACTAGAAATTGACTGACAATTTATGATATAATAACAATCTGATATGAATGCTGGCAAAAGGTTGCAGTATTCTAGTCAACTCTACCGATGTCGAAGACGGGCCTAAAAATCCGTTGAGGGCACATCGATGAAGCTTTTGGTTTCGGCTTCTGACGCCCAGTTAGGGGTCGTTGCTGGGAGTTAAGGGTAATGGGGCAATCCGCAAAGGCATGCGGGCATGACCCCATTATCCGTGGAGGCTCCTTTCATCATTAGATGGGAGGAGAAAACCTGCATTCGGTGCAAGCTGGGTGCAGTGTAGCCTGCCTTGCGTGGAGTCGGCGAATGGGCTTAGGGGGTGATCCTATCTCGGCCAAGATAGTATCATCTGCCCTGAAACCGTATTCTGCAAAAGAGGCTAGACTTGGGTGTGAGTTGTCGAGGAAAACTCCTAGACTGTTGTGTTTTTGCACGATTTATCGGGGATTAAAGTGCGTACTAAGTGGTAATCCAGCCTTACTTACGGTAACGGAGTAAAGCAAACATAAAGGGAAACCGCCCATTTGGTGACATTTGGGAGATTTGCTGGGAAAACCAGCTGGACCTATGTCGCAGCGTTTACTCGATAGATAACCTTTTGCCAGAACTATTATTTATGGAATCTAAGGGGATATAGCAAGCTGGTGTTAAGCTATATGAAAAGAGAAAATTTAATAGCTGGGTTATTAGTAGCCTTTTTAACATTTTTTATTGCCTTGTTTGTGAGTTTAGGCTCTGAAGCATTAGTGCAGGCGGTAGATAGTGTTTTATTGGCTATTGTTTTATTGTTATGTATAATCTTTTTAGGAATATTTTTTGATATAATTGGAACTGCTGCAACTGCCGCCGAATTGCCGCCTTTTAACGCTAAGGCGGCAAAAAGAATATTTGGGGCTAAACAAGCGGTTAAAATTACACTAAATGCCGATAAAATGGCCAATATATGCAATGATGTTATTGGTGATATAGCTGGCACTTTGAGTGGTGCTATAGGAGCTGGAATTGTTTTAAGTTTGATAGCGAAATTGTATACATTAGATGTGGTCTTGGTCGGCGCTGTCATGACGAGTTTTATTGCCTCACTTACTGTTGGTGGTAAAGCAATCGGGAAAAGTATTGCCATTAATAATGCTAATAATATTATCTTTAAAGTGGCAATTATATTAGGGTGGTTTGAAAAGATTACTGGCAAAGAATTGTTTTAGAAAAATAGAAGGTGGAAAAATGGACAAAATTCTTAACAAAATAAACTCACCCCAAGATTTAAAAGAATTAAGTATTAAGTCACTGAACGAATTAGCAGGTGAAATAAGACAATTGTTGATTAAAAGTGTATCCCAATGGGGAGGACATTTGGCGGCAAATTTGGGTGTAGTCGAATTGACTATTGCCTTACATAAGGTATTTAATATGCCTCAAGATAAAATTATTTGGGATGTGGGGCATCAAAGTTATGTGCATAAAATATTAACTGGCCGTAGGGAACAGATGGATTCCTTGAGGCAGTATGGAGGTTTAAGTGGATTTCCTAAATCCGAGGAATCCATATATGATGCTTTTAATACTGGCCATAGCAGTACTTCAATATCGGCTGCACTGGGTTACGCTTTGGCCCGGGATATCAATAAGGATGATTATACAGTAATAGCAGTTATTGGTGATGGTGCTTTGACGGGTGGCATGGCATTTGAAGCCTTAAATCATGCGGGACATACTGCTAGGGATTTAATTGTCATCCTTAATGATAATGAAATGTCAATTTCTAAAAACGTAGGGGCTATGTCAAGTTATTTGAATCGCCTGAGAACTGATCCTTCCTATACGAGAACTAAGGGAGAGATGGAACAAGTTTTCCACAAGATACCTGGAATTGGTCCTAATATATGGAGGGCCGCTGAACGATTCAAAGGGGCACTTAAATATATCATGGTTCCAGGTACCTTGTTTGAGGAATTGGGATTTACCTATATTGGACCTGTAAATGGGCATAATCTGGATGAACTCAATTTAGTTTTATCTAATGCAAAAAGCATGAAAGGCCCAATCTTGATCCATACCATTACCCAAAAAGGAAGGGGTTATGAACCTGCCATGCAAAGGCCTGATACTTTCCATGGGGTAGGCCCTTTTGATGTTGGTACGGGCAGTCCAATTAAAAAGCCGATTAAAACATATACTGAATTATTTGGGGAATTTATGCTTGAAAAGGCTTTGGAGGATAAAAAAGTAGTGGTCATAACAGCGGCTATGACGAGTGGAACTGGTCTAACCGAGTTTTCCAAGCAATATCCAGAGCGGTTTTTTGATGTAGGAATATGTGAACAACATGCAGTTACTATGGCAGCTGCTATGGCTAGGGGAGGGCTCAGGCCCGTAATCGCTATTTATTCTACTTTTTTGCAAAGGGCTTACGATCAGGTTATTCACGATGTTGCCTTACAGAACTTACCAGTCATTTTTGCCATAGACCGAGCTGGATTAGTGGGGGAAGATGGTCCAACCCACCATGGAGTTTTCGATCTTTCTTACCTACGTAGTATTCCTAATTTTACAATTATGGCACCTTCCAATGAAAATGAATTATTAGATATGCTCCATACGGCTTTTACAATTAATGGGCCGGTAGCTGTAAGATGGCCTAGAGGAATAGGCGAAGGGGTAGCCATAAATAAGGAACGTTTTTTACTCGATATTGGCAAAGTTAAACATATAGAAAAAGGAAAAGATATAGCCATTATAGCTATTGGTCGGGGTATGGCTATTGCTAGGGAAGTATGTAAAACACTTAAAAAGGCTGGGATAAAACCCACACTGATTGATGCTAGATTTGTTAAACCGCTAGATACTAGTGGGATACAAGAAGTTTGTGCTAAATCTAAGTATATTGTGACTATTGAGGACAATATGATGATGGGCGGTTTTGGTAGTGCAGTTACTGAGTTGATAATGGATTATAATATAGATGTAGAGCTGCTGCGGATAGGAATAGCTGATGAATTCGTAGAACATGGTAAGGTTGAGCACCTATTTGACTATCTAGGAATGGATGTTGATTCAGTAGTAGAAACTATCAGTCTTAAATGGCCTAACTTGTTCAAGGCTTTTTCATGGGAGTTGCTTAAATTTGGTGAAAATTAGGTTAGATCACGAAATATATAGGCGGGGGCTTACAAACAGTCGGGAAAAAGCCAAGGCATTAGTTATCGCAGGACAAGTTTCGGTAAACGGGATAAAAATAGATAAGCCTGGCACAAACATTAATGAAGATGTAGAAATACTGATTGAAAATAGTCCGCGATATGTTAGTAGGGGTGGCTACAAGCTAGAAAAGGCTTTGGAGGATTTTAATATTAATCTTATAGGAAAAATCGTTTTGGATATAGGGGCCTCTACGGGTGGATACACCGATTGCGCCCTGCAAAATGGAGCCGAGCATATATATGCCCTCGATGTTGGTTATGGCCAGTTAGATTGGAAATTAAGGAATAACCCCCAGGTGACTAATATTGAACGCATGAATATTCGAAACTTTACTATAAACGACTTGGGGGAAAAGGTAGACATTATCACCATTGATGTTTCCTTTATATCTACAAAATTAGTTTTTCCCGTGGCAAGTGAATTAATAAAAGACGATGGAATAATTATCTCCCTAATAAAGCCCCAATTTGAGGCAGGGAGAAGTCAAGTAGGCAAAAAAGGTGTAGTAAAAGATGACAAGGTTCACCTAGAAGTTTTATTAAATAGTATAGAGAATGCCAGGAATTCTGGACTAAATTGTACCGATATTACTTTTTCACCCATAAAAGGGCCCAAAGGCAATATCGAATACTTTTTATGTCTGACCAAGTCTGGCTATCCAGTTGATAATATTACGAGATTAGCCCATGAAGTTGTCGCTAAGGCACATAAAGATTTTGGAGGTTAGTTTACTGTGAAAGTACTCTTGGTTAACAATCGTTACAAAGAAAGTACTGAATTAATGGCCCAAAATATAGCGGAAAGACTTAGTAAAAAGAATATAATTGTCGAAATTGATGATGGCTCTAATGAAGTAAAAAACATCGACCTAATTATTGTTTTAGGTGGTGATGGTACTATTTTGAGGGCTGCTAGACAATACGCCTACAAAAACATTCCCATTCTAGGTGTGAACATGGGGACGATTGGTTTTTTAAGTAGTGTGGAGGTAAATGAATTCTATCATTACTTAGGTCTTATTATTCAAGGGGATTATTCCCTAGATGAGAGAATGATGTTAGAAGCATCCATTTATCAAAACAATCAACTTATTCAGGAATCTATATGTCTTAATGAAGTGGTGGTTAAATCTAAAAACCACCAGATGATTAGTTTGAATTTAGAAATAGGCGGTGATAAGCAAGCCATATATAGGGGGGACGGGCTATTAGTTGCTACCCCTACGGGTTCTACTGCTTATTCTTTATCCTGTGGAGGGCCTATTGTCGATCCAGACTTAGATTCATTCATCATAACACCTCTTGCTCCACATCTTATCACCCAAAGGCCCTTGGTTTTATCCCCCACGAAAGAAATTCTTATTTCTAATTTCACTACTAAACATATTTTAATCAGTCTCGATGGCCAAATTAATCTGGATATAGAAGATAATTGTATGGTTAAAATTATAAAATCCGAACATAGGATATTGTTGGTAGATTTAAAGAAACATCCCTTCTTCTCGCGTCTAGATGTTAAATTGGGTAGGAATGGAGTTTAGCTGCTGGTGAAAGACTTTTTCTTAAAAAATGCTTTAGAGGTTTCCCATTTAGTAATGCAAAAGGAGCTGCAAAAGGGTTCGGTGGCCATAGATGCTACCTGTGGCAAAGGAAATGATACTCTGTTTTTGGTCGATTTGTTAGGGGAAACTGGTCGGGTTTTTGCATTTGACATTCAAGCAGAAGCTATTAAGCTTACTAGGGAAAAGTTAATTCAACATAATTGTTTGAAAAATGTTGAATTAATCCAAGATAGTCATGAAAATATGGATTGTTATATAAATGAATTGGTAGATGGGGTAATGTTTAATTTGGGTTATTTACCTGGAATAAATAGTAATTTGATTACCTTGCCTAAGTCCACCTTAATTGCAGTAGATAAAGCTTTGACCATGCTTAAATTAGGAGGGATATTAACTATTGTATCTTATCCAGGGCATGAGGGGGGGCAAGCCGAGTTAGATAAGGTAAAAGATTACCTAGTTAATTTATCACAGAAAGAATTTGAAGTCAGCCAACTTAATTTTATAAATCAAATTAATAATCCACCCCAATTAATAGTAGTTAAAAAATTAAGGAGGGGGAATAAATGAAGCTACGTAGACAGTTTGCTATAATGGATATAATATCTAATCAGCGTATTACTACTCAGGAAGAATTGGGCAAAGTATTAAGGAATGAAGGCTATAATGTTACCCAAGCTACTGTTTCCAGGGATATAAAAGAATTACAATTAGTTAAGGTGCCCGATCAAGATAGTTACCGCTATGCAATGCCTGAAACAACTACACTCAAAGGGACGGAACAGCGAATGATAAGGGTCTTTAAGGATTCGGTAATTAATCTCGATTATAGTGAAAATATAATAGTGATTAAGACTATGCCTGGGGCTGCTCAATCAGTGGCATCTGTAATTGATAATGCAGGAGATCCCCATATATTAGGCAGTGTAGCTGGGGATGATACCATTCTCGTAGTAGTCAAACCAGCTAAGGATGTAGAAAAAGTATTGCAGGGATTTGAAAGCCTGATAAAGGAATAAGGGAATCTACATTAGATAAGAAGGGGTCTTATGTTAATAGAAATTTATATCAGTAATTTCGTTTTAATTGAAAATTTACGTATCGAATTCAATCAAGGTTTAAACGTATTAACTGGGGAAACTGGTGCTGGTAAATCTATAATCGTGGATGCACTTGGCTTAGTAGCTGGTGATCGTCTTAAAAGCGACCTTATTAGGGATGAGGAGGAAAAAGCCATAGTTGAAGCGGTTTTCGATATCGGCGATTATCCGTCTTTAGTTCATTTTTTGGAGGAAAACGGCCTTATAGATAATGTGGAAGAACCACTCATCCTTAGTCGCGAAATTCTGCCCCAGGGTAGGAGTCTAGCCAGAGTTAATGGACGGACTATTAATATAGGTACTCTAAGGGAATTAAGCAGTTTCTTATTAGATATGCACCTTCAGCATGATCACTTAACTATACTGAAAACGGAAAATTATTTAGACTACGTTGACAACTTCGCAAGTGACATCATCTTGTCCTTAGATGCAGTTAATAATTTATACCAGCAAATGAGGCAGATTAGTAGCCAACTCGAAGCCTTAAAAGCTGACGAAAGTACAAAACTACAAAGAATTGATTTTTTAAAATATCAAATAAATGAAATAGAAATGGCCAACCTCACTATAGGGGAAGATGAAGAACTGTCACAATTAGCTGTACGGGTACGTGATGCTAAGCATCTCGCCACTACTGCTACTACTATATTAGAAAATTTATATGCCAATGAACAAAGATATAGTGCCTATGACCAGATATCGTGTGCCATTGATGCTATAAATACTACAGATGATGATATTCTCAAGTCATTTTTACCTAGTTTAGAAAACATGTACTACACTTTGCAGGATATTAGTCATGAAGTTTCTAAATTCCGTAATTCTCTAGATTTTGAACCCAATCTGTTGGAGGAAATCGAAGATCGCCTACACGAAATTAACCAACTTAAATCTAAATATGGTTCTGGCATTAAGGAAATACTTGATTACTATGATAAATCGGTAGCCGAACTAGAATTTTTGGAGAATAGAACTACTAAAGAAATAGAATTAAAAGATGAATTAGTAAAATTAAATCAAAGGTATTTTGAAGTCGCACAGGAGCTTACCGAGAAGCGTAAAAAAGCCAGCCTGATTTTAGAAAGAATCGTAAATGAAGAATTATCTGCACTCAATATGCCCCATTTAAAATTTGCAGTAGAGGTTGAGCCTACTGATAAACCTAGTCCCAAAGGTTTAGATAAAATAGAGTTTTTGTTTTCACCTAATCCTGGTGAGCCACTAAGACCTTTATCCAAAATTGCTTCAGGTGGTGAAATATCCCGATTTATTTTGGCCCTTAAAATTGCTTTAAGCGAGGTATATGATATTCCAACATTTATTTTTGATGAAATAGATGTTGGGGTAGGCGGGACTTCCTTATCAGCTATGGCTAAAAAAGTAGGACAATTAGCCAAAAACCGTCAAGTAATATTAGTTACTCACTCACCTCAAGTGGCTAGCTATGCTAATAAGCACCTCCTAATAGAAAAAAGTGTAATAGATAATCAGACTTATACTACGGTAAAACCCCTGAGCTATAGTGAGAAAATTAAAGAACTAGCCCGCATGTTAGGAGGGGAAAACTATACCGATATTACTTTGAAACATGCAGGAGAAATGCTAGACAAAGCTATCCTAGATTAATTAAGTAGCTATCCCTTTAAGATAAAAATCATATTGGCCTTTAGCCATTCGTATAGCAGGATAATTAATGAATACCACCGAATATAAATTAAATAAAACAAATAGGGGAACTTGAATTTTTCTTTTGGGAGGCAAATAAATGTTAGATATTTCTATGCTAGCCAAACTCGGAGAGGTAAAGAAATTTAATATAGATGAGAATGTATGTAATATTGGGGAAGCAGGTCACGAAATGTACATCATTCTTAAAGGCAAGGTAGGTGTCTATATTAATTCTATTGATGGTTTTCCGATAAAGGTAACTGAATTATCTTCGGGAGACTTTTTTGGGGAAATGTCGCTACTGGAGTCCATGCCGCGTAGTGCCAACATAGAAGCCCTAGAAGATACTTTTGTCCTAGCTATCAACGAAAATAATTTTGAAAGAATTATTGCCCAGCAACCCAACTTGGCTTTCCGTATTATGAAAGGCATGAGTAACCGTTTACGTAAACAAAATGAAGAACTAAGTCGATCCAAACAAGCTACAAGTGAAGATTGTGGCCCATCAGATTCCACACAAGTATCTGTACAAGTTTTGGATGGTTCTATTTTCCCCCCAAATCATAAAAATTATTTTATAATAGCTCCAGGGAGTGATAGTGAACTATTATTTGATCGTGAAATAGAATGTCCAGTTTGTGGAGAGGGGTTCATGGTCAAAAGCGTACGCAATTCCAAACTAAGATTAGATAGAGTCGATAATGATATGCGTCAACGGTTTTTTGATTTTGAGCCCTTATGGTATATGGTTTGGGTTTGTCCTCATTGTTATTACGCTAATTTTAATTTTGAATTTAAGCAAATATTAAGTTCACATAAGAAAAAAATCATAGAACAAGCCGCGCGGTTGCAGGATAAAATCAAGTTGCATTTTAGCCAGCCTAGAAAGATAGATGAAGTATTTGCGGCCTATTATCTTATGATGCAATCTATCCAAGTGGGTACAAATGATGTAACTGCTCTGGCCAAGGTTTGGTTGCGTCTTTCATGGCTTTACAAAGATGTGGCTGATGAAAAGATGTTTAAATTCGCCTCCAAACAGGCTTTGGATATGTTTAAAGAATCTTATTATAATAGTTGTCGTGACACATCTATTGAACAGGAACAACGCCTAGCCCTCCTTTTAGGCGAACTAAATTTAAGGCTGGATGAAGAAATAGAAGCGATTAAATTTTTTAGGAATGCTTTAGTTCGTAAACCTGGCGGTAATAAGGTAATAAACCGCCAAGCTGAAGATAGGATAAGCGAACTTAAAAACAAGATTTCTAATGAATAAAAGGATTAGAAACTATTTTCTTTCCTCCCTTCCTTTCCCATGCCCATTCTTTATATAAAAAAACTAAGTCCTATTTTTCTAAGTAAAATTTTACGACTTACCTAGTAAAGCTTTTTATTTCAGTAAAAGAACTTCTTTATTTTGAATTTATTAAATATTATGAATAGAAGGGAAATTAGCAAATGTGTCGAAGGTTTTACTTATTAGGCTGAGTAAGTTTTATTGTCTTAATCTTTAATTAATGGCTTAAACAAGCTTAGGGGGGGATAAAAAACAAGGGGGAACCAGCAATTTTTCTAATTTCATAAGGGAATATCTTAATAACTCTCGCAGCTTGGATGGGGAAGGTAATTATTAATGGGAGGGATTATATATGGACAATAAGCCTAAGGTTTTTTATGGTTGGTGGATTGTGGCAGGGTGTTTCTTATTAACTTTTACTGGGATTGGTATAGCTATTAATTCTATCGGAGTTTTTCTCAAACCGGTAACTGAATCCCTAGGTTTCGAACGGGGAGCATTTTCCTTATATTTTACTATTGCTAGTCTATCTATGGCCCTAGCTGCACCATTTATGGGTAAATTGCTCGGTAAATATAATATAAGGGTAGTCATGGGAATATCCACAACTCTTTTAGCAGCTAGCTTTTTTCTTTACTCCCAATCAACTGAATTAATCCATTTCTATCTCCTATCTATTCTGCTAGGCATCGGCTCAGCTGGCACCCATGTTATACCAGTAGCCTTATTAGTTACTAACTGGTTTAAAGAAAAACGGGGACTGGCCATTGCTATTGCTTTAGCGGGTAGTGGTATAGGTGGAATGTTATTTAATCCTATTGCCAACTATTTAATTACTATTAGGGGCTGGGAATTTGCTTATATGTCATTAGGTGTCATTTTAGCGATAACTACTATTCCTGTAGCCCTATTTTTAGTCCGTATACATCCATCAGAAATGGGCTTAAGCCCATATGGGGATACCGCTGAAACCGGCGAAACTGCCGCAGATTTAAAAGGCTTTGCTTTGGGTGAAGCTGTAAAGACTTCAGGTTTCTGGTTCTTGGCTTTAGGACTATTATTAATTGGGGTTATGAATATGGGTGTTCAACATCACGTGCCAGCATTCTTAAATGATGTGGGTCACTCGCCAGCCTTCGCCGCAAATATAGTAGCCCTATTTATGGGTGTTTTAGTGTTAGGTAAAATCGTCTTAGGTTCCATATTCGATCGCTTTGGTGCTAGGATAGGGGTTATTTTCATATTTACTGTATTTGCCCTAGCTGCCTTTGTATTAACTGGTTCACAGCTTGCATGGATGGCAGTAGTATTTGGTGTAGTCTTCGGTTTTGCTAATGCAATTATGACTATCCCACCTCCGCTTTTAACTGCGGAAATGTTTGGACAGAAAAATTACGGGGTTATTTATGGTGTAATGAGTATTTGCTATACCTTAGGAGCAGGTATAGGCATGCCCCTTTCGGGAGCTATTTTCGATAAGACAGGAAGCTATTTACCAGCTTTTTATCTTTATATAGGATTAGCTATTTTTGCTATGATAATTACTTTATTGGCTTTGAACATCGGTGGTAAAGCTTTGGCTTCACATCCCGACTATAGTGAAGGGGAGGAAATAAGTATATGAGAAGCGACGTATTAAAAGATGGTATTACTCGAACAAGTGCTAGGTCATTATTAAAAGCCTTAGGTTTTACTAGTGAAGACATAAAAAAACCCTGGATAGGGATTTGCAATACTTTTAATACAATCATTCCTGGACACATGAATCTCAATACCATTACCGATGCAGTAAGTGCAGGTATTTGGATTGCGGGAGGGACCCCCATGGTTTTTCCAGCCATTGGGGTATGTGATGGTATAATATGTGGAAATCCTGGCATGAAATATTCCCTGCCTACTCGGGAATTAATTGCTGATTCCATTGAATCGGTAGCGGAGTCACATTGTCTGGATGCACTGGTATTGGTAGCTAGTTGCGATAAAATTGTTCCTGGAGTCTTGATGGCGGCCGCCCGTCTGGATATTCCCAGTATTGTAATATCTGGCGGCCCTATGATGGCAGGCAATTTCCAAGAAAAAGATATTAGTATAATTGATATAGGTGAAGCTATTGGGGGACTTATTGCGGGAAAAATTACCCCTGAAGAATTGTTGGAAATGGAGGATTACGCTTGTCCTGGTTGTGGAGCATGTTCAGGCATGTTTACGGCTAATTCCATGAACTGTATGACTGAAATTTTAGGGATGGCATTACCAGGTAATGGCACCATTCCAGCAATTGATTCAGCTCGCTTGCGCCTGGCCAAAAAGACTGGGGAAAGAATTGTCGCCATGTTTCATGAGGATTTAAAACCCTCAGATATTATAAAAGAAGAAACTATAATAAATGCTTTGACCTTGGACATGATGATAGGATGCTCTACTAATACTGTTTTGCACCTACCAGCAATTGCGCATGAACTAGGTATCCCAGTTACCCTAAAGCAAATAGATGATATTGGCAAGAAGTCACCTAATGTATGCCATATATCACCTTCGGGTCCTTATCATTTGCAGGACTTAGATAAAAACGGTGGTATGTCAACATTAATTAAATTAGCCCTAGATGGCGGTTTAATCAATGGTAACATGAAAACGGTAACTGGGAAAACCTTAGCGGAAAATGTCCAGGATGTTAAAGTTACTAATAATGAAATAGTAAGGCCACTTAGTAACCCCTATAGTGATGAAGGAGGATTAGCCATATTATGGGGTAATCTTGCTCCAGAGGGTTCCGTAGTTAAAGCGGCAGCAGTTGATCCTAGTATGTTTTATCATAAGGGACCTGCCAAAGTATTCGATTCGGAGACAGATGCTCAAAATGCCGTTTTAGGCGGCAAAATTAGCAAGGGCGATGTAATAGTTATTAGATATGAAGGGCCTCAAGGGGGGCCAGGAATGCAGGAAATGATAGCTGTAACTGCCCTTTTAGCTGGTTTAGGCATAGAAAAAGAAGTAGCATTAGTTACAGATGGCAGATTTTCTGGAGCCACCCGTGGTGGTTCAGTTGGCCATGTCTGCCCAGAAGCATCTGCAGGTGGGCCCATTGCATTAGTGGAGGACGGGGATCTTATAGAAATTGATATTCCCAATCGTACTCTAAACTTCTTGGTAGATGGGGAGGAACTGACCAAGAGAAAAGAGGCTTGGACAGCACCAGCCCCTAAAATAACTAAAGGGTGGCTGACTAGGTATGCTAAATTAGTCAGCTCGGCTTCGAGGGGGGCTATTTTAGAATAATTAGCCCATAAATACCTAATTGTACAAGTAGACTAAAAGCCTATATTTTTTAAAGATATAGGCTTTTTAATGTATTTTTATAAATGACTTATAAGTATATATTCACTTTCTAAAGGAGACAATAATTAGTATCAAGTCTGCGGAGAGTGAATTATTTGCGTAAGTATAGGCCAATTTTAGGAGTCATTTTAAGTATTTTATTTATAACTTTATGCTCTACTAGTTCAGTTAGGACAATATTGTCCCTTCCCGATACCCAACGTTTAGTGGTAGGGGAAACTAGTCATATTTCTTTCAAATTTCCCCATGCCCTGGATAAAAAGTTAGAAATGTCTATTATAGGACCTACCCAAAGTGTATTTGCTAGCCCCGTAGATCCTGCTATAACCATTACAAAAAATGAGGCAGGTTACGAAATAGCTGCTTTGAAACCAGGGAAAGTAGATGTTCAGCTCAAACTCCTAGGTTATATACCTGTAAAATCTATAGCAATTGAATCAATGCCTACATATAGGGTTATTGCGGGTGGGCATTCGATCGGTGTCGTTTTACAATCGCGGGGTATTATGGTAGTAGGTTTTGCCCCCGTTTTAAATACTAAAGGGGAAAAACAGTATCCAGCTAAAGACCAAGGTATTGAAATAGGGGACTTAATCATGCAGGTGGAGGGCGAAGATGTTACTACAGAAAATGATTTAGCCCGTATCATAGACGAAAAAAAAGCTAAAGAAGTTAATCTGACTGTAAAAAGACGCAACAAAACAATAAAGTTGCAAGTAAAACCTCAGTTTTGTGGCGAAACCCAAAGGAACAGAATCGGCCTTTATGTGCGGGATGGTGTAGTGGGGGTGGGGACCATGAGTTTTTGGATTCCCAAAACCAAGGAATATGCAGCTTTAGGTCATATTATTATGGATGCTGATACTAAGCAAGGAATAGATGTATTAAAGGGTAAAATCGTATCTGCATCTATTCATACTATAAAACCAGGTAAACCTGGCAAACCAGGCGAAAAAATAGGAATATTTAATAACCAAGGTGATATTACAGGTAATATAAGCAAAAACACCTATTACGGTATTTTCGGTACTACTAATATGGATTTATCTAACCAAATAATTAATGAAAGCATAGAGGTGGGATATGCCCATCAGGTGTTGGAGGGTAAAGCAGAAATATTAACTGTAATTAATGGTGAGGATATTGAACGTTTTGAAGTCGAAATTGAGAAGACTTTTCCCGACCGTGAAAATGGAAAAGGAATGGTAATCAGGATTACCGATCCTAGGCTTTTGCATACAACTGGGGGCATCATCCAAGGCATGAGTGGTAGCCCTATTATACAAAATTCCAGAATAGTGGGGGCCATAACCCATGTATTTTTAAATGATCCTGCCAGGGGGTATGGTATTTTTATGGATAATATGTTGTCTGAATTACCCTCTTTTGAGCAAAGGTATCTGACTGTTTCGACAAATTAAAATGTCATGTCCTTCCCTCTTTTACCGAGATTAATAGAAATATCTTTCTAGAAAGATAGAAAAGGTAGATAAATGTTTGTATAAATATGCGATTGTCTTAGTAATTATCAGATAATTTGATAGAAAAAAAAAGCAGGAAAATCTTGGTTGGCAGTCGAAAAGAGATATTAAATTAGTTATTATTCATAGGTGAGGGGGAATTAGAATTTATGTTGGTAGATAGCAGCAGTATAAAAGTGTTAATTGCAGATGACAATCGTGAATTTTGTGGAATACTCAAGGATTATTTCACTAATGAACCAGATTTTGAACTTGTGGAAGTTTGTACTAACGGATTGGAAGTCCTAGAAATTTTAGAGAAGCAGGAAGCAGAAGTCTTAATATTAGACTTAATAATGCCTTATATGGATGGTATTGGTGTATTAGAAAAATTAAATGAAATGAATCTGCAAAATGATTTAAAAGTTATTATTTTAACTGCATTTGGCCAGGAAAATATTACCCAAAAAGCGGTGCAATTAGGGGCAGATTATTATATTTTGAAGCCCTTTAATTTACAAGTCTTGGGTGAAAGAGTGCGGCAGATAGCCCGCGATATAAAGCCAAAAACAGAACCTAGATCTACAGTGGCATCTATCAGTGTTTCTCCACCAGCAACAAAAGACTTAGAGGTAGAAGTAACTAAGGTTATACATGAAATAGGGGTTCCCGCCCATGTTAAGGGTTATCAGTACCTAAGGGATGCTATCATGCTAGTTGTAGAAGAAATTAATTATTTAGGAGCAGTTACTAAGGAATTGTATCCAGCTATAGCACAAAAATACGATACGACTCCTAGTCGAGTGGAAAGGGCTATAAGACATGCTATTGAACTTGCTTGGGACAGAGGAGACCTAGACAAAATAAACAAGTTTTTTGGCTATACTGTTAGTGGTGAAAAAGGAAAACCTACCAACTCTGAATTCATTGCCATAATTGCTGATAAATTAAGACTTGAAAATAAAGTGAGTTAAAAACCCGATAATTAAACTAGTAACAACCGCCTGTAAGTTATAGGCGGTTGTTACTATATATATTTATAGGTGAGTTTAAAAATGTCCTGGCAAATGTTATCATGATATTTGAAAAGTGGTAAAATGATTATTTTACTAACAGAGGTGTAATATGTTTATCAGAGGTAGAGCTCGTCTGGATAAAAGAACTAAAAACTTAGTAAAAAGGCTTAAAAAAAGCGATATTGCCATTATCAATCACGATGATATTGATGAAGTAGCGGCCAACTCAATAATAGACATCAGGCCCCAATTAATTATAAATGCTGAATCATCCATTACTGGGAAATATCCAGCTAAAGGGGTATATAAAATATTAAAAGCAGGTATTCCCGTTTTAGATGAGGTTGGTGTAGGCATTTTTGATAAAATTAAAGAGGGTTTTTTAATTGAAGTAAAGGATAATCAAATCTTTTGGGGTAATAAACTAATAAGCCAAGGGAAAATTCTCACCTTGGAGGATGTCGAATTAAAACTTGCAGAAGCGCGTGATAATATACAACATGAACTAGATAATTTTGTAGATAACACTTTGGAATATGCCAAAAAAGAAAAGGATATTCTTCTAGGTAATATTGAAGTACCACCCCTTAAAACCAATATGTTAAATCGACATGTATTGATTGTAGTAAGGGGCAGTAGTTACAAAGAGGATTTAAAGACTATCAGTTCTTATGTTAATGAGGAGGAACCAATTTTAATAGGGGTAGATGGGGGTGCAGATGCCCTTTTAGAATTTGGTTTAGTACCGAATATTATTGTGGGGGATATGGATAGCGTATCTGATGGGGCTCTGAAATGTGGGGCCGAACTAGTAGTACATGCTTATGCTGATGGTAATGCCCCAGGTATGGAAAGAGTTTTAGAAATGAATCTTGAAGCACAATCTTTCTATATGCCAGGAACGAGTGAAGATCTAGCCATGATTCTGGCTTGGGAATATGGAGCTAGCCTTATGGTTGCAGTTGGTTCTCATTCTAATATGATTGATTTTTTGGAAAAAGGTCGTAAAGGAATGGGGAGTACTTTTTTAGTACGTCTTAAGGTAGGTTCCATCCTAGTTGATGCTAGGGGGGTTAGCCAGCTCTACAAACAAAATTTACAGACTAAATATTTGGCTCAACTATTAATTGCGGCATTTGTACCCATTACTATTATTCTGTGGGTTTCCCCTGCAACCCGACCTTTTTTTCGGCTAATCTGGTTACAATTACAAATATTATTTACAATTTAATGGGGTGGCATAATTGGTAGACTTGAAATATCATATAGCTTCAATAGTAGCAGTGTTTTTAGCTCTGGGACTTGGGGTTCTCATAGGAAGCACCATAGTAGGGGATGATTTACTAATAGAACAACAAAAAAAATTACTCAGTCGCATTGAGGAACAATTTACCGTTATCAAGGAGCGGGAAGCGAAATTGGTTCTAGATAATGAGTATAAAGACGAGATAATTGGTAATTATGAAAATTATAGTCAGACTGTACTACCCTTTTTAGTAAAGGAAAGATTAGTTGATGATAATTTAGCTATAGTTGTAACTGGCAACACCGATATACCTTCGGGCTTAATTAATGCATTGACTATTGCGGGAGCCAAGGTCCATTCAAAAACTGTAATTTTGCCTAATTTAGTTTTGGATAATTCAGATATTTGTGCCAAGTTAGCCAAATACTATAATATAGCTGGGATAGATGATTCTTGTGAGACTCTTAGGAGTTATATTGGGGGAAGTGTAGCGGCTGTATTGTTAAATCATGGTGATCAAGGGATTATGGATTTTTTGCAAGAAAACGATTTAATTAATTTTTCTGGTGATTATGATATACCCTTAAGTGGAGTAATCGTTTTGGGTGGTACTAATAATTTAAATACCTACTTTGCTAGTAGTTTTGACCAAAATTTAATTGAAAATCTGAATAATAATGGGATTAAAGTTTTTGGAGTAGAAAAATCTAAAGTAGAACATTCCTATATAGGGCATTACCAAAATTATAATATAACTACTATTGATAATGTGGATTTAAGCCCAGGGCAAATATCTTTGATTCTTGCTATGGAAGGGGAGCCAGGTCATTATGGAATAAAGGACACAGCTCAGAAGTTCATGCCTTCACTTCCTGTACAATCAATAGGATCTGATAAAAGATGAAAACTATAAGTGTGGTCATACCTGCTTTTAACGAAGCGGACCGAATTGGGGATACTTTGCGGGCAATTAAAAAGATAGATACTATTTCTAAAATTATAGTAATAAATGATGGCTCAACCGATAATACTTTGGCAGTAGTCCGAGATTATACTGCTGATATAATAGATTTAAAAGTAAATCAAGGTAAAGGTGGGGCTATGAATGCAGCCTTACCCCGTATTAATTCCGATATAGTAGTATTCTTAGATGCAGATTTGGGTAATAGTGCCGAGGAAGCGAAGAAGATTATAGATGTAGTTTTAGCAGGTGAGGCTGATTTGGCCATAGCTGCATTCCCACCCCCTCGGAAAAAAGGGGGTTTTGGTTTGGTAAAAGGACTAGCAACCAGAGCACTTAAAAATGCTGGGGCCATAGAAGTTATAGCCCCCTTAAGTGGACAAAGGGCTATGACTAAGGAAGTTTTACAGGCGGTAACCCCTTTTAGTGAAGCCTATGGCGTTGAATTAGCCATGAGCATAAAGGCACTTCGCCACGGTTTTAGACTGGTTGAAGTTCCGACTATGATGAAACATAATGAAACTGGGCGAGATTTGGCAGGCTTTTTGCATAGGGGTAAGCAGTTTGTAGATGTTTTAAAAGTAATTATTAATGAAAGAGGGCAATAGTAGGTGGGCTTATTAGTGCTAGCAGGTATAGGCTTTATTCTGGCAGGCCTATTAGAATTTGTACTTCTTTATTTTTTAAGGCCGATGTTAATAGAGGTAGGTGCGGTAAGAAAAAATTACCAAGGACTAGATATCCCTGTTAGTGTAGGCATTAGTCTATCCATGGTTATATTATTGGTTTTTTGCTTTTTTAGTTTTTTTTCTGGGTATGAAACTAGTTTTCATTTATTCTTGATAGGGATAATATCTTTTGCTTTTTTGGGTTTTATTGATGATCTATTAGGACAAAGGGATACTTTAGGATTTAGGGGGCATTTTAGTCAACTATTTAAGGGGCGCTTAACGACTGGGGGTCTTAAAGCTTTAGGTGGTGGATTAGTCGCCTTTTTTGTCGCATCTTTTTTTTCGGCTACCTGGTATGATCTAATTCTTAATACTTTGATAGTGGCCCTTTTTGCCAATATGTTGAATTTGCTTGATTTAAGGCCTGGCCGAGCGGTTAAGGGCTTTCTTTTTTTTCTGTTATTAATAATTATTATAGTTAAAGCTAATATAAGCTGGCTTTTACTGGGCCCAGTTTTAGGTGCAGTATTAGTCTACTTACCCTACGATTTAAAAGCCCAAGTAATGTTAGGTGATACTGGCTCTAATGTTCTAGGCTTTATACTAGGTTTTTTGTCTGTAATTTATTTATCCCTATATTTTCGTATGGGGATATTAGTTTTCTTGATTTTAATGCATCTATATACAGAGAAGTATTCCCTGACTAAAACTATTGAAAATAATAAACTATTAAAGGCAATTGATAATTGGGGACGTGGTTAGGACTGAGAAAGGAGTATTTTATGGTTAATGAAAAACGTTTGATAAGCCTGTTTACCCATCTGGTTGGAACTGGCTCAGAGTCGGGTGCTGAGGGCCTGTTTCGTGATTTATTAATAAAGGAATTTAAAAATAGGGGCCTTGCAGTTTTTGAAGATGGTGCTGCAAGTGTAGTAAATGGCGATAGTGGTAACTTATTGGTCCGCATTCCTGGTACGATTGAGGCCAAGCCACTTTTATTTGCTGCCCATATGGATACAGTAAAACCTGGTATAGGTATAAAGCCCCTGGTAGGGGAAGATGGCATTATCAGAAGTAGTGGGGATACTATTCTAGGAGCGGATGATAAAGCGGCTATTGCTGTATTAATAGAGGCCTATGACATTCTTATTGAAAACAAATTGGATTACCCGCCCTTGGAATTTTTATTTACTGTATGTGAAGAAAATGGTCTTTTGGGTGCTAAAGCTTTTGATTACAGTCTTTTAAAGTCCTCCTTAGGCTATGTATTAGATGCTGGTGGGGATCCAGGACATATTATTATAAAATCCCCAGCCCAATATGAAATGGAATTTAAAGTCTATGGTAAGGCGTCTCATGCTGGCATCAATCCTGAAGATGGAATTAATGCCATTAATTTGGCTGCCAAGGCCTTAACAAAAATGCCCTATGGGCGAATAGATGAAGAAACTACTTGTAACTTTGGTTTAATTTCTGGAGGTAAAGCCCGTAACATAGTAGCAGATTATTGTTCTTTTACGGGTGAGGCTCGTAGTTTAAATCGTGAAAAACTCGATAAATTTAAGGATGACCTAATAAATATATTTACGACAACTATTGAGGAAAATGGTGGCAAGCCCGAAGTGGATGTAGAATTTTTATATCCGGAAATTAACCTCGATTTAGATGATGAAGTGGTGGTTTTGGTGAAAAAAGCTGTGGAAAGGATAGGACTGGAACCACTTTTAACTAGTACTGGTGGGGGCAGTGATGCAAGCGTTATAAATGGTCAGGGTATCAGCTGTGCTAATCTAGGTATTGGAATGCAGGAAGTGCATACTAATGCGGAATTTATTAGAATTGGGGACTTAGTAAATGATGCCAGATTAGTATTGGCCATTATTGAGGAATATCTTAGTAATCTTTCTTAAGCTGGGCTATCTTCTTACTATTATCATTACCCCTATTTAAGCAAAAGCCACCTAAACATATATTGGAAATTGATGACAAGGAGCAATTACATGATATATTTTGATAATAGTGCCACAAGTTTAATGAAACCACCCCAGGTGGCTGAAGCGGTTAAGTATGCAATTAACAACTTAGGTAATTCTGGCCGTTCCTTTTATACCCCTGTTCTAGACGCTAACAGGACAATTTTTCAAACTCGTATGGAAATAGCCAAGTTAATAGGTCTAGAGGAAGCCCTTAATGTTGCTTTTACATCATCTGCCACCGAGAGTCTTAATCTAGTAATTAATAGCTTAATCGAAAAAGAGGATTCTGTTATCACTACAGTTTTGGAACATAATTCGGTATTACGCCCCCTATATCTTAAAGGGTGTCAAATAGACTTTCTGGATTGTGATGAAAACGGTAATCTGCATATTGACTCCTTTACTTCCTTAGTAAAGCCGACTACAAAATACTTTATCTGTATTCATGGTTCTAATGCAATTGGTAATATAGTGGATGCAGAAAAGTTGTACACCTTGTGTAAAGAACAGGGCATTATTATGATTTTGGATATATCCCAAACTTTTGGGAGTTTTCCCGTAAATACTAAAATGGCTGATATTTTTTGCTTTACAGGGCATAAAGGTCTTTTTGGTCCCCAAGGGACAGGCGGCATAATTACTAATGGCGAATTTGATTTTCGCATTAGTAAAACTGGTGGTGCAGGGGTTAATAGTTTCGACCGCTTCCAGGCCACTATTATGCCAGAAGTATTCGAAGCAGGTACTACTAATGCCCATAGTCTAGCTGGACTACAAAAAGGGGTTGAGTTTGTAAATGAAATTGGAATTGAAAATATCCATGCCCGAGAAATGCAACTACTGAAGATGTTTTATAATGGGATTAAGAATCTTGTTGGATTAAAGTTTTATGGGGATTTTTCTACGAATAATCGTTTAGCTATTGTGGCCCTAAATGCCGAAGGTGTAACTGCATCTGATTTTGCCTTTAGGCTCTGGGAGGAATATGGAATTGCCACCCGCCCTGGTAGTCATTGTGCACCACTTTTACACAAACATTTCCAGACGGTTGAGGAGGGAATGGTGAGGTTCTCCTTTTCTTATTTTAATACTGAGGAAGAAATTGAAGTGGGCATTAGGGCCGTAAATGATATAGTTAATTCATTGGGGTGAGGTATTTATGGAATATATTATAACTTTTAATAATACTAATGCGGCCATAAAAGCTGAACAATTTTTGCTTAGGGAAAAAATACCCATAACAGTTCTACCACTATCACCGCAGATTCGCGCAGGTTGTGGAATTTGTCTTAAAATTAAAGCAGAAGAAATTAAAGCAGCACTAATGGTTTTAGAAGAAAACAATATAAAAAAGATTAATGTGTTTTCGGTGACAGAAAACAATAATAAAAAACATTATAGGGAATATGAAAATTGGGGTGTTTTAATGGAAAAAGAGTTTGATTCGCTTCTGGCCAATTGTACAAGCGGGGGATGTGGGGCCAAAATTGGACCAGGGGAATTAGCTGGACTTCTGGAGGGATTACCTTTCTTCTACGATGAAAATTTATTGGTTGGTTATGATTCTTCAGATGATGCAGGTGTATATCGTATTAGTGAAAAACACTCTATTATCAATACGGTAGATTTCTTTCCGCCTATGGTGAATGATCCCTATAGATTTGGTAAAATCGCGGCCGCAAATGCTCTAAGTGATGTTTATGCTATGGGTGGGAGACCAATCACCGCCCTGAATATAGTCTGTTTTCCGCAAAAAATGGATCCTAAGGTGCTTAAACTGATTTTAACTGGTGGTGCGGAAAAACTACAAGAGGCATCAGTAGTTTTAGCTGGTGGTCATTCTATCTATGATAAAGAACCGAAATATGGTTTGGCGGTAACGGGTATGATTGAAAACGACAAAATTATCCGCAATAATACTCCCCAAATAGGGCATAAACTAATATTGACTAAACCACTCGGTACGGGGATTATAATGGCAGCTTTACGTGGTGGTGTAGCAGAACCATTTGCGGTTGAAAAAGCTATCATTTCTATGGAAAAACTTAATAAAGACGCAGCGGAAAAAATGAGCAATTATAAGGTTAGTGCCTGTACTGATATTACTGGTTTTGGTTTATTAGCTCATTTGCTGGAAATGGTATCGGATAAAGTGGCGGTCGAATTATACGAAAACCAAATCCCCTACTTTGCTGAGGCCTATAAGTATGCCGAAGAATATATTTTAACCGCTGCTGGACAAAGAAATCGTGTCCATTTACAAGACAAAGTGAATGTGGACCAAGTAACCTTCCCCATGCAAGAATTGTTATTTGATCCTCAAACATCTGGGGGCCTTTTAATTTGTGTAGCCCCTGAAGAGGCTGATGATTTGCTTAAGGAAATTAAAGTTGCAGATGCGGCTGCCAATATTATAGGTCAGGTAATAGCAAGAACAAGTGATATTGTACTTTTTAAGCAGGAGGGATAGTATTGAAAATTATTGATATGATAGGACAGCCTTGTCCTATGCCAGTCATTGAAAGCAAGAAAGCCCTGTCTGAGCCTGGGGGAAACAGCGTGGTAATTATGGTTGATAATTTGACCGCGGTACAAAATTTAGAAAAAATGGCTTTAGGCAATAATTATAAATTTTCTTATACGGAGAAGGAAAAAGATTGTTACCAAGTCAGTATAGAAAAAAAGGCAGAAGCTGCAAGTCTTGTTTTAGAAAAATCTGCTGGGGTAAATGCTAGTCTTTTGTCCCAGGATACACAAGCAGATGGTCTGGTGGTAGCTATAGGGAAAAATGCTATGGGGGAAGGAAATAAAGAACTCGGGGAAACCCTTATCAAGGGGTTTATTTACTCATTGACGGAACTCTCTAGCCTGCCTAAAGTAGTAATATTCTTCAATTCGGGAGTTTATTTAACCGCTGATGGGGCTAATACGATTTCGGACCTAAAAAAGCTCGAGGAAAAAGGGACTCAAATTCTTTCTTGTGGTACATGTTTAAATTATTACCAACTACAAGAAAAACTAGCAGTCGGGCAGGTGGCCGATATGTACAAAATAACCGAGACAATGTCTGCCGCTAATAAATTATTAAATCTATAATAAAGTGGTATTCCAAAACTGTCAGTTGCACTCTTATAGACTGGCAGTTTTTTATTCAATAATTTAATCTCTCCTATAATTAGATTATTTTTAGCAAAATACTTAATTTGTTTCTGCATATATTTAATATAATTTAGTCTAAGAGCCTATATTTCAATATGGGTACACAAAAGGTGTATACTTATAAGAACAATAGTTACGAAATTTAAGGAATGGGTGTTTTTTGATTGATTAATATTAAAGAAGGTTATATTACAGAAGAAATTTTTTCCCGCCCTGGTATAAAGGGATATTGGGTAAATATAGAGGGGAAAATGGAAAAGTGTATAGCTTATCCAGATTTGCTAGGAATAATTGAGTTGGGGGATAGAGTAAGCTTAAATACCACTGCTAACACCTTAAATCTAGGTAGTGGTGGTTATCATTATATAATAGCTAATCTTAGTAATTCCGATAAAGAATTGACACCCAAGGGACATATTATGAAATTACGCTATACACCGATGCAAGTTAAGGTCTTAAGCGTGGAGGAAGAAGAGAGTCCCTACCATGAAGAAATGTTAAAAGCCAATAGTCTGGACAATACCCCAGTATTAGTGGGTACTTTGCATTCTATGTTAGCCCCCTTATCCTTACTTTTGGGGCAAGAAGATTACAAGATTGCCTATCTTATGACCGATGGAGCTGCTCTACCTTTAGCTTTTAGCCATAATGTCCATGAACTTAAAAAGCGCGGTTTATTACATGGAACAGTAACAGTTGGCCATGCTTTTGGGGGAGACTTGGAAGCGGTCAATATCTATTCCGGCTTATTGGCGGCTAAAACCATATTTGAGCCAGATATTATTATTGTAACCATGGGGCCTGGTATTGTAGGGACTGGGACTAAATGGGGGTTTACGGGGATAGAACAAGGGGAAATCCTAAATGCAGTTGAGGCTCTAAATGGCATACCTATCTGTCTGCCCCGCATAAGTTTTGCAGATACAAGGGATAGGCATAGGGGTATTAGCCATCATACTTTAACTGTTTTATCCCGAGTATGTCGGGTTAAAGCGATAGTTCCTTTACCTGACTTAGGAAAAGAAAAATTATCTTATATGTTAGAACAAATCCGTTTTTCCAGCTTGGTCGATAAATACGACTATACTTTGGAAATGGCCGATGATACCTTAAAGATAATGCAAAAGAGTAATTTCCAGCTAACTACAATGGGGCGTACTCTAGCAGATGATAAAGAATTCTTCCTTACCCTAGGGGCAGCTAGCCTAACTGCTTCTAATCTGCTTAGGGGAAAAAATATCAATAAATTAACCTTAGTCTAGTTCAGTGCAAGTTAAGCTGGATAAATTCCAAAAGGGTAGTTTTAGGTGGGTAACCAGCAAAAATATTTATTATATCTTTTACCTGCCCAATGAATATAATTTTATTAGACTGGACTAATAACTTATGCAAATTCATCACCTCGTAAGCTAGTATATGTACCGCTACCGAAAATTATGAGGAGGGGTTCTGTGAAATTTACCGAAAAAACAATTGGTAGTAAAGTAATTTTTTCTGGCAAAATAATAAATGTCCAAGTAGACACAGTGAAGTTGCCAGATGGCAGAAAAAGTACCCGTGAGATTGTCAAACACGCAGAAGCAGTTGCTATTCTAGCCGTAGATGAGGAAGAAAATATTTATTTAGTTAGACAATATCGTAAACCCGTGGAAGAAACACTTTTAGAAATACCCGCTGGCCTTTTAGAAGCTAATGAAGATATACTTTCTTGTGCCCATCGGGAGCTAGCTGAAGAAACGGGTTTAAGAGCTAAAAACATGGAGAAAATCTTAAGTTATTATAGTGCCCCAGGCTTTACCGATGAAAAAATCCACCTATTTTTAGCTAGTAACTTGACTGAAGGTGAGCAGGATTTAGACCCCGATGAATTGTTAGAGGCATTGTGTATACCTTTGACCCAAGCTTATGAAATGATTAAAACTGGGGTAATCGTAGATGGTAAAAGTATTATCGGCATACAATATTTATATAATAAACTAGTAAAGTAAAGTAGGAAGGAATAAAAACAATTGCGTAATTTATATGGTGATCTTCATATTCACATTGGCTCGGCAGGTGATAGGCCCGTTAAAATTACGGCTTCTCGCAAGCTTACTCTAAAGCAAATTATATTTCATGATGCTAAGCAAAAAGGATTAGATATAGTAAGCATTGTAGATTGCGCTAGTCCCCTAGTAATGGAAGAATTAGAAACAATGATAGGTGAGGGGCGCTTAATAGAAGACCCCCAGGGCGGTTTATTGGCGGATAATGGGGTATTATTGATTCTTGGTGTAGAGGTAGAAACCAGTGAAGGGATCCATATAATCACTTACTTACCCGATATGGCTAACCTGAAGAAATATCAAAAATATTTGCTTAGTCGGATAAGCAATTTAACCTTGTCTACCCAAAGGGCTAGAGCCAGTACTGTTGACTTACTGAATCTATCTTTATTATGTGAAGGTGTCTTTTGCTTTGCCCATGCTTTTACTCCCCATAAAGGGGTTTATGGCATGTTAACCGATAGATTGGCCAAAATATTAGGCCCAGATTTAAGCCAAGTAAAGGCAATTGAATTAGGGCTTAGTGCTGATACTAATATGGCAGATATGATTACCGAAACCAGGAACTTCAACTTTTTATCTAACTCAGATGCCCATTCAGGTGGAAATATTGGGCGGGAGTATAATTTATTTAGGCTGGCAGGGAAAAATTTTAAAGAAGTCAAATTAGCCCTACATAATGAGGAAGGACGTAGAATTGTAGCCAATTATGGTCTAGACCCCCTACTAGGTAAATATCACCGCAGTTTTTGCCTGGAATGTCAAAGAATAATGGGGGATAGCCCACCTATTTTTACTTGCCCCCATTGTGGAAATGAGGCCAAGATAGTTAAAGGGGTTTATGATCGGATTGTAGAAATCCGTGATCACGAAGTAGCTCACCACCCTATCGGAAGGCCAGCCTACAATTATAGGGTACCATTAAAGGATTTACCGGGGCTAGGGCCTAAAACTTTAGCTAAACTAGCTAAACATTTTACCAGTGAAATAGAAATTCTGGAAAGGGCCGATATAGATGATATTGCAAAAGTCGCTACTCCCTATATTGCTGGGTTGATTAGACATATGCGTATAGGAAGGCTTGAGATTATCCCTGGAGGGGGAGGTTATTATGGGAAAGTTAAGAAGGATTATAGTAACTAGTGATGCTAGTGGGGCTAGAGATGCTGCCCGAGCAGGTATGTTAGTTATAATAGTCGATATTATAGATATGTCTACTACTTTGGAAAGTGCTTTAGATGCAGGGGCCTATGCAGTTTTGGGTGCTAGCCCCGATTTTACCCGCGCCCCAGTCCAAGTGGAACCTTATAAAATGGGGGAATATGCTAGTAAATTAGCTAAAGAAGCTGGGAGTAATATTATTATTGTTTCTGAGCCTAGAATCGGTACAGATGAAGAACGTATAAATAGATCTACAAAAGTTATGCGGGGAATCGAAGATTCAGGAGGTATCATAGAAAGAGTGATACCCAATATAGGCGCCGAAAGCTATAAGTTAGCAGATTTTAAAAACAAAGTGGTAATAGCAATTACTGATACAGGGGGAGTTGCTTATGATGCGGCCTTTGTAGAGAACCAGCAAGTTACTACCGCTACTGTGGCCAGGACTTATAAACAACGGGGGCTTGAACCTGCCTTAACTGGGGTAAAAAGAGCTTATAAGATGTTGCAGGCTGGTGATACTGGTATCGCCATAGTAGCGGCCAGTCAAAATTCACTAGAGGATGTTTTGGCGGCCCAATATATTTATAACCTATTTCTTATGCAAAAACATATTAACCCTTAAACCTTAAAAGAGGAGGAATTATAAGTGAAACCGATTTACATAATAGGCCATAAAAACCCAGATATAGACTCTATAGCAGCAGCTATAAGTTACAAATTTTATAAGCAAAGCACTGATGAGGGGATTTATATTGCAGCAGCAGCTGGTGACCTGAATGAAGAAATTAATTTTGTTCTGGGGAAGTTTAATTTTGAAGCACCTCAAATAATTAGAAATGTCTATACCAAAGCAGATGATTTATTAGATAGCGGGGAGATTATTTACGCTAGCCTTGATATGACGGTAATGGAATTAGGCAATATTATGCGTTCCCATAACATTAAGACCATGCCAGTCCTAGATGACCAACATAAGTTCTTGGGGCTCCTGACTATTGGCGACTTAGCCATGATATTTATGGATAACTTAGGACAGGGGCGCAATATGGACAAAACCCCAGAAATACTAGGAGATATTTTAAATTTAAAAGTAGTTGATATCATGAAAACTAGGGGTTTAACTCTCTTTGAAAAAGATGAGACAGTTGATGAAATAAGAAAAAGTATGCTGGCTACTAGGTTTCGTAATTATCCAGTAGTGGACCACGACAACCGTTTTTTAGGGATGATTTCAAGATATAACTTACTAGATATGAAACGTAAAAAAATCATCCTAGTAGACCATAATGAAAAAAAACAAGCAGTAGAAGGTATAGAACAAGCTGAAGTATTAGAGATTATTGACCACCATAGGGTAGGGGATATCGAAACTATTTCCCCTATTTATTTCAAAAATGAACCAGTCGGTTCAACTTGTACTTTAATAGCAGAAATGTTTTTACAAAGCGATATGTTTGTTAGTCGGGATTTAGCTGGACTTATGCTATCTGGCATTTTATCCGATACTATGATATTTAAATCCCCTACTACCACATCTAGGGATACTAGGATAGCCAAAGAATTAGGCAAGATTGCGGGGCTAGATGTAATTGAACTGGGCAAGGAAATGTTCGATAATAGCAGCCTTTTAGATAAACTATCTGATTTGGACTTAGTAAGTCAAGATTTGAAAGAATATACTAGTAGTAATACCGTTTTCGCCATATCACAAATTGAAACTGTTGATTCTAGTAGAATCGCCCCCAGAAAAGCGGGATTCAAAAAGGCCATGGAAAAAATCTGCAAAAGAAATGATTACGCTTTTATGTGTCTCATGGTGACAGATATTATTGCTGAAGGTACCGAATTAATCGTTAGTGGGGAGAAAAGTGATTTGGTAGAAAAGGCATTTAAATCTTCCTCTACTACAGAAGAAACGGTTTTTCTAAAGGGTATAATGTCCAGGAAAAAACAGGTTGTACCTGTATTATATGAAGTCTTAAGAAAAGCGGAAATGATCTAGCAAAACTATTTATCTACTTAGCTAATTGGATTGGAAAAGCCTTAGGTATCAATAAATTGGCGGAGTTTCTTCACTTCTATTTTTCACTTCTTCCTCCCTCACTTTATATTTTTTGCATAAACTTTAAAACAATTAAATATCCTTATAACAGTCACAAATAGATATAAAATAATGCCTAGCCGAAATAGTTTGAGTTTATGGGAGAGGTATATGGATGTAAGGTCAAGGATTAAGCAGCATTTAAAAGAAAATAAGTGGCATTATGCTTTACTTTGCCTAATTTTCTTTTTGGGCTTCTTTTTGGGTTACCATAAAGTATTTAGCCTAGATGGTGAAGTGAGAGAACATCTTTTGGGTTTAATTAACAGCTATTTACTAGGGGGATTTAGGGGGGAGTTGTCATCTGGTTATATATTCACTAGTGCCTATTTACAACAATTAAAATCAATAGCCTTAATAGGATTTTTAGGACTAACTGTCATCGGTATACCCTTAATAATAGGGGTCATATTCTTTAGGGGTTTTTCCTTAGGATTTACTATTGGGTTTTTAGTAAAGGAAAAAGGCGGAATAGGTTTTTTCTTAACCTTTCTTTCCATCTTTCCACAAAACATAGTATATATTCCCTTGATTATAATCTGGAGCTTAATCGCCATAAACTTTTCAGTTTATATTGTCAAAAGGCAAGATTCGGGTGGTTTACCCCTAACTAAGGGCCTATTAAGGTATCTACTTCTTTTTCTTACATTCTGTCTAGTAATACTAGTAGGGGTTCTAATAGAAAGCTACTTATCACCATGGTTACTAGGCCTATTTTTATAATATTGGGGGAGGTGTAAGTCAGTGATTATTATTATTAATAATTGGAAAAAGAAACTTTTTAATTTCTTTACAGCTCTAGTATTAATTATTGCCTTTGCGGTGGCTATTCCCTATCTAGCAGGAACATTTTATGAAGAAATTCCAGTTTTAAACACCTGGTTTCAAGATGAAAATCCTAGTGGAAACCCACTACGAGTAGAAAAAGAGAATACCACTAAATTTGAAGAAGTGGTGGATTACTTAGTTTTCCAACTGCAAGAATTTTATAATGAATAGCAGGAAATTTATATTAGTATGTCTAAATTAATAGGAAAATAGCAGGAGGAAGGCAAGATTATGAAATTATACCTAGACGCCTTCATAGATTACTTAGCTTATGAAAGAGGACTAGCTAAAAATACTCAGGTTGCTTATTTTAGGGATCTAAATAAATTTTTTGATTACCTAACCCAAAGCTCTAAAACTAACCAACCTAGTGAGATTACGAAAGATGATATTATTGATTTTCTAGGCTGGCAGCTAGATATAGGGATTACTCCCACCACCAATGCCCGCATTTTATCTAGCCTAAGGGCCTTTTTCAAATTTTTAATAATTGAGGGGGTAGTCGCAAATAATCCTACCCAAGATATAGATACCCCCAGAGTCAAACGGAGACTTCCCCAAATCCTAACTATAAAAGAAATAGATCACCTATTTAATCAACCTAATCTCATAAAACCATTAGGTATTAGGGATAGGGCCATGCTGGAATTGATGTATGGGACTGGGGTGCGGGTGTCGGAACTCCTAAATATTAGAATGGAGGAATTGAATACCACTGCAGGCTTTTTAAGGTGTTTTGGCAAAGGGCAAAAAGAAAGAATTATTCCAGTAAACCAAACTTCTATAGACTGGATAAATCGTTATATTACCAATGCGAGAAGCCTCTTAGTCAAAAATCCCATAGAACGTTGTCTTTTTGTTAATGCTAATGGTAGGCCTATGACTAGGCAAGGCTTTTATAAAATCCTAACTAATTATGCCAAAAAAGCTGAAATAAAAAAGGAGGTCACACCCCATACCCTAAGACATTCTTTTGCCACTCATATTCTAGAAAATGGCGCTGATCTTAGGGCAGTACAAGAAATGTTAGGACATGTAGATATATCGACAACTCAGATTTATACGCATTTAACTAGGGCTAGGTTAAGAGAAGTATATCAAAAATACCATCCTAGGGCTTAATAGAAAATAATTGGGGGCTAAATTATGAACAAAAGGGCTATTGTTATAGTTTTAGATAGCGTCGGAATTGGAGAACTGCCAGATAGCCATTTATATGGTGATGAAGGTGCTAATACTTTAAAAAATACGGCCTTAGCAGTAGGAGGGCTAAAGCTTCCTAATATGCAGAAATTGGGCTTAGGCAATATAGAGGAAATCAAGGGAGTCCCACCCCTAACTAATGCTAGGGGTAATTATGGCAAAATGAATGAGAAATCTGTGGGCAAAGATACGACAACTGGTCATTGGGAGATGATGGGACTTATATTGGAAAAATCATTTCCCACTTATCCAGATGGTTTCCCCACTGATGTAATTACTCAATATGAAAAGCTTATCAACCGCAAAATATTAGGTAATGTAGCCGCTTCAGGAACAGAGATTATAAAGGAATTGGGGGCCCAGCATATTAAGACTGGCTACCCCATCGTATATACCTCAGCTGATAGCGTATTTCAAATTGCGGCCCATGAGGAAATAATACCACTGGAAGAATTATACCAAATATGTGCAAAGGCACGGGAAATGTTAACTGGAGAGCATGAAGTGGGACGGGTTATTGCCCGCCCATTTGTAGGTGAAGAAGGAAGTTTCGTTAGAACCGCTAATCGCCAAGATTATACAGTAAAGCCAGCTAAAAACATATTAGATATATTATTAGAAAATGATTTAGAAGTTCTAGGTGTGGGTAAAATCAAAAACATCTATGGTGGCCGAGGGGTGAGCCAATCCTTTCCAACTGAAAATAATTTAGATGGAATTAATCGTATAATAAAGCTACTGCAAAATGATTTTTCAGGTCTATTGTTTGCTAACTTGGTTGACTTTGATCAGTTATACGGACATCGCAATAACCCTGTGGGATATGCTAATGCTTTAGCTGAGTTTGATGAAAGATTGCCCCAAATTATGGCCAACTTAGAGGAAGATGATATCCTAATAATAACTGCTGACCACGGCTGTGATCCGACTACCCCTGGTACTGACCATTCTAGGGAATATGTGCCCTTACTAGTCTATGGCCCTAGTTTAAAAACAAATGTTAATTTGGGTATAAGAGAGACATTTGCCGATTTGGGCCAAACAGTTGCAGAACATCTGGGGGTAAAAGTGGATAAGACTTTAGCTGGGGTGAGTTTTTATGGGGATGTGGGGCCTTAGACGTAAGATGTTAAAAGTAAAACGTAAGACATGAAGGTTAATGCAGGGGTACCCCTATTGGATTTTTATGCACTCTTTGGGCAACACTTTCTTGGAGGTAAGGCTACTTATGCGGATGGTAGATATAATTGAAAAAAAGAAAAAAGGTATACTGCTTTCCCAAGGGGAAATAAATTATGCTATAGATAATTATACTAATGGTAAAATCCCTGATTATCAGATGGCTGCATTTTTGATGGCTGTATATTTTAAAGGTATGTCCGGGGAGGAAACTGCCGATTTAACTGCTGCTATGGTAAACACAGGGGATATTATTGATTTATCTGCCATTAAGGGTATAAAGGTAGATAAACATTCAACGGGTGGAGTAGGCGATAAAATTAGTCTAGTAGTAGTACCTTTGGTAGCTGCAGTTGGGGTTCCGGTGGCTAAAATGAGCGGGCGGGGACTGGGCCATACTGGTGGTACCATAGATAAATTAGAGGCCATTCCTAATTTTAGAACTGAATTATCTAGTGCTGAATTTATTAATAATGTGAACAAACATAAAATGGCTATAGTCGGGCAGACAGCTAACTTATCTCCAGCAGATAAAAAGATGTACGCCCTGCGCGATGTTACTGCTACTGTGGATAGTATTCCTCTTATTGCCAGTTCCATAATGAGCAAAAAAATTGCTTCTGGAGCCGATGCTATAGTTTTGGATGTAAAAGTAGGTACTGGTGCTTTTATGAAGTCTTTGGATGAGGCCCAAAAGCTAGCCCAAACTATGGTGGATATAGGTAAATCTCTTAATCGCCGAACCATAGCAGTAATAACTAACATGAACCAGCCTTTGGGTCATGAAGTCGGCAATGCTAATGAGGTCAAAGAGGCCATCAAGGTTCTAAAAAACCAGGGTGCAGAAGATGAAACAGAAATAGCCTTAACTATTGCAGCCTATATGGCTATCTTGGCTGGGGCTTTTACAGATTTTACTAATGCCTATCAGCGACTATCTGATTTACTAAAAAACGGACAGGCTATTGATAAATTCAAAAAACTAATTGAAATTCAAGGTGGCGATTCGGAAATAATAGAAAAAACCCACAAATTACCCCAAGCAAAATACAGCTTAGAAATAAAAGCTTCCCAAGCTGGTTTTCTGCAAGCGATAAATGCAGAAGAAATAGGGCTAACGGCTATGCTTTTAGGGGCCGGACGTAAAACTAAAGATGATACCATTGATTTTGCGGCAGGGGTAACTATGATAAAAAAAGTAGGCAGCCCAGTTGAAATAGGTGAAACATTGTGTATTTTACATACTAACCAGGAAAATCACCAAGCTGCCCAAGCGACAGCCCAAAAAGCTTTTACTCTTGGTCATATAAAGCCAGATAAACAAGCAAATATATATGAAGTAATTTCCTAAAAGTCTTTCAAATAAAGATGAGTTTTTGCAACTACAAGTATTAGTAAAAGGAGTGATAGTATTGAATTGGCATTGGTTTATATCTACTAAAATATTTTACGGGAAAGATGTTTTAAGGGAAAATGCCCATAGTTTCAAGGAACTTGGGAGTAAGGCTTTAATTGTTACGGGACAAGGTGGTTCACCTAGGAGAAATGGCTCGCTTAACGATACCATCTGGGCTTTGGAGAGTGTAGGACTAGGCTGGGAGGTCTTTGCTGAGGTAGAAGCTAATCCTTCGATAACTACTGTACGCAGAGGTGCTGCAACTGCTAAAGAAAAAGGTGCTGATTTTATTATTGGGATTGGAGGGGGCTCCCCTCTAGATGCCGCTAAAGCAATAGCAATTTTGGCAGTTCAAGATATTGATGATGAAGATTTATTCGCCCTAAAATTTACTGAAGTCCTACCGATTGTAGCCATACCTACTACTGCTGGTACTGGTTCAGAAGTAACCCCTTATAGCATCATAACCCATCCCGATATGGGTGGCAAAATGAGGATTATGGGGGATAAACTCTTACCATATTTAGCATTTTTAGATCCTAAATATACTTTAGAGCTACCCCGACAAATTACAATTGATACAGCGGTAGACGCCTATTCACATGTTATGGAAGGCTATTTAAGTTCCAGATCTAACCCTTTTAGTGATATTCTAGCCCAAGAAGGCTTAGCTCTTTTGGGAGAAGAACTAAGATTTTTAACTAACGAAAAAGAACTTACTTATGAAAATCGCCATAATCTTCTGTATGGCTCTATGTTAGCTGGCATGGTTATTACTCATACAGGTACGACTATACCCCATACCATGGGGTATCCTTTGACATACTATAAGGATATACCCCACGGTAGGGCCAATGGGATGCTAATGCCTGAATTCATGAATTTCACTTTAAATAATAGTAATAACCCCCGCAGCAAACAAGTTTTAACTTATTCTGGTTTTACCGATTTAGCTAACTTTACTGAAGTAATGCGAAAACTATCTGGCTATGTACCCGAATTAGAAACTGATGAAATTGAGGAATATATAAATACGGCTTATGAGGCTCCCAATATTCAAAACAACTTGGCTAAACCTGATTTAGAGGATTTGAGAAATTTGCTAGTTAATTCTATTTCATAAATCTAGATTTTTATATTTTCTAACTAACCAAAAAGACCAAATTTGCATATGTTAAAAAGTAAGAAGGTTTAGCACATGAAAAGGGGGGCTTTTATGGCTAGTTTTACTACTGGGCCCATAAGTAGCAGTAGCGAGATTGATACGATACGGATAGAGGTATTAAACAACACTGCTTCAAGAAAAACCTCTACGGTTAGGCTATATGATTTATCCTTTACCCCTAAAAGGAGACTGATTAGTCAGAGTGTATCCCTGGCTGCTTATGCTACCGCTACTATTGATGTACCTGCATTAACTCTAGAAAGGTGGGAAGCACAAGTAACCGCACCTAGCACAAGTGTGAGATTGTGGGCAGGGGGTAGGAGTGGGGGGCGCAACCTACCTGGTAATACTATAATAAATTCGGAATGGATACAATACGCATAACTATAAAGCTAAAAAGGGTGGGGGCAATGTGCTAGCTTAACCCCCACCCTTTTGCTTTGTCTTATCTTAAACCTTATCTTTCCTCATATTATAAATTTAGGTACATAATACCCCGCTTTATAAAATATAATCTAACAAGTATTTTTTTAAAGGGGGTAGAAAAGATTGTTTAAGAAAAGGGGAATTACCTGGCTGGTACTAATCTCATTTTTATCAATATTCTGGCTAAATCCTATTACGTCAGTAAATGCTGACGAAAATAAAGTCGAGGTTAAGGCTGATGCCTATATATTAATGGATGCTGATTCGGGTAAGATTTTATTAGCAAAGAATGAAAACAAAAAACTAGCTCCAGCGAGTATGACCAAATTAATGACTTTAATCTTAGCTTTTGAAGATTTGGAAGAAGGTAAAGTTGGCTTAAAGGATATAGTAACAACTAGTGAAAACGCGTGGAAAATGGGCGGTTCTCAGATTTATCTAGAACCTGGGGAAGAAATGACTTATGAGGACATGCTTATTGCTATTGCAGTAGGTTCTGCTAATGATTGTTCTGTCGCAGTAGCAGAGCATTTGGAAGGTACACATAAAAATTTTGTTAATCGCATGAACCAAAAAGCAAAAATGCTGGGGCTTAGAAATACTAATTTCGTTAATTCACATGGGTTAACTGCTGAAAACCATTATTCCTGTCCTGCAGATATGGCGATCATGGCACGCCATGCTTTGAATTATCCTAAATTGTTAGAATATAGTTCCATAAAGGAATATAGTTTAAGACAGGGTGATTTCAAGTTATATAATACTAATAAACTTTTATGGTGGTATGAGGGGACAGATGGTTTTAAAACAGGTTATACAGATGCAGCCAAATTTTGTCTTACTTCTACCGCCAAGCGGGATGGTCTAAGGCTGATATGTGTAGTTATGGCTTCACCAGAGCAAAGGGGTAATTTTAGGGATTCAATGCAACTATTAAACTATGGTTTTGCCAAATATTCCTTTAAAACATTTTTCGTAGGAGGGCATGTATGTGGTGCAGTTAAAGTAGGCAAGGGTGTAACTGATAAAGTTGAAGTATTGGCTGCCGAAGATGTAGGGGTGATCTCTCTAAAAGGTGAAGAAAAAGAAATCAGTGTAGAAAAAAAGCTGCTGGAATATATTGATGCCCCTGTTATAGGGGGACAAAAGCTTGGGGAAATGATTTTATACAAGGATGGGGCTATTGAGAAAAAAGTTGATTTGATTGCTAAAGATGATGTGCCCAAAGGTGGTTTAATAAAAGAAATATTGAAGATGTTTGCGGAAACCTATCTATTATAAATGGAATTTAGTGGAAGGAAGTAACCCTTTTTTGTGGAATATTAATTTAGAATAAGGCAGAAGGGGTTGATCCAGTGGATGTGGAGTTGAAGCAGGTAAGGAATACATTGATAGTTAAAATAGCAGGAGAATTTGATTTAATTATAGCCGATAGACTTAGGAATCAGATTGACGACAAATTAAAGGGAGGAAGTATTAAAAACTTAATTATTAATCTAGAAAAGGTAACTTTTATTGATAGCTCTGGTTTAGGAATGATAATTGGCAGATATAAAAAAATATCAGCCGATAATGGTAAAATGTATATAGTTGGAGCAAAACCCAATGTGGAAAAGATTTTATTTTTTTCAGGGATAAACAAGCTTGTTCCCATGTATAGAACTGAACAAGAAATTGTTAATATTTGAGAAGGAGGTGAAACCAGCTTATACTGCTGGGGATTTGATGAGTATTAAAAATTTTGTAGAATTTAAGTTTGCTAGTCTACCACAAAATGTTGCTTTTGCTAGGTCCTGTGTAGGTGCCTTTGCTACCCAGCTTGATTGTACCCTAGATGATATCGAGGAAGTGAAGCTAGTTGTATCTGAAGCAGTATCTAACTCTATTATTCATGGTTATAGTAATCAACCTCATGGTGAAATAGTAATTATGGCTTATATCCATGATAATAATAGCTTGGAAATAATTATAAAGGATTATGGTGTTGGCATAGAGGATATAAACCAGGCTTTGGAGCCGACCTTTTCTAGTGATCCAACTCGGATGGGTTTAGGCTTCACCTTTATGAAATCATTTATGGATGAACTTGACATTACTAGTATTCCAAATGAGGGGACAAGCTTGAGATTAACTAGAAACTTTACAATCATAAGTAAAGAAGCTTTGGCGTAAGGGGGAATTAGATTTGTCCTCAGCTAGTTATCAAAACAATGAAGACCTTATAGCTAAAGCCCAATCTGGTGATGAACAAGCCAAAGCTGATGTCTATGAAGCCAATCTAGGCCTTATATACATGGTTTTAGAAAGATTCAAAAACACTTCTTATGAATATGATGATTTGTTCCAAGTCGGTTCTATAGGATTATTAAAGGCTATCGATAAATTCGATTTTACTTTCCAGGTAAAGTTTTCAACTTATGCAGTTCCCATGATTATAGGGGAGATAAAGAAGTTTTTGCGTGATGATGGAATTGTTAAGGTGCAGCGTGGGCTTAAAGAGACTTATACGAAAATTAGGTGGGCCCAAGACAGGTTAAGGGGGGACTTGGGAAGAGAGCCCACCGTAAAGGAATTGGCTATTTTTCTGGAAATTGATAAAGAAGATATAATTTTGGCCATGGAGGCTTGTCAGGCCCCAGCATATATACATGATGTAGTGCCAGGAGAAGAGAAAGACCAGTTATCTTTGGTGGATAGATTGGCTAATGATGAGCCTAATGTCTCCATATTAGAGAAAATGGCTTTACGAGAAGCCCTGGGTAAATTAGAAGATAGGGAAAGGGAAGTTATTTTACGCCGTTTTTTTAAAGACGAAACTCAAACGGTTATTGCTTCTGAATTGGGAGTTTCACAGGTGCAGATATCTAGAATTGAGAAAGCTGCTATTTTAAAATTAAAAAACATTCTTGCATAAAAACATTTCTAGCCTCAAACAATAATATTAAATTAAAAAAGGAGGCTTTCTAAATGCAAGTAAAAGTAGCAGAGCTAGTAGCCGAATCGACTAGATCTTGGCAGGATGCGGTTGATACTGCAATAGCCCAAGCTTCTATGGATTACAGGAATATTACGGGGGTAGAAGTATGTAATTGGACCGCCAATTGTAAAGATGACAAAATTACGGAATATAAAGCGAACATTTCTATCGCATATACGGAATAAAGGATTCTAGTTAAATTTATAAAAAACAACACCTTTAAATTTTTGGGGTGTTGTTTTTATTTTAAGAATAAATAGAAAGATATTAACTAATAATATCCTAAATGAGGGGGCTGAAACATGAGCAGGACCACAAATGACGCTTTGAAGAAAATTGCCATAGAGGAATATGATCTCCTAGTCCAGGATGTAAAACCGAAACGTCCTTTAATTCAAGATTGTATTTGGGCATTTGTAGTAGGTGGACTTATTTGTTTAATTGCCCAGATTCTTCAAAATTACCTTATTGTGACTGGTTTAACCGCTACCGATGCACGCAAGGCTACCTCGGTAATCATGATATTTTTGGCCGCCTTGACTACTGGTATAGGGGTTTATGATAAGTTGGGTGAAAAGGCTGGTGCTGGCTCAATAGTTCCTATTACAGGATTCGCTAATGCCATAGTAGCATCAGCAATAGAATACAAAAGGGAAGGATACATTTTCGGAGTAGGGGCTAGAATCTTTAGTGTAGCTGGGCCTACCTTAGTTTTTGGTTTCGTAATAGCTATGTTAATCGGGTTAATTAAGGTTTTTATTTCTAGTTAAATACTATATTTAAGCAAGGTGATTAATATGGGGACTAGTAAAAAAAGGGGTATGCAATCAGTTGCCTTTTCTTCCCCGCCAGTAATCAGTACATGGGCATCTATAGTCGGTCCTAAAGAAGGGGAAGGGCCTTGGCAAAAGGATTTTGATTTTATTTTACCTGATTATTTATTTGCAGAGGATACTTGGGAAAAGGCGGAAAGCAAGATTTTAAGGGAAACGGTGAAGCTAATAGTTTCCAAAAAACAAATTGGTCTTGAAGATGTAGAAGTATTGTTGGCTGGGGATTTATTAAACCAGACTATTTCTTCCAATTATGCAGCTCGGGAGTTACAGATTCCTTTTTTGGGTTTGTACGGAGCTTGTTCTACTATGGCAGAATCGCTTTTACTAGGGGCTATGTTGGTGGATGGTGATTATTATGAAAGGGTAATTGGGGCTGCTTCTAGTCACCACTACACTGCGGAAAGGCAATTTCGTTTTCCGGTAGAACAAGGCACCCAATCGTCCCCTACTAACCAATGGACTGCCACTGCTGCTGGAGCTGTAATTTTAGAAAAAGCAGGTATCGGTCCTTGCATTACTTGTGCAACCGTGGGAAAGGTAATTGATATGGGACAAACTGATATGGCCAATATGGGTAGTGCCATGGCACCTGCTGCAGTTGCTACGATTAAACAGCATTATGCGGATATGAATCGCCCTACCGATTATTATGATTTAGTAGTTACGGGGGATTTGGCTAGTTATGGCAAAGGGATTGCTGAGCAATTATTTATCAAGGAAGGAATAGTACCCAAACCTAATTATAATGATTGTGGGGTCTTACTTTATGACAAAAGCCAAGGGGTTAATGCGGGTGGAAGTGGTTGTGGGTGTGCAGCCGCCATGTTATGTGGCCCTTTTTTAAATATGATGAATGTGGGTAAAATAAATAAACTTTTATTAGTGGCAACTGGTGCCTTAATGAGTCCCACTGCAATTTTTCAAGGTGAAAGCATACCTGCTATAGCCCATGCAGTAGCTATTGAAAACTCGTAAGGAGGAAAGATTTTGGGTTCATTATTAAATGCTTTTTTAGTCGGGGGAGCTTTATGTTTAATCGGGCAATTAATCATGAATTTGACTAAGGTAGCCATAACTCCTGGACATATTTTGGTTGGCTATATTACTTCTGGTGCTATTTTGAGTGGCTTGGGCTTATACCAGCCTTTAGTTGATATTGGGGGAGCAGGGGCTACAATTCCCCTTTCAGGGTTTGGGCATTTATTAACCCAGGGGACCTTGAAAGCAGTTGAAACTGCTGGTTTGTTGGGAGCCATCAGTGGTGGTGTGGAAGCTGCCGCTGCTGGTATAACGGCTGCGATTGTATTCGGTTATCTAGCGGCGGTAATTTTTAATCCCAAGGGATAGAAGGAAGGGGAAATCCTATTGTTTAAGAAAAGCGACAATATTCGTCTAAGCAAGGATTATGCAAAAAATTTGGATTTCCTCCAACAGGAGTTAGGAGAAGGGGAAAGCTTTGATATAGTTCTGAGGGAATTTAAAATAATTAATAAGAAATGTGCCCTCTTAGGTATAGACGGATTTATTAAAGATGATGTTTTAGTTTTCGTTATCAAAACATTAAGCACAATGTCTAGAAAAGGTATTTTATTAAAGGATTTAAAAGAGCAAATAAAAGATGAAGTACCTTATATAGAACTAGCTACGGAGAAAGAAATAGATGAAATACTATACTTTATTTTATCTGGTTCTATTATTTTAATAGTTGATGGCATTGATGAGGCTTTTATTATTGATGCTAGGACCTATCCTAGTCGGGAACCTGAAGAACCAGAATTAGAGCGAATAGTTAGGGGTTCTCGTGATGGTTTTACTGAAACAATCGTCTTCAATACTGCTCTACTTCGCAGAAGGGTTAGGGATCCCAAATTAAGAATAAAATTACTGCGGGTGGGTAAAAGGTCTAAAAGTGATGTTTGCATTTGTTATATCGAGGACATAACTAATCCAGACCTAGTCAAAAATATCGTAGATAAAATTGAAGCTATCGAAATAGATGCCATTCCTATGGCAGAAAAATCAATCGAAGAATTGATTACCCCCGGTAGCGTATGGAACCCATTTCCCAAGGTACGATATACCGAAAGGCCAGATGTAGCGGCCAATCACTTACTAGAAGGACATATTTTAATTATGGTGGATACTTCGCCTAGTGTGATTATAGCACCTGTAACTTACTTTCATCATGTACAACATGCTGAGGAATACCGCCAAAATCCAGCAGTAGGTGTATATATAAGGTGGGTCAGATTTTTAGGCATTATAGCTTCAGTTATTATTACTCCCTTATGGTTACTAGTTGCCTTAAATCCAGAGCTATTACCCGCCTCATTGAAATTTATTGGCCCAGATAAGGTGGGGAAAATACCCTTATTTATTCAATTTATAATTGCTGAACTGAGCCTAGATTTAATTAGGATGGCCGCTATCCACACCCCTTCACCACTGGCTACCGCTTTGGGTGTTATTGCAGCCTTATTAATAGGGGAATTAGCAGTAGAAATAGGTTTGCTGGCTCCGGAAGTTATTATTTATACCGCAGTAGTGGCGATAGGGGCATTTTCTACCCCCAGTTATGAAATGTCGATGGCCAACCGTTTAGTAAGGTTATTTATTTTATTGGGTACAGGTTTCTTCCGTTTGCCTGGTTTTATAATAACGGTAATCTTATCCCTTGTTTTGCTTATCTTTACCAAATCATTTGGAGTCCCCTATTTATGGCCTTTAATACCTTTCGATTATAGGGCTATGAAAAGCATTTTAATCAGATCGCCCGTTCCGATTCAAAATGTGCGACCAGAAATCCTAAAAACTAAAGATAAGAGTAGACAACCATCCCCAGCTTTAAAACGAAGGAGGTAAGGCAAATGACGAAGGTTGGTATTCCACATAGTCTTTTTTATTATTATCATTATCCTTTATGGAAAACTTTTTTCAACCAGTTAGATGTTACCGTAATTCCTTCCTCACCGACTAATCAGAGAATTATAAATGATGGCCTAGGCTTAGCGGTTGATGAAGCGTGTTATCCGATTAAAGTCCATTATGGGCATGTACTGGAACTATGTCAGGCCCAGGTGGATTATATATTTTTACCCCGCATGGTAAGTATTGAAGCGAAGGGATACATTTGCCCTAAATTTATGGGACTACCTAATATGATTAAAGCAGCTATATCCGATTTACCACCTTTAATTGATATTACTATTGATCTTAGTAAATCAGATAAAAAACTAAAAAGGGATACTTTCCAATTAGGAAAGTTATTCAATAAAAGTAAAAGGCAAATAAAAAATGCTTTAGAAGAGGCTATGCAGGAATTTTATTTATGCAGATCTATAACCAAACAAGGCTATACTATGGCCGAAGCTATTAGAATTTGGGAAGGCGAGAAAGTTGATTTGCCCCTAGAGCACGATTTGACTATCTGCATTTTAGGTCATGGCTACTCACTGTATGATGAGGCCCTTAGTTTAAATATCATTAATAAATTAAGAAAACTGGGTTGTAAAGTGGTTTTTCCTGAATATTTACCCAGGACCATGGTGGAAAAACATGCAGCAAGAGTGCCCAAGCGGGTTTTTTGGACCCTAGGCCGTAAAATGGTGGGCAGTGCTTTATATACAGAAGGGACTAATGAGGTGGATGGAATAATCTATTTAGCTTGTTTTGGTTGTGGCCCCGATTCCCTAATTGGTGAAATTATTGAAAGAAAAGTGAAAAATAAACCCTTTATGTTACTGACTATTGATGAACATACGGGTGAAGGTGGTTTTATGACTAGGCTGGAAGCTTTTTGCGATATGTTGCAAAGAAGGAGGCAAGTGCAGGATGAAAGTAACTTTTCCGCATATGGGTAATACCCATATTGCAATTAAAGCTTTGTTAAAAGGGTTAAGACTCGAGGTAATACCGCCACCACCCATAACAAATAGAACTTTGGAGTTGGGTATTAAATATTCACCTGAATTTGCTTGTATGCCTTTAAAAATAAATGTAGGCAATTTTATTGAAGCAATGGAAAAGGGGGCAAATACAGTTGTTATGGCTGGAGGATGGGGACCCTGTCGCTTTGGCTACTATGCCCAAGTAGAGCGGGATATTCTGCATGATCTAGGCTATGAATTTAAGATGGTAGTTTTGGAAGCTCCAGATTTTAAGGTAACCGAGCTTTTTGCCCAAGTTAAGGCATTAGCTCAAAATGTTTCATTTTACGCAGCTATAAAAGCAGTTAGATTTGCCTGGTACAAATTAAGGGCAGTAGAGGTTATGGAAAAAAAGTTGGAATATCTTTTGCCTCGGGTAATAAATAAAATAAAAATGGAAAAGTTATATGATGAATCACTAGTAGAGATAGATAATGCTGTAGATAAAGGGCAAGTGGATATGCTTGTAGCAAGTTATCTAAGGAAGATGGAGGATTTACCACTAAGCAATAACGAGGTTTTAAAAATAGGTTTAATCGGAGAGATATATACCATACTAGAACCCAGCACTAATTACGATATAATCCGTCATTTGGGACGGTTAAATGCCTATATTACTAGGTCTATTTATACCAGTGATTGGGTAAATGACCACCTGCTTTATGGCAAAGTGAAAAAATCCAATCGCCAGGAAATCTTAGCTTGTGCCGAGCCTTATTTGGACTATTGGGTTGGGGGTCATGGCTGGGAAACTGTTGGCTTTGCGGTAAACTTTGCTCAGGAGGGTTATGATGGCTTAATCCAAATAGGTCCATTAACTTGTATGCCAGAAATTGTAGCCCATCAGATTTTGGGCAAGGTTAGTAGGGAAGAAAATATCCCCTGCATGACCTTATATTTTGATGAACATTCTGGACTTGCAGGCATAAGTACTAGAATTGAAGCTTTTGTAGATATGCTTTGGAGGAAAAAACAAATGCAAAAGATGACTGTCTAAGGGAGGAAAGATTATGTCCTATTATTTTGGGGTTGATATAGGTTCTGTTTCCAGTAATTTTATCTTGCTTGATGAAGATTATAATTTAAAAGAAAAAATATATATGCGTACTAATGGTAACCCAGTGCAGGCGATTAAAGAAGGCTACAGCTTAATCAGAGATAGCATAGATGATGTAGCTGATATTAAAGGGGTAGGAAGTACTGGTAGTGGGCGTGTTTTAGCCGATGTACTATTAGGGGCTGATGTGGTGAAAAATGAAATAACTGCCCATGGGGTAGCCGCTTCCTTCCTATATCCTGGGGTTAGGACAATTATAGAAATTGGGGGGCAAGATTCTAAGTTGATTTTGCTGCGGGATGAGATTGTACATGACTTCGCTATGAATACTGTCTGTGCAGCTGGGACTGGTTCATTTATTGACCAACAAGCATCTAGGTTAAATATCCCCATTGAAAAATTTGGCTCCACAGCGATAATGTCTAATCAACCAGTTCGGATTGCAGGTAGGTGTGGTGTTTTTGCTGAATCTGATATGATTCACAAACAGCAAATGGGTTACCCTATGGCTGATATTTTAATGGGTTTATGTGAAGCATTAGTCCGAAATTATTTAAATAATGTGGGCAAAGGGAAAAAAATTGAACCCCCAGTGGTCTTTCAAGGTGGAGTAGCTGCTAATGAAGGGCTAAAAATAGCCTTTGAAAAAGTATTAAAGCTGCCAGTAGACGTACCCGAACATTATAATGTTATGGGAGCAGTTGGCGCAGCTATATTAGCTAAAGAACAAGTAAAGTTGAAAAATAGTACTAATTTTAGGGGGGATAAATTTATCCAAGAGGGCAATTTTGTTTCTAGTAGTTTTGAGTGTAAAGGGTGTCCCAACCTATGTGAAGTGGTTAGGATAAAAAGAAATGAGGAAATACTGACTTATTGGGGGGATAAGTGTAAAAAGTGGGAGCTCTCCTTGAAAAGCCAAGCAGTAGTTTGAAAAAGACCGCCTAGCGGTTTTTTTTTGACTTATTTTGCGCTAGAAATAATATAATATTATCATAAGGGTAGAATTATCTCAGCTTAGGCAATAATTAGTTTAGGCAATATTTCCCCGATAACTAATATTTAAGGGAGGGGTTAGGATAAATTGAAATCTTTAGCAAGACTAGCTACTTTTTTAGTTGGCATCTTAATTTTCATATTATTTTTTACTATAGGCTTATCATTAGCCAAATCGACTATGAGCTTAGCCCAATTTGTAACTGGTGTAAACAAATGGGAGTATGAAATAAAAGAACAAACTACAGTCTACTACAATGATAATACTGAAATGACAAAAATGGGTTACAAAAAAGAATACAGTAAGGACTTTCCAGAATTAATGAAAAAAGCTGTAGTAGCTACAGAGGATAAGCGTTTTTATGAACATAATGGCCTGGATTCACGTGGAATTGGCCGAGCCATATGGAATAATTTGAAACGGGGACACAAATCAGAAGGTGGCAGTACTATAACTCAGCAATTAGCTAGAACCTTATTTTTAAATCAGGAGAAAACTTATACCAGGAAAATAAAAGAAGTATTTATAGCTACTGCTATTGAGGATAAGTATAGTAAAGAAGCGATACTCAATATGTATCTTAATGAAATATATATAGGTAGAGGCTGTTCGGGTATGCAATGTGCTGCTTTAACTTACTTTGGCAAAGACGTAATGAATCTAAGTGCAGGAGAAATAACTACATTAGCTGGTATGATTCAAGCCCCAGAATATTATCGGCCCGATGATAATATGGAAAGGGTCAAAAAGCGGCAAACAATAGTCGTGAACAATTTAGTTAGCCAAGCTTATATAAATGCTGAGGAAGGGGAGGAAATGCTAAAAGAGTCGATTAATGTCCTACCTTATAAGCCAGCCCATACCACTAAACATCCTTATTATATATCCTATTTAACCGCCCTTTTGGAAGATATAGTAGGCGCTCAGAAATTGTACCAAGGTGGTTTAAAAATTTATACTACAATTGATCCCCAGATGCAGTTAGCGGCTGAGAAAGCCTTACACAATAATGTGGCTAGTTTTACTTATCGGGGTATCAAGGCTCAAGATGCAGCACTGGTATCATTAAATCCAGGAACAGGGGAAATCAAAGCGATGGTAGGGGGGGATGATTTTGAAAAAAATCAACTTAACATGGCCGTTATAGCCCGCCAACCTGGCTCAGCTATCAAGCCGCTTATTTATGCTGCCGCCATAAATGAAGGACTTATTAATGATAATACTACTTTAAATAATAAAGAGCGTAATTTTAATAATTACCAACCAAAAAACTTTGGGACAGATAGTCCTCACACTACCACAGTCAGGGAAGCAATTGTCCGTTCACATAATATTGCAGCTGTTGAGCTTCTAGAAATGCTTAAAATGGATAAAGCCATTAAATATCTGCAAAGCTTGGGCATTACTAGCATTACTGATGATGATAAAAACTTAGCCCTAGCATTAGGGGGAATGAGTAAGGGCATATCACCACTGCAAATGGCTGCAGCCTATGCCACTTTTCCATCTAAAGGGATTTTCAAAGAACATTTTACTATACAAAAAATAGTAGACGAACGGGGTAAAAACCTATTCGGTCCACGCTTAAATGAAAAAAGGGTTTTCAAAAATAAAACCACAGAAGCTATGGATTCCATTTTAAAAGACGTAGTTTCCTATGGAACTGGTACTCCTGCCCGTGTAAGCATAGCTAGTGGAGGTAAAACGGGAACTACGACAGACAGTCGTGATTTGTGGTATGTAGGCTATACCTCGGAGTTAGTTACTGCAGTGTGGGTTGGTAATAGTGATGGTAAACCTGTGACGGGATACGGTAGCTATGGTGGTACAGTAGCTGGTCCTATATGGAGGGACTATATGAACAACTTGATATATAATCGGCTTTTAAAAGAAGCACCTCCACCACCGCCACCGGCTCCTGTTGAGGAGGAAGAAGACGATGAGTATGAGTCTGAGGAGGAAGAGGAAGGAGAGCTTACAGACGAACTAGAAGAGGAGGAAATAGATCTTATCCCCGATGAAGATGATATTATGCTAACTCCACCTATCTCAGAAATTCCTGAAGAAGATCCTGAGACCGATGATTCAGTACTACCAGAGGAAGTACCGCTTATTATTGAATAGCTTAATCATCTTATTCTAGTAAAGCCAGTAGTTCTTTTTTTAATTTTTCTTTTTCTAGGACTGAAGGGTAAAAGCCCAAATTAAATTCCGCTTTTACCCTAGCCGGGCGTGGTGATAAAACATAAATTCTATCAGCCAGCATCAAGGCTTCTTCAATATCATGGGTTATAAACATAACTAGGGAATTATACTTGGCCCACAGTTCCTTTAACCATAAATGCATTTTCCTTCGGGTTATGGCATCTAGCGAGGCAAAAGGTTCATCCAAAAGCAAAATGTCTTTAGTAAAGATAAAGGTCCTTAAAAGTGCAGCCCTCTGCCTCATACCGCCTGATAATTGCCGAGGATAGTGCTTTTCAAAACCTTCCAGGCCAAAATCAGCTAACTTTTTCTGGACTTTTTTATAAGCTAGTTTTCTTTCTTCACCTTTCAATAAAAGGGGGATGGCTATATTGGTTAAAATATTTTTAGAGGGCAAAAGCAAATCTTTTTGCTGCATATAACCCACCCGTCCAGTTTTACCGGTCCAATCTGAACCATTAATATATACAGCGCCACTATCTGGGCTTATTAAACCAGAAATTATATGAAAAAGAGTACTCTTGCCGCAACCGCTAGGACCCAAAATCACAATAAATTCATGGTTTCTGGCCTCAAGAGAAATGTTATCTAGTGTATCTAATTGTCCAAATGTCTTGCTTATATTTTCCACTATTATTTCTGACATTAATAAATCCCCCTAGGAAAATCTATGGTAAGAACTTATTAGTAAAGGCCTGTTCGGCTTCGATTTTTTCAGTAATCAAGTTATTATCGTACATGAAGTTAGTAAAGCCTTCCCATCTTTCTAATTCGATTTCTCCCCATTTATCAGCATCACTTTTATATTCATTAGCTAAATATTTTTGACTAGCTTTGACTAGATCCTTATCTAATTCGGGGACCGCCTTAACTAGTATATCTGCAGCTTCAATGGGATTATTGATGGCATATTCATAACCTTTACTGGTAGCCCGCATAAATTTTTCTATTAACAAAGCGTCATTTTTTATTTTATTCTCATTCGTGATTATTACTGGGGTATAAAAATCTAATCTGTCATCTTCATCTTTTAAGGGAATAAAATCAATTTCAATCCCCCTGATTTCCGCTTCAACACCAGTCCAGCCATAATAAATTAAGCTGAAATCTATATCCTTTTCTATGCTAGTGAAAAAGTCGGCCGAGCCTATGTTAATCTGATTTATAGCAGTTACATCTTGTTCATAATTCTGCATAAGCGCTTTAAGTAATGCGGACTCAGATGGAGTGCCTGCTCCACCGTATGTCCTATATATAAAGTCGGCAGGCGAAGTAATCCCCTTTTCTACGGGAGAGGCATAACCCCCAGTATTATGTTGAATAATAGCCGCTATAGCTTTTACAGGGATATGGCTGTCCCGAGCCATCAGAACTTCCTCTTGATAACTTATACCAAAATCACCTTTACCGGCCCCGATTAATTGGGCGGTTCCACCCTCGGTTGGTTGTACTATTTCTACAGCCAGCCCTTCCTCTGCATAGTAATTTTTTTGGTCAGCCACATAAAGACCAGTATGATTGGTATTAGGAAACCAGTCTAAAACAATAGTGACATTCTGCAAATTGTCGGTTTCTTCCTTGATTTCGCATCCACATAAAGAAAACATTAAAATCAAGACAAAACCCACAATTAAAAGCCTTTTTAATTTCATTTTAAATTCCTTTCTTTATAAATCCTTATTTCGATTCCATTCGATTCCAGGGTATCAAAAGCTGTTCTAATATTTCTATTAATTTAACTAAGCCTAGACTTATAATACAAATTACTACTACTGCCGCTATCACTTTATCAATAGCGAAGCTCTTTTGCGTAATAGTCATAAAATAACCCAGTCCCTTCTTAGCTCCCAACCATTCTCCGACTACAGCTGCCATTACGCTATAAGTAGCAGAGATTTTCAAACCGGTAAAAAAAGCGGGCAGGGCATGAGGGAACTTGACCATTTTGAAGGTATCCCAAGAACTAGCCCCCATTGAATGGAATAAACCGACCTGATCTATATCCACAGAATTTAGACCATTAATAAGATTAATAGTAATAGGAAAAAAACAGACTAGGACAACAATCAGAACTTTAGGGAAAAGTCCCCATCCAAACCATATGGTGAACAAGACAGCTAGGGTAATAAGGGGAATAGTTTGGGAAACAATTAAAAGTGGGTAAAATGCTTGCTTTAACCAATCTATACTAGTAAGTAAAAAAGCAACTATCATAGCTAAAATTATTGAAAAAGTAAAACCTAAAATTGCTTCCATGATAGTTGTCATAGAATGAGATAATAGCAAATTAGCCGAATTTATTAAAGCCCTAGCTACTTGAATAGGGCCTGGAAGTATCCAAGCTTCTACTGCATACAGACGGACAGCTACTTCCCATAATACTAGTAGAAAAATTGCAGTAATTAAGGGTGCAGCCTTTTTAACGGTATTTTCCGACTTTTTCATCCATAGTCACCCCATCTGGCTTGTAATCTATCTTGACTACCGAAATTACACGGTTTGCCCCAGCAGCAATACAGACTTCTTGGGCTTCTTTTACTAGGTCAAGTAACTGGTCTAATTCTCCTTCTATAGTTGTTTCCATCGGTCCAACCATGTATTCAAGCTTGGAAGCTTGGATAAGCTTAATGACCTCATCTACCACATCGTATACATCCCCTTCGGGAACCATGGGTAAAATTTGCAGACTCATATTGCACAGTGCCATATTTAAACCCCCTTTCAAAAACAAAAAAGACCGCCTGTGTAGGCAGTCATAAGATTATACTATTCCTATCTTTCCTACGCTGGCATTACCCAGATCAGGTTCAAGGGTAAAGACTTCAATACGAGTCTACTCTCAGCCAGAATAGATCTAGCTCCCCTTTGGTTTATTTTCCATTTATGTGAGTATACTATTAATAAATACCCTGGTCAATTATATTTTTTTCAAACCCTGTGCAAATAATAATATAATATGTTACAATACCATTATTAATTAACCTTAATTAATTAAATAAGATGAGAGGAGATAGAAGAGATGAGTAGAGAAGAGCTCACCAAAATCATTTTGCCCGAGGAGAAGTTACCTAAATTCTGGTACAACGTACAGGCTGATATGCCCAATCCCTTAGCTCCACCTCTTAATCCTAAGACTTTGGAGCCCCTAAACCCAGCTGATTTGGAACCTATTTTTGCTAAAGAACTTATAAGGCAGGAGGCATCTACCGAAAGGTATATTGAGATTCCCAAAGAGGTGAGGGAACTATTCAAACAGTTCAGACCATCACCACTTTATAGGGCTCATGCTTTAGAAAAGGCTTTAGATACCCCAGCTCGTATTTACTATAAATATGAGGGGGTTAGTCCAGTAGGCAGCCATAAGTTTAATTCGGCCATACCCCAAGTTTTCTTTAATAAAGCTCAGGGGATTAAAAGGATTACGACTGAAACTGGTGCTGGACAATGGGGGACTGCATTGTCACTAGCTTGTAAGTACTTTGGGTTAGAAGCGGTAGTTTACATGGTTAAGGTAAGTTATTACCAAAAACCATACCGTAGATCTATAATGGAACTATATGGTGGAACTTGCATTCCTAGTCCTAGTGATACGACAGAAAGTGGCAGAAATGTATTAGCCAAAGAGCCAGATAGTCCTGGCACATTAGCCATCGCAATCAGTGAAGCGGTCGAGGAAGCCTTAAAACGGGATGATACCAATTATTCCTTAGGTAGTGTACTGAATCATGTATGTGTGCACCAATCTATAATTGGGCAAGAGGCTAGACTACAACTTGAGATGGTCGATGATTATCCAGATATAGTAATCGGATGTTGTGGCGGTGGAAGCAACTTTGCAGGTATTGCTTTTCCCTTTATTCCTGACAAAATAGCTGGGAAAAATATTAGTTTACTAGCAGTTGAACCTACGGCTTGCCCATCACTAACCAAAGGGGTTTTTGCCTATGATTATGGTGATTTATTGGGCTTAGTTCCAGTCACTAAAATGTATACACTAGGCCACGATTTTACCCCATCGGGTATTCATGCAGGTGGTTTAAGATATCATGGGGCAGCTCCACTTCTTAGTCAGCTATATCACGATGGCTTAATCGATGCAATAGCCGTAAAGCAAAATCCAACTTTTGAGGCAGCCATACTATTCGCTCAAAATGAAGGTATAGTACCTGCTCCCGAATCTGCCCATGCAATAAGAGCTACTATAGATGAAGCTCTTAAGGCCAAAGAAGAAGGGGTATCCAAGACTATACTATTTAACCTTAGTGGACATGGACAGATCGACTTATATTCTTATGATCGGTATTTATCTGGGGAAACTGAAGATATAGAATTCTCCGATGAAGAACTAAAAAGAAGTTTAAGGAATCTGCCAAAAATATAAATGGAAAAGGACTTTTGCAATTTTTAAGATAAGGATTTAATAAAATTTAATATAAATAAGTAATTAAAAGGGTAGTTTATTATAAACTACCCTTTTTTTTAGCTCTAAATTACCGATTGCATTTCTAGGAAATAAATAATTTACTTCACTTATTGACATATGCCCATTAATAATCTAAAATGAAACTAGTAATTGACATATGTCAATAAGTGAAAGGAGGTTTTGACTTATGCCAGGAGGAGACAGAAGAGGCCCTTTGGGTGAAGGCCCAAGGACTGGCCGTGGCTTAGGTGATTGCAATACAGCTAACCCTACAACTAATCCACCTCAATACGAATATGGTTATGGTAGGGGGAGAGGACTAGGTAGAGGAGCAGGCAGAGGACTAGGTAGAGGATCAGCAGGTAGAGGTAGAGGACCAGGTAGAGGTTTTCGCCGTCAACCTTAAATAAGCGTAGATAATCATGATATTTTCTAGGAAATAAATCGATATTATCGGGGATCAATCCCCGATAATATTTTTAAAGTTAGGCAGGTGAAAAATGATGGCTAGGCCCAGGAAATGGAGAAGGGTTTGTTGCATACCTGAAAACAACTTTTTCGGACCACTAGGTGTACCCTTGAATGAGGACGAAATTATCACCATGACTATAGATGAATATGAAACTATACGTTTGATAGATCATGAGGGATTGGTGCAGGAAGAATGTGCTAAAAGTATGGGGGTAGCCCGCACAACTGTACAAAGGATTTATGGTGAGGCCCGTCAAAAAATAGCTGATTCCCTAATCAATGATAAAGGATTAAAAATTGAAGGTGGAGAATATAAGCTCTTTAATGATGAAGAGAGACGTTATGGTTATGGTTGTGGTAGATGCCGAAACGGTAGACATGCTGGTGGGCATGCTAGCGGACCTAGAAAAGGCTTAGGCCGGAATCAATCTGCAAAATTATTAAAAAATGAAAATTAGGAGGAGACAATATGAAAATAGTAATACCCGTAGATAACAAATCTTTAGATTCTCAAGTTGCTAATACTTTTGGGAGAGCCCCTTTCTACTTAGTTTATGATATAGAGGGGGAAAAACCCAGTTTTGTAGATAATAGTGCAGCAAGGAGTCAAGGTGGAGCTGGCATAAAGGCAGCACAAATTGTTGTGGACACTGGAGCAAAAGTATTAATTGCACCACAATGCGGAGAAAATGCAGCTAAAGTCATAAAAGCAGCAAATATAGAAATATACAAAAATGAAACCGATTCAGTATCAGATACAATTAAGGCATTTAAGGAAGGTAAACTATCCAAGTTAGATGATATCCATTCGGGATACCATAGGCGTGGGGATTAGAGAAATGAAAGTAGCAGTTTTAAGTGGCAAGGGAGGTACTGGAAAAACCTTTGTATCTGTAAACCTGGCTACAGTAGCCGGAAATTCAATTTATGCTGATTGTGATATAGAAGAACCTAATGGCCACATATTTTTGAAGCTAGGTGAAGTAGAAAGGGAAAAGGTAAACGTTAAGATCCCAGTTGTAGATAATGACAAATGCAATGGTTGTCGCATATGTGTAGATTTTTGTAGGTATAATGCTTTGGCTTATATAAATAAAAATCTTATAATTTTTGATGACATATGCCATTCTTGCGGAGGTTGCACTTTACTGTGTCCGGAAGATGCCTTGCATGAAGTAGATAGGGGCATAGGGGTAATTGAGAAAGGCATTTCTGATGGTGTAACAGTTTACACAGGAATATTGAATGTTGGGGAGATATCAGGTGTGCCCATCATAGAAAATATTATGGATAAAGTCGACAATGGTCAAGCTACAACTATTATTGATTGTCCACCTGGGACTGCATGTACAGTAATTGAAACTGTTAAAAATGCTGACTATTGTATTATTGTTGCTGAACCCAGTATTTTCGGGGTCCATAACCTAAATATGGCCATTGATTTGGTAAAATTATTTGATAAGCCTTTTGGTGTAGTATTAAATAAATGCTTGCCTGACTTTGATCCAGCAGAAGCCTATTGCCAAGAAAACAGCATAAAAATCCTGGCTAAAATTCCCTTTGATAAAGAATTAGGGAAATTAAATGCCGATGGATATATAATATCTAAAGAGAGTCCCAAATATCAAAAGTTGTTTACCCATCTTCTGGATTCAATAGAAAAGGGGGGTAGTTATGAAGCAATTGTTAATTCTTAGTGGGAAAGGCGGAACTGGAAAAACTACCCTTGCTGGTGCCTTTATAAAACTAGCCCAAGCTAAAGCATATGCAGATGTTGATGTAGATGCCCCTAATCTTCATTTAATTTTAGAGCAGGATGCAATACCTCAAATTGCAGATTACTATGGCATGGACAAAGCCTATATAGATATGGATATCTGTAATCTATGCGGAATATGTGAAGAACATTGCCGCTTTAATGCCATTAGTTTTGCAGAAGATGCTTTTTCAGTTGATTACTATGCTTGCGAAGGTTGCGGAGTCTGTCAAGCTATTTGTCCAGTAGATGCAGCTAAAATGGTACCTGATATTGCTGGTGAATTAAAATTATTTACTAATGATGCAGTTTTTTCTACAGCCCAATTAAAAATGGGTAATGGTAATTCAGGTATGCTGGTTACTGAAGTGAAAAAAACCATGCAGGAGGCAGCAATAAGTGTGCCACTTGCCATTATAGATGGTTCACCAGGTATAGGATGTCCCGTAATTGCATCCTTAAGTGGTGTGGATATGGTCTTAATAGTTGCTGAACCCTCACTTTCGGGAGTTAGTGACATGAAAAGGATTATTAATACAGCAGAACAGTTCCAGGCTAAAATCGCTGTTTGTATAAATAAATATGACACTAATGTAGAAAAAACTGATATGATAATAAATATGTGTAAGGAAATTAATCTGCCTTTTGTTGGTAGGGTACCTTATGATACAGAAGCCGTAAAAGCCATCAATAATGGCCAGACTATTGTTGATATAGATTGTGTAGCTGGTGAAGCGGCTAAGGGGATATTTGCGGAGGTATTAGATATTTTAGATGTGTAAATAAATTTTTTAAAATATGGAGGTAATAGTAATGAAAATAGCAGTTGCTAGCGATGGTTCCATAGTATCAGCCCATTTCGGTCATTGTGAAAGTTTTACTATCTTTGAAGTGGAGGATAAAAAGGTAGTTAAAAAGGAAGTTGTGCCTAGTCCAGGACATACACCAGGGCATCTGCCCGTTTTTTTAGAGGGATTAGGGGTAAATGTGATAATGTCAGGTGGTATGGGCGGTAAAGCTATCGACTTATTTAATGCCCAAGGCATAGATGTGATAACAGGCGCTAGGGGTGATGTTGATACATTAGTGGACGAGTACTTAAAAGGTAATATTGAATCTGCTTATAGTGTCTGTCAGGAACATGCACACCGTGGTAGCCGCGGTGATTGCGCACATTAGAAATAAGATTTTCCTTGTAAGCCTTTATAGTTTTTTAGCAAACTATAAAGGCTTTTTTAATAAAGAAAAGGAATAAATAGCAATTATAATGTAGTACTAGCTAAAAATTTATAAAAGGGGTAAAAATGAAAAATAGGCCTATTAAATTGACTATAATTACTTTACTAGTTATTTTGTTAGTATTATTTGCTTCCAGCTATATACAATTTAGAATTAGCAAAATTGATAATATCTTTTATGATGAATTCAAGGAAAACACAGAAACACTTACTGCAGAAGACTCATTTTATATGCATGAATTAACCCCCTTTCGCATGGGATAGGCTCTATATAATACGACCTTATACTACTAAAAAAGAAATGCAGGAAATAGTAGGAATTAAATGGACTACCACTGATACTTATTTCGGTTATTTATGGGAAAAAACCTATTTTGGTAACAACCCACTAGATGATGACATATTTCATAAATTAGTATTTGTAAATAAAGGGCAAATTATATTAGACATTACAATTAAGAGGGATTTAGCGGATTTTACTTATATTGATAATATGCTGATAACTAACGAAGATGCCTTACAACTTGATAAAACTGATAAAAGAAACCCCAAAATAAAAAGGATAGATAGATGAATATGGGCAAGGGAAATTTTATTTCACCTGATGGGCGTTTAACTATTATGGCGGATATGATAATAAAAAATCAACCTATAGCTGATATAGGGACAGACCATGCTTTGTTGCCTATATACATGCTAGAAAAACAGCTAATTCCCCACGCTATAGTGACTGAAATAATCGATGGGCCTTATCATAGGGCTAAACAGGCGGTAAAAGCTAGTACCTTCTCCGAAAAGATCCAGGTTAGGAAGGGCAACGGGCTAGATATTATCCAGCCAAGTGAAGTTGCTAGCATTATAATTGCTGGTATGGGTGGAGATACGATAGCTGAGATAATATCCCGTGATTGGGATAAATCCGCCAGTTTTAGTCGCTTTATTTTACAACCTATGAGCCGTTCCCATGTAGTGCGGGGCCTATTAGCCGCTAGGGGTTGGACTATAAATGAAGAAAGACTAGTTTATGCAAACAATCGTTTTTTTGTTATATTAAGTTATACCCCAGCTAATAAACCATATAAGCTTAATACCTTACAACTCGATATAGGACCCCAACTTTTAAAAAAAGATTACATATACAAAGAGGAATACCTCAATCACTTTTTACTTAAATACAAAAAAGTATTTAGCAAACTAATGGTAAGTGAGGGAATTACAGTACAAAGTAAGCTCACTGAGTATAAGGAAAAAATACTAAGATTGGAGGAAATAATTAATGAAATTAAGCCTAATTAGAGATATTACTTCAATAATAGAAAGGCAATTTCCCCTACACCTGGCTGAGGAATGGGATAATTCTGGCTTGCAAATAGGTAGTTTGGAAAATCAGCTTACTCAAATAATAGTTGCATTGGATTTAGATAAACAAGTTGTAGATGAAGCGATTAGGGCTAAAGCCGAATTGATTATTACCCATCACCCCATGTTTATGCAGGGGCTAAAAAGCATTAACTACAATAGCTACCAAGGTCAATTAATAAAAGAAATAATCGAAAATAATTTAACCGTTTATAGTGCCCATACTAATCTGGATATGGGTGAAAATGGTTTAAATGATTGGTTAGCCTCCTTGCTGGGTCTAGATAATGTTAGCCTTTTAGGCCGAGATAAAGAAGACAGTCTAATTAAATTAGTAGTCTATCTACCAATTAGCCACATAAATGAAGTGAGACAAGCTATTAATGATGCTGGTTCTGGGCATATCGGTAATTATTCGGATTGCACATTTCGTACTTTAGGTATAGGAACATTTAAGCCTGGGGAAGCCACTAATCCCTTTTCCGGCCAAGCTGGTCAGCTTTCGGAGGTTGAAGAATACCGCCTAGAAACAGTAGTTTATAAAAGCAAGCTGGCCCAAGTACTAAGAGCTATGCAAGCTGCACATCCTTATGAAGAGGTAGCTTATGATCTGTATGAACTGCAGAATCCTGGCAAGGCATACGGTTTAGGTAGAATAGGTCTTTTACCCGCAAGTCTTACTTTAAAGGATTTTGCTAATCAAGTAAAATCACAATTAAACTTAGAATACCTTCGGATGGTGGGGGATTTGGATAAAAGGGTAAAAAGGGTAGCGGTTATCGGAGGTAGTGGAGCAAGTTTTATCCATAAGGTAGCCCAGCAAAATGTAGATGTTTTAGTTACGGGGGACGTAAAATACCATGAAGCACAGGAAGCTGAGAAATTAGGTCTGGCGGTCATTGATGCGGGACACCACGGGACTGAGGAAATTATGACCTACCAAATGGTAAGGTGGTTGAGGGAAGTATCTTCTAGGCACAATTTAAATATAAAAATCAGTCCATTTTCCTCGCAAGACTACTTCAAATACATTTAATCTATCACCTAAACACCTAATTTAACAAATATATATGAGGGATATTTTGATAAAACCTTCATAAGTGCGTATATAATCGCATTTTTTACATGGAATTAGAAGGGATATAAATATATTTGTAGAATGACATAAAAGAATCCAGAAATAAGGGGAAGTGATAATGTATAAGATAAAAGTGGCAAGCTTAAAACCTGGGGTAGTTTTAGGAAAGGATATTTTTTCCCATGATTCTAAGTTGTTATTGAACAAGGGGACTGTTTTAACTAAGGAATTATTAGATGGTTTTTTGGCTAGGGATATAAACGAAGTTTATATTTGGGAAGCTTCACCTAGACAAAAAAGTGAAAAAAGCTTCCAAGATGTATTTGATTCGGCATTGGCTGTAGTTAAATCTTTCATGATAGGGGCTAAACTAGGCAAAAAACTAGATGAAGAGGAAATTAACCAGACCGTAGATTTTCTTTTAGAACAGGTTTTTGATGTAAATGATTTATTTCGGCAGATGCGACTTATGAAAGAAAAAGATGACTATTTATTTACTCATTCCGTTAATGTAGCACTTTTATCAATTTTAATCGGTAGATGGTTAAAGTGTGATAAAGATACGATTAAGCACTTGGGAATGGCAGGCCTTCTACACGACCTAGGCAAAGTTTTCATTGATGATGATATATTAGGCAAATCTGATAAACTTACTGCAGAAGAATTTGAAGAAATAAAAAAACATTCTATTTTAGGCTATAACTTAGTTAGTGAGTATGATTGGATTCACCAAGATGTTGCCAAGGCAATCTTATTACATCACGAAAGGGCTGATGGCTCGGGATACCCCACGGGAATATCGGGTTATGGTAATTTTTTGGCTTCGGTTGTTGCAGTAGCCGATGTGTATGATGCGCTTACTTCTGATAGGGTTTATTCTACTAAAAGTTCCCCTTATGAAGCTGTAGAATTATTATGGGAGGAATCCTTTTCCAAGTTAGATCCCAAGATAACTAAAGTGTTTTGCGATAAAATTACTAATTTTTATGTAGGTAATGAAGTCATTTTATCGGATGGACAAAAAGGTATAGTAATATTCATAAATACCACCCAACCAACTAGACCAACTGTAATGGTAGGGGATGATTTTGTTAATTTGGCTGAGGAAAGCAAGATTAGTATTATAGAGGTAATAGACTAAAGCCAAGGAGTAAGGTAACTATATAGGTATTTTAATGCATAAGTTTCTCTGAATTTGGTAAAATGTTAATAGTAACAAGATTATAAAATAAAATTCAAAAAAGTTAATTTATTTGCAGGAATTGCCGCTTTTTTGAGGAATTCTAAATAAGGTTAAAAAATAAAAGGGAGGACTAAGTGTGAATAAAACGGAACTTGTAAAAGCTTTAGCAGAGAAAGCTGAAATGACTCAAAAGGATGCCGCAAAAGCTTTAGATGCACTTGTAGCAAGTATTCAAGAAGCTTTAGCTAAGGGAGACAGAGTACAAATTATTGGTTTTGGTAGTTTTGAGGTTAGAGATCGAAAGGAAAGAAAAGTTATTAGCCCTGCTACTGGGGAAGAAATTTTAGTCCCCGCCACCAAAGTTCCAGCATTCAAACCAGGTAAATCCTTAAAGGAAGCTGTAGCAGCACAAGTTAAACCAGCTTCTAAAACCAAGAAAAAGACCACCAAAAAGAAATAATAAAAAAGATTTAAAGGGGTATGCGAATCAAGCATATCCCTTTTTTTCTTTTAATGGACAGGTCAAACAATTTCCCTTATTATACTTTTTATGGTGACAAACATCGAGAAATTAGGCCAAACATCCGAAATAAATATAATAAAGAAGGAAATTTAGGACCTATGAATTGAAGGAATCTAACAAATATTGTGCGAATTGTAGTAAAGGACCGTAAATATGTTATTTAATAATGAAAAAGATTATAAATTGCATTAAAAAGAGGGGAGGATAGTTGTTTCTTGGATAGATTTATAAATTAGATTTGTACAGTGGTACATAGCTTGGGGGGAAAAGCATGAAATTTATGCAGAGTCTAAGATTTAAATTATTAGCTGGGGTAATAGGTATTTTCCTATTGGCTTCCATAAGCCAAGGTGTTTCTTCCTATATGGTCGGCAAGGATTTATTAACGGAAGAAATAACGGGTTCTGGGCTTAGCTTAGCAGATTCTTCAGCTAGTGAAATCGGAATGTGGTTTGAAAACGGTGTGCAGGAAATGGAGATTTTATCTAAACTAGAAAAAATCAGGGAGATGGATGAGGATGGAGTTATAGAGGTCTTAAACTTACAAATGGAGGTTCTAGGAGATAATTTCGATAACTTATATGTTGTCTGGCCTGATGGTTCAGCCATAACCGATGCCAAAGAAAGGGTGGACTTAGCCGAACGTGATTATTTTCAGGCTGCTATCAAGGGGGAAAAAAAGATCAGTAGCCCCGTAATTTCTGAGGCTACTTCGAATGTAGTAGTGCCTCTAGCAGTTCCCATATATCAAGAGGGGGTAATTGTAGGAGTCATGGGAGGCTCAATTAAAGCAGATAAAGTTGCAGAATTAGTCGGTAAAGTACAGTTAGGGCAAACTGGTTATGCTTATGTACTAGATAAGGAAGGGACTGCTGTAGCCCATCCCGATCCAAGCGTAATTCTTACTATGAATATATTTGATTTAGGCGAAGTTATGGCAGCGGTTGGGGAAAAGATGGTAAATGGGGAAACAGGCAGTGAACAATACATATATCAAGGTGTAGAAACCTTAGCTTCATTTACCCCAATTTCATTAACGGGTTGGTCGGTAGTAGTTACTGTACCAGTAGAGGAATTATCTGAACCTTTGAATAAGTTATTACATACTAACCTAATTGTAATCGGAGTAATTATCCTAATCGTTTGCTTATTAGTATATTTTGCTACTAGAAACTTAATCGGTAACTTTACCTATTTCGCAGATTTTGCCAGGACCATGGCCAACGGTGATTTTAGTGTTGATGTACCAGAAGAGTATTTAGCTAGCAAAGATGAAATGGGAACAATGGCCCGCGCCCTTGATTTTATGGGTAAGAGTCTGCGCAATGTAGTGAAGGAAATAATAGAAAGTGCTAATGAATTAAATTCATCAAGTGCTGAAGCATCAGCAGCTGGGGAAAACATTGCTTCAACAGTGCAGGAAGTATCAGCTTCTACGGAAGAAATTGCGGCTGGAATGGAGGAAGTATCTGCTACTACTGAGGAAGTTAGTGCATCAGGTCAGGAAATAGGGGCTATGTTAAATACTTTAAGCCAAGAAGCCAGCCAAGGAAATGACAACGCTCAAGCCATCGGACAAAGGGCCTTAGTAGTCCAGGATAATGCTGAAAAAGCCAAAGTCAATACTATGGAAATATATAATGAAATTAACCAAAAAGTTGTTCAGGCTATCGAGGAAGCTAAAGTAGTAGAGGAAATATCCCATTTGGCCCAAAGTATAGCTGGAATAGCTGACCAGACTAACTTACTGGCTCTTAATGCAGCTATTGAGGCTGCTAGAGCTGGGGAACATGGTAAAGGATTTGCGGTCGTAGCCGAGGAAGTAAGAAAATTGGCTGAGGATTCATCCCAAACTGTGACCAATATTCAGGCCTTAACTAACCAAGTTCAAGTATCAATTGATAACTTAATCAGTCATACCCAAAACATACTAACATTTATCAATGAAGATGTAGTAAAAGATTATGATATGATGTCCGAAATCGGTATCCAATACAAGGATGATTCAGATAGCATGGCCCAAATAACCAATTTATTTGTAGAGCAAGTCGATACTATAGCTACCTCTATGCAAGAAATTAATTCAGCCATAGAGTCAGTTGCAGCAACTATAGAAGAATCTACTGTCGGAACACAGGAAATAGCCAAGGGCAGTGAAGGTGCGGCAGGGGTAGCCCAAGAAATAAATCGAGTTTCACAAAGACTATCCGAGGATGCCAAGCGGTTAAATGGATTAGTAAATCAATTCAAATTCTAATATAATAAGATTCTAAGCTAAAATATTCCCAGCGAAAATTTGGAGGGTGAATACGTGGTTAGTGAGGGTACTCCAAAGCGAATAGAATATTACAAGCATCTTTTCATGGAAAACAAAACACCAGTATTGGTTGCAGATGCCAAAAGCCTCGAGATTATTGATCATAATAAGGCGGTTATAGAAGTATTCAACATCTCTGATAATCGGATAATTAAGGGAAAACACCTATTAGAGATTGATTCTTATTACCCTAAGCTTAAAAATGTTCTAGATACCTATATTGATATGGCAATTAACAGGGGAGAAGTTTTATTTGAAACCGAACTTGTAAAAGCTGATGGGAAGAAATGGGATGCAGAAGTTCAAGTAGTCAATATAAATTATGCGAAACAAAAAATCCTTCTTATATGTTTGAGAAATATTACTTCCTATAAACACAACGAAAAATTATTGCTCCTAGCTAATGAAGAATTAAGAGCCGCCTATGAACAATTAACTGCAACAGAAGAGGAGTTAAGACAACAATTTGAGGAGCTAGAAAAGATTCAAATGGAACTAAGAGTTAGGGAAGAAAAATACCGCAACTTAGTAGAAAGTATAGACTGCATTATTTTTGAATGTGACTATAAACGCATAATTACTTATATAAGTCCAGTTATAACTGAAATCTTGGGCTATGAAGTCCATGAAGCAGTAGGGCGTGATTATTTTGAGGTCTTGCATCCCGATGATAAACCTTACTTGTATGAGTTATTTAGCACTATTAGGGAAAGCAAGGAAGTAATCAGTGAAGATTATCGTCTATTAACAAAATGGGGAGAATACAGATGGGTTAGGAATCGGACTAAGGTTTTCTGGGAAGGGGATCGCTTCATCGTAGCCCGCGGTGTAATTTTTGATATCCATGAACAGAAAATTCAGGAAGAAAGGATAAAATACCTAAGTATCCACGATAATTTAACTGGATTGAAAAACCGTTCATATTGGGAGGAAAAGTTGCAAGAATTGCAAGATAGAGCTGATACCCTACCCTTAAGTATTATAGTAGCTGATATCAACGGATTAAAGGAAATAAATGATAGTTTAGGGCATGATGTAGGCAACAACATACTAATTACTACTGGTCAACTATTTAAGCGGATTGCAGGTGGCAAAGGTATTGTAGCTAGGATTGGTGGGGATGAATTTGGCTTAGTTCTACCTAATACAGATGAAGACAGTGTAAAAAATGTAGTGGAAGAAGTAAAAAAAGAAATTGAAATATTAAAAGGAAAGAATTATCTCCTGGATTTATCTATAGGGGTGGCAACTAAACATAACAAAGAAGAAGATATATACGATATTCTATTTCTTAGTGAAAGAAGAATGTACGATAAAAAGCTATTGCAAAGTCGAAGTATTAGAAGTCATTTAGTCCTATCCTTACTGAACGTTATGAGTGAAAATACACATGAGACTAAAGAACATTGCGAAAGACTAGCTGAACTCGGCAGCAGAGTGGCGGAAAAAATGGGACTAAAAGATTACCAAATTGAGAACCTAAAGATTTTATCAACTTTACATGATATTGGGAAAATAGCCATACCCCAACATATACTAGGCAAACCAGGCAGGTTAAATATGGAAGAATGGCAGGAAATGGAGAAACATGCAGAGATAGGTTATCGGATAACTAAAAACATTCCTGAATTCTCCCATGTAGCATATGAAATATTATCCCACCATGAAAGATGGGATGGCAAAGGATATCCTCAAGGGTTGAAGGGTACAGAAATCCCCTTAGAATCCCGTATTCTTGCAGTGGTAGACGCATATGATGCTATGACTAGCGACAGAGTCTACAGAAAAGCCATGAGCATTGATAAAGCCATCGAAGAATTGCTAAATAATGCTGGAAGCCAATTTGACCCCTTCGTAGTAGATATTTTTGTCAACAAAGTACTCAAGGAAAAAGAAAACAAAACATAGACATTACTTAAAAACATGACTTGTAAAAAGCTAACTTCGGTTAGCTTTTTTTATTTTTAATAGCCGAATGACAAGTAGCTGTCGGGTCAATATGCTATAAAAAATGTTGCGGAAAAAGGATACATTGGCATACTGGGGGGGAGGTGAATTTGCAAATTAAATGGGTGTCTATTCAATACCTAATTTACATTTTGTGTTACAATTTACTTGATTAATATACACATCTATTACTAGGGGGGAAGGGCAATATGTCTTCACAATTGGATGTAAGCAATTTAGCTTACGCGAAACGTTATAAGATATTGGCAGTTGTGATGTTGGGTGGAATTATGGGGCCCATTGATGCTAGTATCGTTAATGTTATTCTACCGACTATTGCCAGTTTTTTTAATGTATCAATCGCGATTGCCCAGTGGGTTCCTATGGTTTATTTACTTACTATCAGTAGTTTACTACTGTTTTATGGCCGTTTGGGAGATATTTTTGGATATAAGCGAATTTATCTTATGGGGCTAGCTTGTTTTATTGTAGCCTCTGGTTTTTGTGGATTAGCACCATCTATTTATTGGCTTATCGTCTTTCGTGCTATTCAAGGTATAGGAGCTGGCATGATGATGTCTGTACCTTTTGCTATTCTTACTGCAGTTTTTAAGCCGAATGAAAGAGGAAAGGCCTTGGGAATTAACGCGATTAGTATTTCAGCTGGCTTAGCACTTGGCCCAACTATAGGTGGTTTACTTACATTCTTTTGGTCCTGGAGATTGGTGTTTTTGATTAATATTCCCATTGGTATTGTAGGCTTATTATGGGGAAGAAAGGTAATTCCCGATTTGAAAGGTCAACCAGGCAGGATAGATATTATTGGCACCATTACTGTATTTATTTGCCTTTTTTCTTTTCTGTTTTTTATTAATCAAGTGCAAAGAAGTGGAATAAATTCCATTACTATTCTTTCTATAGTGTTGGCTCTTATTGCTGGTTTCTTTTTCCTTTACTACGAACAATATTCTACTGATCCTTTGGTAGATTTGGATATTTTTAAAAACAGTGCTTTTACGTTAGGAATCTTTAGTGCTTTTTTGAATTTTGCTTCACAATATATTTTAGTTTTCTTGACTCCTTTCTACTTGCAGCGCATTATTCATTATTCCCCAGGGGAAATAGGTTTGTTAATGACCTGTTTCCCTTTAATGGTAATGATAGTAGCACCATTTAGTGGTGCATTATCGGACCGTTTAGGTACTAAATCATTAGCTATTACTGGAACATCATTTTGTGCTGTGGCTTTAATAGCCATGGCTTTATTACCTGTATCTGCTTCAGCATTTAGTATAGGGTGGCGGTTAGCTCTTTTCGGTTTGGGTACAGGGATCTTCCAATCGCCCAATAACAGCGGGGTTATGGGTAGTGTTTCTCGCCCGTATTTAGGGGTAGCCTCTAGTATTTTGGGTACAATGAGAAATGTCGGCATGATATTGGGAATTGCGTCTGCTGGATTTGTCCTTTACTCTGTAGTGCCTCCGTTTATTGTTGTGCAAGACTTTCTTGGTGGTCTTGAAGCTATTCAATTTTTAGATGGTTTAAGGTATGCATATATTTTGGGGGCTGTATTTTCTGTTTTTGCGGCAATATTTTCATTTATGCAAAAAGGTGAAACATAGAATAAAAATACTATGGGGGAACTATCCTGCACAAATGTAGGTAAACCAATGCGAGTAGAATTAAGAAGAATGGAAAGGGAAAAGGCCGGAGAGATTTACGAATAATACGAATTTTAGATGGGGGAAAGATATCTTCCCCCCATTTTTAATTTTACTATTTTCAGCTTACATTAATGATTTATTAGTGCGTGACCATATTTTCATTTCCTTGGCTTCTTTAATTAAATCATCACGGAATTGTGGTGCTGCTAAGTTTATTAGTTGTTCAGTTCTATTCCAGACTAAACGACCTTTAAGATTTACTATTCCGTATTCTGTTGCTACGTAATGGACGCAAGTTCTGGGGATGGTTACTACTGAACCAGGAGTTAATAAAGGTTTAATGCGGGATACTACTTCCCCATTCTTTCTAGTAAAAGTAGATTCGAAAGCTAATATACCTTTACCCCCCTTTGATTCAAAGGCCCCTATGTTAAAATCTAGTTGTCCACCAGTGCCAGATATTTGACGGAGTCCATTAGTTTCAGAAGCTACTTGGCTCAAGAGGTCGATTTCTACTATATTATTTATTGCTACTACTTTTTCTTCTGTTTGAATATATTTAGGATTGTTAGTGTAATCGGCATTGTAGGAGGCACATTGGGGGTTGTTGTCCATGAAGTCATAGGTTTCCTGGGTTGCAAAGCAGAATGTATAGGTGCTACGCCCTTTATCCCTAGTTTTATATTTATTAGTGACTTTGCCAGCTTCGCACATTTTTACAAAGGCATCACAGAACATTTCACTATTGATTCCTAGGTCTTTTAAGTCGGATTCGGCTATCATCATACCGATAGCATTGGGAATTCCTCCTATTCCTAGTTGTAGACAGGATCTATCCTCGATTAAGGGCATGATATGTTGGGCGATTTTTTTCTCAGTCTCACTAGGCTCAGATGGAGGTAAAGCGAATATTGGCACATTAGAACCTTCTATAATATAATCAACATCTTTGATGTTGATTGATTCTTCAGAACCCCCTAAACAGTAGGGCATAGTATGGTTTATTTCCACGATACAAATATCGGTTGTGCGCATATCTGCATAATTAAAGGAATTAGCAATACCAAAATTAAAGTTACCATGTTTATCCATTGGAGTAGTTTGCATAACCCCGATATTGCGTTTACAACCATCATGCCATAATGGCTCGGAACGATAAGCAATCGTTTCATGGTAACTAAAAGGCATATAGTTTACTAGTCCCATTTCCGCCAGTTTTCGTTCTACTACTGTATAATATCCAGAATAGTATTAAAAAGTTTTTTGTTCAGTATCCTTCATTATTACTTGAGGTAATGGCGGAATAGTTCCTGCAGAAGATATGGCTATGTCGGTGAAACCTTCCTCGCCTGCACGTTCGGCCAATGCTATATCGAAATCAACAGGTTTAGCTAAAAAAGTTCCATAAGCCACCTTGTCACCAGAATTTACGAACTGGGCAGCCTTTTCTGGGGTAATAAGTTTTCTTTTATATTCTTCCATAATTGTTGACACAATTAATCTCTCCTCTCAATAATTTATTTATACCGTCGAACTAGATGAAATGTCTTGTTTTTAACCCACTCCTCTTCATTTACCCTTGTATTAGTTCTTTTCTATGCAAGATTTTACTTATTAGGTATTAAGTAATACTTCCACACACCTAAAAGCACTCCTTTTATTAATAGATGGGAAAGTATCAAGCGCCTTTTTTAGTTGCAATATATAATGTGAAATTATGCAGGTTAGGATATGTATAATTCACTTAAGAAACCATGTAAAGGTGTGTTTGCAGGGGGAAAAATATACATATATTAGTAGGGCAACTAACCTAATAACTGTCAGCTAATTTACTATGCTTTATCAATTTAATAAACTCGCAGCTAGATGCCAATCTTGCAAAAAAAGCTTATAGAGTACTGGTCTCCTCCTAATTGCTAAGGGATGATATGATGTTATGACCTGGTAATTTCTAACTGAATAGACCTTGCCCCTCAATTTTTTTACGCTAACATCGGGATTATTGAAAAATGTCTGACATACTACATCACCCAAACACATCACAACTATGGGTTTAGCAGCTTGTAATTGTTCCCACAGGAATTTTATACAAGTAGCACGAGCTGTTTTTTTATCATAAGCCTTTTGGGGTCGGCATTTAAGAATATAGCTTATATATAAAGAATCTGGGGTAATCCCTGCTTCATAGGCTGCTGCTTGCATAGTTTCCCTGGTACCACATAAAAAAGGTTTTCCACTTTTATCCTCCCTAACTCCCGGATTATCAAGTACAACAAATAGGGGAGCAGAAGTATTACCTTCACCCCATATGACTCTAGTTCTATGATTATGTAGTTCACAAAGCTGGCAGGATTGATTGCTGGCTGGTGTTATATCTTCTGGCATAATAAAAGGTTGATAAGTAGTCATTTTTACCCTCCCACAGACCATAGTGCCTGATTAAAAGTTACTTTTAATTTGCCCTATGAGAAAGGATACTATGATTTTAGGCACTAGAAAAAAGTAGTTTTTAGTAAATTAATTACCTAGATTTCATTTAAAAGACGATTTGGCAGGAAATATTCACCATCTTAGGGAAATATAATATCTAGTATTATTATCTAGGGCAGGTGATCTAATGGCCAACGGAAAAGTAAGCAATATCACAGTTATGGCCACTAATATTTACAGGTATATTGAAGAACATCCCAATCAAGAAGTTGAGGATATATTAGATAGGTTGAATATTACACGTCCTTCTTTTTATCATTGTTTACTAGGGTTTAAGGATGAAGTAGCAATATGCAAGGATAACAATTTTCATGTAGTAGAGAATGGTCGTAATTTAACGGCAAAGGATATTGAAAGGTATATAGAAAAAGGGGCTTCCACATCGTATAGGCCTTCAAAGGTGGAACGTATTTTGTATTTATATAATTTGCTTCACGGGCATATACCCTATGGGGGGGTAAGTTTTGAAGATATTATGCAACAATATATTATCTTATTAGAACATAGTTCACTTAACCTACCTAAAAAGGAATCTATTAGTCGTAGTATTTATAGGGATTTAGAGGAATTAGAGAAAATAGGAATTGTCGTGGAGAGACCTTCTACTGGTAATAAGAAATATAGTTTGCGGGATAAGTATTTGCCTAAGCTATCTTTTGAACAGGCTTCTTCTTTATATGTGAGTATGTTATTATTCGAAGATACTATATTAGACCAGGTAAGTTCCTCGGCTAAGGCAGAATTTGAGAAAGCTTTTTTCAGAAATTCGCCTCACGAATCAAAAAAAATAGCCCAGCGCATCCATGTGGTGAGTGATACTTTGGTTAATCCTAATGACTTTAGTGATAGTTTTACAAAATTAATTGCAGGGGTAATAAATAGTTATCAGATTACTATTAATTATGTTAAATTAAATGGGGAAGTTTCGGACAGGTTATTAAATCCAGTAGGCCTAGTATATAAAAGGGGAGTCTGGTATCTAGTAGCTAAAAAGGCAGTAGGACAAGATTATCGCACTTTTCGGGTTGACCAAATATTGGGGGTTAATTTAAAAAACGTCCAATTCGTCTATCCCAGTGATTTTTCCTTAACAGAGTATATCGGTTCTAGCTGGGGGGTATTTACTAATGATGAGGTACAGAATGTAAAACTCAAGTTTTCACCTCAAGTCCGTACTAGAGTAAAAAACATTCGCTATCATCGCACTCAAGAGGTAATAGGGGAAATGGCAGATGGTTCGATTATTATAGGACTTGAAGTATGCGGCTTAATTGAATTAAAAAGCTGGCTCTTGCAATGGGGAAAGGAAGTGGAAGTACTAGAACCTATATTTTTGCGCCAGGAATTAAGAAAATTAGCTCAAGAGGTAGCAGAATTATATAAATAATAATTAAGGGGGATTTTGTAATTGGATTTGATTAAATACGAGGATTTTAGGCTAACAGAACGTAATAAGGCTTTAGCTAATATGTTTTTCAATTATAATGATGAAACAGTAAAAGCTGAGTTTATCTTTTATTTACAAAGGGATGAATGTCTGGGGATTAGGGTTGGTAGGCATGATGAAGCAGTGCCTACCCAAGAGTTGAAGCGGTATGTCCAAGAGAATAAACCTAGCCTAAAAAAGCTAGTTAAACCAGATGTAGTTAGGGTGAAAGAAGAACGTCTCCGCAGGTTAATGAAGGAAAATATTTAGTTGTTATTCCCTTTCTTTTTGGTCAGATTTTTTGACGTAGTTTATTAAAATTAGAGCCAATATTATTACCCCAGCATATATAGACCAAAATAGAGGACTGTAATATGTAGAAGTAAAGATAGCATAAATTACTAAAACAACAGAACTAATCGTTAATATGGTTGCAATAGCCTTTATGAGATTCATCACTATAAAGTTACCTCCTAAAATGAATGGTTAAAACCGATAATTAATTTAGATTAAAATACATGTTGCATGTTGGGTCTGAATTACATAGGATTATATAACAGAATTGTAATCAATTTATCTTCATGATATAGTTTAGTTCTATAATTTAATTAGTTCAAGGCTTTATATTTATTTGCAAGCTTACGGTAGATTTTTTCACATAAATTAGGCTAGCTCGGAGTACAATTTATTATGGACATTTTACTTTGTATAGTTTAAGGTAGGGTTAGAAACAGTAATTATTATAGTTTGTTTTTTTGCAAATTGATGTGGAGGTGGGGCTATGAAGAAATGGGGAAAAGGAGATCCTGTGAATTTATCGGATTTACTGAAGATTACACCTGTAGCCAATGAAATTATGCAATTAAGTGAAGAATTAGATATGTCTATTACCGATATAATCTGGATAGCAAGCCAAATCATTGATAGTAGTGAAGAAATTAATGAAGATTTTATGCTTAAGGTTTTTGATGAGGAAGACGATGATATAACTATTGAAGATTGGGATGATATTGACTTAGAAAGTCTTGAGGACGATATTGAACAAGCTATATATATAGTCAATGTCAAAATAAATAGTGAAGGCAGATTTCCCGAAATAGGCTTCAAAGCTGGGGTTAACGAAAAGGAAGATATACATTACTTTTTTGATATGGTAATGGATATGTTGGATAAATTGGAGTAAGTTAATGTTCAGCCTGGCTTCGGCCAGGCTTTTTAATTTTTAATGTATTATAAGGTTGGAGGGGTTTTATGGTAATTGATTTAAACAAGGAGATAAAGGTTATTCGACCCGAAGCATTGGCGGTTTTCCCTTATAGTAATTCACTATTTATTGATGATGACATAAGGGTGATGATTGATGCTGGTGCTGGTGGTAGGGCCTATAAACCGATTGAACCGAAAAGCGTAGATATAGTGCTTTTAACTCATAACCATTTTGACCATATAAATGGGGTTAGTTTTTTTCAAAATGCTCAGATACTTGCAGGGCAGGAGGAAGCCGAAGGTTATACTAATCCAGAAGTATATGCAGTTTGGGCAGGATTTAAGCAATGGGAAAAGTTAATGGGGCGGGCTAAAATGGAGCGATTTGCTGAATCGATCCCCATGCCCGAAGATGTGCCAGTAAAGCCTGGTTTTAATAGGATAGAACTGGCTGGTGTGATTAAAGATAATGATGTATTTGATTTGGGTAAGACTAGGGTCCATGCTCTCCATACACCAGGCCATTCACATGGGCATTATGCTTTTTACATGGAAAAAGAAGGTGTCCTATTTTCAGGGGATATTGATATTGCTCCTAGGGGCCCTTGGTATGGTGGTGAATTATCTGATTTCGACGATTTGGTTAAATCAGTAGAAAAAATTATTGAACTTGATCCCCGTATTTTGGTGACATCCCATCGGCGGATTTTTTATGGGAAGGATGAAAACATTGCCGAGATTATACGGGATTACATTAATATTCCTTTGGAAAAGGAAAATAGGATACTTGATTTTCTAGTTAAACCCCAGACGGTAAATGACATAGCTCAACAAGACTTTGCTAAGGATTATCCACAAAAAACATCCCACGCGGAGTTTTGGACGAAAATGATGATAACCAAGCATTTGGATAGATTATTAAGACAGGATAAAATAGTTAAGTTGGATAAAGCATATTATGTGCAGGCCTAGGTAGGGAGATATAATAAATGAGAATTAGACGTATTATTTATTTGGCTTTAGTTGCTTTTTTGCTTATATTTTTATTCAACATGGACAATAATTTGTTTGGTTCTAGAACACCAATGCCAATTGGCATACGAACCTCCGATATCGTTAAGGAATTTCAGGATTTACCTAGTACAGTTGATAGTGATTTAAAAAGTTTATATTTCCCTAAAGATTTTTCCGGACAAGCTGGGGATGTCTTTTATCTTGTAGTGGAGGAAAAGGTTTATAAGTATAAAATAGAGATTTTAGAAGGGGAATCTAGTGTAGACTTAGTTTATGAACTTAAGGATACATATGATAGTATAGCCCTACCCCAAGACAAATTTAAAATCTTTGGCCTATAAAGTAGGAAGGGCCTGCATTGTGCAAGCCCTTCCTACTTTGTTGTTTTAAGCTGGTGTTTTATTGTTATTGATGATAGAGGGGGATGTATCATCATTAGTATTAGGCAAAGTCTGTTTTTTTCGCATTCTAGATTCCATTATGATTTCGTATAATTCATAAATAGGAGAGTATTGCATCAAGGCACTGACCAAAAATGCCGTTCCTATAATGCCACATGCTGCACCTGCCCATCCAGTCAATATTTGGGTTCCGGATAAATAGAACAAACAAAAGGTAAAAATGAATCTAGCTATAACTCCATCCTTTGTTATCATAATGTATTCCTCTTTCCATTAAGTTAGTATCTTTAACATTCACTATTTTTAGTATTCGCCCTATGGGTAATTTATTATGTAATAAATGACTAACAAAGATTTTTCCAAATTAGTATGCATATCTATCTTCAACCCGATTGTGCTATCTTTCACTATCCAACTAAATGCATTGTACTATAATTCACAAAGCCTAACAATAGTTTCAGCCTTAACACTTTTTTATAGCTTGGTATAAAATGTTTTTATTTATAAAATTAACAAGGGTTTAATGGCTTTAGCTAGAATAACTATAATATAAAACTAATGTTCGCCTAGGGGGTTGACTAGTGAAAAATAAAGCTATCAAGATAATAAGGGAATTTATTAGTCAGGGAGAATGGGGCAGCTATATAGTAATTCTTCCCACTCAATATTTAGTAGATGATTTTATAGATACATTATTAAATGATGGGGTGCAGGGTGTCTTGTATCCTAAGTTTTTTACCTTTGAAAGTTTTGTAGATGAAATCTTGAAAGGGAAGGCTGCAATTTATATTGATGACATGGTCAAATTGGACATTCTCGGCCAAGTTTTAGATGTATTAATTGGGCAGGATAAGTTAGATTATTTTCAAGGACTAATTAGCTATGGGGTAATTAATTATATTGGTGAAGCTATTAGTGAATTAAAACATAACTTGATTACTCCCGACTTATTTAAGCAAGCCGTATTGTCTTGCCATAATCCTAGATTAAATGATTTAGCCCTTATTTACACAAGTTATGAGAAACAACTGCAAAGGAAGGGTTTTAGGGATAAGGAAGAAGGCTTTTTGGATGTATTAGAGATAATTAAAAATGATGACTCTGTATTGGCCACTGTTGAATATGCTTACATAGACTGGTTTTTCGATAATACCCCTTTACAAGAGCAATTATTTTCCGCTATTTTAGCTCGGGTAGCCCATGCTGATGCAAACTTGGGGCTTTACGGTCTAAATGGTCTTAAAGATATACCTACTAAGAAAAACCCTAAAAACCATATAGCGAATTTAATTTTCACGCCTACAGAAGTAAAGGCAAGATCCCCCCATATAGGAATTTTCAATAGAAATGGTCTGGAAGATGAAGTCAGAAGTGTCTTGCATGAAGTTATTAGGCTTTTGGAGGATGGGGTTAGACCAGATGATATAGCCATAGTAGCCAGAAACCCACAAGATTATGGGGATATATTATTTAAGCTTTTTAATGAAATCGGACTTAATCTGCAATTAAAATCTTTAAAGCCATTGATGACTAATCAACTGATAAAATCTATTTTCTTATGGCTGGACTTAGCTGTTCATCCTAAGAGACCATTTAGTCTAGCCACTTTATTGAATAATCACTATTTAAGTGAGCAATTCACAGATAAGGACTTAATTATAGACTGGTCAATGCGAAACGGTATAAAAGCTACTAATAAGTGGTTGGATTTGTGGGAGGCTGAGGGAAAAGAAATTTCGAATTCTAGTTATGAGGATGTAAATAATCTGCTTAAAGAGGTAAAAGATTGGCAGGATTTATTGCTGGGTAATTACCCTAAGGCCGACATCATTTCCGCCATTATTGCAAATTTGCAGCAATTAAATCTAGCTGAAAAGAGCCAGCTTTTTCCCGAGGGGATTGATTTGGAGACTAGATTTTCCATTTATTATAGGGATATGGAAGCACTAAATTCTTTTACCGACTTACTCGCTAATTTACAGTTAGCTGGGGCTGGTGACCAAAGAAAAACAGACTTAGCGGGAGTAGTAAGCAGTGTTAAAGAATATGTGGATTCTATTTATTATAGGGAAAGGCCTAGCCATTCTGCTGGTATTAAAGTCTTATCCCCAACGGAAATAAGGGGACTAGCCTTCCATACAGTTTTCGTTTTGGGAATGGAGCAAAATGTATTTCCTCGATTAGTAGCCCAAAATCCTTTTTTAAGGGATAGGGAGCGCTTAATGCTAAAATCGACTTTCTATTTACCCTTAGCTAGTGATGTATATGAAAGGGAAAAGATTTTATTTTATTTAATTTTGCAGGCCAGTCAGAAGGAACTTATATTAACCTATTCGGATGTAAATGAGGAAGGAGAAAAAAATCTACCTTCATTATTTGTGGAAGATGTCCTACACTTAACTGTTGAAAACGATTTAATAAGCCCTTATCTGCCTACGCTTAATCCTATTAAGATAAACTCTAGGTTGAAACATTTGTTACAGGTGGAGGATTTTCGTAATAGTTCACTTTTTTCAGAATATGAGGGCTGTTTTAAGGAAAGGAAGTATAAACAGGAGCTAGCTAGCAAAGCCCAAAAGCAGCTTTATAGTATTAGCAAATTAAACTTATATGCCAAGTGTCCACTCAAATACTTTTTGATGGTTGAATTAGGATTAGATGATGACCCTATAGCTAGGGACAGGTTAACTAGCCTCGATTTAGGAAGGTTAAAACACGAAGTATTAGCCCGAACAATGCAAAGTTCTACAAGATTGAAAAGCGAGAATGTGCCCGAATTAATTAGGCAGATAATTTCCCAAGTTTGTCAGGAAAATGGCTGGCAAGGTGAGGAATACCCTACCGAATGGTTATGGGAACTAGAAAAACATGAGATTGCAGTAAGCCTAACTGATTTAGTTCTTAGGGAATTAGGGCGGGGTGATTTTAAGCCAGCCTATCTAGAGTGGTCTTTTGGTTTTGACCAAGCTTTTATTTTAGAAAGTGGTGAAGATAAAGTGGGGCTCAGAGGTGTTATTGACCGCATAGATACTGATAATGCAGGACATTATGCGGTCTATGATTATAAGGAAAGGGCTAGTATGAGAAGGTATGATGTGGAAAATGCTAAGGAATTGCAGTTACCCGTCTATATTATGGCGGTAGAAGATTTATTAGGAGAAGTTGCAGGTACAGCCTATATTGAAATTAAATCAGGTAGTTTGAAACACTTTTTCTATAATGATGGTTACAAATCTAAACTAGGCTTTGCTACTAATATCAAAGGTTTGACTACTGAGGAATGGCAAGCTTGGTTAGGGACTATTAAAGAGCAGATTATTGAATATTATAATAATATACAAAAGGGGATATTCCCCCCACTTCCCTATAGTTGCGACTATTGCCATTTACAGGATATATGTCTTTACCGACCTGCCCGTATTAGAATTAAAAAGGCTTTTGCAGGGGGTGCTGACTAATGAGTTTAACTTCCGAACAATTGATAGCAGTCAATAATAATGATAAATCCATTTGCATTTCTGCGGGGGCTGGTTCGGGCAAGACTAGGGTGTTAGTAGAGAAATATTGGAATCTATTAGAATTAGGGTTTGAAGTGGAGGAAATCATGGCGGTTACCTTTACCCGTAAGGCAGCCCAAGAAATGGTGGAAAGAATAAGGCGTAAAGTAGAAGAAAGCACTTTGATTTACAATAGGAAAAGGGAATTGAAGGAAGCCCTTAACCATGCTTGGATAGGTACTATTGATGGGATATGTTCGCGAATTATTAAGGAATACCCTATAGAAACCCAAACAGACCCCTTTTTCCATATAGCGGAGGAAGTTACTCTTAACCAACTAAAGTACGAAATGGCTCGAAATATTGTGATAGATGCAATTAATAAGCAAGATGAAGTAGTCTTGGCTTATGTTGAAACCTTTGGATATAGTCGCTTGTTAATTGATATGCTGGGTTTACTTTCTATTGCTACTAGTAAAGGTTTACAACTAGAACATATGGAGTCACTTACATATAGTAGTATTGATCAAGTTGTTACGAGACTGGCACCATTAACTGATGATCTTACCCAAATATATATGAATGTGCTGGCTAATTTGCCCCATGTTAACCCCAAAACCAAAACATATGCTGCAGTGGAGAAAATGCAGGCTAACCAAGCAGAATGGGTAAGAGCCCTTCATAGTATTGGTAGATTTACATGTGATAAGGCCGATTACGATATTTTGGATCTTCTATTTGTCATAGGGAAGGGGAACCCTGCCAAAGAAGTTAAAGCTGATTTAAAAGAGATGCAGCGACTAATAACTATTGTTAAGGGGATTATTACTGATTATGGTAATCGAGAATACTTGACTACCTTATTTAGCCTGACCAAAAGATTAGAGGAAGATTTAGCAGCAGCCAAAATGGAAGCGAACATCTTAGAATTTGCTGATTTAATTGATAAAGTAGTTAGGCTGCTGCAAGATTACCCAGACATATTATCTATTTTCCAGGGGCAGTTTAAACAAATTATGGTGGATGAATTCCAGGACACTAATTACCGACAAGTCGATTTTGTGAGAATTATTAGCCACGATTTTACTACACCCGTATTCGCAGTAGGAGATCCCAAGCAATCGATTTACCGCTTTCGCGGGGCGGAAGTAAATCTATTTACTGAAGTTATGGAGAATGTGGAAGAGGTGGGGGGATTAAATAGCAGTCTGAGCATGAATTTTCGTACTAGGGAAAATCTCATGCAATTAGTTAATGGTATTTTTGCCGATATTATGCAAGACAGCCGTATAGGATTTCAAGCTTTAGGGGCTGCTAGACCAAGCCATCAAAGTAATTTTGCTGAGATTCACTTAATTCACCCACAGTTTAGTATAGAGATTGAGGAAGACGAAGCTGAAGCATATTGCATTGTTTCGCGTATAAATGAAATAATTAAAAACAGTGAAGTATCAGTATATGAAAAGTCTGCAGGAGGGGAGACCCCTAGACCACCACGTTATTCCGATATAGCAATCCTATTTCAAAAGTCTAAAAACATGGATATATGTACTTCAATATTAAAGGAATATGGCATTCCCTATTATATAGTAGGAAGTCGGGGATTTTTCGATACGGAGGAAGTTAATAATATAATCTTATTCCTTAAAACTATTAATGATCTCCTAGATGAAAAATCTCTAGTAGGAATCCTTAGGTCGCAGATGTTAGGTGTTTCTGATGAAAGTTTGTGGTTTATAAAGCAAAGGTATAATTCCCTTAATAAGGGCTTATTTCACCTGGAGGAATATGCTAAAGACATTAAGGCATCCGATTACAAAGCTCTAGAATTAGCGAAAGAGGTACTTTCCCATCTTAGACTTAATAAGTCGCGTCTCAGTATAAATGAAATCATTACCTATATTATGGAAGCAACCGATTATGCTAAATTTTTAGCCCACCAGGCCAGTGGTGAACAAAAAATAATTAATTTACGCAAGCTATTGAAAATGGCCCAAAGCAAGGAAGTGGAATATATCCACAGTATTGAGGAATTTTTAGAATATGTAACCCAAGTAAAAGCAGGTTCCCAAGCAGAATCCCAGGCAATATTAGAAAGCGAAAGTAGTAATACCGTGAAATTAATGACAGTTCATCAGGCCAAAGGCCTAGAATTTCCTATCGTTTTTTTACCTTTCATACACCAAAGGTTTAATGTTTCTGATGTAAGTGATAACCTGATATTTGGTCACAAGTTAGGAGTATTTCTACGCACAGAAGAAAAAGGTTATTTGCGAGAATTAGCTGAAATAGAGGAAGAGGAACTCATGTTGGAGGAATATATGAGGATACTCTATGTAGCCCAAACTAGGGCTTGTGACTATTTAGTAATGTCTGGCTCTTATGATATCAAGGAAAATTCGGAGGGGGAGCTCATAGCCAGAACTAATAAGCAGTCTTGGCTCAAGTGGCTTTTTGATTACTTCAGGGTAACTAATATCCCGATTAACCATTATTTTGAGAATGCTAATATTCAGACCTTCCTATACGAGGGTAGTGATATAGAAAAGATTATGCAGAAGGAGCTAGAGATTGGGGATAGTTCAGAAACTATCACTAGTATAAGTGAATATGACTTTAATTTTTCAGGTGAATATGATGATTATGAATTTTTATCTGCTACACGGTTGATAGATTATGAGTTTTGTCCTTATTTTGTTTATCTTAAATATGGCAGGGGACTTAGTATAGCCTTATCTGCAAGTCAACAGGAAGCTGAAAACATTGATGAACTAGATGCTGCTGGTCGAGGATTAATAATCCATGCGATTATCGAAGAACATAATAATTTTAATGACGCGAAAGCGACTTTACTGCAAATGCTAGAAAATTCTAAATTTCCGATTGAAGATAGGGAAAAAAACCTTATGTTTAGTATGCTAGAAAACTATTATGAAAATGATTATATCGCGGAATTAGCTACAAAAAGTAAAGTCCTAAAAGAGGTGCCATTTATGGCCCGCCTGGCAGGGAAAAAGTTTATTTCGGGATTTATAGATCAGCTGTGGTTAGATGAAAATCATTATAATGTTATCGACTTGAAAACGGGTAATATTAGGAAGGAATATACTAGCCAGCTCAACATGTATCAGTTGGCCTTAGATAAAATCTTGCCCCAAAAGCTAGAAAACAAAGCTATTTTTTACTTGCGGGCAGGGAATTTGGCAAAGGCTTCGGATCAAGACATCGATTTTGACATGGATAAAAACCCCCTTCCAAAAAGATCTATAGCTTGCAAGTTATGTAGTTATCAATTCATATGTTTCCCTAATTGGGGAGAGGAGTCATAGGATATTATGGATATAAAGTTGGGTCTTATTTTATTAGCTGTACTGATTATGGGAATTCTATTAGCTTGGCTTTCTACTAGGTTTAGCCTATTGAATAAAATAAGCAGGCAGGAGCTGGAATATGCTAGATTAGTGCTCGATTTTACAGCCGAACAGGAAAAAGTAGCAGAATTAAAGCAAGAGACAAAAGAATTAGATTCTAAAATATTAGACTTAGAAAGAAATAAGGTTAAGTTAGAAACGATGCTAGATGAGGAAAGGAAAGCCTATGCCGAAAAACTTACCTTATTAAATGAAGCCAAGGAAAAATTAGCAGATGCCTTTAAGGCTTTATCAGCTGAAGCCTTGTCCACCAATAACCAATCATTTTTGGAACTTGCTAAAAATACTTTGGAAAAGTACCAAGAAGGGGCAAAACATGAGCTTGATATGCGAACTAATGCTATAGGGCAACTAGTAGCACCATTGAAGGAATCCCTACAAAGGGTGGATAATAAGATTGGTGAATTAGAAAAAGCCCGAACTTCTGCATATGCATCCCTGACCGAACAAGTTAAGAGCATGTCTAACCAGCAAGCATTATTACATAAGGAGACAGGCAACTTAGTTAAAGCCTTGCGGACTCCAGATGTCAGGGGACGATGGGGGGAAATCCAACTAAAACGTGTAGTGGAAATAGCTGGCATGGTGGAGTATTGTGATTTTTATTTACAAGAATCGGTAGAGACCGATACAGGTCGATTAAGACCTGATATGCTGGTCAAGTTACCCAACAATAGAAATATCGTAGTAGATTCTAAGACTCCTTTAAGTGCTTATTTAGATGCTCTAGAGGCCCAGGATGAAACAGAAAAGGAAATTAAGTTGCGGGAACACGCCAGACAGGTGCGAACCCATATTAATCAATTATCAACTAAGAATTATTGGAGCCAGTTCCAGCCCTCACCAGAATTCGTAGTTTTATTTTTACCTGGGGAAGCATTTTTTAGCATGGCCCTAGAATACGATCCAAGCCTAATTGAATATAGTTCCGATAGACAAGTTATCTTGGCTACTCCTACTACTTTGATAGCCTTGTTAAGGACTGTAGCTTTTGGTTGGCGGCAGGAACAGCTAGCCGAAAATGCCGAGGAAATTAGGCAGCTAGGTAGTACATTATATACTAGGTTGGTAATCTTAACTAATCATATTAATGATATAGGCAAAGGCCTCGACCGTACAGTCAAGGCCTACAACAGCATGGCGGGTTCTTTTGAAAGCAGGGTTTTAGTATCTGCCCGCAGATTCAAGGAATTAGGTCTAGTAGCTGATGAGGAAATCCCTACTATAGATACAGTCGACTTGTTGACGAGGGAACTGCCTTCACCTAGCGGAGAAGGAGAATTTGCTCCAGATTGATATTAGTTAATTTTATCCTCATCGGTTTTAGCCTTTTTAAGCATATCGCTTACAGTAATAAATTTATAACCTTGTTTTTTCAAATCCTTAAGAATAGGTGGCAGTGCTTCTGTAGTCTGTTTGCAAGTGTCACTAGCGTGCATTAAAATTATATCACCAGGGTGGGCTTTCTTGGTTACCCGTTCAATAATAGTTTTGGCACCAGGATTCATCCAATCGAGGGAATCAGTACCCCATTGTATTGCTTCATAATTACATTCGTGTATGGCTTCAATTACATGATTACTATAATCCCCATTAGGGGTGCGTATTACTTTGGCTTCTACCTCGGCAATCTCTTTTATACTTTTATGGGCTTTCATCACTTCTTCCTTGATTTCACTTTTACTCAAATTACTATAGTCAATATGCCTATGTCCATGGCTACCTATTTCATGGCCATCCTCCTTTATGCGCTTAACTATTTCCGGGTATTGCTTAACCCAGGGTCCAGACAAAAAGAAGGTAGCGGTTATTTCGTGTTCCTTTAGGATTTCCAAAACAGGCATAGGAGTCTGATTTCCCCAACTAATGTCAAATGTCAATGCTAGAACCTTTTCACTAGTTTTTATTTCATAAATAGGTTTTGTTTTATGATAAGCCTGCACATAAAAGACGCTGCTTGCTAATAAAGTGACAGCCAAAAAAGCAATTAATACAAATTTTGTCTTAGCTGGCATCTCATAAAATCCAAAAATTTTAGGCATTAGTATCCCCTTCCCCAACTAGTTTTTCTATATTAATAAGTATGGTGATGAGATTGACTTTATTACTTAATTTCCCAAATAAAGGGGAAGAGGAATGTGGGCAATTTCGTAAAATTAAGATTAATTGCAAATTGAATAGTGCAAATTGCCCCCAAAAATCGCCCCCATTTAGGGATTACCTGAAAAATGCAAAAAATCGGGAGTTAAGTAATCCCGATTTTAATGGCTTTATATGGTGGGTCGTATTGGATTTGAACCAATGACTTCTTCCGTGTCGGGGAAGCACTCTTCCGCTGAGTTAACGACCCAATCTCGCAAGATGATTATAATACTTTAGAGGCTAAAAATCAATATGGCCTAGATCTTTTTGTCCATAATAATATAAAAACCTATCTAATAAAAATCCAATTTCTGTTTTTTACCATATATTTATGTTAACAAATTTTATTCATTTTTCATTAATTATTATTAAATTATGAATTTTATACTAGGGATTTGAATAATGAATTTTAGTAAAACATATAATAAACTAAATTTTTTTCAGGAGGCCAAAGATGTTTTATGAATATAAAGTAGCCACTATTCCAGAATGTAATCATATGATGGATGAATTTAATCAAAAATTTAAATGGGTTGAACAAAAAGGAGTAGCGCTAAAAATTGAAGATTCGGGTGCTATTGATAATAGTAGAACATATTGTTTAAAATTACAGGTTAAAAATTTGGACAATGTTTTTAGAAAAGAAGATGTTATTTATATTTTCAAACATCATATATCTGAAGTTTTGGCAGGGCACATTATCAATGATTGGGAAGAAAGAATACTAAGAAAAGAAGTAAAACGCAGGTGTAAAAATTATCTTGAGGATGAAAAGGAAGTTATTTTTACTAAAGCTGCGGGAATTTTAAGACAATGTAATGGTAGTGAAGGCTTGAATATGTTAATTAGTTTTAGTCGGAAAAATAAAATGATAGAGCGGATATTGGAGCATATGAATAATAGTGAAATAATAGTTATAGAAGGGTTTATTAACTTTTGTTTACCCGATTATATTAAAGAGATAGGAATAGCAGTAGACTTAGCTTCTGAGGAATTAAAAAGTGAAAAGGAATATAATGAATTTATTAAACTACTGAGTTATTTTGTAGATACTCAAATTCCTAAATCAAATGAGGTTAATTTGCTATTAGGTAATCAGGGTATATTTTATTTATGGGATGAAAAAGGGAATACTATAGAAGATAAGTATATGAATTATTATTTGGAGGATATGTTATTTGATGATATTAATTTAGATGATATTATTATTAGTATACTAATTACTATAGCACCTCGGAAAATTATATTGCACAATGCCATGCAATACCAAGAAAATGAGGCAGTGGAAGTGATACGGAAAGTTTTTAAAGATAGGATAAGTTTATGCCAGAGTTGTGATAAGTGTGGTAAATATTTACACGAAAATGAACAACACAGCAAAAATTAAACTCAGATATCTTTTAGCTGGAAGGTGACTTCTGGCTTTTTTATTGCGATAATTGAGAAAATTTGTTATATTCGTAGGGTAAATTAAAAATTAAGGTGATTTCATGCTTTATATACTAGCTATTCCAGTTATAAGCGCCTTTATCGGTTACCTAACTAATGTAGTAGCAATAAAATTATTATTTTGGCCGAAAAAAACCATTAATTTGGGCTTTTTTAAGTTACAGGGTCTACTACCTAAAAGACAAGCTGATATAGCAGTTAGTTTAGGGGAACTAGTAGAGGAACAATTATTGTCTTTAGACGAAATTTTTGATCAAGTGGACACCCCAGAGGTGCATGAAAAGATTATAGACAAAATAAATGAACTTTTAATTAGCAGATTAGTCAACATAATTCCAGCTTTCCTACCTAGTAGGGTCGTAAATTTAATAGCAGAAAACCTGAGCAGATTATTACGCCAAGAAGCGCCTAATATTATTAATCAAGTTATTTTTGCAGCCCGAGAATATGTTACAGAGGAAGTCAAAATAAGTGTTATAGTAGAGGATAAGGTAAATGAATTTGACTTAGATGAATTGGAACAAATGATAAGAGGGATTTCTTCTACAGAAATTAGATTTATTGAAATATTAGGTGGAGTCCTAGGATTTATAATCGGCCTATTCCAATTAGGTTTTATTTATTTATTTCCTATGTAATGTAGGACTTCTTACTTTGAGGAGGTAATTTTAGTGATAAATATTAGTTTGAAGGATGGAACAAAAAAGGAATATTCTAAAGGTATTGCCTTAAGGGAAATAGCTCAAGATATTAGCCCCAGTTTGGCTAAAAAAGCACTTGTGGCTACATTTAACGGTGAAGCGACTGATTTAAACAAAACTATAGATACTGATGGCAGTGTAGAATTTTTAGATTTTACCGATGAAGGAGGTAAGGAAGTCTATCGCCATACTTCTGCCCATATTTTAGCCCAAGCAGTGAAGAGACTCTGGCCTAATACGGCCTTAGCCATTGGACCAGCAATTGATAAGGGCTATTATTATGATTTTGATAGTGAGCATACATTTAATCCAGAGGACATAGCTTTGATTGAAGCGGAAATGAGGAAAATCATAAAAGAAAACCTACCTATAACTAGGGAGGAATTGACTAGGGATGAAGCAATTAAGTTTTTCAAGGAAAATAATGAACATTTCAAAGTGGAATTAATAGAGGATTTACCTAAAGACGAAATAATTAGCATCTATAAACAGGGGGAATTTGTAGATTTATGTGCTGGACCCCATTTACCTTCAACAGGAAAGGTTAAAAACATTAAGCTTATGAGTCTAGCTGGTGCTTATTGGCGTGGTGACAAGGACAAGCCTATGTTGCAAAGGATTTATGCTACTTCTTTTCCTACCGCTGCAGAATTAGAAGATTATATTAATAAGGTGGAGGAAGCCAAGAAAAGGGATCATCGTAAACTAGGGCGTGAATTGGATCTCTTCATTTTGTTAGATGAAGGCCCTGGTTTTCCGTTTTTCCTACCCAAAGGGATGATATTACGTAACGAATTGGAAAAGTTCTGGCGGGAAGAACACCAGAAAGCGGGCTATGACGAAATAAAGACTCCGATTATACTAAACCGTGAATTATGGGAGAATTCTGGCCACTGGGAGCATTATCAGGAGAATATGTATTTTACTAAAATTGATGAAGGGGATTATGCCATTAAACCCATGAACTGCCCTGGTAGTATGCTAGTTTATAAACAAGGTCTGCACAGTTATCGGGAATTTCCCTTAAGGATTGCAGAAATGGGTTTAGTCCATAGGCACGAATTATCTGGGGCCTTACATGGTTTGATGAGGGTGCGTTCTTTCACCCAAGATGATGCCCATATATTCATGTTACCCGAGCAGATAATAGGGGAAATTAAGGGTGTAATTGACCTAGTTGACCGCTTTTATAGGTTATTTGGCTTTACTTATCATGTGGAACTTTCTACTAAACCCGAAAAAGCCATGGGTTCGGATGAAATTTGGGATGTTGCGATTGAGGCCTTAAAAGATGCTTTGAATGAAAAAGGCTTGGATTATAAGTTGAATGAAGGCGATGGGGCATTTTACGGACCCAAAATAGATTTTCATTTACAAGATTCTTTGGATAGAACCTGGCAATGCGGTACTATCCAATTGGATTTCCAGATGCCAGAAAAGTTTGATTTAACTTATATAGGTGAAGATGGAGAAAAACATCGTCCCGTCATGATACATCGGGTTATTTACGGCAGTTTGGAAAGATTTATGGCGATTTTGACTGAACATTATGCAGGTGCTTTTCCGACCTGGCTAGCTCCTGTTCAGGTTAGAGTAATACCTATTGCCGAAAGACATCATGATTATGCTAATGAACTTTTGGAGCAGTTGAAAAATCAAGGTTTTAGGGCGGAAACTGATAATAGAAGTGAGAAAGTAGGTTATAAGATTAGGGAAGGGCAACTGCAGAGGATTCCTTACCTTTTAATAGTCGGTGACCAAGAAAAAGAAGCGGGCACTGTATCTGTCAGGCACCGTAGAAAAGGGGATTTAGGGGTAAAGGTCCTAGAAGAATTTTTAGTAGAATTAGAAGGGGAAGTTAGCCACAAAACTAATTAAAGATAGGGAAAAAGAGGTGGAATTCTAATAATTATAGGATATAAACATGAATAAGATAATTGAAAATCCCAGGTTAATATCAATCATTGCCTTTTCATTTTTATTTACCCACTTGTTGGCCTTTTTGTTTGAAGGGCAAACTCTATATAATCTATTAACACTACAGGGCATTACGGCATCGAATTATATATTAGCAGCGATTTTGGCCCATTTTATGGGTCTCTTAACCTGTAGTTTCAAGGTGAAATCATTGCTTACTGCCAAAAACACTATGCTTATTAGTATGGGTATATGTTTTCTGGTGGCTTTGCCCTTTTTTATGCAGCCTTCATCTTGGTGCCTGCTAGGCTTAGTAATCAGCGGCTATGCTAGTGGCTGTGCTGTAGCCTCATGGGGATATTTTTTAAGGGCTTATACCCCTAAAAATGAGCGCATTAAATCTTGTGCTGATGTCCTTATTTTCTCCAACCTCTTAATGATTATTGTCAATGTGGCAGCTATAAATATATCAGCATATGCTGGGCTAGTGCTTTCCTTGCTGTGCTTAGTAATAGGAATATCATTTTTATATATATTGCCCACCCAAGTCAATGCGGAAATTGGGGCCAGAGTAATTGATAACAAAACTTGCCGCAGCATAGTAAAGCCCTTCATATTCTTATCTTTATTCATATTCATTATTACTATTGATTCGGGACTTATGTACCACGTAATCAATCCAGCTTTTACACACCTGCAAAGCTTAGTCAGTTGGTACTGGGCCTTGCCTTATATTGTGGCTTTGTTGCTGATGCGTAATTTATCTGCTCGAGTTAAGCGTGTCAATATTTTGTATGCGGCTATGATTATGATAATGGGGGCATTTATTAGCTTTATGTTATTGGGCAGAAGCAGTTTGGATTACTTAGTGATAAATACCATGATGCTAGGTGCTTGTGGTATTTTTGATTTATTTTGGTGGAGCATTCTAGGCGAAATGTTGGATTATACTGAAAACCCCGCTCGGATTTTTGGTTGGGGCCTAGCTGCCAATGTAGCTGGTGTGCTTTGCGGTGGAATTTTGGGAATAAGAATAATAACCCTTAAACTAACTGGGGCCGAAATTGCAGTTATAGCACTTACTGTAGTCTGCCTTACCTTAGCCATATTACCCTTTTTAGATCGCCATTTAATTCGGCTTCTCAAAAGCCATGCTTATTTAACTGCTTATGATAATATAGAGAATAATCAGCAAGCTGCTAGCCTACATGAAATAGGGAGATTAACCCCCCTTACTCCCAGGGAGGAGGAAGTTTTACAACTAATTCTTGCTGGCATGACCAATCGGGAAATTGCCAAGACTTTATTTATAAGCGAAAATACGGTAAAAACTCATGTTAGAAATATTTTTTCTAAATATGATGTGGGCAGTCGGGCGGAATTAATTAGTAACTTACTTACGCAATCGAAATAAATAATATAAAATGAAGTCTCATAAATTCGAGCTTTAAACTATCTCTCACTCTAAAGTATGAGGGATATTTTAAGGTAATTCATTCTTTAGAGGGAGGTTATAGCTTCCCTTTTTTTCTAAAATAAATATAATAGAACAATTTTATTGGAAGAAGGGAATCAAATGAAAATAGTATTGAAAAGTTTTATATTCTTGACCTTGTGCGTGTTTTTGTTTCCATTGAATGTTGGAGCTAACACTATATCTGTAAGCGTTAGTAGTTCATCAGAAGGGGTTAGCCAGCCGATTACTACTACTACTACTGTAAGTACCAGTAGTATATCAGAGGGATTTACCCAGTCTACTACTAGTACTAGTGTAAATCCTAGTAGCATGGCAGAGGGAACGATTCAGATTGATAGCGATGCAATCAAAAAAGATGTCGAAATGTATCTTGGGGCAACTGATTTGTTAAAGGAACATCTTAGAAAATTCAATGATTATACTTTTAATACCTCGGGAGTTGTTTCACTAGGTGATGAAAGTACCTATATTAATGCCTTAAGAGCTGTTAATTTAGTCTATGATCCTAGTATTAGTAGTAATGCCGAATACCAACCTCCAGTTACAAATGACTTAGGCCAGGTACTACGACCTGGGCGAATCGTATTTAGGGAGGATATATCTACTGGCAATGTTAGCACTACTATGGCTCATACTTTATGGCATGAGCTAACCCATGTTATAGAAAATATTAATGGCGATGATGGTAGTGTTTATAATGAAAACCGAGACTATCAAGAACGTAATATTGAATACATGGAGCAAGCTGTTAGGGCCATGGATAAATTAGCTCAACTGGAGAAATCCGCCAAAAGAGGTGACGAGCTTAAGGATATGAAAAAATACTGGGATGATTTTCTAAAAGAGTTTGCTAAGGCTACCCAACAGCCTGGACCAGCAGCTTTTCCTGTAGAAGAATCGAAATTATTAGGTTGGTTCGGTTTTAAACTGTTTCCCGAACAAGTTTTGAAGCATTATGCTAGTGGTGCTGGAGGCGATGAGCTGAAAGATATGGCAGAGGAAGTCATGGGTATAGCACCCCAAAATGGAGCTCAACTAGCTAATAACAATGATCTAGGTAAATATACTTGGGAAGGGCAATGGGATAGCAATTGGGGGAGAATGGTTTTAACCCAAAGGGGTAATATAGTAACAGGCCATTATACTCATGATCAAGGACGCATTGAAGGGGCAGTCTCTGGTAATCAAATGAACGGTACTTGGTCTGAATACCCTACTTATGCACCAAAAAAAGATGCTGGGGATGTGCGCTTCATTATGTCAGCAGATGGTAAAACCTTTGGAGGTTCTTGGGGATATGGCTCTAGTTTATCGGATGGGGATTGGACGGGGAGCAAACGCCTTACTCCAGTAGCCCCAGTTGCGAAATTTGACGGACAAAATAGTCAAAAAAAGATTATTTTACAAATCAATCACCCTAATATTAGTGCAGATGGTGAGTTGCTTAACCTAGATTCACCTCCAGTATTAAAAGATGGTAGGACCTTGTTGCCTATACGTGCTATTACTGAAGCTATGGGCGGAAATGTCGCTTGGGATAACCAAGAACGGAAAGTGACAGTAAAAGCCAAAGGTTCTACGGTTGAAATGTGGCTAGATAAGAAAACTATTCGTAGCAATGGGCAAAATAAGAATATAGATGTTGCCCCGACCATTATTAATGGTCGCACCATGGTTCCAGTTCGTTTTGTAGCCGATAACCTCCCTGATTGTGATATTACTTGGGATAATGACACTAAAAGTGCGGTTATTAATTACTAGAAAGTGAAGGGGGAACTTAAAGTGAGGAATTATATTCTCTTGCCAAGAACAAATATTTATGTTAGACTCTATCTTGGATAAAGTAGGGGCTCTGCTTCTCACCTTACAACATTTTAGTTCGTAAGGTTAATATAACTAAGCATTTAGTATGTTGCCATTAAGGTGGGTATTATTTAGTTATTATAGCGGGCTTTCCATAGGCCCGCTTTTTTATTTTAATAGGAGGTGAACTTCTTATCAGCAAGGATTGGAGAGTTAATGGAGAAATCCGGGCGAGAGAGGTCAGATTGGTTAGTGATACTGGGGAGCAATTAGGTATAGTTTCTATACATGAAGCTCTTGATTTAGCAATGCAAAGGGGTTTTGATTTAGTTGAGGTTGCCCCATCGGCTAAACCACCAGTATGTCGCTTAATGGATTTTGGCAAATTTAAATTCGAACAAGGTAAAAGAGAAAAGGAAGCTAGGAAAAGGCAAAAGGTAATTTCTGTTAAGGAAATAAAAATGCGCCCTAATATCGAAGATCATGATATCCAGACTAAAGCCAAAAATGCTCGGAGGTTTATTGATGCTGGGGATAAGGTGAAAGTTACAATTATGTTTAGAGGTAGACAGATTACCCATCCCGAGATAGCTGAAAAACTTTCATATAAATTCGCTGATATTTTATCAGATATTTCTGTAATTGATAAACAACCAAAAGTCGAAGGTAGAAACATGGTAATGATCCTTGTACCTAAAACAGACAGTGAGAAGAAGGAGGAAGCTTAATGCCTAAGATGAAGACTCATCGCGGTGCTGCAAAAAGATTTAAAAAGACTAGCACTGGAAAAATAAAAAGATCTAAAGCCTATAAAAGTCATTTATTAGGTGGCAAAACTTCTAAAAGAAAAAGAAAATTACGTAAACCAGGATTAGTTAGTAAACAAGAGACTAAAAGAATTAGTAAACTTATTCCATATTAAGCCTTATACATTGAAGGGGGTATTGTAATTTGCCTAGGGTAAAACGTGGAGTTACTTCACATAAAAGACATAAAAAAGTTTTAAAAGCTGCCAAGGGTTATACAGGCAGTAAATCCAAGCTATACCGGATAGCAAATCAACAAATCATGAGATCTGGTAATTATGCTTATGCACATAGAAAACATAAAAAAAGGGATTTCAGAAAACTGTGGATTACAAGAATCAATGCAGCAGCAAGAGAAAATGGTACTACCTATAGTAGATTAGTGCACGGATTAAAAATGGCTGGTGTAGATGTTAATCGTAAAGTATTAGCTGATTTAGCTATAACTGATCCCCAAGGATTCAAAGAGTTAGCTGATCTAGCTAAACAAAATGTTAAATAACTTCTTAAAAAAGTAAATCATAATTAACAAAAAGTATGATCAGGTTAGATCATACTTTTTAAAATTATATTATGGGGAGTAAGTAGTGAAAGTCATAAGCTCAAGGGATAACCGTCATATAAAAGATTGCCTAAAACTTAAACAAAGAAAATATCGGGATGCAAAAGGGCTTTTTATTATTGAAGGCAGTATAATGCTAGAAGAAGCCCTTAGCTTTAATAAATTTGCCATCCAGCAAATTTTCCTAACCGAATCTCTGGCAAATAAACTGGATTTAGCAGAGCTTAATAGCGAAATATTTCTATTAAATACTAGACTAATGGCCGAAATAAGCGAGACAAGTACCCCACAAGGCGTACTGGCAGTTGTAGAAAAACCAGTCTGGAGTTTAGAAAATATTAAAAAAGAAAGCTCATTACTTGTCCTATTAGATAGGATTGCTGATCCAGGTAATATGGGGACTATTATTCGTACTGCATTAGCTTTAGGGGTGGAGGGATTACTATTAACCCCAGCTTGTGTTGATCCTTTTAGCCCAAAAGTGGTACGTTCCTCAATGGGAGCTATTTTTAATATACCCCTCTTGCAAAATATTACACTTAGTGATATCAATATTTTTAAGGAAAAAGGTTTTAAATTAGTTGGTACAGCTTTAAATAATGCCGCCATCTACTATGAATATGATTATAATAATCCTAGCATTATTGTAATCGGCAATGAAGCACATGGTTTGAGTGAAGAGCTAGTGCACAAATGTGATAAATTAGTCAAAATTCCAATAAATCCAATTGTTGATTCGTTGAATGCTGGAGTTGCGTGTGGTATAATTTTAAGCGAAGCATGGAAACAAAAACACGGATAAAATTCGTATAAAAATATAGCAACTTGTAATAAATGTTGCGGTTAGGCCTACTTTTGAGGGGAAAGGTGGACCAAGCATGTTTTATGATGCAGATAGACTTTGGCTGCTTTTTGAAAAATCAGGTTGTATTACTTACTACTTACTTTACAAAATAATGATTACCCAATAACTACAAAAGAACTATGAACAAGACAAGTAACTTGCTGTCTAACCTGACAGGGAAACTGTACCTAAGACTGGAAGTACAGCTAGGGGAAGGCAAGTGAATTCACTTGGGAGTTGAAGGCTGAACCTAAAGTAGGTCTTTCCGGTTGTCGCCGTTATGGACTTTAAGTGGGCTAGTTTTCTTATAATTAAACTAGCTAATAAGGGTGGTACCGCGGACAGTAAAACTTTCGTCCCTTCTAGGGATGAAAGTATTTTTATTTTCTGAAAGGGGGAAGTAATTTGTTAGAAAAACTTAAAACAATAAAATCGCAAGTCCAAGAAAAGCTTAATAGTGCGGATTCCTTAGATGATTTACAAAGACTAAGGGTAAAGTTATTAGGCCGCAAAGGTGAGATGACCCTTTTGCTAAGGGGATTAAAGGATATCCCAACTGAGGAAAGAGGCAAAGTCGGGAAAATCGCCAATAAAATAAAAGTTGAACTTGAGAGTCTTATTAAAGAAAAAGAAGAGAAAATCAAAGAACGTGATTTAGATTTAAGGTTAAACGAGGAAAAAATTGATGTTACTTTGCCTGGGCTGCCTTTATCAATCGGGGCTAAACATCCCTTAACCCAAATGACAGAAGAAATTAAATCAATTTTCATGGGTATGGGTTTTTCTGTAGCTGAAGGCCCAGAAATAGAAGCAGATTATTATAATTTTGAAGCCTTAAATATACCCCGTGAACACCCTGCTAGGGACATGCAAGATTCCTTTTACATATCTTCTGATATAGTCCTAAGAACCCATACATCTCCTGTACAAGTCAGGGTTATGGAGGAGTTGGCTCCCAGTTTACCAGTTAAAATAATTGTACCAGGGAAAGTATATCGCAGGGATGATGATGCTACCCATTCACCTATGTTTCACCAGGTGGAAGGGCTAGTCTTAGGTGAAAGAATTACCTTTGCAAATCTAAAGGGTACTTTAATGTTATTCGCTAAAAAAGTATTTGGTGATGAGCTAGAGGTAAGATATAGACCAAGCTTCTTCCCCTTTACCGAGCCTAGTTCGGAAATGGATATTTCCTGTGTCAATTGTAAGGGCCAGGGATGTCGGGTATGTTCATATACAGGCTGGTTAGAAATTTTAGGGGCAGGGATGGTCGACCCTCGGGTATTGAGAAATGGCGGCTATAATCCTGAAAAGGTTACAGGCTTTGCTTTTGGCATGGGTGTGGAGAGAATTGCAATGCTCAAGTACGGGGTAAATGACCTAAGATCCTTTTTCGATAATGATAAGCGCTTTTTGAGCCAATTTTAGGAGGTGGTTAATAGTGAATGTTTCATTGAATTGGTTGAAAAATTATGTAGATATTAATATAGATGAAGAGGAACTGGCCCATAGATTGACTATGGCGGGGGTGGCCGTAGAAGGCATAGAAAAGGTTGATACAGATCATGTTTTGGAATTAGACTTAACTCCTAATCGGGGTGATTGTCTAGGCCTAATAAATATAGCGCGGGAAATATCAGCCATAACTGGTAGCCAGCTGAAGATACCAGATATAAAAATAAAGGAAAACCATGAGAATATTAATGATTATATCGACATTGAAATCGCGGATCAAAATCTATGTAAGCGATATGCAGCCAGATTAGTTAAAAATGTGCAAATTAAGCCCTCACCCGCATGGCTGCAAGAGGCTTTAACTAATTCTGGGATTAGGCCAGTAAATAATGTAGTCGATGTATCCAATTATGTAATGCTAGAGACTAATCAACCCTTACATACATTTGATTATGATTTGTTGGGAAGCAAAAAAATATTGGTTAGAAGGGCTTTGGAACAAGAAGAAATACTAACCTTGGATGAATCTAAAAGGAAATTAGATGGTGATATGCTAGTAATCACCAATGGCGAAAAACCAGTGGCGGTAGCTGGTGTAATGGGGGGATATAATTCCGAAATTAATGATAATACTGTAAATGTTTTAATAGAATCCGCGAATTTTTCGGCAACTAGTGTCAGGAAAACCTCCCAAAAACTTGGTCTCAGGAGTGATTCATCTATTCGTTTTGAAAAAGGTGTAGATGTTAATGGTACGATTTTTGCGGTTAATCGGGCTGCCCAGCTAATTCAGAAATTAGCCGAGGGCGAAGTAGTTGCGGGTATTTTAGATGTTTATCCTCAACCTATTACTAATCATACAATTTTCTTACGCGCCGAAAAAGTCAATGACTTATTAGGCACAAACTTAAGTATAGGAGAGATGGAAGAATATCTTTTAAGCCTAGACTTCAAAATAGAAAAGGAAAAAAACAAACTAATAGTTGAAATTCCAACTTATCGCCCCGATTTAGAAATCGAAGTGGACTTAATCGAAGAGATAGCCAGGTTACATGGTTATGATAATATAGCTGCTACCTTACCAGAAGGTGTTACCACACAAGGCGGACTAGACGATTATCAACTATTTAGAAAAAAGACCTCAACTCTACTAGCCAAAAACATGCTTGAAGTAATAAATTACAGCTTTATCAATAATAATATGTTGGATAAATTGCTTATACCTGGTGATAGCCACTTGCGCCAAGTAGTGAAGGTGGCCAATCCTTTATCAGAGGAGCAAGGGGTAATGCGCACTCTACTACTACCTAGCCTATTAACCAACATTGCCCAAAATCTGGCCAGACGTAATGAAAACCTATCATTTTTTGAATTAGGTTCTGTTTTTATCCCTCGGGAAACAGGCTTACCTGCCGAAAGGCTTAAATTAGGTGCTATTGTGAGTGGCAGCAGTGAAGTCAATTGGCTTAAACACAAAATAGATTATGATTTCTTTTACTTAAAAGGAATTTTAGAGAATTTCTTAGATGGGATAGGTTTAAAGGGGTACGAATTTATGGCTTTCTCTAATCCTAGCTATCACCCTGGGAGGACAGCTAAGTTATTGATAAGAGACATAGAAGTTGGTGTGCTAGGGGAGATACACCCTACTGTCCTAGATAACTTTGATATCAAACAAGCAGTCTGTGCTTTTGAGTTGGATTTAGATACCTTATATGAATTGATTGAAAATAAGATGATGCTGGAGACTATAACTAAGTATCCTGCAGTCGAAAGGGATATAGCTATAGTGGTTCATAATAATATTACGGCTAATCAGATTCTTAATAACATCAAGAAAAATGGGACGGAAATTTTACAAGATGTCATAGTTTTCGATCTGTACACTGGTGAACAAGTCCCAGATGAACATAAAAGTCTAGCCTTAAAATTAAAATTCCAAGCATCCGACAAAACCCTAACCGAAAACGAAGTCAACCAAGTAGTGGATAATATATTAAATAAATTAAATCAACTTGGTGCAAAATTGCGTTAGTTTGAATATTTTGGCAGGAAGGCTAAGGGCCT
>CAZEPV010000005.1:0-124275 GCA_964514235.1 uncultured Syntrophomonadaceae bacterium | reverse complement strand
CTATTAGTCCATATATCCATCGGGAGCTCCTTAGAAGTAAGGTTTATCATAGCTTGATAGAAGCCATCCTACTCTGCCCCTAGCATCTCATCGGTTATATTAAACATTTTCATAACTTCATTATTGTCTATTAACTCATCTCCATTTTGCATCGATTCCATTAATCTACGCATAGCCATTACCATATCATATAATTCTTCTACCCTTCTCTCTTCCATAAGTAGTGCTCTGTACTCATCAATATTAATCAAGACCGCCTCGATATTATTACCCCTTTGAATAAAAATAGGTTTTTCTTCAGCTTTATTAAGATAATTTCCTAAATTTCTACTTAATATAGATGATGTCACTAATTGATTTGGGCCAAATAAGATTGGGTCATCATATTCGCGCATATCAATTCACTCCTTCATTGAATAAAATTTTACTGCAAGTTTATATGTAATATTATACGCATAATTTAATGTAATTGCTGTAGCACCAAAAAATTTATAAAAAACAAAAACCATCGCCAAATCGTCGCCATAAATGCATAACATTTGAAGAAAAGTAAAAATCACAAATCCCTACATACTAGTAATTATAAACCTTATACAAGGCTACAAAAACACCCAACTGTAAAACTCTTAATCAAAAGGTTACAGGTTCGATTCATGTATGCCCCACCATGATAAAGCTTGAAATATGGGCACTCAAATTACCTTTTTGTGATAATTATGATGCAATTTTTATAAAGATATAATTATTTTATCCAAATCGTAAATTTCACTCCCCAAATATCATAAAATGTAATAAAATTAGATTACTAATTATTATATGCTGTGTTTTATTAAGGGAGGTTTATTGGATGGAAAACTATATTAATGGACAAACCATGAGTGAAGCTTTTTATGCTACAGTTGAGAAGTTCCCCAACCACACTGCCCAAGTATTTAATCCCGACTTATACCACGGGGATAATGAAGGCCATTTTACTTGGCAAGAAATGAAAGATAGGGTTGACGCCCTTGGCTTGGGCCTATTGTCATTAGGCTTGGAAAAAAAAGATAGGGTTGCAATTATGGCTCGCAATAGTCCTTATTGGACACATACTGATGTTGCGGTAATTAATTGTGGCGGTGTTTTGGTAACTATTTATCCCACCTTATCCCTTAACGAAGTAACCTATATTGTAAACGATTCCGAAAGTAAGTTTTTGTTTGTCGGAAGTGAGGATATACTCAGTAGTGTTATGCCTGGCTTTAATAATATGCCTTCATTAGAAAAGATTATCGTATTAGATTTGGAATATAAGTCTAGTGATGAACGCATTTTATCACTCCAAGATTTATTGAATTTAGGCCTAGATAATCTTACCCACAATAGCTCCATTTATGAAAATAGGTGGCAAGGTAATTCTTTGGATGATTGGGCCACTATCCTCTATACTTCTGGTACTACTGGACAAGGAAAAGGTGTAATCTTAAGCCACTACTCTCTTTCATCCCGTATGGATGGAGTCTATAAATATTTCAAAGATAAGGGGCACCCCTTAAATGAGAATGACCGCGTACTTTCTTTTCTCCCTTTATCACATATTTTTGATCGGGGATGTTCGCAATGGATTGCTATCTGGCTAGGTGCAAGCATCGCTTATGCTGATAGCCCTGCTACATTAATGGCCGACCTCCCAAAATATAATCCCACCTGGTTTTCTTGTGTTCCTAGGCTATACGAAAAAATATATATGCAATTTCAAGCACAATTAGAGGCCAATCCTATGCAAAAGAAACTTTTTAGCTGGGCCTTGGGGGTCGGGGAAGAAGTAGTAAAATACAGAATTGATAAAGATGGCAGATTCAATATGACCCATGAATATGATTTGAAATCTAAGTTGCCTTTTGGGCTCCGCCTAAAATACTCCCTAGCTGATAAATTATTTGCCAAGGTTAGGGCTTTATTTGGAGAGCGTTTTAGATTTGCCTTTTCTGCAAGTGCAGGAATTGCCCCAGATTTATTAACATTTTTCTATATAATGGGTCTGCCAGTATTAGAAGGATATGGCCTAACCGAAACTACTAGTGCTTGTGCTTATAACCCCATGGATGCAGCAAAACCAGGCACTATTGGTCCGACTATTTATGGTTCGGAAATTAGACTTGCCGAAGATGGCGAACTTGAAGTAAAAGGGGCTGGCCTATTTGTCGGCTATTTGAATAAACCTGAGGAAAATGAGGCTTCCTTCACTTCCGATGGATGGTTTAAAACTGGAGACATTGTTAAGGTGGATAACAATGGTTATTTCAGTATAGTAGATCGGAAAAAGGCAATTATATGCTTGGCAACAGGTAAAAATGTAGCACCCGCAAAAATTGAGAGCTTGTATGCTACTAGTTTGGCTATAGAGCAACTTTTCCTAATAGGTGATGAAAAAACTTTTGTAGCGGCCCTAATAGTTCCTAATTATGGCTACTTTCTTGAATTGTTCGACAAAGAAGGGATTGAGTACGATAAAAGTAAAATTGTAATCGGGGAAACAAATGGCGCCGAAATTATTATTGAGGTAGGCGAAGATTTTATTAAAAATCCACGCTTACAAGAGATTATAAAGGAGGAAATTGCTAGTAAGAATAATCTTTTGGAGGATTTTGAATCTATTAAGCAATATGAAATCTTAAACAAAAGGTTTACGGAGGAAAGGGAAGAACTAACTCCTACACAAAAAACTAAAAAGCATGTTATTATGAAGAACTACCATGGCATTATCACCGATTTGTATCTTAGGAAAAAGGCATAATATTAGTACAGGAAATTACAAAGCCAACCCGAAAACAATACGGGTTGGCTTTGTATATATTTTATTTAGCTAATTCATCAGCTAAGGCTTTGCTTTTTTCCGATAGTATTATAGCCAAACTAGCTGCATCTTTATCTTTTCCAAGTATTAGGGTAGATGCTAACTCAGCGAATATTGTTTTTATCTCCATTAGTAACTTGGTTACCATAATTAATCAACCTCCTATAATAAATAACAAGTTCCAAATTATCTATAATTATATTATATTTTATATTTTGATAAATTTGTACTAAAATATCAATTAATTTTGTCTTTTTTGCCCTACTAGTAATTATTGGTTTCTCGCCAAATCCAAATTAATAAGTGTTATACTAGGTTTTAAGGTGTTTTTTAAATTATTAACTTAAAGGAGTGTTGAAGAAATGAGAATACGCCGCATAATTTTTACCAGTCTCTTAATAGTTTTATTTGCCTGCATTCCAGCGTTTGCCAATATTAACCTGGAATTTAATGACCAAGAGTGCAAGTATGATGATGGTGGCTACTTGCTGGACAATGGAATTACTTTTGTAGAGACTAAACTTATTGATACATACATAGGGGCAAGTGTATATGTTGATGAATCTGATATTTTACTTGCTAAGGGTGATGATAAACTTAAGCTAACCTTAGACCAACTAAATGCACAACTTAATGATGAATTGTTAACTCTAGTAGCTGCACCTTACAGGGCGGATAGCAGTATAATGTTACCTTTACGTTCTGTGGCTGAAGCCTTGGGTGCCCAGGTTATTTGGCATTCCGACAGTAGGACAGTAAGTGTTAATTACCATGAAACTAAAGGTGATTTTACTGCCGAAGAATTAATAGCCAAAACAAATCAAATTATAAATGAACTTCCTTCCTACGATATGGATGGTAATATGGGTATGCAAATAACCATGTCAGGCATTGAAGAAGAAGGATTCCCTATTGATATGAACATGGATTCTACTTTTTATGCTCATTATGAAAAGGACCCTATCACACTTTATACTAAGCAAATCATGAAAATGGAGCAAATTCCTGATATGTCGGAAGGCCTAGAGGAAATGGAAGTAGAAGCATTGTTACTAGAAGATATTTACTACATTAATTCCCCTGAAATAGGATGGATTAAGATGGACTTGGGTGAATTTAATTTTAATGAATTAATGGATACATTTAATAACCAAGACCCTGCCGCAATGTTAAAACAGATGCAAGATTTTGGTATGACTCCTACTTTTGGTGACGACGTGGAAATAGATGGACAGAATTACTGGGTAGTTGATGTTACGATAGATCCAGAAAAGTTTACGAATGAATACCAAAAATTAATGACATCCCTCCCTATACCAGGTGTTTCAGAAATTGAAGATGAATTTAGGAAAATTATGGACAATCTAGTTTTTGACATCAATTATACTAATTATATTAACCACTCAACTTATTTGACAGACTTTATGGAAATAAATATGTTGATGAAAATGTCTATACCTTCACCTGAGGAAAATAGCTCTGAGACATTAGACTTGCATATGAATATTCAAGGTAAATTTAATGTAAAAAATGCAGATCCCAATTTCAGTCTTCCAGATGTTTCCTCTGCTCAGGACCTACAAACACAAATAAATTAATGGAAAAAGGGGTCAGTCTTATTTAATATGTACTGCCCCTTTTTTTGCTCAAATTTAGTTTTTGATTATTTGGTCTACTATCTTTTCCATTATATCTGATTCATATTCCTCAGTACGTCCTTGGTCTATCAGTTCATTTAAAGCAGCATCCCAAGGTAGTCCCCCTAGGAAATCTATGCCAGTCTCCTTGGCTACCTGTTCACCCTGGCTTTTGCCGAAAATCTCCAGTTTTTCATTACAATGGGTACATATAGCATAACTCATATTCTCAATTAAACCTATAACTGGGACATTCATTTTTTGGGTCATCTTGATAGCTTTTTTTACTACCATAAAAGCTAAATCTTGTGGGGATGACACAATAACAATACCTGTTACAGGTAAAGATTGCATTACAGTCAAAGGGACATCACCTGTTCCAGGTGGAAGATCTACAATCATATAATCAATATCTCGCCAATCTACCTCACCCCAAAACTGGTTAACAGCACCCGCTAATAATGGCCCCCTCCATACTACTGGATCATCTTCATTAGGTAAAAAGAAATTAATTGACATTAGTTTAATACCAGATTTAGTTTGCGGAGGAATAATTCCATATTCTGAAGCCCTTAAATCCTGGTTTTTTATCCCAAATGCCCTAGGCTGGCTTGGACCAGTAATATCCGCATCAAGTACCCCGACCTTTTTGCCTTGTTTTGCTAAATTACTGGCAATTAAAGCAGTAACTGAGGATTTACCTACTCCCCCTTTACCGCTCATAACTACGATTACATTCGAAATCTTATTAAGTGCACCGAGTAAACTTGCTTCCTCAACATGTTCCTCACCGCAACTATTGGGATCCATAGTACAACCTTCGCTAGATGCACATGTTTTACATTGATCAGACATTTTGTAATCCCCTTTCAGATAATTATTAGTCTATTATACACCTAAACAAGCATTTTAAAAATAAATATCATATGTCCATTACTTTAATTTATCCAATAATTTAATAAAATTAAACCTGAATTTTTCATTATCCTTATTACTTCTCTTTTTCTGCTTAAATGTTTTCATTCCTGCTTCCCTAGCCTTCAAGTTAATATGTCTTTGCATTAATAGGTTATCTATATTTTCTGAAGTATATACCTTGCCATATGGGCTAATAGCCTGGGCCCCTTTTTCCAAAACCAAGGACGCAAGACCATAATCTTGGGTAACCACAATATCATTAGACAAAGTTTTATTAATAATAGCAATATCGGCAGCCTGGAAACTGCTGTCTACTCTTATTATTTCTGAATAAGTACTAACAATATCATGATTTATATTGCAAACCATAATAACAGATATATCGCGTTTTTTAGCCTCTGTTTCAATTATGTTCTTTACTGGACAGGCATCTGCATCTACAATGACTCGCATTTAATCTTCCTTTTTCAATTAATATTCCACTCTTAGTCAGATGAATTGGCTATTCTGTTTACATTTGTAATCTTCCTAGTCCCTATAGTGATTTTACTTGATTTTAATAGCCATTGTACAGTCCATCGGCTAAATTGCTGGGTAAAAGAATTTTTTATGATTAAATATATTAGAAAATCGGGCTCTTCCTCTTAAAACCAATTATTGATTTCTAAAAATATGTTATAGTTGTTTTGTATATAGTTATGATTTACTGCAAGAAATCTTAACTTTTTACGTATTATATTATAAGCAGGTGGGGAGCTGGTTTTTTTGTTAAGCGATGAAATACTAGCTAGCAAGACCTTGAATGGCGAACTGTCAGCCTTTGAGGAATTAGTAAATCGCTATAAGGGCTCAGTTTTTTCTATAGTCTATAGAATGCTTGGTCATTATCATGAAGCTGAAGATATTAGTCAAGAAGTTTTCATAACGGTTTATCAGAAATTATATCAATTTGATGTTAATAAAAAATTCGGACCCTGGATTCATAGAATTGCCGTAAATACAGCTATCAGTTACTTAAGAAAAAACAGGAAATTCATTACCCAGAGTTTTGACGAAACATATATACAGGGTCAAGAAAACCCAACTAAATCTAACCTAGTAGATCCTATACATAAATTGGAGAACCAGGAACTTTATGAAGATATTATCAATGCCATAAATAAATTATCTAATAATTATAGGCTAGTTTTGATACTGCGATACCAATTAGAGCTTACAAATCAAGAAATAGCTGATACCCTCGGGATTAGCAAAGAAAATGTTGAAGTAAGGATGCATAGGGCTAGGAAAGCTTTGCGCCAGGTTTTATTACAAGATTGGGAAAGAAGGGGGATAAAACATGAATTGTCGACAAATTGAAAATAATATTTTAGATTATTGTGATAACAAGCTATCCCCACAATATCAAGCCCAAATAGAAAAACATATTCTGGATTGTCCTAAATGTGGGGAGAAAATTGCCTTAACCCAACTCGAAAATTCTGTCTTGAATAATTTACCCCTTATAGAACCACCACATGATTTTACTTCTAGGGTAATGGAAAGGGTTTTTGTAGCTACTCCCCATACAGATACTTACTTATCTAAGGTAATAAAACCTTTAATACTTATGGTGCCAGTAGCAGCTATACTGTTGATATTTTTGACTACTGGTATCCCCAATATGTTTATACATGACAATCCCATTCCAAAGCAAATATCTGAAAATGCTACCACAAAATTCACACCATCGGAATTAGCAAGGAATAAAAAGGATACTAATTATAAAATAACTCCAGAATCGACGGCCCCTACAAAGGAAAGTATCGGAAAAACAATTGAGGAAGATAGGATTATTCCTGAGACTAATATCCAACCTGAAATTAATGAAATAATGGTTGCAGATTTATTCCTAAATCCCGAAACGGAAGAACAAGTGGAAATAACCCAGGAATCTAGTCGTTCATTACAAAAAGCTATTATTCCTTTGGGGGAAAAAGAAAAAACAATATTAAGAATTAATGGTTTACCAGACAATTACACTTTAATTGAAATCGATAATATATCACCTACAGAGACAATTTATTCTTATTATGATTCTACTCAGCAAATTCCCATTGATATAGTGGTAAATCAATTACCACCAGAAATATCAATAGAAAATCATAATATCATGCAATCAACTTGTCCCGAAATGACCTTAGGGAAAACTAATCATGGACCAGAAGTTAATTTCTATAGTTGGGAGTTTGCATATAAAGATAATCTCTATATAATTTCACTTCTGGCAAATTTTTCTCCTGAGGAATTGGCATATTTATCTTCCATAATTTCCATAGAAATTTAATTCTATTTTATAGTAGACAGATAGAGACACAAGGCCATTTATATTTAAATGCGTTGTGTTTTTTTCCTGCTTCTATTAAGGTATATAAATAGAGGGGGGAATTATGTGGATACTTTATTTAATTTAGAAATATATCAACAAAAATTATCTATTTTCGAGACTAGATATCGCTCCTTAATCGAAAATCTACATGATGGCTTTGTGTTGGTCAATCATAGTTTGCAAATAATGCAAATCAATGATGCCTTTGTTCAGATGATCGGTTATGAATATGACGAAATTATCGGAAATAATTTGTTGAATTTCGTAGCTCACCCAAGTGACCAAATCGCTTTACTAGAAGGTATAAAACGTAGAATCTCACATCAGATCGATTCATATGATCTTAACTTTAAAACTAAAAATGGCAAACTTGTATTCACAAATATTAGTCCTACCCCTTACCTAGATAGTAATGGCGAAGTAACAGGAAGTTTTGCCATCGTTAAAGATCTAACAGAATTAAAAAGGAAAGATAATACCCTTCATTACCAAGCCCATATACTGACTCATATAAGTGAGGGAATAATTGTTACAAATAAGAATGGGAACATTAAGTATTGGAATCCAACTGCGGAGAAGATTCTAGGATACAATTTATCTTCAGCTTATAATAAAAATGTTTTTGAACTGTTTCCGCTCGAAAAGGATTTTTATATCAAACAATCTATTGATAACCCCCAGTCGGAAAAAGGAATACAGCAAGAAATTGAATTTGTTACCTCTAACGGCACTAAGAAGAATTTAAGATTATCTACCGCTATATTAAAAAATATCTTCAACGAATTTACGGGTACGGTTACTGTAGTTTCCGATTTCACTGAATTAATTAGATCAAAACAGGAGGCCGAAAAAGCCAACCAGGCTAAAACCAATTTTCTGGCTAATATTAGCCACGATTTGAGGACCCCCATGATTGGAATTATCGGGGCTAGTGACCTATTGAGTCAAGAGGAGCTTTCAGATTACCAGAATAATCTAATTACGACTATTGTGAAATCTAGTAAACAATTATTAGAATTAATAAATGATATTTTGGATTTGTCTAAAATTGAAGCTGGCTATTCCCTAGGTACAGCAGAGGAATTCAAATTAGATGAGTTAATAAATGAGTGTATAGAAGCTATATCCGCTAAAAAGGATATTAATAATATTTCTTTTATAGTCGATATTGCACCAGACATTCCCCCCTTTCTTATGGGAGAACCAGTGCAAATAAAAAGGGTCATCATGAACCTAATTGATAATGCAGTCAAATTTACTTCTGCTGGATATATCAAGTTAACTGCACATAGTTTACAAAATCACAATTTAAAAGCTGGTGAGAATTATATCTTCATCAATATAGAAGATACTGGCAGTGGCATACCCTCTCATGAGTTAAATTCAATTTTCGAAGCATTCCACCAAATTGACCACACAGTTTCTCAAGGCACAGGTTTAGGGTTGGCCATCTGTAAACAGTTAGTTGAGAATATGGGTGGGAAGATTTGGGTCAGTAGCCTCCTAGGGCAAGGTACAAAATTCACTTTTTATCTTCCCCTAAAAAAATCCGTGTCGAGCCTGAATAAGATTGCTCCTTTGCCAGAAATTTATTATAGTACTGAAATAATTACAGGTAAATCTATTTTGTTAGTTGAGGATAACGAAATTAACAGTAAAATAATCTTTTATATGCTTAAAAAAGCCGGTTACAAGGTAACCATCGCCCGTAATGGTCAAGAATGTTTAGATTTTTTGCAAAATGCCGCATTTGATCTAATTCTGATGGATATGCAAATGCCTATATTAGATGGATATGAAACTACCAAGTTAATTCGTCTAAATAAGGCTTGGAACAATATTCCCATCATAGCTCTAACCGCTTTTGCCATGCCCGATACTGCTGAAAAATGCATTAGGGTAGGTTGTAACTATTATCTTTCTAAACCAGTTTCAGCTCTCGAGTTAATAGACACTATATATACATTTTTAAACAATGAGAAAAAAGAGCATCTTAATTCAGGTGATAAAGAAATCATCAAGACACTTATACCCGAATTTTTATATACTACAAAATTATTATTGAAAAAATTACAATTAGCCGCAGATAGTAAAAATCTAAAAAGTGCGGCTTCCATAGGTTACGACTTAAAAGGAATATGTGGTATGTATGGTTTTACAGACCTATCAGATATGGCAACTCTAGTTTATAATGATGCCTTGAATGGCGATAGTGAAAATTTACAGACATCAATAACGAAATTGAATCACAGATTTTTAATAGAATTAAAAAAGGCTTCCACATAAAAATATATGGGAGCCTTTGTCTACTATCTAATTAAACCTCACCTTTATATTTTTCGTAATGGGAGAAATGCATAGAGAATCCAGCCCTACCTTGTGTAGCAGATCTTAATACTGTTGAGTAACCAAATAGTTCTGCCAGGGGTACATAGGATTTAATTATTTGTGTACTTCCCTCAGTATCCATGGACTCTAATCTACCCCTACGATTATTTATATTATTTATTATATTCCCGGTAAATTCATCAGGAGATGTAATTTCCACCATCATAATAGGCTCTAATAAGCAAGGTTGGGCCAATTTCAGACATTCCCTTGCAGCTATCATGCCTGCATTTTTAAAAGCTAATTCTGAAGAGTCTACTTCATGATATGAGCCATCCAAAAGTGTAGCCTTAACATTAACCACCGGATAACCATGTAGTATGCCTTCCTCCAAAGATTGTTTTATTCCAGCTTCTACCGCAGGAATATATTCTCTAGGTATAGCCCCACCTACAATTTTACTCACGAATTCAAAACCATCTTCATGGGGTTCTAATTTTAATACTACATGGGCAAATTGTCCTTTACCACCTGTTTGTTTTACGTATCTAGTAACATGTTCTGCCCCCGTAGTAATAGTTTCCTTATAGGCAACTTCGGGTTGCCCTATATTAAAATCTATATTAAATTCGCTAGCTAATCTTTCTGTTACTATTTCCAGATGCAACTCACCCATGCCCGCTATGAGCGTTTGCCCTGTTTCCTTATCATAAGAAACCTTAAATGTGGGATCCTCAGTGGATATTTTTGCTAGTGCTTCCCCTATTCTACCTTGATCATTTTGAGTTTTGGGTTCTATGGCAATCTGAATTACTGGCTCGGGGAACTCTATAGATTCCAACAAATAATCATTATTCTCTGAACTCAGGGTATCTCCAGTACTAACGTCCTTTAGGCCAATAAAAGCAACAATATCCCCCGCTGAAACATTTTTTAATTCTTCCCTATGGTTGGCATGTATTTTAACTAGCCTGCCTACCCGCTCTTTTTTATTTCTAGTGTTATTATAGATGTAACTTCCTGCTTCAATTTCACCTGCATAAATTCGGGCAAAAGCCAATTTCCCAACATGTCTATCACTAAGAATTTTAAATACCAAAGCCATAAAATCACCTTTAGCATCGGGTATAATTTCAATCAGTTCATCACTACCTCTAATTACAGCCTGGGTAGGTTTTACATCTAATGGTGAAGGCATATAATCAACTATCGAATCTAATAAAGGCTGAACCCCTATATTACGGTAGGAACTGCCACACATTACTGGAACATAATTATTATTAATTGTATTTAACCTTATTGCTTCTATTAACATTTCCAAGGGGAGTTCCTCATCATTGAAATATAATTCTAGTAGGCTTTCATTAGTTTCCGCCAAATTTTCTACTAGGCTTAGCCTCCATTCGGCCGTTATTTCCTTATGCTGTTCGGGGATATCCGCCTCAATAATAGTATCACCAAAGGTTCCCCCAAAAGAATAATACTTCATTTTGACTAAATCAATTATCCCCAGAAATTCGTCATCCTCTATTACCGGCAAAGTTAGAACTAATGGATTTGCACCTAGCCTTTTTTTAATTTGCTCTACAACCTTATAAAAGTCCGCCCCTATAGCATCCATTTTATTAATATATGCTATTCTAGGCACCTTGTATTTATCAGCTTGACGCCAAACTGTTTCAGATTGTGGTTCGACCCCACCCTTAGCACAGAAAATTACTGCTACCCCATCCAAAATCCTTAAACTCCGTTCAACCTCAGCTGTGAAGTCAACGTGCCCGGGCGTATCGATAATATTAATATCGTGATTCCTCCACATACACTTAGTAGCTGCTGAGGCTACTGTTATACCCCTTTCTTTCTCATAGGGCAAAAAGTCCATTACGCTTTCGCCATCATGGGTCTCCCCTACTTTATGAGTTAAACCAGTAAAATATAAAATACGTTCTGTTGTGGTGGTTTTTCCAGCATCAATATGGGCAATAATCCCTATGTTTCTTAAATTCTTCATTAAGGTATACACTCCTTATTTCACATCAAAAAATTTCGGCATTCCTTGAAAAAGTTATGCCGAAACCCTGGTTACTAAAATATTTTAAGTTATAACCAACATCCCAAATTACAATTATATTAGCTAGATAGACCTTTGTCAAATAAAAAATTATCCCCTCCATCAATGTTTTTTTGTTAGAATATTTGGTATATACTTTATTTATTAGAATTTCTTAGTATGAGGGGTGATAAAATGATAAAGGCCTTTAACCATGAAGATGTTTTATGTGGCCATGGCAAAGTCAAAGCTTTTGGAACTTTAATGAACGTATTTTTATATAATGCTGATGGACTCTTAATAGATACGGGACCAATTAGACTTAAATCAAGTATCGATTTTTTCAATAGTCGGGAAATTAATCAGGTTGCCATCACTCATATTCATGAGGACCATTCGGGTATGGCTTGGTGGCTACAGGCTAACAAAAATGTGCCCCTATATTTAAGTGATATTTCCAATAATGAAGCTAAAAATAAAGCTAAACTCCCTTTATATAGAATAATTTCATGGGGCAAAAGGCTGCCTTTTAAGCCACTGCCCTATGCAGATATTATAGAAACCGACAAACATAGTTTTCAAATATTAAATACTCCAGGTCATGCCGAGGATCATGTAACACTATATGAAAAACAAGAGGGCTGGCTATTTACAGGTGATCTTTTTTTAAGTACCAAAGAGTTTGACTGTCTCAGGGAAGAAAACATACCCCAAAAGATAAAATCCTTGCAAATGTTAGTTAAGCTAGATTTTGATACCATCTTTTGTGGCCATAGCGGTGTACACCATAAAAATGGCAAAGGGAAACTAGAAGAAAAACTAGATTTTTTATTGGAAGTCCAAGCACAGACAAAAGAGTTACATGAAAAAGGTTTAGGACTTAAGGAAATAGATAAAAAACTTTTTCCCCGGAAATCCCCAGTTTATTATGTATCAACTGGGGAATGGTCATCTTATAACATTATAAACTCAATCATAAATGATGAATAAAAAAATGGCCCCTTCCCCAAATGAGAAAGGTGCCACTTTTATTTATAGACTTATTGGTTGGCTATTACTTATCTTTAAATACGGGCCTTCTTTTCTCGAAAAATGAATCAATAGCTTCGTTTTGGTCCTCAGTTCCACAACAGTAGGTCGATTGTGCTTGTTCGAATAATAGTCCCGCACTAACACTACTCTCATTAGCCAGATTTATACCTTTTTTCGCAAATCTAACGGCAGCAGGTGGCATATATGATATTCTTTTAGCTAACTTCATAGCCCTCTCTTGTAGCTCTTCCCTTTCTACTACTATTTCCACTAAACCAATAGCATAGGCCTCATCTGCATCAACTTCTTCACAACCTATAATTAGCCTTTTGGCTTGTCCCATACCTACTAATTGGGTCAATCTAACTGTCCCCCCCATATCGGGAGACAATCCGAATCTTACCTCTGGTATGGATATCCTAGCATCTTTAGCCGCAATTCTTATGTCACAGCCTAGGATCAGTTCTGTTGCAGAGCCATAACATAATCCTTGAATTGCTGCGATAATCGGCATAGGTAATTCCTGCCATTTACTATATAGGCCTTGCAACCAGGGCAGGTTCTCCATAATAAAATTCGAATCAACAGTGCGCAGGAAATTCAAGTCAACCCCGGCTGAAAAATGATCACCTTCAGCATTGATAACGACTGCACGTAAACTTTTATCTTTTTCGATTTCTTGTTGGATTTCTTCCAATTCATAAAGGACATTAGGTCCAACTAAATTATAAGAATCGGGTTGGTTAAATGTAATTATCCCAATAGCATCCTCTTTTTTGTACTTTAAAGCCTTCTTATTCCCCATAATTAAAACCTCCTAATTTTACCATCACTTTTCATTATTATTATTCTAATACAAAATAAATAAAATTACATCATTAGTTTATTTTCCAACCACATAATATTCAGAACAAAAGTAATAATAGGCTACATCTATTTAAGTAAAGGTGAAATAGCTTTAAACTCCTTAGTTCCCGCTACCTTTAACAAATCAAAAATAATAGTTTCCGTATTAGTTATAACCGCCCCCATTTGCTGCATAAGAGATAAAGCACTATGATAGTTTTCATCGGTTCTAGAACAAACCGCATCTTGGGCCAAATGTATATTATATTCTAAACCCAGTAAATCACGTACTGTTTGATAAACGCAAATATGTGTTTCACTACCAGTAACAATTACATTTTTCTTATTTAAATTTTTCAATTCACCTAGGAGATTATCTACACAAGCCGAAAAAGAAATCTTGTCCGTATAGTGATGTTCAGGTAAATTGCTTTTTATCTCTTCAACGGTAGGACCTAGCCCTTTGGGGTATTGTTCAGTCAGCAAAACCGGAATATTCAATTGTTTAGCAGTTGCGAGGAGTAAATTTGTATTCTTATATACCCTTTCCCTATCCTTCATAGCATTCATTAATTTTTCCTGGAGATCAATCACAAGTAAAACTGAATCATTGGCATTAAGCTGATATTTATTCATTAGATATATTCCTCCTTCAAATGTGTAAGATTTTATTGTATCATTTAATTGATTTAAAGCTTAAGATAATAACTCTTTATACAAAAATTGTTCAGCAGCAAGAATACTAATTTTCATGGGGGATTATAAATGGGTAAAATTCAAACTACTATACTAATAATGCTGGTTATACTTACTATTATAGCTTCAATATTTGTCCAAGTCCTAATCGGATTTAAAATTACAATACTAAACCCCAATTACTATAATAAACTAATAGTAAAACATAATCTACATGATTTGCCCCAAAACTATGTCTTATTATCTATGAAAGAAACATCTGGCCACTTGTTTTCAGAACCAATATGTAATGTACTGACACCTGCAATAAATGATGCTTTTTCTAATGATTGGATAGAACATCAAAGCCAAAAACTTATAAGCCAAACCATTGATTATATTAAAGGTCAAAATCATCACTTAGAATTAGAAGTTCCACTTAAAGAGCGTAAAACAATTCTGGAAAATAATCTAATTAGCAACCTGGAGGCTAAATACGAGTCGGAAGAACTAGAATTATTCCAAATAGAATCACCCCAAGCGGTAGCTAATACAATTATAAAAAACGCTAATTGGCCCGATTCATTGAAAATTTCACAAGTTTTGGGTCTTTCACAAATAGAATTAAATAATAAAATAGATAACTATAGAAACTATTATAGTTTAATTAAATATACCCCCTATTGTTTATTAATATTATTTATAGTTTTGCTTCTTTTAGTAGGAAAAAGTTCTACTAGCATAAAGTGGCTAGGATATGGGATTTTGATTTCGGCTTTAATAACAATGGTTATAGCCTATATAAGTGGTATATTAATGGATAATTATCTTTTAAATAATATTGGCAAGCAAAGTAAATTATTAACCTCGATTACTACTAATCCCCTTATATTAATAAGTGTAATAAAAAATTCCCTTATAAATTCCATAAATAGAATTAGCATAATCTTTGCTTCGCTAGGGGCTTTTTTGCTTATTTGCAGAAATATTTGGAAAAGAAATTATTTGCAAAAGCGTCTTAATGGTTCTTTCCATATTTAAAATGAACCCCTAGGGGTTCATTTTAAATATAGGTTAATTAATTATGAAATTAGCTTTTATTACTGGGCTAAATACCATTTGGGCAACCTTTTGATGGGGTAATATTTTTATAGGTTTATCAGTTACATTTAAAAGAAGTATTTTGACCTCTCCCACATGTTCAGCATCTATGGTCCCAGGTGCATTAGCGACAACTAGACCTTTCCTAGCCATCCCTGCCCTACTTCTAATTTGTGCTTCGTAACCCTGGGGGATTTTGATGGCAAAACCAGTGGAAATACTTTTAACTTCACTTGGGTATAGTACCATTTCATCCTGAATCGCTACGCTTATATCACAGCCTGCAGCATGCTTTGTTTCATATTCGGGAATTTTCGCCCATTCTACAAGTTTTTTGAACTGAACTTCTATAATGTCCAATTTGCTTCCCTCCATCCTAAAATTATTATTCATATTTACCTATTCTAAGTTTAGGTATAGATATCCTTTGCCTTGCTTATATATTAGCCATTATATTTTTTTATCGCCTTAAGTAGGACTTAAGTCAATATAAATCACTACCCAATAACTATTATTTTTTTGTTATGATTAAGTTACTAAGATTCTTGGAGGTTATATTGTGAGGCGCATAATTATTATCTTGCTTTTATCCATATTCCCCTTTTTGAACAGTGCAAGTGTTTTAGCTATTGATTTTAAGGATACTTCCAATCATTGGGCACAGGCTTATATTAGCGATTTATCTAACCTAGGATACCTACAGGGTTATCCTGATGGCAACTTCCTACCGGATAATACCATGACTAGAGCTGAATTTATATCTGTCCTCCTTAGATGTATGAATAATAGTCCTGCCTATGGCTATCTGCATAATAACAATTGGGCTGAAGCCCAAGTTAATGAAGGACTCAGGCAAGGCATCATACACGCCAGCGAATATCCTGGAGGTTTTAACCAGGACGGAGCCGTTAATCGTGCCGAAGCTGCTGCAATGGTAATGAGGGCCTTGGGTAATCCACCTAATTATGCTTTTGCATCTTTTAAAGATAATAATATTGTTAACAATAACCCCTATGCAGGTTATATAAAAGCCGCCCAGCAAGAGGGCATTATTACAGGCTATCCTGATGGGGAATTTAAACCCTATAACTATATTACTAGAGCCCAAGCAGCTATAATATTAACTAGCTTTTTAAGCAAAGTAAATTATCTTCCTTCTTATTATGATAGTTATCCCCCGAATATATCACCCCCTCCAGCTATCCACCAACCCTCCTCAACTAGGATTTCTACTTTGTCTGTAGATGGTTATAGATACAATCCCGACTATGTAGAAATTTATATTGATAATAAGGCTAGTTTTTATTACCTATCTGATGCTGAAATTGTTAATGCTAATCTTCTGCGTATCGGGGGTATTAATTATAATTTATCTGAACACAGTTTATCCGTAAAACTTCAGGATGATTATTATATTATTGAAGGTGTTTACTGGGTAAACAATTTGGCTACCTTAGACCTAAGTAAAGGTAGGCATAGGACTGATGATTATTGGTCCAATCTCTACCTTGCAGATATTGAAGCAGTCTATGATAGAAGCGGCAATAAGATTACAAGAATAGACAATCTAGAGTTTAGGATAAATGGCAAATCAAGCTACTATGATTTAGAAGAAATTGAAATTGACATATATGATAATTATATAATTATAGATAATAGCAAGTATAGACCGAATCGGATTGATGTTAGGATCATTAGGACAAATAATAGTAAAACTTCTTGGATGCCAATTGAAGAAATACGCGAAAGAAACAATAAGTTAATAATCGATTGTGAATATGATAGATATTATGATGATTACTACGACGATTATATTGACCATGATGATATAGTGTTTATTGATGACAATTCTGGTAGGGAATACACTAGTGATGAAATAGAAATTCGTATAAATAATAATTATCGCAATTTTAATAGAGTTGAGCTTATAAGTCGTTATGAATTTGAATATGGCAGGGATGTTTATAATTTGGAAGATAGCAGAATAAGAATAAAGGATAAAAGCCAACCTTATTGGATAAAATCTACATCTAGAAATGGAAGGCTTCTTAAAATATATTTTGAATAAAGGGTCTTTTAATAATATTTGCCTTGCCAAGTATTTCTACTGATTAAAAGATTGTCTATATTATTTAGGACTTGCCATTTATTAAGACTCCATTGGGGCCCGATTAATAAGTCTCTAGGACTGTCTCCAGTTAGGCGATGTATAACTATCTCTGGGGGCAATATTCCCAATATGTCAACTACTAAGCCTACATATTCTTCTTGGCTTAAAAGTGGAAATGGGTTTTTAGCATAAATCTTGGCCAAAGGGGTACCCTGCATTAAATGAAGTAGATGAATTTTTAAGCCTTGAATGGGCAATTTTGCTATACTTTTAGCGGTAATCATCATATCTTCTGGACTTTCACCCGGTAAGCCTAAAATAATATGGGTACAAGTTTCTATACCATTGTTTTGTAACTTTTCAAGTCCAGTTAAAAATGTTTCATAATTGTATTGTAAATTCATAGCCCTACTCGATCTTTCGTGCACCGTTTGTAGGCCTACTTCTACCCAAAGATAAGTTTTCCGATTGAATTCAGCTAATAAGTTAATAACATTGTCATCAATACAATCTGGTCTAGTAGCTATGGCTAACCCTACAACACCAGGTTGATTTATAGCCTCTTCATATAAATTGGATAAGATACCCGTGGGGGCATAAGTATTAGTAAAAGCTTGGAAATATGCAATATATTTACCATGGGTCCATTTACGGTGCATCACCTTTTTTATATTTTCAAATTGGTCACTTATTCTATCTACACGGTTGCCCGCAAAATCCCCCGAACCACTTGCACTACAGAAAAAACAGCCACCTTTGGCTAAAGTACCATCACGGTTCGGACAGGTAAAACCACCATCTAAGGATATTTTAAAAATCTTTTGGCCAAATCTTTTCTTTAAATGATGATTTAAAGTATGGTATCTTTTATTCTCCCATACGGGTGCTAACTGATTGTTCATCCTACACCTACCTATTTTTACTGCCAAAGAGTATAATAACATATATGGAATAAAATAATTGTATATTATTTCCCAAATCTATAAATAGTTAAAGGAGTTGTTTCTATGAAAACTAAGTATCAGATCCTATGCGTAATCGCAATAGTAGTAATAGTCTATACTATAGGCTTTTATATAGCTAATAATCAGGAACCATTGGAAGTAGTATACCCTTCTGAAGACACAATTTTAAGTATTGATGATTTTACTGTAAACCTACCTCAGGGACAAGTTATAGTTGGTTCCTTCGCCTGGGACGAAGTTAAGCATATCCTACCTAATGGTAAGACCCTTGGTAGAAGCACCATCTATAGTCCAGTTGATTTTGATTGCTTATTTACCTTTAGTAAAAAGGAAAATATATTAAGTAGAATTCATATAAGTGAAGAGGAAGTATTCACTAGCAGGGATATTTGTATTGGAGATAATTTTGATAAAGTGGTCACCGCATATGGTGAAAATTATAGCTCTGTTTCCAAGGTTGGCAATACAAAAGATTTTGATGTAGCCTATGGGGCAGATAACAATAGCAGTATATTTTTTCATATCAGGGACAATAAAGTCAACAAAATCATTTTACAAAATGAGCCATCTCTGTAGATAGATTAATTAGGAGGCCGTAGTATTGATAAAAATAAGTAATCTTACTAAGATTTTCATAACCCCTAGCCATGAAGTCTTAGCTTTGGATGATGTTAGCCTAACAATTAACCAAGGGGAAATATTTGGTATTATTGGTTTGAGTGGTGCAGGTAAAAGTACCTTGATCCGCTGTATAAATATGTTGGAAAAGCCTACCAAGGGCATAATAAATGTAGATGGGCAGGATGTAACTAACCTTGACAGGGGGAATTTGCGTTATGCTCGGCAGAAGATCGGCATGATATTTCAACATTTTAACTTATTATCTTCTAGGACAGTTTTTGATAATATAATGTTCCCCCTCGAAATAGCTAAAGTGCCGCCTGTTGAAGCTAAGGCTAGAGTAAATGAACTATTAGAAATAGTAGGACTTACTGATAAAACCAAAGTATACCCTAGCCAACTTAGCGGAGGACAAAAGCAAAGAGTCGGAATTGCTAGGGCTTTAGCCAACAACCCTAAAATTTTACTTTCTGATGAAGCTACTTCAGCCTTAGACCCCGAAACTACTAGGTCTATTTTGAAATTACTTAAGGATATCAACCAACAGCTTAATATTACCATTCTTTTAATTACCCATGATATGAATGTAATTAAACAAGTCTGTGATAAGGTGGCTGTTATAGATGATGCTAAAATTGTCGAAGTCGGCGATGTTCTTACTATCTTTTCTAATCCAGGTACACCTACTTCGCAAAGTTTTATTAAAGCCATAGTTAACAATGAAATCCCTGAAGATCTTGTTTTACAAACTCCTTTGGAAAATGATATATATAAACGCTTAGTTCGTGTTTCCTTTATAGGCAAATCAGCAGGTGAACCTATAATTTCTTCCATGATTAGATTATTTGACATTAAGGTTAATATTTTATATGGGAATATTGATCGGATAAAAGATACACCTTTTGGCAATTTAGTTTTAGAATTTATAGGCGAAGCTGCGATCATCAATGATGCTTTGGCCTATTTACATCAGCAGGGTTTAGAAATTGAGGTGCTTAAAAATGCTTGAAATAATTACTGCACTAGATATTAATTCAATCTTTTTTATGTTTTTAGGTGATAATGCCTGGGTAGTAGAAAAGGTACTATGGGCTACTTGGGAAACCATATATATGATCGCCATATCTACTTTCCTTAGCTATTTTGTCGGCTTACCTTTAGGAATTATTCTAGTTACAACGGATGAGGGGCACATTTTGGAGAACCTACCCTTTAATCGGGTGTTAGGGGCCATAGTTAATACAGTCCGCTCAATCCCTTTCATCATATTCTTAATCCTGGTTATTCCATTGACCAGATTGATTGTTGGGGGGTTTATAGGTACAGCGGCTTCTATTGTACCTTTAACTTTGGCAGCTATTCCTTTTGTAGCCAGACTTGTAGAAACATCGATAAAAGAAATTGAGTGGGGCTTAATTGAAGCTGCTTTATCAATGGGGGCTAATGCTTGGCAAATTATTACTAAAGTTTTAGTTCCAGAAGCCATGCCTTCAATTATTTTAGGAGTTGCCATAACTACTATTAATTTGGTAGGATATTCAGCCATGGCTGGCATTGTAGGGGGAGGTGGATTAGGTACTTTAGCTTATTATTATGGTTTTCAACGATACCAACATACAGTTCTCTGGGCTACAGTAATTATTTTAATATTAATGGTGCAATTAATTCAAATATTTGGTGACAAAGCTACGGCTAATATTGTTAATAAAAGGAGGTAATTATTGGTGAAAAAGTATCTAGTGTTAGTTTTATCTTTAATACTAGCGTTTGGACTATTAACAGGTTGTGAGAAAAAGGTAGAAGGTGATGCCCTTATCGTAGGTGCGACTGCAAAGCCGCATAGTGAAATATTAGAAATAGTAAAACCGACCTTGGCTGAAGAGGGTATTAATTTAATAATTAAAGAATATACAGATTATATTTTAATCAACCCAGCTTTGAATGATGGAGAGATTGATGCTAACTTCTTCCAACACGTTCAATACCTAGGGGAATATAATGACAAAAATGATACAAGCCTCACTGAGGTGGTAAAAGTACATAGTGAACCGATGGGTGTATATTCTAATTCGATTAAGAATCTGGCAGATATACCCAAAGGAACTACTGTCGGAATTCCTAATGATGCAACTAATGGGGGTAGAGCCCTCTTATTACTAGAAAATGAAGGGATTATTACACTCAAAGAGGATGCAGGCTTAATAGCAACTGATGTAGATATAGTAGAAAACCCTAAGGAAATTGTCATCCAAATGATGGATGCTCCCATGTTAGTAAGGGCTTTAGAGGATTTACCCATCTGTGTAATCAATAGTAATTATGCATTAGAAGGTAATTTAAACCCAGTGGAGGACGCTATTGCCATGGAACCTACTGATTCACCTTATGCTAATATATTAGTAGTAAAAGCTGGTGATGAGAATAGAGAAGATATACAAAAATTAGCTAAAGCCTTACAATCAGAAGAAATAAGAAGTTTCTTGGAAGAAAAATATCAAGGTGCTTGTGTACCGGCATTTTAAATCTAGCTAAACAAAAAACTAATTTAAAAAGCGACAGGTTAACCTGTCGCTTTTGTTTTCTTTTATTAGTCCTATAATACAAATAAAATTACATAAAATAGTGCCATGGTAACTACACCAACTGGAACCCCTATCTTAGCCCATTCTGTGCTGGTGATTTTAAGTTTAGATGCGGAAATAATATTGGGAATATTGCCAGGGATTAGCATACCACCAGCAATAATTAATCCCATCAAGATAGCTTCTATCTGCATAACTGACATTTTAATACTAATTTCTGCTGCGGCTAAAGTGGCATTATCTAACACTGCCGATATGGAGTTTACCCAGTACAGTAATCTATAGTCTAAAGTGAGTATATATTTATCGATTAATGGGGCAAAACCTTCCCCCAAAAAAGTTAAGGCCATAACAAAAAGAAATACTTTTAAGGCCCTAATGATAATACCTGCCCATGTCTCTTCTTGTATTTCAGGTTCATCATCTAATGAATCATCAACTGTAACTGCTAACTGGCCTTGCTTGCGAATTGTCCAGGAGGTATAAAGTGCTGCAAGAACCCCAAATCCGACTACACCAGGAATAATAAATTTGCCTAAAAGCTTTAATAAATAGAAAAACTCTTCATTTAATTTCGCAATAGCTATAGTTGATAATGGTTCACCAATCGGAGTTAAGGCTGCACCTAAACCGATTGAATAACAAGCCAGTATTACTACTACGATCTTATCTTTCCTTTGCAAAGGAAGGATAAAAATAAGTTCAACCAATATAATTGAGGCTATAATTGCTGTAATTATGCTGGAGAATAATCCTAACAGTACAACAATTAGGAATACGACAACTGGTACGGGTATAGCTGCAAAAACTTTCTCCATAAATGCCTGGAACTTATCCTTAAAAATATAAAAAAGTGCCCCCGCGACAAATACTGCAGTGGCAATAGGTATAGGATGCTGCAAAGCATTCATTATTAGTTCCTTGTTCATTACACCTGAAATCAAGGCTGCTGCTATACCCATTACAAATAGGAAAGCCTCTAATTGTTCCTCTACTAGTCTAACTGCAAACGGTAGGGTTAGAACTAGTAATAGTATTACGACTAAACCTGCAATTTCCATTTTAATCTCTCCTCGTTAATTTAAATCTACGTCTATTTCAATATCATATTAAAATTTAAGACAATTGATTTGAAAAAGCAAGTAAAAATTTGTTTTATTTTTCGACTATTTGCAAAGACTTTAAGTTAAACTAAATTAGGTGGGCTAACTTTTCCCACCTAAAAAGGAGATTTATTGAAGTTTTACCATGAAACCAGGAGATCTTATTTGCAATTTATTTCTCGCTTTTTGGTTTTTAATAAGTGGCTTGGTCCTCAATTTGTGATCTATTAATATAATTTATAATCTAGTGATAGCCGAAAACTTTTTTTTCACCATTCCCATATTTATTGCTTTATCTTTTACTTTTTAAAAACTTAATCATTTTTGCATAAGTCACAGTATCTAACATTAAAGTTATAACCACTATAATTAGGTCAAATTGTGCTGCATTATTTTTAAGGTATCGGGTCTGGGACCAAGCCTATATAAGAGCTAAAGCTATTATATGTTAAATCTTTCCTATCTTTATTCGTTTATAGCTGTGTTCCTTACTAGTTTAAGCTTTAGCTGCTTTCCATGATTTAATAATAGAGTTATTTATAAACATCGTTAGGTAATTTTATTTTATATACTTAATAATATTGCAAGTTATATGCCAAGAATAAATGAATGCTTTAATATTATAGTTTGCCCTTACGAGCCCGATTTAGCCCCTTATAGTCTAAGTTTTCGCCATTTTCGCGTAATTATTAATTCTTTTTTCTCACAAATAAGAACACACATGATGCATATGCGCATCATGTGTGGATTGTGGTTGTTTTTTTGAAACGTTCTGGAATGAATAATTATTAATAATAAACTTTCAGTCTAAACCCCGATTGGGCAGATAGTTTATATTGCCTTAAAAAGGTTGATCATTTCTATAGCGCTTATGGCTGCATCTACCCCTTTATTACCTGCTTTGGTTCCTGCCCTTTCGATAGCTTGCTCTATTGTATCGGTTGTAATTACCCCATAGATTACAGGTTTCCCTGCATTCAATCCTACTTGGGCTACTCCTTTAGTTACTTCAGCTGAAACATACTCAAAATGCGGAGTGTTACCCCTAATTACAGCACCAAGGCATATAATAGCATCATAATCCTTGGTAGCCATCTTTTGTGCTACTAATGGTATTTCAAAGGCCCCTGGAACCCAGGCTATGTCAACATTCTCTTCCTTTACTCCATGTCGATACAAAGCATCTAGGCAGCCAGACAACAATTTGCTGGTAATAAATTCATTAAATCTTGCCACTACAATACCAAACCTATGTTGTTCCCCCAATAAATTACCTTCAATAATCCTAACCACTTATTTCACCACTCCTTTAAAATTATAAATTAGCTAACAAATGTCCCATTTTAGTTTTTTTAGTCCTGAGATATCTTTCGTTTTCTACTTTACATTCCATTTCAATTGGGACTCTTTCCACAACCTTTAGGTTATAGCCCTCCAGACCTTTTATTTTTTTGGGATTATTGGTCATTAATTTCATTTTTCTAACTCCCAAATCGCTTAAAATTTGGGCACCTATTCCATAATCTCTTAAATCTTCAGGAAAGCCTAATTCAAGATTTGCTTCGACTGTATCTCGCCCCATATCTTGTAATTTATAGGCTTTAATTTTGTTCACTAAGCCTATACCCCTTCCTTCTTGACGCATATAGAGTAAAACTCCCTTGCCCTCATTTTCTATTTTGGTCATTGCTAGAGCAAGTTGTTCCCCACAATCGCAGCGGTTGGAACCAAGCACATCTCCCGTTAAACACTCAGAATGGACTCTTACCAAGATCGGTTCATCTTCCTCCCACTCACCCTTTACTAAGGCTAAATGGCCCTGTCCATCCAAAACAGATTCGTATGCTACTGCTGTAAAATCACCATATTTGGTCGGTAATTTTGTATCTTCCACCCTTTTAATTAGTTTTTCTGTGCGTCTCCTATACTCAATTAAATCAGCAATAGAGACTACTTTTATATCATGTTTAGCAGAAAACTCCAGTAACTGTGGCAATCTAGCCATGGTCCCATCATCATTCATGATTTCACAGATAACTGCAGCAGGATATAGACCAGCTAACCTTACTAAATCTATGGAACCTTCAGTATGGCCTGTTCTTCTCAATACACCCCCTGCTTTATAACGTAAAGGAAATATATGTCCAGGTCTTCTAAAATCTGCAGGTTTACTAGCAGGATTAATTAAGGCCTTAACAGTCGCTGCCCTTTCATGGGCTGAAATACCAGTTGTGGTTGTTGTGTAGTCTACCGATACAGTAAAGGCAGTTCCTAAATTATCAGTATTGTCTACCACCATATCATGGATTTCTAATTCATCTAATCTTTCCCCAGTCATAGGAGCACAAATTAGCCCTCTTGCGTGAGTAGCCATGAAATTAATTATTTCCGGAGTAGCTTTTTCAGCGGCAACTATAATGTCCCCCTCATTTTCCCTATCCTCATCATCAACCACAATCAACATCCTACCAGCTTTAATATCTAAAATTGCTTCTTCTATTGTATTCAACATCGTATATTCCTCCCTATAAAAATCCGTTTTCGGCTAAAAAACTGTAATTTAATGAGGGCTTTTCCCCAGTTGCTTCCTGGCTAAATATTAGCAACCTTTCGACATATCTGCCCAAAATATCGCTTTCTAAATTTACGGTCTCACCAGGCTTTTTAAATCCTAAGCTAGTATTTTCCGCAGTATGTGGTATTAGGGAAACCGTAAAACTATCACTAAAAACGTCTATTACGGTTAAACTAATTCCATCTATAGCTATTGAACCTTTTGGAACAGTATATTTCAATACTTCCAATGGTGCCTTAATTTCATATAGTATAGCTATATCCATAGCTTGTTTCTTTAGGATACTACCAACTGCGTCAACATGTCCCTGTACTAAATGACCACCTAATCTATCCCCCAAGCTTAAAGCTCTTTCCAAATTAACTTTATTGGAAGGTTTAAGTTCTTTTAGGTTAGTTTTTGCCACTGTTTCAGGCATAACATCTGCCACAAAGTGGTTAGCACTATACTCTATAACTGTCAAACATACTCCATTAACAGCTATGCTGTCCCCTATCTGAACATCCTTTACTACTTTATCAGCCCCAATGTTGATTTTTATAGATTTAGCACTTTGATTAATATGCCTAATTATGCCTAGTTCCTCTACAATTCCAGTAAAAATTAAAATCACCACCCCGTATATGCTTTGATTAAAGTATCATTACCAAACTGTTCTACCTCAATTAGTTTAAATTCATAAGCATCCCTCATTAATTTAATCCCCTGGCCAGTTACAGGTGAAGGGGCTTTACCCCCTACAATTTTAGGAGCAATGAAAGATAGGATTTTGTCAGCTAATTTGTTTTCCAAAAAACTAGCATTAATTTGGGCACCACCTTCTACTAAGATACTTGTAATGCCCATATCACCTAGTCTATCAACTACCTCATTCAAGTCCAATTTATCCGCTTCCCCAGCTATAGGTATTATTTCTATACCAGCTTGCATTAGGTTTGCAGCTTTTTCTTGTTCATACCCTTCTGCCGTAAAAATTATAGTTTTTTGCAATTTGCTAGTCTGGACAATATTACTTTCAAAAGGGAGCTCAAGTTTGCCATCAATAATAATGCGGATAGGATCTTTAACATCTTCCTTTTCTAGGCGGGTATTTAAGGTGGGATTATCAGCTATAATTGTTCCGATACCCACCAAAATGGCATCATAAATGTCGCGGAGCTGATGTACATAATTCCTGGATTTTGCATTACTTATCCATTTTGCATCCCCAGAATACGTAGCGATTTTACCATCCAAAGTCATGGCATATTTCATACATATAAAAGGTGTTTTCCTTGTAATATATTTGAAGAATACTTCATTTTGTCTTTTTGCTTCCTCCCCTTTTATCCCCACGCTAGTCTTAATACCAGCCTCTTGCAAAAACTTAATTCCTTTACCTGCCACCTGGGGATTAGGGTCTAAGGTTGCTACTATGACTTCCTTTACACCTGCCCTGATAATGGCTTCGGTACAAGGTGGGGTTCTGCCATAATGGCTACAAGGTTCCAAAGTAACATACATTTTGGAACCCCGAGCTTTAAGTTTGGCTACATTTAAAGCATGAATCTCCGCATGTAAAGTGCCAGCTTTCTTATGATAGCCTTCACCCACAATCTCACCATGGTTAACTATAACTGCACCTACCACAGGATTAGGACTAGTCCGTCCCATTCCCTTTCTAGCTAGCTCTAGGGCTCTATCCATATAATAGTCGTCATTTAAAAGACTCATCTCTTCACTCCATAAAATAAAAACCCGATTTTCATCGGGTTATAAAAATACATACAGAAGTATCTAGTATGGAAATGCCTATTTCCATACGCTATAACACTCCTTCTACCATCCAGACTTTTACTGTCGGCTTCGGAATTTCACCGAATCATGCCTTAAAAGGCTTGCGGGCTGTACCACCGATAGGGAATTACACCCATCCCCGAAGAAGATATGCATATTAAGTTGCCTATATAGTAGCATTAGTCATATTAATGGTCAAGTTAAAGTTATATTTTTTAAGTCATGTATTGCCTTATTAATATTTGGCGAATTAAAAATATATGAACCAGCCACTAATACATTACAACCAGCTTGTACAGCTTCATAAGCGGTATTTAAATTAATTCCTCCATCAATTTGTATTAATAAATCCTTATGATTGTCTGAAGCTAAATTTCTAACATCTTTGATTTTTTCAATGGCTTGGGGAATAAAAGTTTGTCCCCCAAATCCAGGATTTACGCTCATGATTAATATAAGGTCTATTTCCTTAATAATATCCTTTACCAGACTTACAGGTGTGGCAGGATTCAAGGCAATACCAGCCATGATCCCTAATTCTTTAATCATATGGACAATCCTATGTAAATGTGTACAGGCTTCTAAATGAATGGTTAACAAATCAGCCCCAGCTTCATGAAAAGCATTTATAAATTTTTCGGGCTTTTCAATCATTAAATGAACATCTAAAAATAATGATGTCTCTTGTTTGATGTCTGCTACCAGCTGTGGACCAATTGTAAGATTAGGCACAAAATGTCCATCCATTACATCTATATGAAGCCAATCAGCACCAGCATTTTGCACTAGTTTTACATCCTCAGCCAATCTAGCAAAATTAGCTGATAATATTGAAGGAGCCACAATAGTCATAAATTAGTACCTCACATTTTCTATAATTTCTTCTAACATAACTATGTAATTTTCATAACGAAATTTAGCAATACTTCCTTCTGATACAGCTTCCTTAACAGCACAATCTTTTTCCTTCCAATGGAGGCAGTCATTAAATTTACAAGCGGAATTATATTGCATAAAATCCGGAAAATAGTGGGCCAATTCGTATTTATCCAGTAGTGGAAGATCTAAAGTACTAAAGCCAGGTGTATCCGCGATGAGCCCCCCATTACCAAGGGCAAAAAGTTCAACATGCCTAGTAGTATGACGACCACGACCAATTTTTTCACTTACTTCCTGGGTTCTAATATCTAGTCCTTCAATCAGTAAATTTAATAGACTAGATTTACCTATCCCTGAAGGACCTGCCAAGACTGCAATTTCATCCTTTATTTCATTTTCTAAGCTAATTAAACCCATTCTTGTTTTAGTAGATGTTTCAATTACATTCATATTCAGTTTAGGATAATATTCCTTTATTAGTACTGCATTATCTGTCGCGGGAATATCTGTTTTATTAACGATGATTACTGGTTTAATTGACTTATATTTAGCCAGGAATAATAGTCTGTCTAGCAAAATAAGACTAGGTTGGGGTCGATTATTAGCCATTACTATCAGTACTTTAGTAACATTAGCTATCCTGGGACGATAAAGTTCGTTTCTTCTAGGTAAGATACCTTCAATTATTCCTTTTTTATCTGCCAAGGGTGTAATTAGAACCCTATCCCCAGTTAAAATTAATTGGTTTTTAACTTTTCCCCTAAGCTGACATTCATAAATATCAGCTTTACTATCTTGTACATAATAAAAACCACTGTATTTTTTGATTATTAAACCTTTTAGCCCTTCATCACTCATAAATTCCTCTCCATATTATAAATTAAAAGTATCATATAGCTTGCCGTTTAATAATACTTCAGCTTTTCCTGGACTATAATAGCTAATACCTACATAGATAGTTTCCCCACCTTGGTGTAGTTCATTATATACCTCATTTTTACCTTTGGCATCGGTTACTCGGATTACAACTTTATAATAATCTTGCTCATGGGGAAGCTCGAATTCTATAGCTCTAGTTTGGGCTACTGGTCCAGGCCCTTTACTTACTGTCAAAACCACACTTGTCTCTTCATCAATTAAGACACCAGCCCCTGTATCTTGTTTGATTACGATATTAGAAAAATACTCGGAGCTTTCCTCTTGTTCAATTTCCTTTAAAATAAGATTGTTTTCCTTTAATACATTTCTGGCTTCATTAAGATTTAATCCAATTAATTTAGGCATAGGTATGCGTTCTGGTGGCTCACCCTGGCTTATCATTAAATTGATTATGGTGTTTTTCTCTGCCTTTTTGCCTGAGATAGGATCTTGGGAAATTACTACATTTTCTCCATATTTGCTATCATAAATTTTATCTGTTTTACCTACTTCAAAACCCTCATTAACAATTAGTAATTCGGCTTCATCTATTTTGTGCCCCACTACGTTTGGGATATCATACAACTCTAGCCCCTTACTTAGAACTACTCTAATTTCCCGACCCGATTTAACTTTCATACCATCTTTAGGTTCCTGCGAAATCACCTGGTCGAGATCATACTCACTGCTAAATTCTTCCCGATCAACTAATATTTTCAGGTGATTTTTTTCTAATTCCGCTCGTGCCTCTTTTATATCTAGTCCCTCAATATCAGGAACAACAACTTCAGTACCAAAAAAGTTGTTAAAACCCATAAAAAGAATCCCAGATAAAAGGCCGACTATGGCGACTATTAAGATAGTAATCCTACCGGTTCTAACCCTTCTCTTTCTCAAATATTCATCATTCCCCTCATTAGATAATGCGGGCATAATAAGAGTCTTGCCATTTTCATGATTAGGCTCATATTTATTGTTTTTGCTTGAACTAAAATATAATAAACTATCTTTCATTTCTTCTGCAGAATTATATCTATAACTAGGAATCTTAGAAATTGCTTTTAAAATAACATTTTCAAGTTCTGCAGAGATTTGCGGATTCAGTTCATGGGGTAATATAGGATCATCATGAATATGTTTCAAGGCAATAGTAATGGGACTTTCCGCATCGAAAGGGACTTTGCCAGTCAGCATCTCATACAAAACACAACCTACTGAATAAATATCGGTAGCCCTTGTTACTGGCTCCCCTTTAGCTTGCTCTGGTGAAATATAATGTACTGAGCCTACAACTCCCCCTCCGAAAGTTATAGTTTTATTACTAGTAGCATGGGCAATCCCAAAATCGGCGACCTTTACTATTCCGGAAGAAGTAATAAGTATGTTATGGGGTTTTATGTCTTTATGGATAATCCCTTTTTCATGTGCATGATGTATACCATCACAAATTGCTACTGCAATATCCAGGGCCATATTATTTGTTAAAGGGGATTTTTTGGCGATCAGTTCCTTTAATGTTTCACCTTCAATAAACTCCATAACGATAAAATGGATATTATTTTCCTCACCAACATCAAAAATATTGACTATATTGGGGTGTGAAAGCTTAGCAGCAGAATGGGCTTCAGTACGAAACTTTTCTATAAAATTGCTATCATTGGAGAACTCTTCCTTGAGTATTTTAACTGCTACAATTCTATCTAGAATTTGGCATTTAGCTTTATATACTACGGCCATTCCGCCTTCACCGATTTTTTCTATCAGTTCATATCGATTTACTAAAATAGTGCCTTGCAAAGTCACTTACCTCCCACTAAATCTGTATCAATATTAAAGTAATATTGTCGCGGCCACCTTTACTTACTGCTTTATTAATTAAACTATGGGCCATAATGTCAAGTTCATGACCATCTTCTATTATTTCTAACAATTCTAGATCAGTAAGCATATCACTTAAACCATCACTACACAACAATATAAAATCATCCGCTTGCAAGTCCAGAGAAATATTATCAATTTCTATCTTATCCTCTATCCCTAAAGCCCTAGTAAGTATATGATTATATGATTCCCGTTCTGCACTAGCTACACCTTTTTGCCGCATTTTTTCAGCTAATGTGTGATCTTTTGTTAATTGTATTATTTCATTTCCCCTTAATAAATAAGCCCTGCTATCACCAACATGAAACAGGTCCAGGTTTTTATTTGAAATCTTAGCTAGAATAAGGGTAGTTCCCATCTCAAATAAATCCGGATTATCAATACCACCCAACCATATATCATGGTTCGCTTTCCTGATAGCTTGATTTATTAAGTCTATATCCAAATCAGCATTTTTATTAAGTTCTTCAGTTATCGTTTTAATAGCCATATCGGAAGCTACATCCCCACCTTTGTGGCCCCCCATGCCATCGCAAATAATAAATATACCTGCTTCTTTATTTATTAAAAAACTATCTTCATTTCTGCTACGAATTAAACCGATATCCGATAAACCCACAACACGTATCAAAATACCACTTCCCCCACAAATTAGCATGTTTTAAGATTGTTTCTTACTGCTAGTTGCCCACATGCAGCTTCTATATCTGCACCCTTTTCTTCCCGAATAGTGACATTAAGCCCCATATTAATAAGCCAATTATAAAATGTATTCACTTTATTTTTGGATGGTTTCTTATAATTTAAAGAATCAACTTCATTATATGGAATAAGGTTAATATTAGCTAGTAAAGGACCAATTAATTTAGCTAAATTATCCGCATCTAATTTACTCATATTTACTTCATCTAATAAAATATATTCAAAAGTTACCCTGCGATTAGTTTTCTCAATATAATACTTTACTGCTTCAATTAAATCCCCCAAAGGGTATTTTCGGTTTAAGGGTACCAGTTGATTTCTAAGTTCATCATTACTAGCATGTAATGATACAGCCAGAATGACTTGCAAGCCCTCTTCAGCAAGTTTTCTGATGCCTTGGACATCACCAGAAGTAGATACAGTAATGTGTCTTTGCCCAATATTAATGCCCTTGGGATCATTAAGTAGATGTATTGATTTAATCGTTTCTTTATAATTTAACATTGGTTCACCCATACCCATATAAACCACATTAGTAATTAGGTTGTCACCATCATTTTTCACTTTCCTCTCGAGCTCCCTCGCCGAGGCTAAATATTGCCCTACTATTTCGTAATAGGTGAGATTGCGTTGAAAACCACCTAAGCCAGTAGCACAAAAACTACAAGCTATTGGGCAACCTATTTGAGTGGAAAGACATATTGTATATTTGTTAGTATTTTCTGCCTGCTGGGGAATGACTACGGTCTCAGCTTTTTTCTTATCTTTAAATTCAATTAGATACTTCCTAGTCCCGTCTATAGATACTTTCTGTTTTAGTACCCTAGGTATAGATATTTTAGCTATTTCACCTAATTTAAACCTAAGGGTTTTAGGCAAATCACTCATTTCATAAAAAGAATGCTCCTTTTTATTATACATCCAATTAAACAATTGCTTAGCTCTAAAACGGGGTTCCCCAATAGAGGTTACAAAATATTCTAATTCAGATATGTCCAATCCCAATAATTCGGTTTTTACACCTTCCATTTATCCAGCATCCTTCCTTCTTAGAAGAGCATAAAACATCCCATCAGTTTGATATTTGCCAGGAATAATAGTTAACATACCATGTCGTGCAGCAGCACGATCAGTTTCCACCAAAGGAAAATCACAAATTCTATCTTCAAAGCCAGTTAAGCCGAAATCCCTATTTTCATTCAGGAATTTATTTACTACTCCTTCATTTTCCAAGGGATTTATGGTACAGGTTGCATACAATACACAGCCCCCAACTTTAACCAGCCGACTCGCGCTTGCCAGCAAATCAGATTGCAGTTTCCTTAGTTCAAGTAATGTGGTCTGCTTTATATTCCACCGTAAATCGGATCGCCTATTTAGTACACCTAATCCCGAACAAGGGGCATCTAACAAAACTGCATTGGCTAATTCCTGGGTCTCGATAGTAAGAACATCTTTTAGATTAGTAGTAATTATATTGATCCCTAAACGTTTTGCATTAATATTTAGTATCTTTAATTTTTGCTTATAAATATCGTAACAATGTATTTTACCTTGGTCGCCCATTAATTCCGCTAAATGAGTAGCTTTGCCCCCTACTCCACTACACAAGTCGTATACAAAATCGTGTGGTTTAGGGTCTAATATCAGGGTGGCTAACATAGATGCCGCATTTTGTATGTAGAATAAACCTTCCTTATAAGCGGCTGAATCAACTAGGCTTAAATTTAATTTATTAATATTTATAGCATTCGGTAAAAGTCTACTAGGTTCACATACAATATTTTCTTTGCCTAGTATATCTATTAAATCATCTCGTCTTGTCTTAAGTGTATTAGCCCTTACATGTAGCCTAGGTCTCTGATTATTATATAATAAAATTTGTTCCAAATCAGAATAAGTATAATTATCCAGTAATTTTTCCACCAACCACTTCGGGTGTGAATAATATGTGGCCAAATAATTACTTGTAGCCTTTTTAGGATATTCGATATCATCGAGATTCCTTATTATATTTCTTAAAACCCCGTTAATTAGTTTGGACAAGTTATGATTAGTTTTTTTCCTAGCCAATTCTACCGCATCGTTAACCACTGCATAATTGGGAGCCTTATTCATAAATAATATCTGATATAAACCCATGCGTAATATAACCCTTATCCAGGGGTTTGCTCCCTTTATATCGCTTTTTAGAAAAAGATTAAGCACCCAGTCTAGGTGCTTTATCATGCGGATAGTTCCATTAACAATTTCAGTAACTAAATTCTTGTCTACTTGGGGTAATTTCGAGTTTCTTAAGTATTTCTCCAATGCAATATTAGTATAGGCCTTATGTTCACTTACCTCGTAAATAATTTCTGCTGCTAATATGCGTCCTTGACTAATATTGATCATCTTGTTTTGTTGTGTATACATTCCTAATTATTCATTACCCCCCATAAAAATCATTACATAGTAAAGTAGATTTGCAACAGCGGCTAATGTAGCAGCTATATATGTTAAAGCAGCTGCACCCAACACTTTTTTTACCATCGGTGCTTCACCCGCACTAACAATGCCAGACTGGCTTAATTGTACTACAGCCCTACGCGAAGCATTCAATTCAACAGGTAAAGTGACTATATGGAATAAAACTACTGCGGAAAATAGTGCTATACCCAACAGGACCAAATTAAAATTATAAAAAATTAATCCGATAAGTAATATCGGAAAAGAAGCACCAGAAGCAAAATTGGTAACTGGCACCAATCTATGTCTTAGTTCCAATGGGCCATATCGCTGTTCGTGCTGGATGGCATGCCCAACTTCATGTGCAGCAACGCCTACGGCTGCAATAGAATTACTACCATAAACAGTTTCGGATAATCTCACGATCCTAACACTAGGATCATAATGGTCGGTTAAACTACCTTTAACTTGTTCAACCCCTACATGACTCATACCATTTTGTCTTAAAATCATATTAGCTACATCAGCACCTGTCATGCCTTTATTTGCCCTAACCTTGGTATATTTATTAAAAGTTGCTTTTACTCTAAATTGGGCATAAAGTGATAGTAATAGTGCAGGAACTATTAATATTAAGTAAGTCAATTTAAATACCTCCTTTTGACATCGTTAGCAAAGCATCCCTAACCTCATCTACATCCACATCTGTATTGAAACAAGGACCGTTTGGTCTTATATTTAAGACCCCTAAGACTGGTAATATACCAGTATCATGAATCCCCATAGATAAATCCCTTTCACAAGCCACAGCTATTACACCTTTCGGTTTGTTCTCTAGTATAAATTTACGGGCCAGAGTTCCGCCAGTTGCAACTTTTATAAGCGCATTGTATTCAGATGCTAATTCTTTTAATTCCCCTATCTTGCATTTTCCACAGTTTTTGCAATTATCTATGTTATTGGTAATTTTTATTTTACAATCGGAATTTTGTAAACAGTGGGGCAATAAAATCATTATTTCGTTACTAGGTATATAAAGATGTTTCGCCTTAACAAGATAGTTATTAACCTCCACATAAGAACTTAAAATCTTGGTTTTTTTTATCCCTACTATTTTACCAGTAAAAATAGTTAAAGGAAATAGTAAATCATTAGCTATATAGGTCAAGTTTTCGAGTGAAGGAATAGTTTTAGACCTTATAATCATTATTACTATTGACATAATACCAGTACCCAGGATAATAAAAATGATTACCGTTAATGCTGCTATTATTATTAATAATATTTGGCTAATAATTATATCACGATTAATAAGCAAGTACCATACTAATCCAATTAAAATTAAAACAAAGAGTAAACTTCCTGCTAATAAACCTACATATAATCGCTTCTTGCTTTCCAAAATATATACCCCTAACTATCAAGCAAGTCTCCTTTATTTAAGGTAAACCCCTTTAAAAAATCCCCTACACTCATTCTTTGTCTGCCTGCCCTTTGAACTTCGCCAACCACTAATAATCCTTTTTCCGTTTGTATTGTGAAACTATCTTGATTTATAGCCACAACTTCACCGATTTCCCCTACTTTATTTCCCTCCACAACACTACTCTTGAATATTTTAACCTTAATTCCATTTATGCTTGTGTATGCCCCAGGTTTAGGACTAAGCCCCCTAATTTTGGAATGAATGCCCTGGGCAGTCTTATGCCAATTTATTTTTTCGTCCTCCCTAGTAATCATTGGGGCATATGTAGCTCTACTATCATCTTGTTTTTTTCGGGGCATAGAACCGCTTTGTATAGCACTGACTGTATCAAGTAATAATTCTGCCCCTTCTACAGCTAATAAGCTTTCATAATCACCATGATTAATATCCCCTGCTATTGGAATGGGAATTTGCATAATAATATCCCCAGTATCAAGCCCCTCATCCATAAACATAGTAGTAATGCCCGAAATTCTTTTACCATCCATGATTGCCCTTTGTATTGGTGCAGCACCCCTATATTCGGGAAGTAAGGAGGCATGGAGGTTAACCGAACCATAGCGTGGATAATCGAGTATTTCTACTGGAATAATCTGTCCATAAGATACTACTATAATTAAGTCGGGATCCATGTCTAAAATATAATTAATCGTTTCTGGGTCTTTTATTTTCTTGGGTTGATAAACGGGTAATTTTTTTTCAATGGCTAGCTCTTTTATAGGAGTAAATGAAACTTTTTTCCCCCTTCCCCTAGGTCGGTCCGGTTGAGTAATAACACCGACAATAGAACAATCATTTTCGATTAGTTTTTCTAAACTTGGAACAGCAAACTCTGAGGTGCCCATAAACAATATTTTCACTATCATTCCTCCTGTTTGTTGTTTTCTGTTTTTATACTTACAGCTTTATCAGTAAAAAGAATTCCATCAAGATGGTCTATTTCATGTTGGAAAGCCCTAGCTAAAAGATCATTCGCAGTTATATTAACATCTTCACCCTCCCTATTTATAGCCTTAACTTTTACTTGCTTTGCCCTATTAACTACACCAACTACATTAGGAATACTTAGGCAGCCTTCTGTACCAGGTTCCTCACCCTCTGTTTCAATAATTTCTGGGTTAATTAGTTCATAAAAAGAATCATCTATATCAACAACAATTACCCTTTTTGATACGCCTATTTGTGGGGCTGCTAAACCTACACCATCATAAGCATACATAGTATCTTTCATATTATCCAGCAGTCTTAATACCCCAGCATTAATTTTATTAACTGGCTTCGCTTTTTGCCGTAGTACATCTTCTGGTACAGTCACAATCTTATAAACTGCCATATTTATACCTCCTTACCACATGTTATAGGGATTTATATCTAAATCTACTTTAGCATTGGAAAATTTAATTTCAGTATTAATATAATAGCCAATACTTTTTAATAATAACATATTGTCACTTTTTATGATTATTTGATATCTATATTTATTACGAATCTTATGAATGGGACTAGGTGCAGGTCCTAGTATTTGAAGGTAATCCTCTTTTGCATCAATTTTTTCATTTATTAATTGTCCAACTAATTTAATATATTCGATTACCTGAGTCTGGTTTTTCGAGGAAACTACTATTCTAAGTAAATATGAAAAAGGAGGATAATTTAAAATCCTTCTAAGTTTTATCTCTTCAAAATAAAATTTTATATAATTTTGTTCTGCTGCCCACCCAATGATTGGGTTCTCAGGACTGTATGTTTGAATGACTACTTCCCCAACTTTTCCCCCTCTGCCTGCCCTTCCTGCTGCTTGGACAATTAACTGAAATGTTCTTTCGGCAGCCCTATAATCTGGTAAAGCTAACATGCTATCTGCATCAACAATTCCAACTAAAGAGACATTAGGAAAGTCAAGCCCCTTGGCAACCATTTGGGTACCAATAAGAATATCAATTTGCCTTTTTCCCATACTTTGTAAAAGTTTTTCTTGCATACCTTTTCGGCTTACATCGAGGTCTAGTCTTTCTACTACTGCGTGAGGAAATAGCCTTTTTACCTCTGTTTCGACTTTTTGAGTACCTGTTCCTGTTTGTATTAATTGTTTACTGCCACACTTGGGACAATTTTCAGATAAAGCTGTTTTATAATCACAGTAATGACATATGTTAGCATGCAAGTCTTGGTGATAGTTTAAACCTACAGAGCAATAGGGACAAGTGAGTATCTCCCCACATTTATTACATAGGGTTATAGGTGAATACCCCCGACGGTTAATAAATAAAATAGTTTGTTCCTTTTTTTCCAACTTTTGCAATATTCTATTCCTTAAGTAGGGGGATAATATATCGGCAGACAATTTTTTACTTAGTCTTAAATCCTCAATATGAAATTCTGGTAGCTCGGCATCACCAACTCTACTTTCTAATTTTAACATAAACACTTCATTGTTTTGAACCCTATAAAAAAGTTCCAATGAAGGTGTAGCACTACCATATAATATAATAGCATCGTTATATAATGCTCTTTTTTTTGCAATTTCTTTTGCATCGTATTTAGGGGTTTCTTCTTGTTTATAGGTATTTTCTTGCTCTTCATCTATTATGATTAAACCCAAGTTAGACAAAGGAGCGAAAATAGCTGAGCGTGTGCCCAAAACTAGGCTAACATCACCATTTTTAATTCTTTCCCATTCTTCTAGCCTTTCACCATTAGACATATTACTATGTAATACCGCAATATTGCTAATCCGCAAGGAAACTACATCGACTAAATGACGAGTTAAAGCAATCTCTGGAATAAGCATTAAAACTGTTTTACCATTTTCTATATAATGCTGCGCTATATGCATATAAACTTCCGTTTTTCCACTGCCAGTTACCCCAAATAACAGATATTCCTGATTGCCCTTGCTTAGGGCATTATTTACTGTTTTTATAGCTTCTGCTTGTGCGGATGTTAATTTAATTTTACTATCCATAAATTTAGTAGGAACCAGCTTTTTAACGATTACTTGCCTGTTTAATAATGTTTTAATAGAATTTTTATTGTATTTCTTTTCTAAGCATTCACAAGCTATATTGTTTTTTAGCAAAGCTTGTAGAATTTCAGCTTGTTTAGGAGCCCTCTTGACTAGCTTTTCGATATCTGACTGTGTATATTCCACATTCAACGAGTAGACATAACCTTTTAATTTAGCAGGCTTTTGCCTATATTTGTTAATAACTTTAATGACACCAAGCGAACTTAAATATTCCAAGTCCCCATCCTTGAGATAGCTTTTACTAGCTGCTAATGTTATTTCATTATCCTGCCACAGTTTATAGAAAAGTTCCGAAAAATGTTCTAGATGGGACATCTGATTGAAATCTTCTATTTCTATCATAGGTATAATTACCTGGGCCCTAGATTTTGTGATGGCCTTAGGTACCATGGCATTTAAAGCTGTGGAAATTGGACAAAGATAATTATCTGCCATGAAATAGGCTATTTTTAATAATTCTTGATTTATGATCGCTTTATTATCCAATACATGTATTATATTTTTTACATTTCCAACTTTTGTTTCTTTTTGCAAGGCAATTACATATGCCTCGAGCCTATTAGAACCAAATTCTACTAGAACCCTTTGACCAAGTTCAATCTTACCTTTAAATCTTTCAGGTATGGCATATGTGAAAACCTGATTTAAAGCAATTGAAGGTAAATTAACCAAGACATTAGCATAATTCACTTTAATCTTCTCCCTAAAGGTAAAGGCGGGAATAGCCCCGCCTTTACGCTGCAATACATGATATAAATCTCCAAAATGATTTTGAGCTAATATGCCAATTTATAATCCCGCTTGTTTTTTTATTTCTCCCGCCTTATCGGTCCTTTCCCATGTAAATTCTTCATTTTCTCGCCCGAAATGACCATAGGCTGCAGTTTTTCTATAAATAGGGCGCCGTAATTTGAGATCTTCTATAATGGCACCAGGGCGTAAATCGAAATTATTTTCAATCAATTCAACTATTTTATCCTCAGGTATCTTATTAGTCCCAAAAGTATCTACCCTTACTGAGACGGGTCTAGCAACCCCTATAGCATAGGCTAATTGAATTTCAATGCAATCAGCAACTCCTGCAGCTACAAGGTTTTTGGCCACATATCTAGCCGCATAAGCAGCAGAACGATCAACCTTGGTAGGGTCCTTTCCCGAAAATGCTCCTCCCCCATGTCTAGCCATACCACCATATGTATCTACGATTATTTTTCTACCCGTTAAACCGCAATCACCTTGAGGGCCTCCTATGACAAAACGCCCAGTAGGATTTATATAATATTTCGTATTTTCATCCAACATATTTTTCGGAATAATAGGTTTTATAACATGCTCTACAATATCTTTTTCGATAGTAGCTGAATCAACCTCTGGATGATGTTGAGTAGATACAACAACAGTATCTACCCTAATGGGTTTATGACCTTCGTACTCGATAGTAACTTGGGTTTTCCCATCTGGTCTTAAATAAGAAATAGTCCCTTCTTTTCTAACCTGGGCTAACCTAAATGCCATTTTATTAGCTAATAAAGCCGACATAGGCATTAATTCATCAGTTTCATTGCTAGCATAACCGAACATCATGCCCTGATCCCCAGCCCCTACATATGCAAAATTATCTTCATTGACCTCATTTTTTTTAGCTTCATAAGCCTTATCTACACCCATGGCAATATCAGTAGATTGTTCATCCAAAGCAGTTAGCACTGCGCAAGTTTCGCTATCGAATCCATATTTAGCCCTAGTATAACCAATTTCCTCAATTGTTTTACGGACTATTTGTGGAACATCCACATAACAAGAAGTAGTAATTTCCCCTGATACCAACACTAAACCAGTAGTTACCAAAGTCTCTGCAGCCACTCTTGCGTATGGATCTTGCTTAAAAATTTCATCTAAAATAGCATCAGAAATTTGATCTGCCATTTTGTCTGGATGTCCTTCTGTGACGGCTTCAGAAGTAAACAGTTTTTTTGCCAATACCTTCATCTCCTTAAAAATCTATAAATATATCAACTACCTTATCTAAAATGGCAGCTGCTACCCCCTCTTTACTCATTAATGGCAAAGGTTTTATGTCCCCACTACGGGTGATAAAAGTAACTATATTAGTATCAGTACCGAAGCCAGCCCCCTCTTGAGTTACATCATTAGCTACAATAAAGTCGAGATTTTTGACTTCCAACTTTTTCTTTGCATTATCAATTATATCATTAGTTTCAGCAGCGAAACCTACCATAACCTGGTTCTTAGCCTTATTTTTCCCGAGTGTTTTTAGAATATCGGGTGTACCTACTAGCTCCAAAACCAATTTATCTGTTTCTTGTTCAGTTTTCTTGAGTTTTTGATCGACAATATCCGCAATTTTGAAGTCCACAACAGCTGCTGCACCAACTATTACATCACAATTAGCCTGATGCTTCTCCATAACTTCGCACATTTCATCGGCACTCCATACAGGAATATATTTTACTCCCTCTGGTGGATCTATACTAGTTTTACCACTTACTAGGATTACATCTGCCCCGCGTTTCAAGGCTTCCTCAGCGATACAATAACCCATTTTGCCTGAACCCCTATTAGCAATAAATCTAACTGGATCAATATCTTCACAGGTGGTGCCAGCATTAACCATTACCGTTTTGCCTTTTAAATCTTTTTTCAGTAGAAGAATTTGCTTAATTTCATATAGGATATTTTCAATTTCAGGTAGTCTACCCTTACCAATATCATTGCAAGCCAAATGTCCTGTGCCAGGTTTCATAATATTAAAGCCATAATCCTTTAACATGGATAAATTATTTTGTACTATTTTATTTTCATACATTTTAGTGTTCATGGATGGAGCAATTAAAACGGGTGCTATATTGGCCACAAATAATGTGGATAGGAAATCATCTGCTATGCCATGTGCCATTTTTGCAATAAAGTTAGCAGTAGCTGGTGCAATAACGAGTAAGTCGAGCTCTTTGGCAATATCAATATGGGGAAGCTGAAATTCATTATAATCATCCCACATATCAATTATTACTTCTCGCCCAGATAAGGTCCCAAGTGTTAAAGGGGTTATGAACTTAGTAGCAGCATTAGTCATCATAACAATGACTTCAAAACCTTCCTTTTTAAGACTACTAACTAAATCAGCAATCTTGTATGAGGCAATACCACCTGTTACCCCTATACCGATAGTTTTTGCCATAACTAAACCTCCTTACTTATTCCCTTTTTTCATCAGTAGTTATAATTATTTTTCCCTCTAATACTTCCTCTAATGATTTTGTGACCATGTTGGACAATCTATAATTTTCATCTTCCTTGTATTCTTCTGAAAGTTCCCGAGCCCTTTTGGCTACAGCTACCACTACAGCATACTTGCTATCAGCGATAGACATTAAGTCCTTGGTTGATGGAGGAATCATTTAATTCACCTCGTATTTTATATTTTTAATTTTATTTCCCTCTGCTATTATAATAGCCTGGACTATGGATACAGCCTCATCTATATCATCATTTACTACTAAGTAGTCATATTCCCTAACATAATCCATTTCACTTTGGCAAGCCCTTAATCGTTCTTCAATACTATTAAGTGAATCTTTACCCCTAGTTATTAACCTGTTAGCCAATTCCTCAATATTAGGTGGTGCTAAAAAAATAAATACCCCATCTGGCTTCTTTTCCTTGACTTGTAAAGCTCCCTGAATATCAATTTCCAACAGTACATCTACACCATTTTCCAAGTTTTCTTGCACAAACTTTTTAGGTGTACCATACATATTAGAATATACGGTAGCCCATTCCAATAATTCATCATTATCTATTAACTCCTGAAACTTATCCTTACTTAAAAAGAAATAATCTTTACCGTCCACTTCACCAATTCTTGCTGGGCGGGTCGTAGCCGATATAGAATTCTTTAGTTTAGGGTTTTTTGATAATAAAGATTCCTTAAGTGTACCTTTGCCTACACCTGAAGGACCTGATATAACAAATAAAATACCCTTACGGTTCATTTTATTAAAACACTTCCTGCTTTTTATTCATCATATGTTGCTTCTTTAGAACTAAGGCGATTTGCTACAGTTTCGGGTTGTACCGCCGAAAGAATGACATGAGAACTGTCTGAAACTATAACTGCCCTGGTTCTACGACCATAAGTAGCATCTATTAGCATGCCTTTTTCTCTAGCTTCTTGAATAATTCTTTTTATAGGTGCAGATTCTGGACTTATTATTGCTACAATACGATTTGCTGCTACAATATTGCCAAATCCTATATTAACTAGTTTAATATCCATTAATACTCCGGTTTATCCGGATTCACCTCCCATTACTCTATATTTTGTAATTGTTCTCTCATTTTTTCTAATTCTGCTTTAGCATCTACTGTCATACGGCTCATATCTAAGTCGTTAGCCTTGGACGCTATGGTATTAATTTCCCTAAACATTTCCTGAACTAAGAAATCACATTTTCTACCTACACTTTCATCTGATAGTAATAATTCATCTAGATGACTAATATGACTCCTCAGCCGTACTATTTCCTCAGTAATGTTTATCTTGTCCGCAAATATAGCGGCCTCCATAAGAATCCTTTGCTCATCAATTGCTTCACAGTCAATTAATTCCCTTATCTTCATACTTAACTTTTCGGTATATTCCCGACTTGCATTTGGTGACTTTTCCTCCAATTCTCCTACAATCCCTAATATAATTTCATTGCGCTTGAGGATATCCTCAGCTAGATTTTTACCCTCACGGGTACGCATTATAACAAGATCGGACATAGCTGTGGCAATGGCCTCTTGCAGAACTTGCCAGACCGTTTCTATATCTTCTTCCTCATCTTGTAGGTTAAATACATCGGGTAATCTAAATATGTCTATAACATTGATTTCGGGTGATATTTGGAGTTTTTCAGCCAAATCCTTCAAATATTTATGATAGGCTATTGCCAAATCTTTGTCAAGCTTGATATTCCTTACACTTTCATCGGTTTTCTCAATGCTTAAATTTATTTCTAATCTACCTCGGGTAGCAAATCGTTTGAGTTCCTCCTTTATCTTATCTTCTAGGACTATATAACGGCGGGGAATCCTAATACTAATATCAAGATAACGGTGGTTTACCCCACGAATCTCGCAAATAACCTGATACCCCTTTTCAGCTAGTTGACTTTTACCAAAACCAGTCATGCTTTTAACCATCAGAACAATCAACCTTTCTTAGTAGATCTTTCAAGCTTGTCTTTTATTTAATAATTATTATATTTCCTAAATATTTTAACATAATAAAGTAATTAAATGAAAATTCTTCTTAAACTTTTAAGCAAGAAGAAAATATTTTTCAGAATTATCTTTCCTCCTGCTAAGAATAAAATTAGTAACCATTGCCAACTTACTAAAGGAACAGTTTGGAAAATGTTTTGGAAAAATGGTGTATAAATTATAACTAAGTGAAAAATTACAGATATAAAGACAGCAACCAGTAAGAAAATATTACTAAAAAAACCTAATTCGAAAGCTGAATAATTTTCGGATCTACATTCGAAAACATAAAAAAGTTGGCAAAATACTAAAGTGGTCAAAGCCATAGTTCTAGGAAGATTTAAATCTGCAATTCCACTAAGTTTACAGTAGACTAAGCCAATCGTAAACACAATTAAGGTTATAATGCCTATATAAATTCCACGTCCAATAATAGTCAGGCCCAGTCTACGTGCAAAAATGCCTTCTGTTTTTAGCCTAGGCTTTCGTTTCATAATTTCTGGTTCTGGGGGTTCCACCCCCAAAGCCATAGCAGGCAAGCCATCGGTTACTAAATTTACCCACAATATTTGTATGGGCAATAAAGGAAGAGGCATACCAAAAAGTGAAGCTAAAAACATAACCAAAACTTCACCTATATTGCATCCTAATAAATACCTAATAAACTTGCGTATATTATCATAAATTGCTCGCCCTTCATACACTGCTTTAATAATTGTAGAAAAATCATCATCAGCTAAAATCATCGCTGATGCTTCTTTGGTAACCTCCGTACCAGTTATCCCCATGGAAATACCAATATCCGCCGATTTGACTGCTGGAGCATCATTGACCCCATCACCAGTCATAGCCACTACCAGATTTTCAGATTTTAATACATTAACAATCCTATTTTTATGTATAGGAGATACGCGGGCAAAAACACGCAGGGAAATTGCGCTCCTATATAATTCCTTATCTGTCATTGCGTCTATATCTATTCCAGTTATCGCCCTATTTTGATCAGTTATACCAACAGCATTGGCTATGGCTTTGGCTGTTGTAGGGTGATCTCCAGTTATCATTATTGGTATTATGCCAGCTCCTATACATTCAGCTACTGCCTGTGTTACACCCTCTCGAGGTGGATCAATCATACCACACATTCCAGTTAATATTAGATCTTTTTCTAATAACTCATCAGTAAGTCCGTTAACTTCCTTTTTAGTTATCCTCCGATAGGCAAAGCCTAGTACTCTTAAAGCCTCACCAGCCCAAGTTTCCTGCATTTTAACCATTAACTCTTTATCTTTATCCTTTAAAGACTTTACTTGTCCCTGTTTTATAAGGCTAGTGCAGGAAGTTATTAATGTGTCTAGTGCACCTTTTACGAAGACAAAGTATTCGCCTTGATTTTCAACCACAACAGTCATTCTTTTACGTGTTGAATCAAATGGTATTTCCCTGATTCTCTTATATTCATTCTTAATATGGGCTTTTTTAGCCATTACCAATAAGGCCAATTCAGTGGGATCGCCCTGCTGTTCACCTTTACTATTTAAGCTAGCATTATTGCAATAGAAAGCATTTTTCAATGTCATGGATAAGGCGAAATCCCTTAAGACATCGACTTGTTTACCATTGTTTAAAAACCTGCCTTTTAGCTTATAACCACTGCCTTCTATTGTAATCACCTGATCGAAGTTGGAGATTCTTGTAACCGTCATTTTGTTTTGGGTTAGGGTTCCAGTTTTATCCGAGCATATTACATTTGTACACCCTAGGGTTTCGACAGCAGGTAGTTTACGAATTATGGCGTTACTTTTAGCCATTCTTTGTACACCCAGAGCTAACGCAATAGTTACAATAGCAGGCAGACCTTCAGGTATGGCCGCCACCGCCAGACTAATAGCTGCCATTAACATTATGAGAATTGGTTCGCCTCGATAGACCCCCATAATCCCCACCAGAACACATACTACTAAACATATAAGAATTAAAATTTTTCCCAATTGATCTAACTTAATTTGTAGGGGGGTTAATGGACGTTCAGCTTGCTTCATCATTTGGGCAATTTGTCCCATTACGGTATCCATTCCAGTATTTACTACTAAAGCTCTTCCCCTACCCCTAGTTACAGCGGTACCCATAAAAGCTAAATTTTTTTGTTCTGCAATGGGTATTTCCTGACTAAATATGGCTAGGGAATCCTTTTCCACCGGTATAGATTCCCCTGTCAATGTGGCTTCATCTATTTCCAAGCTGTAAGATTCTAATAGACGTAAATCTGCTGGTACTTTATCGCCTGCTTCTATGTAAATTATATCACCAGGCACTAATTCTTTGGCTAAAATCCTGTTTTTTTTCCCTTCCCTTAGTACATAAGCATAGGGGGCTGCAAGCTTGTTAATTTCCTCCAGAGAGCGTTCTGCTCTAAATTCTTGCACAAAGCCTAATATGGCATTTATAATCACGATAATCATTATAGTAATAGCATCAGCAATATCACCAATAATTCCAGAAACAACTGTGGCACCTAGCAAAACTAGAACCATTGTGTCGGTAAATTGTTTTAAAAAGATTTCTAAAGGATTAAAGGCAACTCCTTCATCCAATATATTCTGATATTTGGCTTGTCTATTTATAATCTCGTTATTATTTAGGCCCCTATCAGCATTAGTTTGTAATTTTGTTAAACAATCTAAAATTGATTTTTGGTACCAAAGATTGTTCTCCATTTAATGCCCCCACATATCTTTTTAAAAATTCTTATTCACAAACAAGGGACAAAAGAACATACTTTGATTATCTTCTCAAGTAATTTGTTTAATTTTATCCACTAAAAAAGATGTAGAAAACTACATCTTCAAATAATTTGTAATATCAGCATTAACTAGGAATTTATTAAGCTCTTTAATTCTTCACAATGATGGTGATCAAAATTTTCCTCGTAATTAACTAAAACAACCGAGATATTATCATTGTATTGAATGTCGGGTGTTTTCATATCCGTAAAGATACCCCAAGATTTAAGCATGAAGTTGCCTACCCTTTCCCCGAACAGAAATACATAACGGGGATCTAATATATCAATTTCCTCTACTGTATAGGTCATACAGGAGATTATTTGCATATCAGTAGGCCTAATAGGAATACCATCACATAACTGATTTTTCAGGATACATGTATTGTCTTTATCTATTAATTTACAGTCTCCGTAACAACTTATGTTCATTAGCAAAGGACATGCTTTTGGCTGACAACGCACTAAAAAAGTATGGTATATTTTATCAATACCTAAAATTTTAGAAATCAACTGTCTGATTTTTATAACATTATCTAGATTATCTGTAAAGCTGCTAGGTGATTCAAATACCAATACTGCTTCAGGTTCTAAATCCCCTTTACCTAGATTAGGCCTGTGATTACATCTCTGTAATTCAGCACACCGTTCACAGACTAGAATCCGATCCTCCATAGCAATTATTTTCCTGATGTTCTCTTCCCTAGTCCCTCTAACCATAATATTCCCCCTAGAATTAACCCTTGATTGTTGATCCTGCGGCTTCCTAGAATTTGTTTATATAATCCCTTGTTCTAGAAGTTATACCCCATGTTGCTTCAGTAAGTTTACTACTGATATAACTCCGCATATTATCATCTAAATCAGGATCAGTATAATCTATCAGCAAATAATAGGTCCTTAGAATATTGGTTAAATTAAGAAATATTCTTTCAATGGGAACTTTGGTTAACAGAGTATCCTTTTTACCATAGAAAAACATAATGCGTTTTAATACCCATGTTATTTCTGCATTAGACCAGTTTCGTTTTTCAAGCAATTCATCCAATAATGAATCTGAACCAAATTCATTTTCCCTATTAATAAGTTCCTGCCATTCTCGACTACCCACAATAGTAGAAGGAATGTCAAATATATCTAAGTCTTCCATTAGTAAATCCCCCACATCATCTAATCCTTTTTGCCCCAACATAGGTCTGGGCATAATAGCCTTCCATTAATGATGAATAAATTACCCCTCCACTACTAGGAGAACTTGAGTGGATAATTTGTCCATTACCACTATAAATTCCAACATGATTAATGCCTTTATTTCCTGCAAAGAATACCAAATCCCCAACTTCCAATTCATCCTTAGTAACATAAGTGCCTTGATTGTATTGGGCAGCAGCTGTTCTGTTTAATTTAATTTGAAATTGACTGAAAACGTAACTTGTAAAGCCAGAACAATCAAACCCCCCTGGGCTTTGCCCCTCATATTTATAAGGGGTTCCGAGATACTGTGATGCATATTGTACAATTCTATCGCCGCTAAAGGGCATACTACCCCTAGAAGGGGTCTCGAGTTGATTTATAATTTGTCTTTCAGATGGAATTCTTAATTGTTGTCCTATAAACAAGGCATCTGAGCTTAAATTATTGGCTGTTTTTAAAGCATTTACACTTGTATTGTTGTGGTTAGCTATCATCCATAGGTTGTCCCCTGCCTTAACCTCATAAACATTTTCTGTTTGGATAGGAGTATCGGTAGATGGTGTTTCAGTTGCTTGCTCATTTTTAACCGTGTCTGGATTAGATGAAATTATTAGTTTTTGTCCTATTTGTAGATAATCGCCACCCAGGTTATTTAATTCTTGCAGGTTACCCACCGTAGTATTAAATTTTTGGGCTATCTTCCACAAGTTATCCCCTGACTTAACAATATATGTTTCACTAGTTTGTGCACTTATGGAAGTAAAATGAATAAAAATTAAAGTTATTACAATTAATCCAAAAAATCTTTTCATAAACTAACCAACCTTTCGCTTTTTTCACACCAGTTGGTTAATTCTACATTTACCCTATTTATTCCTGCACAATTATGTAAAATTAAACTTTATTCTTTTTTACAGAATAATCTAGCAATTTATTAAATCTTTTTTCGTCAATCCCCATACAACCTAATCTGTTTCTAGTAGTATCGTCTCCAATGCCGTGGAAATCCGAACCACCTGTTACTAATAGCTTGTTCTTTTGGCAAATTCCTAAAAAATCATCTATTTCCTTTGGGCTATGTTCTGGATATAACACTTCTAACCCCTCGATTCCCATTTGGATTACCTCATTAATTATACCCTTATCCTTAATTAAACCTGGATGAGCTAACACAGCCACACCACCGACTTTTTTAATCAAATTGATTGCTTCTTGGGGTGGATACTTGGCCCGAGGCACGTAGGCTGGTTTCCCCCTAGCCAAATATTTTTCAAAAGCCTCCTTTACTGAAAAAACATAACCTTTATTAACCAAGGCTTGTCCGATATGGGGCCGAGCAATTAAACCACCTGACGCTAATTTTTGAACTGTAGCAAATTCCAGGATTAAGCCCATATTTCTAAGTTTATCAATCATCTTGATAGCTCTTTCATATCGGGCATTTTTTAATTTATTTAACTTCGTCAAAAATTCTTTATTATTATAATCAATAAAATACCCTAAGATATGCACCTCATTATCTTTATAATCAGTGTTAATCTCAATTCCAGGTACAAATTCAAAAGTGTTTTTATGTTTTTTTACATAGCTTTCAGCTATAGTTAATCCAGTTACCGTATCGTGGTCTGTAATAGCAATCCCTTTAAGCCTATTTTTCATAGCAATATCAATTACCTCTTCCGGGGAAAGGACCCCATCTGAAGCTGTAGTATGAACATGCAAATCGTACATTTTACTTTCTCCTATTTTTAAACTAAAATCTCTTCCATCACTCGTAATGCATTCTTGAATAATATCTTTTCAATATCTTTGGCAGAAAAACCTTGGTTTTTTAAAATATCTTCCCACTGTCTATAATCTTCTATCCCCGCCATAATTATATCTGCAGCCCCATCAAAGTCTGAACCTAATGCTATATGTTCAACACCAATATAATCTGCTATATATTTAATATGGTCTATCATTTCATTTATGCTAGGATTATTATTGCCCACAAAAAAGCTAACCTGATTAATACCTATTATGCCACCATTTTGGCCCAATATTTTTAATTGCTGGTCACTAAGATTACGGGGATGCGGACAAATTCTTTGCACATTACTATGAGAAGCTATAATGGGTTTGTCGTAGTAATCAAATGCTTCAAAAAATGCTTTTTCACTAATATGGGATAGGTCTAATATCATTCCCAAATTGTCCATTTCTTTTATTACCTTTATGCCATATTTAGTCAAGCCACTAGCATTATCACCTTCCCCCACCCCATCTGCCAAGTTATTGCGGTAATTCCAGGTAAGTCCCATACTACGCAAGCCTAATCGGTATAGTAAGCTGAGGAGTTCTAGATCACGACCTATAGCCTCCGCCCCTTCCAAATGCATAATCGCCCCTATTTTATCTGGATTATTTGCAATATCATTATAACTTTCTACTAAGTATATGCAGTTTTTATTATTGCCCAACTCGGCTAAAAACTTCTCCACTTGTAATAAAATATTTCTTAGAGCTATTATAGAATCAGTAGGCATAGTAAACATAGCAAAAAATTGGACTAAAATATTGGCCTTTTTAGCCCTTGATAGGTCAAAATGATTATCGTTAGTTAATAATGAACTATCTTGCTCAGTTAGAAGCGATATAGTATCACAATGTAAATCTATTATCTTTTGAATATTACTCCCCCCTAGGTGTATATTTATACAGTTTACCTTTTATCTTTTATTCTAAACCCGATTTACCCAGAAATACTAGGCTATAATGCTGTTTAACCTATCAAGGAACCCATTTCCTACATAATTAAAAAACCTGCTAAAAAGCAGGTTGTTTAATAACTGTAATACGACTAGAAAATCCATTACCTTGGCTCAATGATTAACTTTATAGCGGTCCTTTCTTCCCCATCAATCATAATATCTGTAAATGCTGGTATACAGATAAGATCCATGCCACTCGGGGCAACAAATCCCCTAGCTATTGCGATAGCTTTTATTGCTTGGTTAATTGCACCAGCCCCTATTGCTTGAATTTCCGCAGCTCCTTTTTCCCTTAAGACACCAGCAAGCGCACCAGCTACTGAATTCGGACTAGATTTAGCTGAAACTTTTAATACTTCCATTAAATTAACCCCCTCAATTAATGTATACAATATTAGATTTTCTGCTCTATACATTAATATTCTAAGGACTTCAATTAATTCCTGCTTTTTCTGAAAAGAATTATGGATATTTTTCCAAATTAAATTGAATCATTCGTTTTAAAAGATTATTCATCACATTGTTTGGGAAATTCTGTATATGCTTTTTGCTTTGAAAGTATTGGGGTCTATTTCTATAATTGCACCTTGTATCTGTCCAAGCCCAGTGGCCACTTCAAATCTGGCAGGCCTTTGGCTTAAAAACCGATTAATCACAGCTTCCTTCTTCATCCCTAATATAGAGTCAGCAGGTCCCGTCATACCTAGATCGGTAATATATGCAGTCCCATGTGGTAAAATTCTTTCATCAGCAGTTTGAATATGGGTATGTGTGCCCAATAGTGCAGTAACCCTACCATCCGCATAATAGCCTAAGGCAAGTTTTTCTGAAGTAGCTTCTGCATGGAAATCAACTATAATTAAGTCGGCTTCCTCTGCAATGCTGCCCAAAATATCATCTAATTTCCGGAAGGGGCAATCCAAAGAAGGCAGGTAAACTCGACCAGATATATTTATAACCGCCACTTTTATATTAAAACCCGCTGTATAAACATGAAAGCCTTGTCCAGGACAAGGCTCTGGATAATTGGCAGGTCTTATTAATCTATGTTCATCATCAATAAAATTAAAAATATCTTTATTATCCCATACATGATTTCCCATAGTTAAGACATCTATATTCGATGTTAAAAGTTCCCCCATTACTTCACGGGTTAATCCTCTTCCACCAGCGGCATTTTCAGCATTAACTATAGTAAATTCAATATTATACTCCTTTTGTATACCAGCTAGAGTTTCTTTAATAATTTTACGGCCGGGTTTTCCGACCACATCACCAATAACGAGAATATTCAATTATGCAAATACCTCCATTTACCTATTTCGGACAACTACTTGTCCATTATGTCTATAAACTAAATAACTACTTTTAGAATCACTATAAGTTTGGCTTAAAAAGCTTTGTTTAATAAGTTGTTTATCTACTTCACTAGTATAATTATCCTTAATTAAACTAGGGCCTAGAACTAAATTAGCCAAATCAATAAATATCTTCAACTCCTTTAGATTAACTGTATCTAGATCGCGTTGGAAACGTATAAAACCTATACTTCCTTGCTTTTTAAGTTCGATACTGTTTAAAATAGGACTTATTTTACCTAGGTGAAAGTACAAGTTCAAGCCATTTTTGAATTCCTGCATAAAAATTAAATGCTTATTATCCGTTCCTAAATTAAATGCCAATTCAAATATTATTACATTAGCTAGGCCATCATATTTAACTATATTTAATTCCCTAAATCCAATAGAATCCGTAATTAACTCTATATTATAATTATAACCCACTAAAACCCTTCCCTTTTTTGATCTTTAATAAACGATTCGTTAGGAGAAGGGGTAATTCCTGCCTCTACAGCTTGGTAATTTGTGCAAAATCAATGGCTTATAGTAATAAAAAATACCTCCAAGTAGTTAATCTAATTTTAATTAGACTGTCTACTTTGGAGGTATCATATCGTTATCCTAGTTTTTTTATCGAAATTATTTTAAAGTTATTTTGCGTATTCGACCGCCCTAGTTTCTCTTAAAACTACAACTTTAATTTGTCCAGGATAATCTAATTCCTGTTCTACTTTTTGGGCAATCTCCCGCGATAATTTTATAGATTCAAGATCATCTATTTCTTCAGGTTTAACAACTATCCTAATTTCCCGCCCAGCTTGAATTGCATAGGTCTTGTCTACACCAGTAAATGATTCAGCCAAGTTTTCGAGTTTTTCTAGTCTTTTAATATATGCCTCCAGCGTTTCCCGCCTTGCACCTGGTCTTGATGCCGATATGGCATCTGCAGCTTGTACCAAAACCGCCTCAATAGATTCTGGTTCAATATCTCCATGATGGGCGGCTATAGCATGAATTACATCTTTATTTTCCCGATATTTTTTGGCTAAATCCACCCCAATTTCAATGTGGGGACCAGTAACTTCGTGATCTATTGCTTTACCAATATCGTGGAGCAAGCCAGCCCTCTTAGCTAGCATGACATCGACTTCTAGTTCCGAAGCCATAATACCTGCTAAATGTGCCACTTCTATCGAATGGTTTAGAACATTTTGACCATAACTAGTCCGATATTTTAATCTACCCAAATTTTTTATTAATTCGGGATGTAGACCATGGACTCCGACCTCAAATGCAGCCTGTTCACCAAACTCACGAAGCTCTTGTTCAATTTCTTTTTGGGCTTTATCCAACATTTCTTCTATCCTAGCTGGATGAATCCTACCATCTGATACTAGATTTTCTAATGCTACCCTAGCAATTTCACGCCGTATTGGATCAAATGAAGATAAAATTACAGCTTCTGGGGTATCATCTATAATCAAGTCTACACCAGATAAGGTTTCGAATGTCCTTATATTTCTACCTTCCCTACCTATTATTCTACCTTTCATTTCATCATTTGGCAGGGCTACCACAGATACCGTTGTTTCAGATACGACATCTGCTGCACACCTCTGAATGGCTAAGGAAACAATATTTTTAGCCCGCTTATCGGCTTCTTCCTTCATCTCAGTTTCAATACTTTTAATTTTTATAGCCATTTCCTGCCTAATTTGTTGTTCAACATTATAAAGCAGAATATCTTTGGCTTCCTCCGCACTCAATCCAGATAAACGTTCAAGTTCCTTTAGTTGTTGGGTTCGTATTATTTCCAACTCCTGTTGGTATCGTTCAATTTCCTTTTCCTTGTTTTGGATTGCATGCTCCTTGCGCTCAATATTTTCCGCTTTTTTATCTAATGTTTCTTCCTTTTGCATAAAGCGTCTTTCAATGCGGTCTAATTCTCTACGCCTTTCCCGCATGTCTTTTTCAGCTTCCTGCCTATTTCGATAAATTTCATCTTTAGATTCTATTAACAGTTCTTTGGCCTTGCCTTCTGCCTCTTTATTGGCCTCTTCAATTATTCTGGCTGCTTCCTCTTCTGCAGCCCCAATTCTACTCTCAGCTATCAGACGTCTGCCATAATAGCCTGCTGTAAGACCAACCGCCAAAGAAAATATAATAACTATAAAGCTTACAAATGTGTTAATCTAGTTCACCTCCAATTAATTAAAAATAATAGTTTTAAAATTATAAATTCTGTAAAAAACAAAAAACCGAGTAAAACTCGGCTTTAATTTAGAAAGCGTGCCTATTTTAGTCTAATATATCTACCTATACAAAAGCATAAATTTATTATTAAGCATGAAAGGTAAATACAGTTAGACCACCTAACCTAACAAGGACTGCTTTAAAAAAATATATATAAATCCCTTTTAAAGGACTAAAAACTATATAAAACAAATATATATAAAAATTTAAGGCTTACAGGTCAAGTAAATAAAGGCTCGACTTCTAACCAAGTTCTATATAGATTTTAGTAATTTTATACTTTAGTGTCAAGCGTCATCGGTATTCTTAGTAGAATCTTGCTTATCCATAACCGATTCATGAATTTTCTTACTTATTACATCATAAAGCTCGGGGTTATTTTTAAGATATTCCTTAGCATTCTCTCTTCCCTGTCCTAAGCGTTCTCCCTCATAGGAATACCAAGAACCACTTTTCTGTATTATCTCTAAATCAGAACCTATATCTAAGACATCGCCTTCTTTAGAAATACCCTGCCCGAACATTATATCAAATTCCACATTTTTAAAGGGTGGTGCCACTTTATTTTTTACAATCCTAGCCCTAGTTCGATTGCCCACCATATCCGTACCTTGTTTAATGGTTTCACCCCTTCTGACCTCAATGCGAACTGAAGAATAAAATTTTAAAGCACGTCCCCCAGTCGTAGTTTCATTGCTACCATAAATTACTCCTACCTTTTCTCTAATTTGATTAATAAATACGCAAGTTGCTTGTGATTTACTGATATGGGCCGTTAATTTTCTTAGAGCCTGGGACATCAACCTGGCTTGTAAGCCTACATGGACATCTCCCATCTCGCCATCTAACTCCGCTTTAGGAACTAAAGCTGCCACCGAGTCTACTACAACAATATCTATAGCCCCACTTCTTACTAAAGCCTCCGCAATTTCTAGGGCTTGTTCACCGCTATCGGGTTGGGATACCAGCAGGTTATTAATATCAACACCAAGCCTTTTTGCATATAGGGGATCTAGAGCATGTTCCGCATCAATAAAAGCAGCCAATCCCCCATCTTCCTGAGCTTGAGCTATTGCATGTAAGGCAACCGTTGTTTTCCCAGAAGATTCGGGACCAAATATCTCCACTACCCTTCCCCTAGGCAAGCCACCAACCCCTAAAGCTAAATCCAAAGAAATACAACCCGTAGATATTACTTCAATATTCATAGCTGCTGCTTCCCCGAGTTTCATGACAGAACCTTTACCAAATTGTTTTTCTATGTTTTTAATAGCAACATTTAGCGCTTCTATTTTGCCAGAATCAATTTCTTTGTTCACTATTTTCTCCCTCCTCAAACAATTGTTCGTTTTTTAAAGTATAAGCATATTGCCGAATTATGTCAATAGCCTAACCCCTAAATTCAAAAGATTTATATACCCTATAGATAGGTCCCTGGGTATAGAGTTTGCTTTCCATTAAATCCAATTTATTTGCTATAAAACTATACTCTTTTAATTTATTATTCAATTGTAGTATTGCCGCCATTAAGTCCTTTTGCCCTTTTCCAGATCTAATGCGCCCTAAAGTCAGGTGAAAGCTTCTTTTTCTGCCTAGCTCCAAACCTTCGTTAACTAAGTAATCATCTATTTGGTCGACCAGATAATTTGCTTGGGGTAAATCACCTGAAATACCTAGCCATATAACCCGAGGACGTTTGGCATGTGGGAAAAAATCAATTTGATTAGTTCTAAGTTCAAATTTGGGAATGTCTAAGGTTATAGTATCTAGGTGCTTGCAAGTGTTTTCTATAGTATTTTGATCAACATCTCCTAGGAATTTTAGAGTTAGGTGATAATTATCCTTTTCTACCCATTTCACATCTGTATTAATCTGACTCAGCCTTGCTTGTAAACTTGCAGCTAAATTTTTTATATTTGGGGGTATGGGAATAGCAATGAATGCCCGCATGCTATCTCCCTCCGAACTGTATTGATCTCCGCACAATATCTAAGCCACTTTTGGCAGCTAGGGTCCTGATAATTGTTCTATCACCAGCAAATTTTAGTTTTTTCACGAAAGTTCCCGTATCTGTGGCTAGGGCAATATAAACTAGCCCTATAGGTTTATCCCCGCTAGCACCATCTGGCCCAGCTATCCCAGTAATCGCCAAACCCAAATTAGCCTTTGAGACCTTTTTAATCCCTTTGGCCATTTCAAGGGCTGTTTCTTCACTAACTGCCCCATATGATTCTATAATTTCCCAAGGTACTTCTAACAATTTCACCTTAGCTTCATCACTATACGAGGTTACCGAACCCCAAAAAACTGTGGAACTTCCCGGAATGTCAGTTAAGTATTTCGCCATTAGACCACCCGTGCATGATTCGGCAATAGCTATGGTGGATCTACTTTCTGCAAGCTCACGAAATACTATTGTTTTTAAATTATCACTATCATAGCCGAATATGTTTCGGCCTAGTTTCTGCTTAATTCTATCTACTATTTCCGCTAATATTTTTTTACTGTCCTTCATAGTTTGGCCCTCAGAAGTAACATTAATCGAAATTTCACCTGCTTCTGCAATCAAAGCTATGCTACATCCCCGCGTATTTTCCATTATGTCAGCTAACATTTCTTCCACCTGAGATTCGCCTGGACCAAACACTTTTATAATCTTGGTAACAGACTGATTTTGGGTTAAATTATACTCCTTAACCAGCAAAGGTTTAACTTGTTCAACTAGAATTTTTTCCATTTCCCTTGGGGGACCAGGTAATAGTACTAGAACTAGCCCATCCTTTTGCAAATACATTCCTGGAGCTGTGCCTCGCGAATTATCAAGTATTACCGCATTATTAGGGAACATGGCTTGTTTAAAATTGGATTCAGGCATATTCTTATCCCGCCTAGCAAAATAATCTTTTAGCTTATCCACTTCCCTATTGCATAAGATTAAGTCAACTCCTAGCACTTCACAAGCGACTTCTTTAGTCAAATCGTCCTTAGTTGGACCAAGCCCCCCACTTGCGATAATTATATCAGCTGAGTTAACCCCTAATTCAAAGGCCGCACGTATCTTATCCCTATTATCCCCTACGGTGCTCATGCCCACAACCTTAATACCCAAGCTTGCCAGCTCCCGACTTATATGTCTTGCATTAGTATCAACAGTCATGCCTAGTAAAAGTTCTGTTCCAGTAGAAATAATATAAGCCTTCTTCATTAAAACTGTTCATCCCCTTATTAGCCTAATTATTTATCAGTATGACGATAGTATAAGCAAGAAACAAGATATTTGCTTGAATTTAATTGATAATATCTTTTCTTAAATTATATTTTATCCTCTTTAAACAAAGTTTAATATAGAAAAGAAGACACAAGGTCAAAAATCACCCCTTCATGTCTTCTTTTTACTAAATATATTATTACTTTTAATTTAATAATTCTATTAATTTATCCCTACCGATTGTTTCCTCTTCTAGTAGGTAATCTGCGATTTCCAGCAAAACTCTTTCCCGTTGTTTAAGCAGTTTTTCTGTCCTTAATTCCAGCTTTGCTAAAATATTTTTGCATTCTCCATATAGAAGGTCTGAGGGGATATCTTTTGCATCAACTACCCCTAAGGAAGATAGACCTGCATCTATAATTTGCTTTGTTATACGCCAGGCCTGGGCGAAATCATTTTGGGCACCTGTACTTCGGTTACCATATTTGATTTCCTCTGCTATAGCACCTGCTAATGTTACCATAATTTGATTTTCTAACTCTTCTCTAGTATATAAATATTGTTCATCTTGGGGGGCCTTTCTCATGAAACCCAATGCTTTACCACGTGGAACTATGGTTAAAGATGAAACTGACCCCATTTCCAAGACCTCACTAACAATAGCATGGCCTGTCTCGTGAATACTAACCCTTTCTAGTTCCACTAAGTTTGGCTTACGATCAAGTTTTTCCCCCAGAATAACTTTATCAATAGCCTCCATAAAATGCCGCTTTTCAATATATGGGGAGCTTTCACGCATGGCCAAAATAGCCGCCTCATTACATAAACTTTCCAAATGGGCCCCGGAAAAACTAAAAGTAGCCCTAGCCACCTCAGCTAAATCAGCCCCATCTTGAACAGGCTTATTTCGGGTATGAATTTTAAGTATTTTGAGTCTGCCATGTTTATCAGGCAATCCCACCTGAACTTGCCTATCAAACCTGCCTGGTCTTAATAAAGCTGTATCTAACATATCGACCCTATTAGTGGCACCTATTAAAAGGATCCTCGGTTCCTCATTAGGACTAATCCCATCCATTTCAACCAATAATTGATTCAAGGTTTGGTCATATTCCATATGACCAGTGTGGGAACCCCTTTTACCCCCCAAAACTTCCAATTCATCAATAAATATTATTGCACTACATTTCTCATGAGCCGCCTTTTTACGGGCATCTTCAAATAAACTTCTTACTCTTTTAGCACCGACTCCAGCATACATTTCAATAAATTCACTTCCTGAAACCGCCATAAAAACAGATTTAGTATAACTAGCTGCAGCTCGAGCTAACAATGTTTTACCTGTTCCAGGTGGGCCCTCAAGTAATACCCCTTTTAATGGCCTGATTCCCATTTGTTTTATTTCTTCTATTTTTAATAAGAATTGTAAAGCTTCTTTTAGTTCATTAGCAGCAGTTTCCTGCCCACCAATATCATCAAAACTTATTTTATGGCTTTGTTTAACGGTCTGCCCGATGCTGCCAACCTTTATAGCCCCCGAAGTTTGCAGAACAAAATATAATCCTCCCCCAATTAAGATTAATACTATTATCGGGGTAACATTTATGCCCATAACTGCTAGAAAAATGATCAATGCTAGAACTACTCCTACTAATATTTCCTTCATTAATTTTTCTCCCCTTATGAAATTGTTTCAAGCTCAGGCAACCTTTTTATAACTTTATAGACATAAAATTCACCATCTGCCAAATGAATATATAAGTTTTCTTCATCAACAAATAATTTGTAATCAATAAGTTCTTCCTCTGCCATTATAGTCAAATTATCATTTAGCCATACTAATTCATTCTTTGCCAAGGCTTCATATATGAGTGGTTGAAGACTTATGAAAATTTCATTTAACCTGACATTAGGCTTATCCATTAAAATCAAGTCAAAGTTGTTTTTGCCTAATTTTATTTCACTAATAGCTAAAATCTTTTTGTAGCTTTCATTAAAATTACTAATATTTTGTAAGTTTATTTCAATCTCATAATCCTTATCTTTTCTAACGGAAACTTGTTTAACACCCTTTATGTTCACTAACTCATCTGTCAAGGGTTCCTCAATTCCAAACCTATTATATAATGTAAAACCACCTAAAAATATCCCCAGTGCAAAAACAAGGGTAAAAATAGTAATAATAATTTTAAATTCGCTATTTTTCATCATTTTTCTCCCCCTTTGCCCAATTATTATAACATAGACTAAGGTCCTAAATGTGAATAATTATCTGGAAATTAATTGAGTGCAAAAAAATACGACCTATTTAAGGTCGCATTTTTATTGAAAATCATTTACTGCTTTTATTGGTTATCTTAATATATACCTAGCTATTACTAGCCTTTGTATTTCATTAGTTCCCTCATATATTTGGGTGATCTTGGCATCTCTCATCATTCTTTCTACAGGGTATTCTCTAGAATATCCATATCCGCCCAATATTTGTACTGCCTCGGTAGTTACCCACATAGCTGTATCTCCCGCAAATAATTTTGCCATGGCACTTTCTAAACCATATGGCTCTCCGATTCCCTCTTTCCAGCCTGCTTGGTAAGTCAGTAATCTAGCAGCTTCTATATGGGTTTTCATATCAGCTAATTTAAATTGAATAGCCTGAAGTTTAGAAATTGGGGCGTTAAACTGCACTCTTTCTTTAGAATATTCCAAAGCGAATTCATAAGCCCCTTGCGCTATACCCAAGGCTTGGGCTGCAATACCATTTCTGCCGCCATCCAGAATCATCATGCCTATTTTAAATCCTTCACCTTCTTTGCCTAACAAATTTTCTTTAGGCACTTTGCAATCCTCAAAAACCAACTCATATGTTGCGGAAGTACGGATTCCCATTTTCTTTTCTTCCTTACCAAAGGAAAAGCCCGGAGTTCCTTTTTCTACTATAAAGGCACTTATACTTTTAGAACCTAGTTCTTTGGGGCCTGTACGTGCAATAATTACATAAGTATCAGCATAATATCCATTAGTTATAAAAACTTTTGTTCCATTTAAAATATAATAATCGCCATCTAATTTTGCTGTAGTCTTTGTGGCGCCTGCATCACTACCTGCCGCAGGCTCCGTTATGCCAAATGCAGCAATTTTTTCCCCAGACGATAGGGAGGGTAAGTATTTCATTTTTTGTTCCTCTGTTCCAAAGTGCCATATGGGCCAAGAACCCAAAGATGTGTGAGCTGACAGCGCTACAGCCATCCCAGCATCTACTTTGGCAATCTCCTCTACTGCAATAACATAACTGAGAAAATCAGCTTCTGCACCACCATATTTGTCTTCCCAAGGTATCCCACAGATACCTAGACTAGCTATCTTATTCCATAGATTGAGGTCAAATACTTCGTCTTCATCCCTTTGGGCAACTGTAGGTTCCAATTCATTCTTCGCGAAGTCACTAACCATTTTTCTTAACATAAGGTGTTCATCAGTAAGTCTAAAATCCATAAATAAAACCTCCAATATTGTTATGTTTCTAATAGCTATGCCATGAATGAATTAGTGGAAAAGCCTCCTTTCTCCCCCACCAAACAGTTTTTTAATCCACCTAGCCTTCTTATATAAAAATAGACTACTACTTGGTTAAGATTTCTACCATTATTTAATTTTACCCTAAAAAATTTTAGTTTATCAAACATTTTCGAGAAAATTTTGAAAATCCTTTATTTAATTAGATTTTAATCTTATTGCTTTTCAATTAAATTAAATTTATAAAAATATTCAATACCAGATAAGATTGTAATAAAGACTGCTAGATACATAGCCCAAATACCCAATGGTAAATTAATATAAGATTGGTAAATTGGTTGGACTATAAGCAATATTACCGCCAACATTTGAGTAACAGTCTTTAATTTGCCTAAGTTGCTTGCTGGTATAATTACACCTTCTTCAGCCTTTACCGACCTAAGCCCAGTGACAGCAAACTCTCGTGCTAAAATTACTATTGCAATCCATCCTGGTAATCTACCTATTTCTACTAAAATAATTAATGCTGCTGCAATAAGAATTTTATCGGCTAAAGGATCCAAAATGGTACCTAATTTCGTGATTTGTTTCCATTTACGGGCTAAATAACCATCCAAGGTGTCGGTAAATGCAGCAACCATAAAAATTCCAGCTGCTATTAAATCTCCTTTAGGTGTATTGATCAAAAGAACAAATATAAAAACAGGGATTATTAATATGCGAAAAATTGTTAACAAATTAGGGAGATTCATGGTAAAGTTCTCCAATCATATCATAATTTCTTACTGCCTTTAAAACTACATCTACAAATTCGCCCTTTTCCAATACTTTTTTTGTTTTTATCATCGTAATTCCATCAACTTCTGGAGCCTGAAAGTATCCCCTACCTACATAAAGGTTCGGGCTGACCCGCGATGATACTAATACCCTTTGTTTGGAATTCAAACGATTGACATTCTTTCTGCGGGTAATTTTACTTTGTAGAGTGAGTATCCTATCCAATCTTTCCTGTTTAATTTCTTCATTAATTTGATTGGGAAAAGAATATGAAGCAGTCCCTTCCTCCGCTGTGTACTTAAAAGCACCTAACCAGTCAAACTCATTTTGTTTGATGAATTCATATAATTGATTGAAGTCTCGTTCAGTTTCATTGGGGAAACCTACCATAACTGTTGTTCTTAATACTAGATTATCAATATTACTGCGCAATAAATCAATAGTATTAATTAATTCTTCAGAATTATGTTTACGGTTCATGGTTTTAAGTATTTTATCAGCCCTATGTTGGATAGGCAGATCAATATAGGGTACTACTTTTTCTTCCCTAGCTATTATTTCTATAGTTTTTTCAGTTAAATGGGCTGGGTGAAGGTACATGATTCTTAGCCATTCCAATTCTGGAATTTTGGCTAGCTGAGTGATTAACTGCGGTAAATCATACTCATAATTTACATCCTTACCATAAGAGGCTGTGTCTTGCCCTATTAAAACTAATTCCTTAGCACCGTCTTTAACCAAATTGTAGGCTTCGGCTATTATTTCCCTTAGAGGATAAGAACGAAGTTTTCCCCGAATTAAAGGTATAGCACAATATGTACATCTATTATTGCACCCCTCAGTTATTTTTAAATAAGCTGAGCCCTTAGGGGTAGTTAATATTCTAAAACCTTTCTCTATATATTTGTCAGGTGGTTGGTTAATCAAAATGATTTTCTTTCCATCTTCTACCTCTTCTACAACTTTATCTATGCTGAGAAAATCCCCTATTCCGACTACGGCATCTAGTTCTGGCATTTCTCTAATTAATTCCTGTCCGTAGCGTTGGGACAAGCAACCCGTTGCTATTAAATAATCAATTATTCCTTTTTGTTTTAATTCTCCCATTTCTATAATAGTATCAATAGCTTCTATTTTTGCATCTTCAATAAAACCGCAGGTGTTGATTATTACTAAATCTGCACCTTCTATGGAGTCAACTAGTCTGTGTCCACTTTTTTTCAAAATTCCCATCATTATTTCAGTATCTACCCGATTTTTAGAACACCCCAAGCTAATAAAACCAATATCCACTTTTAATTCTCCTATTTCCTGTTAAAATGGTGTATATGTTGCTTCCTTTACTTCTCCATTATTGCCTAAAGGAGGCATTTCCTCACCATTATATATAATCTTGATACCTCCAGCATTACCTGCTTTTAGGTATATCTTGTCCGCACCATTAAAAGTTAAATTTTCCCCCGCATTTAGTATGGCATTATATTGTGAATCATTATCTACTACTACATTTAACCAGCAATTTTGATTAGCTTCAATCACTATTTCTACTCCAGTCTGTTGTTTGGGTGGAGTGATTTCCTTATCCGACTTTTCATCTACCTCTTTGTGCTGTTCAACAATAGGTTGTTGACCTTTATTCGGTGAAATATTATGATCCTTAGTAAAATAGGTAATTAGATAATCACCTAGCCAAATTACAGTTATTAGAAACACCAAGGCGACTAAAACATTTTTCCAAGTTATTGAACTTTCAATCCCTTGGGGTCGAATTTTTTTAGGAGGTTCTTTTATTATTTCATTGGGTTCAGTGCCATAAGCAGCCTGTTTAAAGAGTTCAGCATACTCTTCAACATCCAAGTCTAAAAACTTGGCATATCTCTTCACAAATCCAACCGCATAAACTTTGGGTGGCAATACACTGTAGTTTTCATTTTCAATCGCATCTAAATAATATTTGCGAATTTTAGTGTCCTTCTCCACTTCCTGTAGAGAAATTCCTTGTTTTAACCTTTCATTTTTCAACTTCTCTCCTATTCCCATTTTTTCACTCCTAACAGACTGTAATTTTAGGCTTTTGTATAAGAATATCTTTATGTTGAACCTAGGGCGATTCTTATCGCTTGTCTTATTGGATAATTATTTAAAATGCCGTAAATAAAACCTGCCAAAAAGGCTGGAATCTTATCATCTATGGAAAAACTCTGATTAGGTAATAAGGAAAAATTACTAACTTTCCCCTTATTCAGAGTGATTATTTCAGTATTTCCATCGGTTATAACAAAAATTTGTTCGGAGTTTATATCCAATCCTAATATTCTGTTTATCAAGGAGGGGCCCTCATTTATATTTTTAATTCCCATTACTACGATGGAGAAGTAAGTCAAATAGTCAGGTAATTCTAGCCAATTTCCTCCTATTATGTGAGTACATAATCGTGGAATTTCCCCGCTTTTTTTAGGTAAAATCCTTTCAATAATGCCAGCAATAAATTGATTTTCGATGATGAGCCAGTCACAATTTAAAATTGCCCATTCCCTAGAACTTATAGCCTTATTATAATCCTTATCCGACATGCGTTCAGAATAAGTCATTTCATGGTTAATATAAACCCTTCTGTAAGTCCTTTTATTAGTATGTTTAAATACAGTAGAAGTATCTAATTCTAAATTTTGTAATTGGTTTAAAAAGAAACCACCTATTTCATCGTTACCAAGAAATGTTAATACCCTAGGTTTAATCCCATAATTGCTAAATATGGTGCTAATTTCAATAGGTATGGCCAGATGTTTCAAGTCAATAACTGCTTTTGCATTTTCCTCGTGGAATATGTTGATTTCCAATAAACATTCCCCTAAAATGGTTATAGAAGCCTTCTCATTAAAAACATATCCCCTACCCTTTATAACACCCTTTTTCATAAGGTTGGAAATATGTACCGCTACTGATGATCTAGTGATTCCGAATATATCTGCTAAATCTTCCTGAGAAATCAAAGGATTTTTCTTTAAAATATTAACTATTTCTTGTTCACGTGAGGTAAGTCTCATCACACTCCACCTTTTATATATTTCTCATGGTCATACTAACATAGTTTACGATTAGCGTATAGTTTTTCGAATTGTTCTGTATCAATGAGAATTTCCCTTCTTTTATTTTTATCTATTTCAGAAACTATGCCCTTTAATTCCATAGTATCGACTAATCTAGCAGCCCTGGCATAGCCAATTCTTAATCTTCTTTGCAATAGTGATACCGAAGCTTTTTGACCCTCAACGAAAATAGTTACAGCATCCCAAAACAATTCGTCCTCGTCAAAATCTTCCTCCATTAATGATTCCTCAATAACTTCAATTTGTTCCGCCTCAGGGAATGCTTGTCCCTGTATTTTAATAAATTCCACTGTTTTTTCTATATCACTATCAGATACATAAGCACCCTGTACCCTATAGGGTTTAATTGCACCTACTGGATAAAATAACATGTCTCCTTTGCCTAGCAATTTTTCAGCTCCCCCTATATCCAGAATAGTTCTTGAATCTGCTTGGGAAGAAACTGCAAAAGCTATCCTAGAAGGAATGTTAGCTTTTATGATTCCCGTAACTACGTCGACGGAAGGTCTTTGGGTAGCAACGATAAGATGAATACCAGCTGCCCTTGCCATTTGGGCCAAGCGGCAAATCGCGTCTTCGACTTCGACTGGGGCCACCATCATTAAATCAGCCAATTCGTCAATTACAATCACTGTATAGGGCATATGTTCTTCAGCAGACTGATTATATCGTACAATATCACGTACTCCTTTTTCAGCAAATAAACGATATCTTTTCTCCATTTCAGAAACCATCCATTTTAAAACTATGGCTGCTTTTTTAGGATCGGTAACTACAGGGGTTAAAAGATGTGGTATTCCATTATAGATAGTAAGTTCAACCATTTTGGGGTCAATAAAAACTAGTTTCAACTCGTCTGGAGTAGCATTATAAATAAGGCTCATTATAATGCTATTGAGGCATACACTTTTCCCCGACCCAGTTGAGCCAGCTATTAATAAATGTGGCATATCATTTAATCTAGCCACAACGGTATTACCTGTAATGTCTTCCCCCAAAGCAAATGCTAAAGGAGTTTTTATTTTTTTAAAGCTAGCAGACTGCAATAAATTCCTAAGACCCACATTAGAAACTTTATGATTGGGAACCTCAATTCCTATGGCTGATTTACCTGGGATAGGAGCCTCAATTCTAATACCTGGGGCGGCTAAGTTAAGCTGGAGGTCATCGGTTAAGCTTAAAATTCTGCTTACCTTGACCCCTGGGGCTGGGGTTAATTCATATCTAGTCACTGCTGGACCGCAACTAACTTGATTAACATTGACTAGTATCCCGAAACTAGAAAAGGTATCCTCCAAAATTGCAATACTATCCTTAATATTTTTCTTATCTATGCTCCTTTCGGCGGTAATATCATGCAATAGTTCCAAAGGCGGAATCTGATAACTATATTTTTCTTTACTCATGGAATTAGTGGAAACTTTTTCTTCCTGGCTTAATACTTCATCCGTAGCTGATATTTCATAGGAATCTAATATGTCTTTAGAAGCTGGGGTAATATTCGCCTTGTAATCAGTAGTTGTAGAGCTTCTGCTTGGCTCTATTTCTGGGAAGGGATTTATCAAAATAGCTTCTGTTCTGGCATTTGTTGAATCAAGCGATATTTTTGGCTTGTCATTCACGCCTTCCTCATAAAAAAACCACTTAATACATTGTTGTCGTGCAGATTTCAGTAAGCTGGCTAGGTTAGCCGATATTTCTTTTATTGGTTTATTAACTATCATCAATATGCTTATAAGGCTTGCTAAGCACAATACTATAGCAGAACCAATCCGCCCCAATAATTTAGTCCAGGAAAATGCAATAAATCCTCCTAGGTATCCGCCTCCCATACCTCTTTGGCCAGCATCCCAAGGAGACATACCACCTGGAATCTTATAGATCCCTACAGCTACTACCACAGTAATAAGTGCTAAACTAATGCCCCACATGCGAATTGACCATAATTCTTTTCGTATACCAATATGAATTGACCAGAAAAGCATAAAAAAGGCCACAAATATAGCTGCCTCACCCAAGGTAAAGAGCAAGCCTTTCATTATGTAGGTCCCTAAAAAACCTATGAATTCGATATCCTCTGGAATTCCCTGAAACTTCGAAACACTAATGTATGTAAAGATGGCTAGAACAAAAAGTAAAATACTTATAATATCGAGTTTTACCGCATTAGCTTTGGTGTTTTTGTCCTTAGTGGATTTCCTGGTCTGGTTTGCTTTTTTTTTATTTGATTTTGGTTTAGATCTAGATTTCTTAGTAGTTGCAGCTGGCATTTTTTCACTCCGTTTTACTACATTTTGATAATACTAAATATTCAATAAACTTCTATAATAGGTTTTAGTTTCCCTCTTTTATTTGAAAATCAAAAATAAAATTAGCTGTTTGGCAAAATAAAAAAATATAATATACAAGGGTTGCCTTACTGCCGTATAAATCTTTCAAGGAATTTTTAACAGCCTAGCCATTTGTATTAAAACCAAAAATAGCTCCCTAAAATAATTATAGCAAGACCCCAGCAATAATAGGAAAAAACTGAAAGACGGCCATTTTTAACTAATCTCAAAACTACTTTTATGGCAAAATAGCCGAACACAGCTGCAGTTATAACACCTATAGTATAAGGTATAATATTAACAGTTGCCATGCCCGCGCCTGCAAGACCTTTTAGCTCATAAAGCCCTGCACCCATAATAACAGGGATGGAAAGTAAAAAGGAGAAACGGGCGGCAAAATCCCGATCAAGACCTGCAAAGAGACCTGCAGATATGGTACAACCCGATCTTGAAATGCCAGGTATAATAGCTATTGCTTGGATTAAACCTATAAAAATTGCATCCCAATATGAGGTTTCGTGGGCTTCTTTGAGTCCTATTCTTTTATGAGCGTATTTTTCAGAAACCATAAGAATAATGCCCGTAAATATTAGCCCAATTCCTACAACTAATAGGGATTTGAAGGTTGCTTCAAAATAGGGTGCTACTAGATAACCAGCCAATCCAGCTGGTATTATACCTATGATAATTAGGTAGGTTAATTTATTAAAGGGTTTTTTCAGGATGGCAACTATATCTGGCCAAAAGGCCACAAAAACTGCGATTAAAGTTCCGATATGTACTAAGACATCAAAGATCAAAGGGGTATCCTTAATGTCAAATAAATGTTGGAATATAACCAGATGACCTGAACTACTAACAGGTAAAAATTCAGTCAATCCTTGTATGGCACCTAAAACAATAGCCTGTATTACCGTCAATTTTCATTCCTCCAAAAAAATTATTCTTGTAAATTATAGCATACAGGCTGTAAAAGGACTAAGTATTATTACACAATTAATTTAAAAATCTAATTTGGCTTGTAAGGAAATTATATTACCAGGTTGTAAGTTGCTGTTCAAATAATCCATAGGATCTGTACTAGATATGCTAACTACTCTCAATTTATTATATTCATAAGCTTCAGCTATTATATGTCCCCCAGAAGGCAATTTGACCGTTACAAAATCATACTCAGCTTGTTGCCATAAGTCCAAGGGATCTGGAACATATACTATCATTGCAATATTCCTCCCCTTTTGTTTTTTAATCCTTTCATTTTGCTTATTGCCTCATAAATCCCCCCTACCTGATCAATAAGCCCACACTCAACCGCATCTTGACCTACCAATACTGTACCTATATCGCGGGCTAATTCGCCAGTTCTAAACATTAACTCTCTGAACTTTTCAGCACTTATATTAGAATGTTCCACAACAAATTTAACTACTCGGTCTTGCATTTTATCGAGGTACTCATAGGTCTGGGGGACCCCTATTACTAAACCAGTCAGCCTAATTGGGTGAATTGTCATAGTAGCCGAAGGCGCAATAAAGGAATAATCTGCACTAACCGCAATAGAGGCCCCAATAGAATGGCCCCCACCTAGGACAATTGAGACACTAGGTTTGGATAGACTAGCAATCATCTCTGATATAGCTAGACCAGCCTCGACATCGCCACCTACTGTATTAAGAATTACGAATAAACCCTTGATTTGAGGATTTTCTTCTACTGCTACTAGCTGAGGAATTACATGTTCATATTTGGTTGTCTTGTTTTGGGGTGGCAGTACCATATGGCCTTCAACCTGCCCAGTAATTGTAAGGCAATGAATATCACTCTGGTAAGAAGGTATTTGCAATTGCCCTAGTTCCTTTATATTATCTAATTTCTGCTCTTGACTAATATCTGCTTGGTTTTCGTTATTATCATCCGCATTTAGCTTGTTATTATATGTCATTTTTAAAATTTCTCCTTTATAGATTATTCTTTTATTAGAATTGCCCTAAAGAAAAAATTAATTCATTTCCCCAAAATAAAAAACCACTTCCCATAGTAGGAAAGTGGTCTTAATGTTTTAGGCTATACTTCCATGATTATAGGAAGTATCATAGGTCTTCGGCCTGTAATATCATATAAATGTTTACCAAGTTTATCTCTAACTTGGGTTTTAATTGCAGCCCATTCTGTTATGTTACGCTGCTCACAAACATCGAGGGCTTCTTTAACCTTACCTTTGGCATCCTCAATCAACTCTTCTGATTCACGTACATAGACAAAACCACGCGTAATAATATCAGGTCCCGCTACTACTTGCCCTAAGTCTTTGTTTAAGGTAACAACAACTATCATAATTCCATCTTGCGAAAGTTGTTTTCTATCCCTTAATACTATATTACCAACATCCCCTACACCTAAGCCATCAACTAATATTTTTCCAGCTGTTACTTTTCCAGATACTTGGGCCTTTTTCCTGCTAACTTCAATTACATGCCCATTTTCAATCACAAATATGCGGGAACGCGGTATACCTAAACTTTCCGCAATTTTAGCATGTTTCATTAAATGCCTATATTCCCCATGCACAGGTATAAAATATCTGGGACGAATCAAATTAATTAGGATTTTCAATTCCTCCTGGGAAGCATGCCCCGAAACATGAACCCCCGTTCCTTGCTCGTAAATAACTTCCGCGCCTTGACGGAATAATAAATCTACAGTCTTGGACACTAATTTTTCATTTCCAGGAATCGGGGTAGCAGAGATTATTACGGTATCACCAGGTTCTATATTTAACCAACGGTGATCCGAAGTAGCCATCCTTGTAAGTGCTGACATTGGTTCTCCTTGGGAACCAGTTGTCACAATTACTATTTCTTCATGTGGATATTTTTTTATATCCTCCATTTCAATTAAAGTGTCTTCGCTTATATGCATATATCCTAAGTCCACAGAAATACGAACATTATTAATCATACTGCGACCAACTATAGCTACTTTTCTGCCATATTTCTCAGCAGTAGTTACAACTTGTTGAATCCTATGGACATTAGAAGCAAATGTAGTAATTATTATCCTACCTTCACATTTGCCGAATAATTCTTCAAATGTTTTTCCTACTACTTTTTCAGACATAGTAAAACCGGGTCTATCTGCATTAGTGCTATCTGAAGCCATCACTAACACGCCTTTTTCACCGAGCTCAGCAAACTTACGGAAATCCACAATTTGCCCATCAACTGGAGTCTGGTCAAGTTTAAAATCCCCAGTATGAAGGATAATACCCAAAGGGGTATGTATGGCTATCGCTAAAGCATCGGGAATACTATGGCTAACCCGGATAAATTCGATATCCAGATCACCTATTTGTATAATATCACGGGGTCTAATAGTTTTTAATTTGATATTATCCAAATCATAGTCCTTAAGTTTGCTTTCTACTATGCCTATGGTCAGTTTACTTCCGTAAACGGGCACGTTTAAATCTTTTAACACATAGGGTAATGCACCTACGTGGTCTTCATGACCGTGGGTTAAAATAATTCCCTTAACTTTTTCTTTGTTCTCCAATAAGTACGTTATATCTGGAATTACTACATCTATCCCCAAAAGTTCATCTTCTGGGAACATTAATCCCGCATCAATAACTACGATGGTGTCATTATATCTGATAGCCATCATGTTTTTTCCAATCTCCCCCATGCCGCCCAAGGGGATAATCTGGAGTCTAGAATCATCAGACAATAATTGCACCTCCTTTTATTCAATTTTCGCCGCACATTATCCGCATTTTAATATTATAGCTGATTAAGCACTTACATACAACTTATGCAATAAAAATCATTTACTAAATTATGTAAGATAAAAGGGGATAGCATAATGCCACCCCTTTTAAAATATAAATATTTTTTCATAATTTAAAGTAGGTTGTTTTTAATTAGAAGCTCTTTAATAAAAGCCCTTTCTTCTAATGATGCATTAGTTAATGGTAATCTAAAGTTACCTACATCCATACCCCTCATATTTAAGGCCTCTTTTAATGGCACTGGATTGGAAGTAATAAATAAACCTTTAAATATGGGAAATAATTTAAGATGAAGTTTTGTTGCTTCAAAAACCTCCCCTGCATAAAACAAATTAATCATTTTTTTAATATCTTTACCGATTATATGAGAGGCAATACTAACTACCCCTTTGCCACCTAAAGCCAATATAGGAAGAGTAAATGAATCATCACCAGAGTATATATTAGCTTTATCTGCAATTAGATTTTTTAATCGGGAAACTTGATCCATGTCTCCACTGGCTTCCTTAATTGCAACTACATTATCTATATCCACCAATCTTTTGATTGTTTCGGGCAAAAGATTAACACTTGTGCGACCTGGGACATTGTATAACATAATTGGAATAGAGATTTTTTCAGCTACAGTTCTAAAATGTTGATACAAGCCTTCTTGGCTAGGTTTGTTATAATAAGGGGTAACTAACATTATACCATCTGCTCCAAGCTTTTCAGCTTCCATGCTCAATTGTACTGTCTCTGCAGTATTGTAGCTACCAGTCCCAGACCATACTTCTACCCTTTTACCAACTGCCTTTTTTACTGTATCTAATAATTTTAATTTTTCTTCCCCACTTAATACGGGTGATTCACCAGTTGTGCCCGATACTATTATACCATCACTAGCATTATCAGCTAGATAATTAGCAATTTCTGCAGCTTTATTATAATTTACCTCAAGTTTATCATTAAATGGGGTAACCATCGCGGTTAACAAGCGCGCCATTATTTAACACCACCAATATCTTATTTACCTAGTTCAAATTTATCATGCAGTGCCTTAACTGCTAATACCATATGCTCTTCCTTAATTAAACACCAAATATTGGTATATGAATCCCCAGATTGCATTATGGGAATATCTTGTTCACAAAGGGCCTCTACCACTCGAGCCATCACTCCTGGTATTCCCGTCATAGCTGCCCCCACTATAGCCACTTTGGCACAATTAGATTCTAATTCTGGCACTATTTCTATACTTTTTAAAACTTCAAGAGTCCTTGCAGTTAGTTCTGTAGGAACTGTAAACATTATATTGTTAGTGCCGATATTAATAAAATCTACGCTAATATTTGCTTTAGCTAGTGACTTAAATATAAGCAATTCGTCCTTGTCTTCGGATTTACTATTTATTTTAAATTGGGTTAAATCAGATGCATGGGTTACACCCGTTACAAGCGTATCCTTTATCACCCTCGTATCATCGGTTGTTGATATATAATTAGTAACTAAAGTACCCGGCGAATCACCAAAAGTCGGTTGAATCCTAAGTGGGATCCCACCCCGCATGGCAATTTCAATCGCGCGTGGATGAACTATTTTAGCACCTTCCCTGGCCATTTGGCAAATTTCATTATAGGTAATGGTGTCTAAAAGTCGGGCATTATCGACAATTCGGGGATCAGCTGTCATAACTCCAGCCACATCAGTAAAAATATCTATCATTTGAGCATTTAATGCTACACCTAGAGCACTAGCTGTAGTATCGCTACCCCCTCTACCTAAGGTAGTCAATTCACCACTCTCACTAACCCCTTGAAAACCCGCTACTACAGGTACTATATCCTTTTTTAACAGGTCTAAAATCTTTTGTTTGTTTACATAAAGAATATGGGCATCGCCGTGATTGCCATCTGTTACAATACCAGCTTGTTCACCAGTAAGAAATTGAGCCTTTATATCATACAAGGATAATTGGGATGCTAGTATAACCCCAGATATTGTTTCCCCACATGCCATTAAATAATCTAGTTCTCTTTTAGCAATTTGAGGATTGATAGATTTACCTAAATTGATTAAGGTATCAGTAGCATAAGGGTCGTTGTCCCTACCAATTGCAGATACTACAATAACAACAAGTGTGTCCTTTTTAAGAGTATCCCTTATAATATTACACACTTGTCTTCTGCTATCAAAATTAGCTAATGAGGATCCGCCATATTTTTGGACGGTAATTTTCAAGTAAAAACACCTTCTTTTAATAAAGGTTTCTATCCACAAGCATCTCAGCTATTTGTATCGTATTAGTTGCGGCACCTTTCCTTATTTGGTCTGCTACTACCCACAAGGCAATCGAATTATCATTTGATATATCCTGCCTAATCCTTCCTACAAAGACCTCATCAGTATTGGCAGCATACAAAGGCATAGGATAGATATTGTTAGCAATATCGTCTTGGACTATTATGCCAGGTGCATTTTTAAATAACTCTTTAATTTCAGTCACCGAGGCAGGCTTTTTTAAATCTAAGTTGATCGATTCAGAGTGACTTCTATATACAGGCACTCTCACTGCAGTAGCTGAGATTCTAAGCCCAGGTGCATGCATAATCTTCCTAGTCTCGTGGACCATTTTCATTTCTTCCTTAGTATAATCTTGCTCTACGAAAACATCAATATGGGGAATTAAATTAAAAGCTATAGGATATTGAAATACTTGGGGGTCCTTTTTTTCATTTGCAAAATGAGCCTGAGTCTGAATATTCAATTCATCCAAACCTGCTTTACCAGCCCCAGATACTGCCTGATAGGTCGAAACTATAACCCTTTCGAGCCCGAATTTTTCGTGGATGGGATTTATGGCCACAACCATTAAAATAGTCGAACAATTAGGGCTGGAGATAATACCCTTATGATTATTAATATCCCTAGCATTGACCTCGGGGACTACTAAAGGTACTTCATCAATTAAGCGAAATGCATTACTATTGTCAATTACTACACAATCGTGTTTATTTGCAAGTGGGGCTAACATTTTACTAATTTCAGTTTCAACCGCAAAAAGTGCCACATCAGCATTTTTAAATGCCCCTTCATCAGCACCCCTAACCGTAATTTCTTCACCTTTAAATGTTAATTTAGTTCCAGCTTCAGAAGGAGCGGCTAAACAAATTAATTCTTTAATGGGAAAATTTCTTTCGGCCAAAATCTGCATCATCTCTTGGCCTACCGCTCCGGTTGCTCCTACTATTGCTAATCTTATCCCTTGTGACACTAGAACGACCTCCTGAAAAATTTATCTAAAGGGTATTGTACCACAATAGCTATATTAGGCTCAAGAACTAGCTGGGACCTAAAACAAGAGGTTGAATCTGTTTTCCTTGTAATGCCTGCACAATTGTATCGGGGATTTTTTCCATCTTGGCTACTAAGGAATTGGATTTTGCCATTGGATTATCTTGTCTGAATGGGACAAAATATATATTTTTCATGTTTAGAAGTGTACCTATATTTTTGGCATTCAAACTGAGAGCATCATTGCTAGATACTGCTATTACTACTGGTCTTTGATTCCTCAATTGCGCCTTCGCAGCCATTAATGCTGGCGTATCGGCAATACCATTGGCTAATTTAGCGATAGTGTTGCCGGTTGCGGGCGCAATGATAACTAGATCTAATAATTTTTGTGGACCAATAGGTTCTGCACCTACAATAGTATTAATTATGGGATGCTCAGTTAGTTGGGTAACTAGCCTTTTTACTTCATCAGCCTGATAAAACCTATTATCAGTTTCATCTACTGTAAAAGAAAAAATAGGAATAATCTCCGCACCTTCCCCTTTTAGGATTTTCAACTGCGGCAAAACATCGCCAATTGTACAATGCGAACCTGTCAATACTGTACCAATTTTAATTCCTTCTAACCGGGTTTGTTGCACTCTATACACCCCTTAAAACACCTCCCATTATCCTAAAAGTAAATTCCTTTCTAACTTAGACATCTCTTTGATAATTAGGTGGGGTATTACATTTGCTAGAATTTTTCCTGCTGAAATTGGTGCAACTTTACCTGGAAGACCTGGAGCTAATATTGCTTTTATCCCTAATTTATTTGTAACTTCAAAATCAGTTCCACCAGGTTGGGTGGCTAAATCAATTATTATCAAATCTTGGTGGCTATGTTTTAAGCTGTTTTTATTTAGCACCATATGGGGAACCGTATTAAAACAAATGTCTATTTTATTCAAAACATCGGGTAATTTTTCTAAACTATCAACCTTACAACCCATTTCATATGCCCTTGCCTTTTCGCTTTCATAATTGCTGATGATTGTAACCTTAGAGCCTAAGGCCATTAAACTTCTAGCCAAAGTTAGGCCTACACGACCAAAACCAATAATACAGGTTTGGCTGCCATGGATTGTTATAAGTGTTTCTTCCATTGCAATTTGTATAGCCCCCTCAGCGGTCGGAATTGAATTAAGAATGGCGAATTCATCCAATTCTATAATTTCTAATATTTTATAATTATATTTATAAGCCCATTCTTTCAAATATGGGTGGGCCGAACCTATAATAATTACAGCATTTTCAGATAAACTACTAATGGCTTTTTCAGTTAATTCCAATTGTTCACCAGCATATACTGCCCTAATTACTCTGGCTGCACTAGTACCTGGTACTGGAAGTATGAGCACATCTGTCTTGTTACACGCTTCTTCCACTGAATCTGCATAAAAAGCCCTTTTATCTATTTTTTCCCTAGGAAATCCAGCAACCGTAACTCTAGCCCCCATCTTTACCAGTTCAGAAATTAATACTAGTTCGCGTTCATCACCACCTACCACAGCAATTTTAAATTCAGAAAATACTGCATCCACTAATAATCCCCCTTATAAATATAAATTAGCTGCAATTAATAGCAGTATATGTCTTTTGGTTTATAGTGGTGCTTGTACGCACAAAAAAGCGGGGGTTTGTTCCCGCTTTTACTTGTTGACACTTTTTTGCAATTTTCTGTTTATAAGCTTTATATTTACATGAGGTCCTCCATGCCATAAATTAAACCTTTTTCTTTTATCATTTTTCTTATAACCATAGTAACCCCAGGCATAAATCCAATTCTATCTATAGAGTCATGTTTAATCCTAAGACTTTGTCCAATTCCTCCGAATATTACTTCTTGGTGGGCCACAAAACCTGGTAGCCTAACACTATGTATCCTAATTTGATTAACATCCCCCCCGCGACTACCCGCTATTTTTTCATACTCTCCGATATTTTTCGGTATCTGTTTAGTCCTTTTCTCACTTATCATTTCAGCGGTCTTAATAGCTGTGCCAGAGGGGGCATCCATTTTCTGGTCGTGATGCATTTCTATTATCTCTACATCTGGGAAATACTCTGCAGCCTCTTTGGCAAATTTCATCATTAATACAGCCCCAATAGCGAAATTTGGAATTATAGCTATGCCAACTTCCTTTTCCAGGGCCATCTTCTCTAGTTGCCTGATTTCTATTTCATTTAATCCAGTTGTACCTATAATACAGGTAACACAGTGGTTTAAAGCAGTCTTGGCATTATTGAAAACAGCTTGCGGATTAGTAAAATCAATCATTATATCGGGCTTAGTATCTTCCAAAACAAAGTCCAGATCATTTTGTATTAAAATATCATGTTTTCCACCTGGAGCAATGGTAGAAATAGGCTCATTTTTACCCCTTACATCTACTGCCCCTACTAATTCCATGTCTTTTGCCTTAATAATAGCCTGGGCAGTCTCCACACCCATTTTCCCTAAAACCCCCGTTATTATTACCCGAATTGTTGCTGGCATATATAATTACCTCCAAAATTATCTTAAAATCTAGTTTTATATATTTTGAGTCCATAGTCAAGTTTGTTATAATTGAACTTATAAAATTATTGGAAAATATTTATGATTTCTATATTAAAGGAGGGAATAGTAATGGCAACTGCTGTCTTCAAAAATGTATTGCTGGCTGTTGATAATTCTGAGCAATCTGAAAGAGCTGTAAAGAAGACTATCGAACTTGCCCAAGCTGGGGTAATAGAAAAGATTACAATATTTAATGTTTATAGTACTAGTGACTTAGATGTTACCAAGCTTTCTTATCGGGAAAAACTAGATGAAAAAAGGGCTGCTTCATTAATAATTCTCAAGGGTTTCGAAGCTGAATTTATTGAAAACAAGATCCCCTGTACTATAAAAAGAGCCGGAGGCGACCCAGCCTCATTAATCTTAGATGTAATAGATAACGAAGGTGAATTTGATTTAATTATAATGGGCAGTAGGAAACTTAATAAATTCCAAGAGCTAGCCTTAGGAAGTGTAACTGATAGAGTGACTAGATTGGTTAATGTACCCGTCTTAGTAATCAAATAATCTTATGTCCCTTAAACTATAAGCGGGAAAAGGACTTTTTCCGCTTATTTGTTTACCCTCATATATGCCCGTGCTTGTTCTAGTACATATTTATTAATGTCACTCAATTTTCTTTTTTCCACAAAACTTAACCTTTGCGGATAATTAATTTGTTTTTGCACTACAAAATTTAGAGACTTAGCCAGTTTCATTTCTTGACGTATGGATTCAATAATATTTTCCTCGGGATTATCTGCATAGAATCTGCTTATTCTATCCAAGACCTCTTTTTCATTATGTTGATAAGCTATAAGGGCAGCATGTTCTAATAACTCATGTTTATTTACATCATAATTTAAAAAAGAATAAATATATCTTTGTCTTTGCTTGGCTTCCTTAAAAAGTAACATTTTCTTACTCAGTTCTTTTTTACATAATTCGATAGCTAAGACCTGTTCAAATATATTGCTATATAAAATAGTAGGTATGGACATATAATCATTCCTTAATTTTTTAATAGTTTTAATCTAATGATGTTTTTTATGTATTTTTGTAGATAGTAGTATATAACGAATTTGTAAGCATTTTTTCAAAATGTTATACTCTTCATGTAAAAAGGAGGGGATTTCTTATGCCTTTTGATGGTTTAACCATAAGAGCTTTAACTAAGGAACTAAATCATATATTAGTAGGAAGTAGAATTGATAAGATATATCAGCCTGAAAAAGATGAATTGAGCATAAATATTAGACCAGCAAAATCTAAAAGTTTAAGACTTTTAATTTCGGCTAATGCTAGATGGGCTAGATTACACATCAATACCACTAAACCCGCCAATCCTAGCAAACCTCCTACTTTCTGCATGGTATTGCGTAAGTATTTGGAAGGCGGCAAAATTGTTAAAGTCGAGCAGATGGCTTTTGATAGAATTATCCATATTCATATAGAGGCCTTAGACGATTTTCGTGAATTAAAAACTAAAGTTTTGATATGTGAATTTATGGGGAGACATTCTAATATCATTCTAATTAATCCTGAAAACATGACTATCATCGATGCTATAAAAAAATACGGTAGTGAAACTAGTTCCTATCGTGAAATATTGCCAGGTTATGAATATATAGAACCGCCAGCCCAAGATAAACTCAATATATTTAATACTGATGTAGCTGAATTTGCAGATTATATGTGGCGACAAGGTAATACTAGTATCAAGTCCGCCCTATATAAGTCCTTAACAGGCATCAGCCCCTTTTCTGCAGAACAAATATGTGTTTTAGCTGGTATTAACCCAGATATGTTAGTAGAAGAGGCTGGTGAATATGAATTCACTACTATTTTCAACTATGTCATAAATTTATTAGAAACTATTGCTAAGAGTGAAATTATAGGTAATATTATTTTCAGAAACCAGACACCCTTAGAACTAGCCCCGTATCCTTTGCGACATCTGCCCCATACAAAATATCTGGAAGTAGTTTCTATGAATGAGACTTGTAATTTCTTTTATGAGATAAAGTTAAATTTAGTAAAACTAGAAAATAGAAAAACTAATATGAATCGGCAAATAAAAAATCTATTGGATAGGGCCTATAAAAAGCAATTCCATTTAGAATCGGACCTAGCTAGAGCCGAGGATAGCGATATATATAGAATAAAAGGGGAAATAATTACTGCCAACCTTTATAAACTAAAAAAAGGTGATACTAATGTAAAATTAGAGAATTACTATACGGGTGATATTATGGAAATCGAACTTGATCCCCGATATACACCGAACCAAAATGCCCAAAGATTTTTTAAAAGTTATAATAAAAGTCGTAATGCCTTAATTTACCTAAAGAAATTATTGACCACAAATTTTCAAGAAATAAATTATCTAGAATCTATCTTAATCGCAATACAAGAAGCAAATAATTTAAATGATTTAGATGAAATTACTGAAGAATTACAAAAAGAAGGCTATCTTAAAAGTAAAAGTACCCCCAAAAAATCAACTGTCAAAAGTAAGCCCCGCAAATTTATGTCCTCTGATGGCTGGGAGATATTGGTGGGCAAAAACAACCGCCAGAATGATTGGTTGACTCTTAAATTGGCTAGTAAAAATGATTTGTGGTTACATACACAAAAAATTCCTGGCACCCATGTAATTATTAGATTACCTGGTGACTTAAAATCAGATGCCAAAATCCCCACGGCAACCTTGGAGGAAGCAGCTGGGCTGGCAGCTTACTATAGTAAAGCCCAAAACTCTACCAAAGTACCCGTTGATTATACCCTTAGAAGTAATGTGAGAAAACCCAAAGGAGCTAAGCCTGGTATGGTAATTTACGATAATTTTAGGACCATCTTAGTCGAACCTCAATCTCCTAATATATTGGGACTAGTCAGCTCTGCAGAAGATGCTTAACAAAATACTTTTTTTAACCATTCAACAGTTAATTCTATTCTATGCATTTCATGCCCAGCGAAACTATGGTCAGCACCTTCAACCACATGAACTTGGGCATGGGGTAGCTTTTCCTTTATGTATTTAGCATTAGCGGGACTAACCACTATATCTGCATCTCCATGTATTACCATTATAGGCTTCTTTCCTATGTTTAATAAATATTGGTCCATATTATGTTTTTCCAAATCTATGGCGAAATCAGGTGCAATGGTGATTTCTTGGCCCTCCTCTACTATAGTAACAGTATGGCCTTGAAGCATTTTGCTATATTCATTTGGCATTATGGTGGAAAAAGTCTCCCGTAAAAAAACGGGGGTAGCCCAAAGTATGTATCCTACTACTTCATCTAGCAGATTTCCTCCAGCTAAAATTGTACTCCCACCGAAACTACGCCCTAAGAGAATTAAAGGTGCCTTGTAATTTTTGCTTACATAGGTGATTACATCTTTTAAGTCCTTGCTTTGTCTAGTCAAGGTAATTCTGGCAAATTCCCCTTCACTTTCTCCAGAACCAGCAAAGTCGAAGGCCACTAAGCCAAAATTTAAAGGTCCCAACTTGTCTGCTAATATATTAATCCAGCCCCGATTTTCCTTGCCCCCCATAAATCCGTGGCAAGCAATAACAACAAAATTTGGTTTTCCAGCTGGCATTTTGGATATTAAGGCTAACTTTTTACCTGCAGATGAAGTTATCACATGTTTTTGCATAATCTCCTCCCCTTATTGTTCTATAAGCACAGATCCATCTTCATTTTCCCTATACTTAGTATCTGCTTCTAATATGTATACTTTATTATACTTACGATCTACCACCACATCACGATTGATTAGGGTGTTTACTTCGTTTTTAGTGACTAGGGTTCTGATTTGTACCCCATTATCGTATAGCTGGATATGTAATTCCCCATTATCCCGTTTAATAGTTTCTGCTTGGTGCCTCTTATAGGGCTTGACAAAAACATATTCATATCCCCCATCAACAAAAGCCATTTCTTTTCCATTTAAAAAAACGCGCAAAATACCACCCCTAACTTCGGCTACCTGGTTTGGTAATAGGGACTTCTCCCGTTTTACATAAAGGACAAGATTCCGCTTCCCATGATTCTACCAACATAGTCAGTACAGCTTCCTGTTTAACCCCGAAATCAACTTTTCCATTACTTCTGTCCACTAATACCCCTACTCCTACTACTAGACCACCTAAATCCCTTACTAAATCTATAACTTCTTTTACTGAGCCCCCAGTCGTAACTACATCTTCAACTATTAATACCCGAGCGCCTTTTTCTAGGTTAAAGCCACGTCTTAGCAGCATTTCACCATCTTGGCGCTCGGTAAAAATGCCGGGAACCTTTAATTGCCTCGCTGTTTCGTAGGCGACAATAATTCCCCCTACAGCTGGTCCAACCACTAAATCAACCTTTTCATCCGCGAAAAATTCCGCTAAATGCTTTGCTAACTCCTCTGTATAATGTGGGTACTTAAGCACTTGGGCACATTGCATATATTGATTGGAATGGCGCCCCGAAGTAAGCTGAAAATGGCCATTTAAAAGGGCTCCAGCATCCGAAAATATTTTAATTGCTTCTTCTTTAGTCAACATTATAGAACCTCCAATTCTTCAATAATTCTGCAAGCAGCTTCTACTGGATTTTGTGCAGCCCTAATCGGTCTGCCAATTACTAAATAATCGGCTCCTAATTTGATAGCCTCCTTAGGTGTAGTAAACCTCTTTTGATCATCCTGACTGGCCCAAGTTGGCCTTATACCTGGGGTAACTATAATAAAATCGGAACCACAAGCTGCCCTTATAGCTTCAATTTCGCGTGGGGAACATACCACACCAGATAGCTGGGATTCTTTAGCCATTAAAGCCCAATTAGCTACTAATTCTTCTATCTTTATGCCCCTAATAAACATATCATTTTCTAGATCTTGCTGGGAAATGCTGGTCAGAACGGTTACAGCTAGAGTTAAAGGAGGGCTTATGCCTAATTTCTCAGCCTCCTCGGCTACCTCAGTGCTTAGCTTACTCATCATTGCTCTCCCCCCTGCTGCGTGAACATTAAACATATGAGCCTCTAGTCTGGTTAATACCCGCCCTGCAGCACCTACTGTATTGGGAATATCATGTAATTTTAAATCAACAAATACCTTGCCACCTAAAGAATTTATTTTTTCTACTATTTGGGGACCTGCACTATTAAATAATTGCATGCCTACTTTAAAAGAGCCTACATAGTCCTTCAATTTATCTACTAAATGCAAAGCTTGGGCTTCTGTATCTACATCTAGAGCCAAAATAATCCTATCTTTCGCCTGCATATCATTACCGCCTCCCTAATAATTTCATTTAACTGCCTTACCAACAAGTTCGCTTAAGCTAGTTTCTTTTTCCAGTAAATATCCCTTAATCCCCGCCAGAATTTCCTGGGTAATCATAGGATGCACAAAATTAGCAGTCCCTATAGCAATAGCCCTTGCTCCGACCAAGAAAAATTCTATAGCGTCCTTATAATTCATAATCCCGCCTCCGCCGAGAATCGGTATATCTACCACTTGGTAAACTTGATAAATCATGCGTAGGGCTACTGGCTTAATAGCTGGGCCAGATAAACCGCCGAACACATTACCTAAAACAGGTTTTTGCAAATCAATGTCTATGGCCATACCCATTAGAGTATTAATCATGGATAAAGCATGGGCACCAGCTTCCTCAGCAGCCACAGCAATTTCTACAATATCACTTACATTGGGAGAAAGTTTAGGGATAATAGGTAGGGAAGTTTCATTTCTTACGGCTTTGACTACATCCTGGACCATCTTGGGACTGGTTCCAAATTGTAAACCACCCTTTTCTACATTGGGACAAGAAATATTTAATTCAATAGCCCCAATTCCAGTAGAATTCTCCATCAATGCTGCTAGCCGAGCATATTCTTCTACGGTATTACCAGCAATATTAGCAATAACCGTAACATTTTTATTTTTTAGGTAGGGAAGATGATCGGATAGAAACACCTTCACACCTGGGTTTTCTAGACCTATGGCATTTAACATTCCACTAGCAGTTTCAGTAATTCGGGGGGGGGGATTACCAGCCCTAGGTTCTAAAGTGGTTCCAGTAATTATTACCGCACCTAATTGTGCTATATCAATATAATCTTCATACTCACGCCCATAACCGAAAGTGCCAGAAGCTACTGTGATAGGATTGTCTAAAAGCAATCCACCTAAATTAACCTGTAGATCAGGTTCATTAGACATTAAAACACCTCCTTTTTATAGGATTTATCAACCCACTATTTATCCTAGCACCCTTGTAGCGAATAATATTTTATATATCTATATCATTAAAATTAAAGACTGGCCCATCCTTACACACCTTAACATAGTTAGTGTCGCTAGACCTCAATCTTCTTACACAGCCCAAACATGCCCCAATCCCACATGCCATATGCTCCTCAAGTGATAATTGCCCTGATATATTATTCCTATTAGCAAAACTAACTACTTCAGACATCATTAGTTCTGGACCACAAGTATAAATAAAATCTATATCCCTAGGGTCTATTTCTTCTAGAAGCAAGTCGGTAATAAAACCTTCATAACCGTACGAACCATCCATAGTCGCTGGTTTATAGCTAGCCCCTATTTGCTCAACCCTAGCTTTTATAAGTTGATTTTGATTCTCTGCCCCATGCAGTAAGGTAACCTTACAATCTATTTCCTTAAGTCGGCGGGCTAAATATACTAGTGGTGCTACACCGACACCACCACCCACTAAAACTACATTTTGGTCAGCTTTCAGGGTGAAATTATTACCAAGTGGCCCCATAATATCTACATAATCATTACTTTCTACGTTAGTCATAAGCATAGTACCTTTGCCTACTACCTTGTAAAGTAGGGTAATAGTCTCCTTTTTCCTATCTACATCATATAGACTAATTGGTCTCCTTAATAAGGGATCAAGAGTTGAACTAGGCAAAAGGTGAATAAACTGCCCTGGCTCACAAGTAGGAACTAAATTGGGAGCTAAAAACTCCATTTCATATAAATCTTTGTCCAGTGGTTGGTTTTTCAATATTAAATATTTATCTACACCTGGCACTGCCATCCTCCTTTACTTTTAGACAAGTTAAGTCAATTCCAAGTAATCGGTTAAAGCCAATACCTTTTGGGTTCTGAGTTTAGTACCTGCGCCTAGTGCTTCTTTGAGCACCTTCAAAGTATCTAAGGAAGTAAGACAAGGGATATTCAATTCAACTGTTGCCCGTCTAATTCGGAAACCATCACTAAAAGGCTTTCTGGCATTAGATAGGGTATTTACCACAAAATCAATGGAACCATCCCTAATAAAATCTACTATATGAGGAGAACCCTCGGAAATCTTATTAACTTTGGCAACTTTTATGCCATTTTCCTGCAAAAAAGTAGCTGTACCTTCCGTAGCTACTAGGTTAAAGCCCATTTGGCTAAAATCTTTTAAAATCGGTAGTGCTTCTGATTTATCTCTATCGGCAATAGTTGCCAAAATAGTGCCTTGGGCCGAAATCTGAGCCCCAGCGGCAACCAAACCCTTATAAATTGCAGCATGTAGTGATTTATCCAGCCCTATCACTTCTCCAGTTGATTTCATTTCTGGTCCTAAACTAATATCTACTTGTTCCAACTTGCCAAAAGAAAAGACTGGAACCTTTACCGCAAAAAAAGGTGGGGCAGCTTGTAGACCAGCGGAATAACCCTGGTCCTTAATTGATTTACCTAACATAACATTAGTAGCTATCTTAACTAATGGAATCCCCGTGACTTTGCTCAAAAAAGGTACCGTCCTACTTGAGCGAGGGTTAACCTCTATCACATAAAGTTCCTGATTATGCTCAACAAATTGAATGTTTACTAAACCCTTGATATTTAATCTTAGGGCCAATTGTCTAGTGTAATTAACCACCTTTCCAATAATTTCAGCTTTCAAATCATAGGGTGGGAAAACTGCCATGCTATCACCCGAATGGACACCAGCTCTTTCGATATGTTGCATTATGCCTGGAATCATGACTTCTTGGCCATCACATACCGCATCAACTTCGATCTCACGACCTAAAAGGTACTTATCTACCAAAATTGGGTGCTCCTTATTAATAGTTACCGCAGTCTGCATATATGTCTTTAATTCGTCTTGATTATATACTATTTCCATAGCTCTGCCCCCCAAGACATAAGAGGGCCTAACTAGGACAGGATAGCCAATTCCCTCTGCGGCTTTAAGCGCCTCATCTAGTGTAAAGACAGATTTTCCAGCTGGCCTAGGAATATTTAATTCCCCTAATATAATATCAAAGATGCCCCGATCTTCTGCCATATCAATGCTTTGATTAGAAGTACCCAAAATATTTATACCCGCTTTATCAAGGGGCGCAGCCAGATTAATGGCAGTTTGTCCACCAAATTGTACGATGACACCATCAACCTTTTCTTCTTCAATTATATTCATTACGTCTTCATAAACCAAAGGTTCAAAATATAACCTATCTGATATGTCATAGTCTGTACTAACTGTTTCGGGGTTATTATTAACTAAAATAGCCATTATGCCCGCTTCCTTAAGGGCCTCAACACAATGTACTGAACAATAATCAAATTCAACTCCCTGGCCTATTCTGATAGGGCCAGAACCTATAACTAGAATCCTTCTTTTATGAGCATCATGCCATACTTCGTTTTCTTCCTCATAACACGAATAAAAATAAGGGGTAATGGCATCAAATTCAGCTGCACATGTGTCCACCTGTTTGTAAGTAGGCAGTATATCATAACCTCTACGAATAACACGCATTTCGTCTTCGCTTATACCCTTTAAGCTGGCCAATTCAAAATCGGAAAATCCTAATTTTTTAGCTTGTTTGAGTAGTTGGCCATTAATATCGAATTGGCCAAAATGCAGAGCAAAATCAATTATGTTTTTTATTTTCTTTAAAAAATATTTATCAATCTTTGTTATTTGATGAATTTCATCTAGGGTAAACTTGCGAATAAATGCTTCCGCAACTATAAAAATCCTTTCATCATCTACTTCCTTAAGTCTCTTTTTTAATACTGCATCATCTAGTGCAAGTAGCTTAGGCAAACGTAGACCAAATAAACCAATTTCCAATGAGCGAATAGATTTTAGAAAAGCAGCCTCAAAACTTCTATCGATAGCCATAACTTCTCCGGTAGCTTTCATCTGGGTACCTAAACGCCGATCCCCTAAAACAAATTTATCAAAAGGCCAGCGGGGTACCTTCAAGACCACGTAATCTATAGCAGGTTCAAAACAAGCTCTTGTCTGTCCAGTTATTGAATTTGGTATTTCATCTAAAGTATAACCCACTGCTATTTTGGTGGTAACCTTTGCAATAGGATATCCTGTAGCTTTGGAAGCTAAGGCACTAGACCTGCTTACTCTAGGGTTAACTTCTATAACATAGTATTTTTTACTCAAAGGGTCTAAGGCATATTGGACATTGCAACCTCCAGCTATCTTTAAATGGCGTATAATTTTTAGGGCAGCTGCTTTTAACATTTGATATTCTTCATCAGTTAAAGTTTGGGCAGGTGCTACTACTATACTATCCCCCGTGTGAATTCCTACTGGATCCACATTTTCCATACTACAAATAGTTATACAGTTATCATTAGCATCTCGCATTACTTCAAATTCAATCTCTTTAAAACCTGCTACACTCCGCTCGATTAATACTTGTCTAATGGGGCTGTTTTTTAAGCCTTTAATGGTTATACTTTTTAGTTCCTCCTCATTATTGGCATTTCCCCCACCACTTCCTCCTAATGTGTAGGCAGGTCTGACAATTACGGGATAACCTATTTCTTGGGCGAAATCTAAGGCTTCTTGAACCGAATTAACTATCGAACTTTCTGCGATTGGTTGTCCAATTTCTTGCATAGTTGATTTAAAAAATTCCCTATCTTCAGCCCGCATTATTGCCTCTAAAGGCATACCTAGCAAAGGCACCCCAGTTTTAGTGAGCAGGCCAGCTTCATCTAGTGCCAGGGCCATATTTAAGCCCACCTGGCCCCCAAGGTTAGCTAAAATCCCATCAGGTTTTTCTTTTTCTATAATTTTTTCTACTGTATCTACAGTTATAGGTTCAAAATATATTTTATCAGCTATATCAGTATCGGTCATTATAGTAGCTGGGTTAGTATTTAATAAGATAACTTCAATACCTTCCTCTTTTAAAGCCCTACAGGCTTGGGTTCCCGCATAATCAAACTCTGCAGCTTGGCCTATAATTATAGGGCCAGAACCGATTACCAAAACTTTTTTAAGTTCCTTGTTGAGTGGCATTAGGCATCCTCCATCTTCATATACTTTATAAGCAAATTTCTAAAAAATCATCATAAAAAAACCCTGTGTCGCTATAACCAGGATATCCCTCTGGATCAAATTGTACTGAGGAAATTGGTAAGTCTTTATGCCTTATCCCTTCAATAGTATTATCATTAAGATTACGCATGGTCACTTCAATCGCTGTTTCCTTTAGAGAATTTTCATCTATACAAAAGCCGTGATTTTGCGTAGTTATATAAATCCTATTTGTATCTAAATCTTTAACTGCTTGATTAGAACCCCGATGTCCATAATCTAGTTTGTATGTCTTAGCCCCTAGAGCTAAAGCCAAAACTTGATGACCTAGGCCGATTCCGAATAAAGGAACTTTCCCTATCAAAGCTAGACTAGTTTTTATAACATATGGAATAGTTTGAGGGTCCCCAGGTCCATCGGATAGAATAACCCCTTGCGGGTTTAACCTCATTATTTCATCGTAACTCGTATGGGCTGGCACAATTATTACTGTAGAGTCCCTCCTTATCAAAGAATTAATGACCCCTTTTTTGGTACCCAAATCCAGCATTACAATTTTTTTATCGCCTAGGCCAAATTTCATAAAATTACTGCGGGTCACAAATTGGACAATGTCCCCCTGCATATTTTCTTTAGCATTTTTAGCCCTTTTAATTAGTAAATCCATATTGTTAAGGTTGTAAGTTATTACTCCCCCCATGATGCCATGTTTACGGATAAATCTAGTCAATGCCCTAGTATCTACCTCAGTAAGGACTGGAATTTCACTTTTGTTCAAGAAACTAATCAAATCAACTTCCATTTCGTAATGGCTGGGAAAGTCTGTAGCCTCCCTAAGGACTAAACCTTTAACCATGGCCCGATTAGAGGCAAAACTTTTTTCATTAAAACCTACATTTCCTACTAAAGGATAGGTCATAACAACAATTTGTCCATAGTAAGAAGGATCCGTAATAATATCTTGATAACTTACCATAGCAGTGGAAAAAACCACTTCACCTTCGGATATTAAACAATCATTTAATAATTTACCCTTAAATACTTTGCCATTTTCTAAAACTAAATAGCCTGGCATAGTTAGCTACAACTCCTATTCTAGAATTTTTCCATCTAAAGCAATTATTTGACCATCTACAATTGTGGCGACTGGCCAGCCTTTAAGACTTTGGCCCTTATAGGGAGTATTTTTACCCTTGGAGTAAAACCGGCTAATATCAACTGTTTTCTCCAAATCTGGATCAATAATAGTAATATCCGCACTACTGCCTACATCAATCCTACCTGCATCCAAACCTATAATTTGGGCTGGTTTGGCCGTAAACAAATTAATCATCTGGTTAAGGGTTAATTTATTGTCATGGACTAGGCTCATTACCGCTGGAATAGCAGTTTCTATACCTGAAATACCAAATTCCGCTATGTCATATTCGCAATCTTTACTTTCGAAATCGTGTGGGGCATGATCGGTTGCTATACAATCAATCACTCCATCATGCAAAGCCTTAACTAAGGCTTCTACATCTTCAGCACTTCTCAAAGGAGGAAAAACCTTAGTATCAGTATCATAAGTACCTACAATTTCGTCTGTTAGGGTAAGGTGATGTGGGGTTACCTCACAAGTTATGTTAACACCTTCCTCTTTGGCACGCCTAATCAAATCTATTGACCCCTTAGTAGACACATGGCAAATATGAATATGCCCACCCGTAAGTTGTGATAACAAGATATCTCGGGCAATTACTATTTCTTCTGCAGCGGCTGGGATTCCCTTTAGGCCATAAAAAGTTGAATAATATCCTTCGTGCATCTGCCCATTTTTAGATAAGCTAAGGTCCTCACAGTGCGATAAAACCGGTATATCAAACATCTTGGCATATTCTAAGGCATTTCTCATTATGCCTGCTTTACTTACTGGTTCCCCATCATCTGAAATAGCCACACAACCTGCTGCTACTAAATGGGCTATTTCGCTTAATTCTATCCCTTCCTGCTTTTTAGTAACTGCCCCAATTGGGTAAACCTTAACTAGCCCGGATTTCATAGCCCGCTCTTTTACAAAATTAGCTACCGCAGCTGTATCTACAACTGGAAAAGTGTTGGGCATACAACATATACTAGTAAAGCCACCTACTGCTGCTGCTCTAGTACCAGTAGCTATAGTTTCCTTATATTCAAAGCCAGGTTCTCTTAAATGCACATGTATATCCACAAAGCCTGGACATACTATTTTATTGCTGGCGTCAATTATTTTTGCATTGGGGATTTCAAGTCCTGGTTGTATCTCCGATATTTCACCATCTTCAATAAAAATATCTGTAATTTCATCTAAATCACTTTCTGGATCAATTACTCTAGCACCTTTAATAAGTAATCTCACCTTAAATACCTCCTAACATTAAAAATAATAAGGCCATTCGGATAGCTACTCCATTTTTTACTTGTTCCTCAACTAAAGAGCTAATGCCATCTGCCACTTCACTAGATATTTCTATACCCCTATTCATAGGACCAGGGTGAAGGACTAAGACATCTTCCTTAGCCATTTTTAAATGTTCAGGAGTAATCATATAAAGGTCAGAATATTCCTCTAAGGAAGGAAATAAACCGATATTTTGTCTTTCCTTTTGCAACCTTAAAATATTAATTACATCTACATCTTGAACTGCTTGTTCCAAATTATAATATCTTTTTACCCCAAGTCTTTCGACTTCAGGTGGAATAAGGGTAGAGGGACCCACGACCCGTATTTCACAACCATATTTACTTAAACCATAAATATTAGATCTAGCCACCCGACTATGCAGTATATCTCCTACAATGGCAACTTTTAAATTTTCTAAAGTCCCCTTTTTTTCCTTAATACTATACATATCTAATAATGCTTGTGTAGGGTGTTCATTAGCACCATCACCTGCGTTTATTACTTTCATTTTGGTATTTTTAGCAATATAATGAGCCGAACCACTCATAGAATGTCGGAATGCAATTACATCAAAACCCATCATTTCAATAGTCCTAATTGTATCCCTCAAACTTTCACCCTTTTGCATACTACTAGTAGGTACATTTAGATTGACCACATCAGCACTTAAATATTTGCCTGCAATCTCAAAGGAAGTCTTAGTTCTGGTGCTGTTTTCCTGAAAAACTGTAGCTATGGCTTTTCCCCTGAGAGTAGGAACCTTTTTAATTTCTCGGCTGGTAACATCCTTCATGGGAATAGCAGTATCTAGAATAAGATCAATTTCCTCTTTTTTTAAATCTTTTATGCCTAGCAAGTCTTTATGTTCAAATCTCATTTTAAGCCTCCTGTCTTCAGATAATAAATCTAATTAAAAAACAAAAAAACCTTTCTTTCCACACTGGCAAGAAAGGTAATCTCTTATCACCTGTTTCCCTTGCCAGCCTCTCGGGACTGAATTAAAGGGGATCTATTCCATTACTATTTCTTCAATTAAAACTTCATCTTTACCATCTATCTCCACCACTCTGACCGTAATTACTTCCTTTTTGGAAGTGGGGGTGTTCTTCCCTATATAATCGGCCTTTATAGGTAGTTCCCTATGTCCTCGATCTACTAGTACAGCCAACTGAATACTTCGAGGCCTCCCTATGTCAATTAAAGCGTCTAGGGCTGCTCTAACTGTCCGCCCCGTAAAAAGAACATCATCTACTAAGACTATGATTTTATCGTTTATGTTGAAATTTACTTCAGTTCTATGGACCTGAGGGTTAGGCCCTAATCTAGTTAAATCATCCCTGTATAAAGTTATATCTAATATACCTACGGGGATATCTATACCTTCAATTTCCTTGATTATCTGCCCTAGGCGATCGGCTAGGGGGCCACCCCTACGACGAATACCTATGACAACCACATTTTCAACACCTTTATTCCTCTCAATAATCTCATGGGCTATGCGAGTTAAAGCCCTCTTAATACCCATTTCATCCATTATTTTGGTTTTTTCAATTAACTTCACAATTTTTTACCTCCTTATTGCAGGCATAAAAAAACCCACCTAGGTGTGAAGCCCAAGGTAGGCAGAAATAATCCATTTTACCTTACTAGCCTCACAGGGCCAACTTAAAGGTTCTTAAAAGATTGTAAACAAACTAATAAATCGTGTCAACTCTATTTTTTAAGTCCAGATAAAATATCTTCCATATAAATTGGTAGTGGACTTTTAAATTCCACATATTCCCCAGAACTAGGATGCTTAAAACCTAGAATATGAGCATGTAGAGCCTGAGAATCTAAATTAAAATGCTTACGGGTCGAACCATACAAAGGGTCCCCCACGATTGCATGCCTAATATAAGCAAAATGTACTCTTATTTGGTGGGTACGCCCAGTAACAAGCTGGACCTTAACTAAAGTATAATTATTAAACCTATCTAATACCTGATAATTACTGGTTGACTTTTTGCCCCCAGCTACTACTGCCATCTTTTTCCGATCCCTTTTATTTCTGCCGATAGGTGCCTCAATAGTCCCTAAATTTTCATTTATAACCCCATGAACTAGGGCTATATATTCCCTTTTCATAGTATGTTCCTTAATCTGCTTGGTTAAACTATAATGGGCTCTATTATTTTTAGCTATTACCATTATTCCAGATGTATCCTTATCCAGACGATGAACAATGCCTGGTCTTAGGTCCCCATTTATCGTAGATAATTCCCCAATATGGTAAAGTAGGCTATTAACTAAAGTATTATCCAAGTTGCCTGGGCCGGGATGTACTACTAAATCCTTTGCTTTATCAATTATAACTATATCCTTATCTTCAAAAATAATTTTTAGTGGAATATTCTGGGCTTTTATTACCAGTTCTTCTGGCTTGGGGATTAATAACTTCACTTCTTCCCCAATTTTTAAACGGTAACTTGCTTTACGCCATACTGTGTCAACTTCGACTAATTTTTCATTTATTAAATTTTGTACTTGGGAACGGGACAAATCCTCCATTTCCTCCGTAATGAAATTATCCAGTCTTTGCCCCTCCATATCTTCTTCTACGGTAAAAAACTCAATCTGCATTAATAAAATTACCCCCATCAAAAAAAAGCAGAACTATGAGCAACCCTATACAACCACATACTATTCCCATATCAGCAACATTAAAAACCGGCCACCAGCCAATACTAAAGAAATCTACTACACTATTATAAATAAGACGATCAATAAGGTTGCCAATTGCTCCACCAGCAATTAAACCCGATAAATATTGCATAGCAACCGAGGGTGAGTGCTTAATATTATAATATGTAATCAGGGTCACCACCACTAATGCTGCCAAAATAAAAAACCAGTATTTATCTTGCATAATACCAAAGGCAGCCCCCTTATTTTGAACATAGCTTATACTGAATATCCCCTTAATGACTACTATGCTTTGTCCGACTGTCATATTGTTAATAATCCATAGCTTACTTATTTGGTCTAGAACTACTAATATTACGGCACTTATCAGAAATCTCAAATTTTCAAATCCTCCTATTATAACTATAATCTGTTATTGAAATTATAATCTCAAAGAAAAATAAAGCAAATCCTACTTAATTTTTGCATTATCTGGTTTTGAAAATAAAGCATTTATTTTATGATTTGGCTAAGACTAATTTATAGTTTAAATATTAAGCAGAAATGGAGATGCAGGTGGAGAAACAACCAAAATATCAGATAGCTGTCTTAAGTCTATCAAATTATATAACCGTTTTAGTAAATACAGTTCTTTTTCCAGTATTCCCGCTAATCGCCAAGGCCCTTGATTTAACCTTAAAGGATTTAGCAGTTATGGTAGGAATAGTATCATTTCCGTCAGCTACAATCAACCTATTTTCTGGCTTGATCGCAGACCGCTTAGGACGTAAAAAAGTCATAGTTATTTCACTTTTTATTTACGGTTTAGGGGGTTTGGTAGCTGGTCTTAGTGCTATATTCTTAAAAGGTGACGCTTATCCTTATATACTTGTCGGTAGATTATTACAAGGGATTGGTTCATCTACTCCTATGTATTTAACCGTAGCATTAGTAGGTGATTTGTTTGACGGTCCCCAAAGGACCAAAAACCTGGGTTTTTTGGAAACAGCCAGTAGTATGGGTAAAGTATCCAGTCCCATAATTGGGGCCATAGTCGGTCTGATTTCATGGTATGCTGTATTCTTCATTTATCCGATTTTAGCATTCCCTATCGCTGTGATTACCTGGTTTTATATTAAGGAACCAGTTGAAGCGGGTAATGTAAGCTGGGCAGAACAAAAAAAGGCCCTAGGTATTTTCAAAAAGTTTTCTCGGCTTTTAAGTATAATGGCTGCTTTTTTAATTATATTTTGTACGATTGGAACAGGGTTTTGGTTAAGTGATTATTTGGAATCAACTTTGAAAATGAATCAGGTGCTTAGGGGAGTTATTATAGCAACCCCAGCTATCACGATGATGCTGACTACCCTTTTTGCCGGGAAGTTTTGCAAATCTATCAACCCCCGTTACTTAATGGGTTTTGGCCTAATATTCATGGCTTCAGGTATGGCCCTTATAGTTTTAACTACCAAAACCATCTTTTTCTGGTTTGTCATAGGTTTAATTGGGATAGGGGCTGGTTTTGCCATGCCTATAGTTGATACAGTAAGTACCTCTGTGAAGGATGAAACTATCCGAGGACAGGTAGCTACAATTTATGGTAGTAGCCGTACTTTGGGTGGTGCTTTCGCGCCTATGGTTTTTTCCTTTTTATTAAAAAAGAGTTTAGCACTCACTTTTTATTCTACGGCTGTGTTTACCATCGTAATAGGTTTGTCTATTCTTTTCTTTTTAAGGGAAAAGGAAATTTTGCCTGCGGATTTCGTAAATTCTGAAGGTAAGGAAAATTAAATAGCTTGCTTAAGGGTATTTACCAGAACTTCCTAACTAGGCTACATAGTCTATAAACATTAATAGTTTCGGCCCCCATGTCATTTAACCAGGAGGAACGAATTTTACTTAAGCCTTCCCTTTTTACCTTGGCATCCGATAAGTACATAGCTAGTAACCCTTGCACTACGGTTTGATGGAATATATTATGGGGCAAATTTTGGGCATATGTAAAAGCTGTTTGGCTAAATAATTTCAACCTAGCTTCCATTTCTGCACTATCAGCATAATAAAAGGTAAAGTTTAAATCCCCACCTATTCTATCTTCACCTTGATCAATAAAATAATCTAGTAGTATATGTAAGCCACAAATCCAGGGGAAATAGGCGTAAACAATAGTTTGCACCTCCCGATCAGTAACTTCTAATTCCGTTGCCAACCTAAATAAAGCGAAAATCGCTAAGGTGGAACCAGTAGCTGCAGCATATTCTTGCCACCTGATGAAAGGAAAGTCCCTTCCCTTTTCTTCTGCCCATTCCATTAAAATTTCTTCTCTTTGCGACCAATCTAAGTGTTTTTTTACTTGCAGGTCTATATATAGATGGGCTAGTTGCATTACTTCATCATAAATTACATGATAGGAAGGAAGTTTTCGAATGGCACTTTTACAGAAATCAACTAACTTATATAAATAAATATCATCTTGGATAAAAACATAATGCTCATAATAGTTATGGTAGGTATAGTCAGGGGTTAATGCATCAAGTAGTGCCTGATGTAGAGTGATAAATGACCTCTCATCAGTTACTCCAGCCCTATCACATAAATTGTCCAAATAATCACATATAGTTTGATAAGCCACGATTAAATCTATAAGATTTGCACTAGCATAGCTATTAACTGCATAAACAGAGCCACCTTGGCAATGAAAGGCTTTTTTATCTAAACTAGCTAAGGCTTGTTTTCTTAAGTCTCTATCTTCAATCTTTTGTGCTACCTTCCTCCAGTAGTTTAATTTTTTATTTACTTGAGGCAATACCCGAAAAATGTAAAAGGCCAGAATAGATCTCTGGCTTCTGCTCTTATCATTTAGACCTATTTTTGCTAATTCAATAGTACTTGACATCTTAAATCCTCCACCTCAAGATTATCTTTCATTTTGCTATAATAATTATCTAGTATAAATAAACCCAAATCTTGTAATTTGTTTTGTATTGGGGATGCTGGTAGCTGATTTATGGTGTTCAGGCCCGCTTGTAAATATACGATAGCCCGTTTGAGGGATTCATTAATTGCATTAGACTTTTCTATAATTTCAATTATTTTCGTAAGAGTCGAAACTGCAATTCCTTCTGTTTCCAGCAAGTTTTTAAGTAATAAGCCATACTTGGTATCTTGTAGGGCTAGTATAACAGGCAGAGTTATATTACCTTGAATTAAATCTTGCCCAGCTGCTTTGCCCAATAACTTAATATCAGAAGAAAAATCTAAGATATCATCTATAATTTGATAAGCATAGCCTATAGCCAAGCCATACTGCTCCAATATAGACACCTTATCATAAGATAATTTTGCTACTAAAGCCCCTATTTTACAGCTAGAAGCAAATAGGCAGGCAGTTTTACGGTAAGTCTTATCATAATAGTCCTCCACAGAAATGTTATAATCGTACAACATAGCTAATTGTTTTATTTCACCAGAGCACATTATCTGGATTGTTTCCGTAATGTTTTCCATAACACTAGGTAGATTATGCTGGTTTATTAAATTAAAGGCGGTCGCAAAAAGATAATCACCAGTCAGTACACTCACTTCATTTCCCCATAAGCTGTTCAGGCTTTCCTTGCCCCTGCGCGTATGAGAATCATCAATTATATCATCATGGATTAAAGAAGCTAAGTGGATTAATTCCACTGCTACCGCTATATCTATGATTTCATTTTCATCATGTGGGTGTAGGGATGCAGTAAGATGCACCAGCCTAGGCCGTAACATCTTGCCATTAGTCTGTAAAAGATATTTTAAAACCCTATCAATTTGTAGGCTATCAGTTTGTAAGATTTGCTTCATACGGTTTTGCATAGCTGAAATAGGAAAAGTATAATTTACCTTAAGCAATTCTGAATTAATGGAACACCACTCCCTATTACTATCAATAACTAACTAATATTGTGTCCCACTCACTTGTATAATATACCATTAATTTACTAGTCGCCTTTTAGCTTGCTCATGGGCAAACCACTCTAATTCGTCATTTAAAGCAGTTCCTTCAGGATAATTGCAGTCAGCCAGCATACAATTAATAAAGAAATCTGCAATAATCGGATTTTTAGGCAGTAAAGGGCCATGCAGATATGTACCAATAAGGTTTTTATATCTTATACCTTCACTTTTGTCCTGCTTGTTGTTCCCGTAGCCCTTAATAACGGTACCAAAGGGCTTAATTTTGTCATTTACAAAATAAGTCCTACCTATATGGTTTTCAAAGCCTACCACATCTACTTCTCTATCGTTAATTTGGACCTTTAGCAAAATATTATTAGTCCACCTTGAAGTAGCTTTTTCGGTATAGAAATCAAATAAGTCTAAGCCTATTGATTTTTCCCCCCTGCTGTTATATGTAGTACCTAATAATTGAAAAGCAGCAGAGATAAATAAGACGGGTGAACCTTGTTCTATGTAGTCTTTTATCTCATCCGCATAGGGCAAGATTTCTTGACCGACAATAATTTGGTTTTTTTCAATACCGCCGCCCATGAATAACATGTCGTATTTATCTAAATTCAAGGGTTCCCCTAAATTGATATTAATAATATTAGCTTTGTGTCCATACCATTCGAGACGTTTTTTTAATACTATTAAGTTACCTCTATCCCCATATAAATCCATTAGATTAGGATATAGATGGGCTAGGTTAATTTCCCGTATTGTAGACATTTGATTAATCCCCCAATTTCACAGTCTCAACCACATTATTTCCCTTAAGTCCAGTTTTTGATTCTGCTTGTAAATTAATTAATATCTTGCGACAAGCAAATAAGGCTGAATAAGTAGAAAAGACATAACTAGTGCTACTAGTTTGATTTATAGCTTTTAGGATACTTTCCTGCAAGCCATCGGCTAAATACAAGCTACTTTCTGGATAGCCAGCATATTTTACTCGCAAAGCTATATCACCACTCCTGCTGCCCGAACAAACAAAAGCCTCAATATTGAAGCCCTCCGCAGTAATCAGTTCCAGATTGGCTTCCCAAACCCAGGAAACATCCCGTCCGTCCCCAGCTTTATCATTTAAAATGAAAAGTATATTTTTATTGTCTGGATTATTACCTAAGGCTTCTAGGGCTTGATTAAGCCCGATAGGATTTTTCACTAGGATTAAAATGACTTCTTTTCTCTGGATAAAGAAACTTTCCATCCTGCCTGCTTGAGGTTGATAATTCCTAATCGCTTCGGTTATAAAATTATCTTGCAATCCTACCAATTTCGCTATGGAAACGGCCGCTAAAATATTATAGGCATTATAAAAACCCTGATAGGGGCTTTCTAGAAATATATCATTGGCACTAAAACTAATAGTAGGATTCATTTGTAAATTGTGCCCCACAAAATTAGGTTCTGGATTTTTGCTAGCACAATTCGGACAGTGAAATTTGCCTAATTGGGCATAGTGATATTTTTCAAAAACTAATTGATGGCCACAAAATGCGCAATATTTACCTACCTTGCTTTCTAGGTCCTCACTCTTATCATAATCTGTCTCCCTAAAACCATAGTACCAACAATGTAGACCAGTCGCCCTTTGAAAATGAGTTACTAAAGGATCATCCGCATTTAGGACTAGCTCAATGTTAGTATTTCTTACTGCATCTTTGATAAGGTCAATAATATAATCTACTTCACCAAATCTATCAAGTTGATCATTAAAAAAATTGGTTATAAGGACTAGCTTAGGGGTTATTTCCTTTAACAAAAGGGGTAGATTGGCCTCATCAGTTTCTAATAGGGCATAATCAAACAGTTTCGTCCCCCACAAATTGGTTTTGGCAATAAAAGCAGTCGTTATGCCAGCTAACATATTCGCCCCTGCCTCATTATGAACTAGGGAATAGTTATGTTCCTTTAAAATCTGAGCCACCATATTGCTAGTAGTAGTTTTTCCATTAGTCCCTGTAATTACGATAATTTCCTCTAAGATATTTTTAGCCAGTTCATGTAAAATATCGGGATGTAGAATTCTTGCTATTTTGCCAGGAAACACTGTACCCTGGCTGCCAGTAAAGCGGGTCAGACTAATTATTAATTTTCCCATGATTATGGCTATTATTAACTTGACTTTTCGCACAAAAATACTCCTATCTAGTTGACAATTATTTAAAGAAAAAAGCCTGTGCTTACCACAGGCTCACTAAAATTAGATATTATGATCCGAACCAAGAGCCAAAATCAAACACCCTGCTACGTCTGGGTCTATATTTTTCATGATACAAATCTTCATAAACTTCATGCAAGCTTTTAGTAGTATTAGCTGCGGAAAGTTCCTCTGCTTTAATAATAGCATTAGCTTGGTATTTTTCATACAATTCGGGTGTAGAAAGTATCTTAATAATGGCTTTAGAAAATTCATCATGGTCTTCAGCAGTCAGTATGCCATTAATACCTGAATCTACCATATCCAGTACTCCACTTGCACTTATGGCTACTACGGGCAATCCAGCAGCCATTGCTTCAATAAGAACTAGACCTTGAGTTTCAGTAACTGAGGAAAAGACAAATAAATCTGCTGAATAATAAACATCAACTAAAGTATCAAAGGGTAAAGCTCCTGTAAAAATTACCTCGGTATCTAGAGATAATCCCAAACCATAAGTTAGCTTTTTTAATTCATCTTCCAAAGGACCCTGGGCAGTTAAAACCAAAGTAGTATTAGCAAGGCTCTTTTTTACTTGTTTGAAAGCCTCAATTAAAAAACTCAAGTTCTTTTCCTTAGTTAGCCTACCCACAAATAATAAGATTTTATTATCCTTAGGAACCTTGTATTTATCCCGCAACCAATTACTTTTTTTACCTGTAAATTTATGTAAAGGGACCCCCGTTGGTATTACCGATATGGGAGTCTTGATATGATATCCTTCTAACATTTCTTTTACATCGGTTGATGGGACTATAACATGATCACATTGGTTACAAAAATAATTGCTGTATTTTACCGCCATTTCCTTGGCTAAATCTTGAGCAAGAGGTACATAATGGGCATATTGATCATACATGGTATGATAGGTAAACAAAAGTGGAATATGGTATCTTTTAGCATACCTTAAACCAACCCTACCTAACAAAAAGGGAGAATGAACATGGATAATATCTAAATCAAGTTTTTTGAGTAAAACATTTATACCAGGGTAGACTGGGATAGCCAGTGCATAATCAGGATTTGTTGGAGAAGGTAAGGAATAAAAGCGAAAAACGTTTTCCTCCTTCTCCCTATAATCTGGATAGTTAGGAGCGAATACATAGATTTCATGACCTAACTTGGCTAATTCTTCTTTAAAAGTACAAATTGAGGTCACTACACCGCTGGTATATGGCTTGTAACTATCTGTAAAAATTCCAATTTTCAATGATAATGCCTCCCTAAATGGCTTTTTTTTTACTATAAACCTAAATAAACTTATTTACAAATCAAACAAGACGAATTTACCTATTCATGTTCATAAAAATCACTACCCGCAACTTGAAATGCTTCCCCTTTGTCGGACATCGAACTTATAGATAATACATCCTCTTCTGCTGGACGATAATTCCGAAAACTATTGTTAAAGGGAATTTCGCCTGCACACTCAGTACATAAGGTCGTATTAACTAATCTATGCAACCTGGCTGGATCAATATTCTTACCACATCTATCACATATCCCGTACAAGCCTTGTTCATAACGCCTTATTGCATCATCTAATTTTTCTTTTTCAAATTCTAGTTTTTCTAATATACTTATATCCTTTTCCCTCTCATAGACTTCGGAACCAATATCTGCGGGATGCTGGTCATACATAGATAATTCATTGGTAGTTTCTGTTATGGGAGTCATAAGCCTATCTCGTCTTTCCTGTATTACTTCTTCTAACTCATTTTTTTTTGCTTGTAACTTATCTTTATAAACCAAAATATCACACCTCTTTTTGATTATTAATGTCCTCCCATTTTTAGCTGAATTTGTACAATAGAAACAATGTCAGCAATAAATTCTCCGATTATAGGTAGGTTTAATAGAATAACCTTTTGCAAAAAATATATTACTGCGGCAGCTAGTATAGTAAAGCCTATGGCACTCCCAAACCCCCTAGCCAAACCAATTAAAAAGTTGATATAAAGAAGTCGCCTGGGCCTTTCTAGCATTTCCACATACTCAGCCAAACGCATCTTTTCCATATTTACGGAAAGCTCTGTAATTTTATCCATTAAGTTTTCAATTGTAGCAAGTTGAACTTTTTGCCATCCCTTTTCACCTTCCATGAGCTTCACCCCAGGCTTAGAAGTATTATTCCATATCTATGCTTAATAAATACAAGTTAATTATTTAATGAGTGAATGGGTGCTGGTATACGCCCTTTTCGATTAACAAACTTGCTGGAGGAATATTGATTCAGTTTTATAATCGGTGCCCTGCCTAATAAGCCGCCGAATTCTACCAAATCACCTTCCTTTTTTTCGGGTACTGGTATTATTCTAACTGCTGTGGTTTTGCGGTTAATCATGCCGATAGCTGCCTCATCAGCAATTATAGCAGCTATTGTATCCGCCGAAGTATTCCCTGGCACTGCGACCATGTCTATACCCACTGAACAGACACAAGTCATGGCTTCTAATTTATCAAAAGATAGGCCACCCGATTTTACAGCATTAATCATACCCTCATCTTCGCTAACTGGAATAAAAGCACCAGATAGACCACCTACATAAGATGAAGCCATTGCACCACCTTTTTTAATGGCATCATTTAACATAGCTAGGGCCGCTGTACTACCATGTGTACCAACCATTTCTAAACCCATAGTTTCCAAAATGTCAGCTACACTGTCCCCTATGGTGGGCGTAGGCGCTAGTGAAAGGTCTACGATACCAAAGGGCACCCCTAATCTTTTGGAGGCTTCTCTGCCCACCAATTCACCAGTACGAGTTATCTTAAAAGCAGTATTTTTAATAACATTGGCTAGTTCTCCTAAATCAGCATCAGGGTGTCTCTTTACAGCATTTAGTACTACCCCGGGACCACTTACCCCTATATTCAAAACAGTTTCTGCTTCCCCTAGACCATGAAAAGCACCTGCCATGAAGGGATTATCCTCTACTGCATTGCAAAACACTACTAATTTAGCGCAACCTATGCCATCATCTGCTGCTGTTAATTCGGCAGTTTCCTTAATAACTTGCCCCATTTTCAAAACTGCATCCATATTTATTCCAGCTTTAGTCGTAGCCACATTAACAGATGCACAGACCCTTTTAGTTGTAGCTAAGGTTTTGGGAATGGCTTTGATTAAGGCTAAATCCCCTTTAGTAAAACCTTTATGTACTAGGGCTGAAAAGCCCCCTAAAAAATCAATACCTATTACACTAGCTGCTTTATCCAAATATTCACCTATTTTTATAATCTCATCCTTATCAAGATTATTAGCTATCATGGTAATCGGCGTTATCGAAACACGTTTATTAACAATTGGTATACCATATTTTTTAGCTATACTTTCCCCAATCTCAACAAGATTGCCAGCATGTTTAACAATCTTCTTATATACTTTCTTACCGATTTCCTCTCCCGAATCCGCATAACAATCCAATATATTTATGCCCATAGTTATAGTTCTTATATCTAAATTTTCTGTTTGCAACATATTGACTGTTTCTAGTATTTCCTCTTTGCTGATATTAAAGGACATAAAAACACCCCTTTTATAAAAATCGATATGATTAAGGGGGATATCACTACCCCCCCTGCGCAAATAATATTATATTCTATGCATAAATCTAAAAATATCTTCATGTTGGGCGGTTATTTCCAAGCCCAGTTCCTTACCTTTAGCCTTAAGTTTTTCCCGCAAGGTATAGATATCCAATGTGCTCTGGGACATATCGACTACCATAGCCATAGTGAAAAAACCCTGCAAAATAGTCTGATTAATATCTAAAATATTAATCTTAGCTTCGGCTAAGATACTAGATATGTTGAAGATTATCCCTATCCTATCATAGCCAAGCACGGTGATGATTAATTTATTGCCTTCCTCCATAATATTCCCCCTATTATAGATGTTTTATTACTTCACTACATCTATCACAAAGAGTAGGATGATTTTCATCTTGTCCAACTGTTGGTTCGATTATCCAACAACGTTCACACTTTTCGCCTGCTGCAGGTCTAACATCCACCCAAACACCCTCAATATTGTCTAAAGATATGGCATTATTCGGCTTATCAACTAATTTACCAATGTCGACCTGGGATACTATAAATACCTTTTCTAAATTATCAGTTTTATTCCAGCAATCTAGCCATTCATCTTCCCCATAAATGGTTACCTGAGCCCCCAATGAATGACCAATGATTTTATCTTTGCGAGCTTCCTCTAGTGCCTTGGTAACTACTTCACGAGTCTCTAATAATTGGCTAATTCTTTTTTCCAGGTCTTCATCACTATAACCAGCGATTTCGGGCCAATCTAGAAGCTGAACACTTTGGGGCTCTCCATCCTTTTTAAGATAAGCCCACATCTCTTCCGAGGTAAAGGCTAAAATTGGGGTTAATAGTACCACGAGAACCTTAATAATCTGATATAAAACGCTCTGTGCGGCCCGACGCTCTTTATCATCTGGTAAGGAACAATACAATTTATCTTTTAATATATCAAAATAAATATTACTTAAATCAACCGTACAGAAATTATGAATTGCATGGAATACCACATGAAATTCATAATTCTGATATGCTTTAGTAACTCTTGCTACCAGCTTATCTAGTTTTATCAAAGCCCATTTATCTAATTCAGTTAATTTATCATAGGTTAATAAATCTTTTTCAGGTGTAAAATCAGCAATATTACCTAAAATAAAGCGGCAAGTATTCCTTATTTTCCTGTAGGCTTCAGCAGTCTGTTTAATGATATTATCAGAAACCGATACATCACTACGATAATCCGCTGAGGATACCCACAACCTTAAAATATCGGCTCCTAGTTCTTTAGTCAGTTTAAGCGGGTCAACTACATTACCTAATGATTTAGACATTTTTTTACCTTGTTCATCCACCAAAAATCCATGGGTCAATACGCTTTTATAAGGGGCACTACCTTTAACTGCTACTGCGGTTGACAAAGAGGAATTAAACCAACCTCGATGCTGGTCACTTCCTTCTAAATACATTTCTGCAGGCCAATGCAAATCAGGGTGAGTCTCCAAAACAGCCATATGGCTAGAACCCGAATCAAACCATACATCCATAATATCCGTTTCTTTGTTAAAGCTACTACTACCACAGCTACATTTTGTACCTGGAGGTACTAGTTCATCGGCTTCTTTAGCAAACCATATATCGGAACCATTTTCAGCAAACAACTTGCTTATCCAATCAATAGTAGTTTCATTTATGATAGTTTCATTACATTCCTGGCAATAAAAAATGGGAATTGGTACTCCCCAAGTACGCTGACGCGAAATACACCAATCTCCCCTATCCCGAACCATATTAAATATGCGTTCTCTACCCCAGGTGGGAATCCATTTGACACTATCTATAGCATCTAAGGCATCTTGGCGGAAATTATCAATAGAAACAAACCATTGTTCAGTAGCCCTATAAATAATAGGGTGCTTACACCTCCAACAATAAGGGTATTGATGTTCGATTTCACTTGCCTTTAATAAGTTGCCTTGACCAGCTAAATCAGAAATTATTTGTTTATTGGCATCTTCTACAAATAGACCCTCATATTTACCAGCTTCAGATGTGAATTTTCCTTCATTATCCACAGGTGAAATAATACCTAAATCGTATTCCTTGCCTACAATATAGTCATCTTCCCCGTGTCCTGGAGCAGTATGCACACACCCCGTACCAGCTTCCAGAGTAACATGCTTACCCAGAATTACTAAAGATTCCCGATTAAATAAAGGTTCTTGGCACTTAACATTTTCAAGTTCTGCCCCTTTGAATTCCTTAACTATCTTATAATCTGTCCAAGCTAGATTAGTTGCAATTTCCTCTAATAAGCCTTTGGCTACCACATATTGTTCCGTATCAACTTCAAGTAAAAGATAGTCAAAATCTGGGTGTAGACTAATAGCCAAGTTAGCTGGCAATGTCCAAGGTGTAGTAGTCCAGATAAGCACATGGGCGTTTTCAGGAATTATTCCCTTGCCATCTATAACTGGAAACTTCACATAAATTGAAGCAGAAGTTTTATCATTATATTCAATTTCAGCTTCAGCTAAAGCTGTCTCACAATCTGCACACCAGTAGACTGGTTTAAGACCTTTATATATATAGCCTTTAGTAGCCATAGCACCAAATACTTTAATCTGAACAGCCTCAAATTCGGGAAGCAAAGTTATATATGGCTTGTCCCATTCACCTCTAACCCCTAATCTCTTGAATTGTTCCCTTTGGATATCCAGATACTTCAAAGCATAATCTTGGCAATGCCTGCGAAATTCTACTACATCTATTTTATCCCTCTCTAAGCCCATATTTTTAATAGCTTGTTGTTCAATGGGTAATCCATGGGTATCCCAACCTGGTACATAGGGAGCATCATAACCCGCCATAGAATAATATTTTACAATGATATCCTTTAATACTTTGTTTAACGCTGTTCCCAAGTGAATATCACCATTTGCATATGGAGGACCATCATGCAAAACAAATTTAGGTCTACCCTTATTTTTATTTTGCACCTTATTATATATATCAATTTCTTCCCAGAACCTTAAAAAATCAGGTTCTCTTTTGGGTAAATTCGCGCGCATAGGAAAATCAGTTTTGGGCAAGTTTAATGTTTCATCATATTTTCCTTTAGCCATATTAAATAACCACCTCACCAGTTTTTCTTTCCCATTTTTATATAATCGTAAAACCGATTACTATCCAAATTCTAGCAAAAGTAAAGGCCAAATTCTTTTTACATTGCCATTAATACCTATTATGTAATCCTAAAACTTAATTTAAGCAAAACAAAGATATCCTGCAATACTAGCTAAAAATCGTATTTAATTGTAGCATATACCGACTTTCAAGACAACCTCACTAATTTAACTTATTTAACAATCCCCTATTTAATAAATATATTAGAAATAAAAGGGTTTTATAAAAGTAATATCGAAATATTTTGTAGATTATGTATTCGTAAAGGGGGGAAAGTTTAATTATGGGGGGAAATTCAAAGGAATCCAGAAAAGAAAAAAGGGGTATGATTTTAAAGGTATGTACACGTTCTGCGATTGGGGCAGGAATACTAGGGATAATAATCGGCATGATTATTTTAAAAAATCCTCACCTAAATCCACTTATTGTTGCAATACCTTTGGCCTTTATTGGTGGTGGCTTAATCGGCCTATTTTCATCTATGCGAAATATTAAAGAATTTGTTGATCCTGCTTTAAAAATTACTAGTTTTGCCCAAGAAGTCGCCCAAGGCGATTTAACCAAACAGGTAGATGATTTTGGTGAAGGCTATATGAATCTAGTGGCAACTACCTTAAATGACATGGTAATTCGCTTAAAAGATTTAATTACCCAAACCGATAAGGCTACTACAGTAATCACAGAATCTTCTGGTATATTGCTTGCTTTGTCAGAAGAAACAGGTGCAGCTTCTACGGAGGTAAGCAAATCCATGGATGATTATGCCAGTGGGGCTAGTGAACAAGCATCAGTAGCCAATAATATTACCAATCTAATGACTAATCTGGCGCAAACAGTTGAAACCATTGCCCAAAACAATCAAAAAACAGTAGATATGTCTATTGACACCCAAGCTGCTATTGGAGAAGGAAATAAAGCCATAGAAATGCAAAACGCTAAGATTGATGAAAGTTACCAGGCCCTAGAGGAAGTTAGCAAAACAGTAGAAATGTTAGACGAAAACTCTTCGAGAATTGGCCAAATAGTTGAAGTTATTAGCACCATAGCAGCCCAAACAAATCTACTGGCATTAAATGCTGCCATTGAAGCTGCTAGAGCAGGGGAACATGGCAGGGGATTTGCAGTTGTTGCAGAAGAAGTTAGAATATTAGCCGAACAATCTGCTTCATCAGCATCCCAAATTGCAGATTTAATTAGACAAATGCAAGACAATACTAAAATAGTTGTAGAAGAAATGAATTTAACTAAGGATGTCTATAGCGAACAAATTGATGCAGTCAATGCCACCAGCCATATTTTCGGTACCATAGTAGATTCGGTACAAAACATCAATGTGGAAATACAGGAAATTTCCGCAGCTACTGAAGAGATAGCAGCTTCAACTGAAGAAGCCGCAAATGCTGTAGATAGTCTAGCTACTTTTACCAAACAATCTGCAAATAATTCTCAAACGATTTGTACCTTAACTGCCAATCAAGAAGAAGCTTTAGCTGGCATTATTAAACAAATTGAGTACCTTAATGAACAGGCAGAAATAGTAAACAAGTTATTACATACCTTTACCATATAATTCACCTAAATTAATCACCTATTCGCTGTTCACAAATATTAACAATACTGCAAGCTGAACAATTAGGGGTTCGTGCTTTGCAAATTTGTCGTCCATGCAAAATTAATAAATGATGAGCCTCCCCCCACCTAGTTGGGGGAATCATTTTTTTTAGGTCTAATTCAATTTGAGCCGGGTTTTTAGAATTGACTAGACCAATGCGGTTTGCTAACCGAATAACATGTGTATCTACACCTAGTCCCGGTTTATTAAATCCAACCGCTAGCATCACATTAGCGGTTTTTCTTCCTACCCCAGGTAAAGTAATTAGTTCCTCTAGAGTAGAGGGTATTTCCCCTGCATAATCATCATTGATTATTTGGCCCAATGCTTTTATGTTTTTAGCCTTATTTCGATATATCCCTACACCTTTTATCAGGTTTTCTAATTCCTTTATATCTGCATCAGCGATATCTTGGGGGGTCTTATGCTGGGCAAATAATTTTTCGGTTACGTTATTTACCTGTGCATCTGTACTTTGAGCCGATAAAACAATAGCCACTAATAATTCGAATTTAGAGTTATAGTTTAACATGGTTTTAGGATTAGGGTAATCTAACTTTAAACTATCAAAAATTGCGGATACCCTGTTTGTATCATGCACAAAAATCACCTCAAAAATATACAAAAACTAATCTGCGGTCCTTCTAGCATTATAGTTAATCAAATAACTTAATACCAGCACAGTCATTTCGACATTTTTCCTTGAAAAAATAGCAAAATTTAATTAACTAACAAAATCCCCCTTATTATGTTATGATTTATTTTAAATGTCTTAAAAAGGGGTATTTCTTTATGCACCATAAAAAATATCGTACTATGGCTGAATTGAGTATGTTGTTTGTAGCTTTAGTATGGGGAACTACTTTTGTCATTGTGAAAAATGCTTTAGCAGATATAGAACCCTTTTTATTTCTGGGCTTGAGATTTATTGTTGCTTTTTTGTTCATAGCCCTACTTTCCTACAAACAACTTCGTCAAATATCTTGGTCGACTATATTTTATGGCTGTATAATTGGATTGTTTCTTTTTGTAGGATATACTTTTCAAACTATTGGTTTAATGTATACTTCTTCATCCAATGCGGGCTTTATTACGGGACTAAGTGTTGTATTAGTTCCAATTATTTATGCTTTTTTGCAAAAGAGTCTACCCGATTTAAAAACTACTATCTCAGTAATCCTTGCCCTAATGGGATTATTTTTACTTTCTGTCCAAAGTAATACTTTTGCCTTAGGCTATGGAGATTCATTGGTATTAATTTGTGCCTTTGGCTTTGCTTTTCATATTATTGCAGTAGACAGATATTCCCATCAACACAATCCCATAGCTATAACTTGTGTCCAGATCCTTTTTGTGGGATTACTATGTATGGGGATTGGGTTAGCAACTGAACCATGGCCCGCTAAATTTACTACTAATGCTATTCAAGCTATTATTATAACTTCAATTTTAGCTACCTCATTAGCCTTTTTGTTCCAAAACTCCATGCAAAAGTATAGCACCCCAACTAGATTTGCCTTAGTTCTGGCAACCGAACCTGTATTTGCGGCAGCCGCGGGATTCTGCTGGGCGGGGGAGGTTTTTACCGAGAGACAACTATTTGGGGCCTGTCTAATTCTTTTAGCCATGTTTGTAGCTATTTTAAAGGGAGATAAACAAAACCAAGATTAAAACTAAGCAAAAGTAAAGGGAGACTATATCTAGCCTCCCGATTTCCCACGTTGACAAGTGTAACTTTATAAGACTTTACTTAAAAAGGACTGGGTACGTGGATTGCTAGGATTGGCGAAAATATTGCTAGGTAACCCTTCCTCCACTATAAGGCCTTCATCCATAAAAATAACCCTATCACCCATCTCCTTAGCAAAACCCATTTCATGAGTTACAACCATCATGGTCATCCCCTCAATGGCTAAATCTTTCATAACTGCTAACACTTCACCCACCATTTCGGGGTCAAGCGCAGATGTAGGCTCATCAAAAAGCATAAGCTTGGGTCTCATAGCCAGCGCCCTAGCAATGGCAACCCGTTGTTTTTGCCCCCCAGACAATTTATGAGGGTAAACATTAGCCTTATCTTGCAAGCCAACTTTTTTTAGAAGTTCATTGGCCCTGTCATAAGCTTCCTCTTTTTTTTCACCCTTTATCTTAATCGGGGCCATGGTAATATTATCCAAAGTAGTTTTGTGCGGAAAAAGGTTAAACAACTGGAATACCATACCTACTTGTTGTCTAACTTTATTTATATCAGTTTTAGGATTAGTTAATTCTTCCCCATCAATAAAAATCTGCCCGGAATCAACTTTTTCAAGTTGATTAATGCAACGCAGAAGCGTGCTTTTGCCCGAGCCACTGGGTCCAATTACACATACTACTTCACGGTGGGCCACGTGACAGTTTATGCCTTTCAAAACTTTTAGGCTACCAAAGCTTTTGTGCACATTTTTCATGTGTATCATTATGAAGCTAATCTCCTCTCTGTATAATCCCCTACTATAGACAAGACCTTAGTCATTATAAAATAGATTAGAGCGATACCGCCCCATATCCATGTAGCTTCATAAGTAACCGAATAAGCAATTCTTCCCCTTTGAGTTAATTCCTCTGCCGCTATAATAGACATTATAGAAGTATCCTTTAAAAGCATTATAAATTCATTAATCAGCGGTGGAATTACTATTTTATAAGCCTGGGGCAAAATAACCAAAATCATAGCTTTACGATAGTTCATACCTAAGGATTGTGCAGCCTCCATTTGTCCCTTATCTACCGCCTGTATACCCGCCCTAACAATCTCAGCTATATAGGCCCCACTATTGAGTGAACATGTAATAATAGCAGCCTGTAAAGCTGATACTTCTCCCATAATGGCAGGTAAAATTCCAAAGTAAAATAGAAGTGCCTGTACAAATAAAGGAGTCCCCCTAAAAATATCTATATATAGCGAAGAAAGATGATAAAGTATCTTGTTATTAGATAATTTAAATAAACCTAAAAATAAGCCCAACAACATGCCAAATCCAACGGATAAGGCAGTTATTTTCAGGGTTACTAGGGCTCCCCCCATAAAATAGGGAAAATAGTTGATTAATACATTTAGACCTCGTCCATCTAAAAAATTAGCTGCAAAAACTAATGTTATTGAATTATACATATTGTCCTCCAAACAATGTAAAGGCACATATTAATTAACAAATACTATTCAAACCACTCAGCATGAATTTCATCATATGTTCCGTTTTCTTTTATTTTAGCTAAACCATCATTTAACATGGTAAGTATTGTTGTATTACCCTTCTTGACTGCAATTCCATATTGGTCATCAGCAGAAAATATTTCCCCAACTGTTTTAACCTTATCTTTGGCTGTTGTTTTGATATAGTAGTCAGTAACTGGAAAATCATTGACAACTGCATCTACTCCACCCTTTTCTAACTCCATAAAGGCTTCCCCTACTGTTTGGAAAGTCTTAACTTCAGTTTTTGCATCTTTGTCTTTTACGCTTTGGGCAGCGTCAGCCCCAATAGTACCAATTTGTGCTGAAATCCCTTTGCCCTTCAAATCATCAAGTACAACAATGCTGTCATCATCACTTCTAACCGCAATTATTAAACCTGCATTATAATATGGTTCCGTAAAGTCTACCGCTTCAAGCCGTTCTGGCGTTATAGACATAGCTGAAATAGCACAATCGAGATGTCCAGCTTGCAGGGCAGTGATTAAAGAGTCAAAAGCCTGATACTTAATTTCTACTTCATAACCTTGCACGTCACCTATAGCCCTAATAATATCCATATCAAAGCCAACCGTTTTTCCATTCTCATCAAATTCAAAAGGCGGGAATGTAGTTTCCGAGCCTACCACAATTTTTTTTGTCTCCACTTTATCATTGGAATCACCACACCCGACAACAGCAAATGCTAGTCCCATTATTAATAGACTTACTAAGAGCAACCTACCCCACTTTTTCATATGCGTCCTCTCCTTTTTCGTACTAAAATATATAACCTTAATAATTATACATATTAAAGTATGTTTAAACAATAAGTATTGTTTTCTAAGTCAAGACAAAAAACAAGTAGCAGCAAGCCTACTTGTTTAAATCCTATATCCTTCGGACCCCATAATTCACCTAATATATTTTTAAATCATAATTTTTAGCAAATATATTTGCTTTAATCTTTTATTATTAATATATGTTCTGCCGATACTATCGCCCTGGCTTCAGTAGTTGGTAGCCTATCTTTAATTACGCCTTCCCATTCGTTTTTTTCATTCAACCATAAGCAGACTAACACAGAATCAAAGGCATAACTATCTAAGTTTATTTTCAAGACAATCTCTCCTTTATTCGGTTTAAAATAATAATAACAAATACCTATGACATCTCAATGTCATAGCAAACCGCAATATTTTAAATTTTATTTGTTTTTTATCTTTTGTTATAATTAATCCATGAATATGATTTCTAATATTTTAAAAGATCTAAGGTTACAAGCTAATATGAGCCAAGCAGAACTGGCCAAACTACTAGGAATTTCTAGGTCTGCAGTATCTAGTTATGAAAATGCTACCCGAAGCCCCAATTATGAAGTCCTTACTAAAATCGCTAGGATTTTCCATGTTAGCACTGATTACATATTAGGTTTAAAGGACAGAAAACCTAATCCAGATAAATTAAAAAATGTCCTTTCTGATATTAGTTCCCTTTTAGAATCCTCAGATTTAGATGATAAACAGAAAAGACAAATATTATTAGAGCTAAAAAGCTATTTTAAATGGAGATTAGAAAACATAGATTTGGAAAACATGGATGTAGATATATAAATTAAAAAATGTCCAAAAAACAAAGCAGGTAACCCTAGGATTACCTGCTTAGCTAGTAAACATTTCTATTTATTATTCATCCAAACTAATCATTTCCATACCTTCCAATATGTCCTTTAAATCTTTACTGTAAAAAAAATCTGTCATTTTATCTATTTTATCTTGCTGTTTTTCCAGCATGTCTAGATGTGCCGTTACTTGTGCCTTAATTTCTGCACCGAATAAATTCATTCTTTTAATCACTTCTTGATAAATCATTAGGACTTCGGCAATCTTCCGTTTTGATTCTATCAAGTTTAATTCCGCCTCTTTTTGAGCATTTGCTTTTAAATTTTGGGCTGTTTCTTGGGCTAATATTAGACTATTATTCATGGTTTCTTCCATCTTGTAATACTTATCTAGATCATATTCTAATTTTTGAATTTGCTCCTTAAGTCTGGCATTTTCACTATACAGGTTTTCATAATCTTGAGAAAGGCGATATAGAAAGTTTTTCACTTCCTCTTCATTGTAACCTCTGATTGATTTATTAAATTGCTGATTTCTAATTTCAATAGCTGTTATCACAATGAAATCCTCCTTCAAACTAAACATTAGGCCGATTAAATGATAAATCTGTTAAACCTTGGGGAAATAAATTTAGTAATTCATCTCTAGTGCTTTCGACTTCCTTATCTGACTCTATCCCTTTTAATCTCCGACGATAAATAAAAAGCAATCTATCTAACTGCTCATTATTGTAGAAATGTCCATCTATCCTCATTCTAGTAAAGCCTAGATTTAAAAATTCACTTAAATAATCATATAAAGATAAATCATAAGGATAATAGATATGGGTCCTGCCTGCATTATCTAAACGCAGTCTATACCCCTGTTTAAAATTATCCCATAAATAATTGACTTTCATATTATTTTTACTATGGTATTCCTCTATTGTATAATCGGTAATTATCCCACAAAGGGGGCCATGCACTACGAGCTCTAGGCTATCTTTATATTCATTTATGCCCTCTAGGTTAGCCAATTTTAATTCTGGTGATAAGCACAGACCTTTAACGCCTTGCTTGAGCAAGACATCACACGCCTTGGAATTAGTAATATTGAGGCCTGGTCCCCCCCATACCGCAAAACCCACCTCGCCTAGATAATGTAGACTTCCTAAATCATTGACAATAAAACCTGCAAAATTAGATTGTTTTCGAAATTCATCCAAATCTTTTATTATATTTATGAGATCAAAGCAATTCTTTTCAGTTACTATTCGGGGTGTCTCTATTTTAATTTTTGTGTCCTGCAAATTGTATCGATTTAAAAGGTCTTTTATGGCAGTCAGGTCAAAACCACTTTCATCCTGCCCAAACCTTTCCAAGCCTAGAATAATAGTATCACAGTAATTCTTAGCCACTTCGAAAGCAGTTATATTCCCAATTTTTACCGCCAATTCTTCACATTTTTGGTTTGTGAACTCACTTTCGTTTGCTTTTGATTGTAATTGGGCTAGCTTGCGTGGTTTCGTAGGAAAAAAAGGCTCCCTTTCCCCCGTAATATCAACCGCATCTATGTCTAATTTCCCCCACAAGTTAGCTACAGTAATATTTCTAACCCTGTTTTTCTCTATTTCATTCGACTGTGCTTGGTCTACTTTATAGTCTTCCTTCTTTTTATAAATATCATCAATAGCTGATCTATACATACCTATAATACTAGACAAATAACCAGCATCCCTCATCCTGCCTTCGACTTTTAATGAATCAACTTTTGCATTAATTAAATCCTTTACAAAAGGGAAAAGACTCAAATCATTATGGGCTAAATAGTAGCCTTCCAAACCATCTAAGACATAAGGCCAACGGCAGGGCTTAATACATCTCCCCCGGTTGCCACTAGCACCAGCTATAAAACTACTCATATGACATTGACCTGTATGGGAAATACACATATCGCCATGGACAAAAAATTCAATATCCATATCAGTCCTATCTTTTATCTGCTTAATTTCCTCCAAAGAAAGGTTTTTGCTTAAAATAACCCGTGCAAAACCTAGTTTTTCTAAAAATTTTACCACCTCACTATTACCTATGCCCATTTGCACACTAGCATGTAGTGGGATAGAAAGATCAAGACTTTGGTGCAATTTAACTAGGCTTAAATCTTGAACAATCAAGGCGTCTACCTTTAATTCCTCTAGTAGAAGCAGATATTCCTTTAATTCCTCTGTTTCCCTTTCAAAATATAGGTTATTCAAGGTTATATACAATTTCTTATTTTGGGCATGCAAATAAGGCACAGCATCCTTAATCTCTTCATCAGAAAAGTTGAAGTCACTTTTTAGGAGGCGCATATTAAATCTTTTTCCCCCAATATAGACTGCATCCGCCCCTGCTTGCGCGACTTCTTCCAAGACATCCCATCGACCTGCTGGTGCTAATAATTCAATTTTTCCAGGCATATATAGAAACTCCTTAAAGGTTTTATAAAATACTAAACAATATATTTATTACCAATCTTTGTACGAGGGTTAGGGCTATAACAGCAAAAATAGGGGAAAAATCAATGCCCCCTGCAGATGGGATTAGTTTCCTGAATGGTGCCATTATAGGTTCACTTACATCATAAATAAATTTAATAATAGGTTGATATGGATCATGCCTAACAAAAGAAAGAATACATCTACCAATTATTATCCAAACCAAGACTGTAAAAGCTATATCTACCAAAGATATTATTGCCATTTTAAACTAATAACCTCCCTATCCTTCACTTAATTCCTGTGCTTTATAAAAAGCTGCTTCCACTGCTGCAAAAATTGCATTCCTCAGGCCATTGTCTTCTAATTCCCTTATAGCCGAAATAGTAGTTCCAGCTGGGGAAGATACCTCATCTCGTAATACGGCAGGATGTTTACTAGTTTCTTCTAAGATGGCTATGCTTCCTTTTAGGGTGTTTACTACTAAATCCTGAGTCAACTTATGGTCAAGTCCAATATATACACCAGCATTAATTAAAGCCTCTATGAAAAGAAAGATGTATGCTGGGCCACTCCCTGATATAGCAGTTATAGCATCCATATTATTTTCATCTACAAGATAAGCAGTCCCTATACTAGTAAATAAGTTCCTAACTAAATTAACTTTTTCAGAGTTGGCATATAAACCACCTGATATTGCAGTTACACCTTGACCAACCAAAGCTGGGGTATTAGGCATAACCCTTATTACAGTAGATTTAACTTTAAGCAGATTCTCAATAGTACTAGTTTTTATACCTGCTGCAATAGAAATAATTATATGGCTTTCCTTAAAAAAATCAAGATTATCAGTAATAAGAGTTTTTATTTGGGGTGGTTTTACAGCCAAAATTATTAGATCACTGGTTTCTACTAAGTTGTTTTGCCCTTTAAAAACCGCATTGAACTCCTGCACAAACAGATTGGCAGATTCTTTATTTATATCATTAACAAAAATGTTTTTTATGAGATTTTTATCCCTGCTAATGCCAGCTAAGATAGCATAGGCCATTTTACCACAACCGATAACCCCAATATTCAAGGACAATTACCTGTCACCCCCGAAATCTATGCCTCCAAAACCACTTTTACGCATTATTGTGCGATGGTCCTTGCTAATTTCAATATTACTTGGGGTAAAAATAAAAATGTGGGGACCTATTTGCAAACTGTCTCCATCCAGAGAATAGGTCGTTCCACTTAAGAAATCAATAATCCTTTGCGATATGTCTTTCGGGGTATTTTCAAAATTTAGGATTAATTGTTTCCTATTCCGTAAATGGTCTGCCAAGAGTTGAACCTCATCGAAATTCTCAGGTTCATAAACTACTACCTTCATAGTTTTTTTAGTATGTATGCTTACTACATTAGCAATGTTCTTTTTGTTTTCTAAATTAGCGGTACTTCCTGGTAATTCATAGATCTCCTCTTTAACTTCCTCTTCACTTTGGATTCCTAACCAATTCCAGAACCTATCAACAATACCCATTAATTTTCCCTCCTTATCTTTTACCAAAAATTGAACTTCCTATTCGAACCACATTAGCCCCTTCTTCAATTGCAACTTGATAATCCTGCGACATTCCCATTGATAAATACTTTAGATCAACATTAGCATACTTTTCTTTGCTTAGTTTGTCCCTTAATAAGCTTAGTTCTTTAAAAAAGGGCCTGGCCCTTTCAGGGTCGGGATCTTCAGGTGCCATGGTCATGAAACCTAAAATCTGCAATCTGGGTAAGGCGGAAATGGACCCTAGAAATTCCTTAATATCATCTGGACTGATCCCAGCTTTTTGTTTTTCACCTGAAACATTGACTTGTAATAGAGTAGGTACTACTATATCATTAAGTTCGGCCCTCTTGTCGATAGATTTAGCTAGGTTCCACCTATCTAGGGAATGAATCAGGTCTACTTTTCCCACCACGTCTTTTACTTTGTTAGTCTGTAATCTACCAATCATATGCCATTTGGCATTAGGTATTTCTAGAATTTTATGGTTTAATTCCTGTACCCTATTTTCACCGAAATTATTTAACCCCAATTGCATGGCCTTCTGCACAGCAGCTATATCAACAGTTTTAGTTACGGCAACTAGGATAATGTCCTCCGCTTTTTGTCCACTTTTATGAGCAGCTTGAGCAATTTTATTTCGTACAAGATTAATATTCTGAGTAATTTCTTGCATACCTACCACCTTTTATATCAAAGATACTTCGACTATTAGCTATTATAATCCTTTTTACCATTACTAGCTAACTAGACTACTAAAAAACTTACCCCAAATGTAGAGCCTCTGCCAATTTCACTATCTACGAATACTTCACCCCCATGGGATTCAACAATATGTTTTACAATCGCCAGTCCTAATCCCGTTCCTCCTTGATCCCTTGATCTAGCTTTATCTACCCTATAAAATCGCTCGAAAACCCGGGGCATGCTTTCGTGTGAAATTCCCATCCCCGTGTCAGTTATGGTAGCCACTACTCTGCTGTCCCTGCGCCTACACCTAATAACAATCTTCCCTTTCCGAGGGGTATATTTTATGGCATTATCTAATAAATTTATAAAAACCTGTCCCAATAAATCTTCATCAGCCACAATTCTGGGCAGATTATGTTGGGATATAAATTCTACATGTAATTCTTTTTCGCTTATTTGCGGTCCTAAAATATTCATTACCGACCGAATAGAATGTTGAATACAAACAGGTTTAGCATAAATGACCCGTTCCCGTGATTCTATAGAAGATAAGGTAAGTAAATCCTCGATTAGTCTGCTTAAGCGGTCGGTCTCCGCATCAATTATAGACAAAAACCTTCGACAGGTTACACTGTTCTCCATAGCACCATCAAGCAAGGTCTCCACAAAGCCTTTTATTGAAGTTAAGGGAGTACGCAGCTCATGGGAAACATTACCTACAAATTGAGATCTCATTAAATCAAAATTCCTGGCATCAGTAACATCATGAAAAACAGCTACCGCACCTTCAATTATATTGAGTTGATTCTTAATAGGTGCTACGTGAACTCTAAACACCTGAACATTAGGACTAACATCAGTTTCGGTAAAAACTTCATTCCCGTTTTCCAGAACGTCATTTATCATTTGGTTAATTTTGCTGTCCTCAGTCACTTCTGAAAAAAGCTTTCCCACCAATCCACCTTCTGGAACCAAAAGCAGGCTTTCTGCAGCTTTATTAGCCATATAAATACATCCATCGACATTACATAATATTACGGCATCAATCATGCTACTAAGAATAGTTTTTATTTGGAATGCCTCACGTAACCCAGTTAACACTACCTACACCCTCTTTATTGGTTCTCAATAAATCTATACCCAACTCCCCGCACAGTTTCCAAATAAATTGGATTAGTTGAATCATCTTTTAGCTTTTGTCGTAAATGTCTAATATGAACATCAACTGTGCGTGTATCCCCTGAATATTCATATCCCCACACTTTTTCTAATAAGCTTTCCCTAGTAAAAACCTTACCTTGGTTCAAGGCAAGAATCCTTAATAAATCATATTCTTTTGGGGTTAAATCAAGTTTTTCTTCGCCTAGAAAGACCTCATATTTTTCTGGCACTATAATTATATCCCTAAAAACATAAGCCTTTTTATCCGCTGATTTCTCTGCTTCCAAAATCTTTAAGGCCCTTAATCTGGCCTTTACCCGAGCAATCATTTCCCTGGGGCTAAAAGGTTTTTTGATATAATCATCAGCCCCCATCTCCAAACCCAAAACGGTGTCAAATTCATCACCTTTGGCAGTAAGCATAATTATAGGAATGCTTTGGAATTCTGGAGATTGCTTCAAAGTTCTACAGACTTCAAGGCCATCCATATGAGGTAACATAATATCCAATATAATAAGGTCTGGGTATTCCGTATTTACTATTTTCAAGGCTTTCAATCCATCATAAGCTACTAAAACCTTAAATCCTTCCTTTTCCAAGTTAAACTTGACCAACTCTACAATATGGGTTTCATCATCAACTACAAGAATTCTGGATTTAGACAAAAAATCACCTCAATAACGTAAATTAATCATAGCAGCCATTCTTCCTGTAAGTCCAGCTTCTTTTCGGTAAGAAAAGAAATCTTCAGTACAACAACTTGTACACAGATTACTAATTAGGATATTCTCTTTCTTAAGACCATGTCTAATTAACACTTGTCGAATAGTGTTCGGCAAATCCCATAAAAAACCTTTTTCTTTACGAAATAAAATATCTTCAATATTACTAAAATTTAATTTTACCGCTTCAGCTAAATCATTTCCAATGGCAAAACAGCATTTCCCAATACCAGGTCCAATGAAAACCTCTATGTTATTTATATCGCAGGCAAATTCATCCTGCATTAATTCAATAGTTTTACGGCCTATTTCCCCCATAGTACCCTTCCAACCGCTATGGGCTAGACCAACCACTCTTCTTACTGGATCAAATATGAAAATGGGAAAACAGTCAGCATAAAAAGTAGTCAAACATATATATGGTATATTAGTCACCATAGCATCAGTTTCTTTTATAGCAGAAGCAAATTCATAAGCCCCTTGTCCCAAGTTCTTTTTATTAACTATGGCAACATTAGTAGCATGCACTTGCTCAGAACAGACTATATAATCCAAATTAAGATTTATGGCTTTTAAAACCTTCTTCCTATTTCTAATTACTTTTTCTTTTTCGTCACCTACATGTAGGGCCATATTAAGACTAGAAAATTCGCCTTGACTAAAACCAGCCCCCCTAGTAGTGAATAAAACATCGACCCCCATTTGGTCCCATTTAGGAATATTTATATACTTTAATCCCATACAATCTTTCCAAATCCAATTAAACATGTGTTAAATCCTTTCAAATTAGCTTAAAATATAGATTAAAGGAGTTGAATATACATGGATTGCCCAGTTTGTAACCATAGATTCCCTGATAATTCAGGAACATGTCCCGAATGTGGCTTCAATTTCAATCAGATAAATTGGATTACAGTAGGCAAGACCTATCATCCGCAAGATATTATTATAGAAAGTCTGCTTAATTCAGCTAATATTCCCGTAAGATTAATAAAAAAGGAAGTCTACGGGTTTCCAGTAGCAATTGGGCCATTAGCTGAAGTAAAGGTCTTAGTTCCAGATAAACTAGCAGATACAGCTAAACATATTATAGATGAAGTCAATCAATCAAGCGAATCAGAAAGTGAATCTCCCTGGGAGGAAAGCTAAATGTTGACTATAAGTGAAATCGCTTTAAAATATAATATTAGTTATAAACAAGTAAACGATTTAATTAACTATGGTTTTTTGCCAGTTAATTACACAGAAAGGACACCCAATAAAGGAGTCCGACTCTTGTTTTCTGAATTCGATATAGCCAAAATACATATACCATCTGCTTTAGCAGAAATAAGCCAATTAAAAAGGCAGGGAATAATTCGGAATAATTACCAGGACTTTAAAAAAGTAATGCGGATAATAAGTTATCACGATAAGTTTTTAGATAACATTGCCAATCACCCTAATAGAGAATTATTACAAATATCCTTTTTTTTGTTTCACCTAAATCATTATGCTAAAAAATATACAAACCTAAGCAAAAAACTATATAAACTTAAAAACCAAACCTTAAAAAAAATGTACCAGACTGCTTCTGAAGCTATTGAAATACAATATTTAATTGGGCCAGATCGCAAAACTATATGGTTATGCGAAGATTGTAAGGATTCCTCCCAAGCAGCTGGCATGCCATATGTTTCTTATATTCGTCAGGAATATTACTGTTCTAAATGCTATGTACAATCTGTAGAAAAGGAATACTACTCCTTAATAGAGTTTGTCATCCTATCTTCCGAATACCGTTTTGTATTTCATCTTCCTTTAAATATTGCTACAAAATGGTTAAAAGACATTAATAAAATCCCCCAAAAGGTAAGAAAGACTGAAAGGTATATAGATAAGATGTATTTATATGGCAGGGAAATACACAGAATTGAAGAAAAAGCATTTCCACTCAATATGATAATTGAAGAATTAGAAAACTATGTGGCTCAAGAAACATAAATCTATTCCTTAAGAATTCTTGAGTTGATCAATGGTTTTAATAAAACTATTTAGGTCGGTAAACTGGCGATAAACAGAAGCAAACCTAACATAGGCTACCTCATCTAAATCTTGTAACTTGTCCATCACTTTTTCACCTATTATGATACTGCTTACTTCACGATCATAAGTATCTTTTAATTCCCTTTCTATTTCTACTATTGTTTTCTCTATTTTTTCCATACTTACCGGGCGTTTTTCACAAGCCTTAGTAATGCCACTAAGCAATTTTTCCCGATTGAATTTTTCCCTTTCCCCATTTTTTTTAATAACAAGCAAAGGTCTTTCCTCTGCCCTTTCATAGGTAGTAAATCGTCTTTTACAGGAAGTACATTCCCTTCTCCTCCTAATTGAAGAACCGTCTTCACTTGAACGGGAGTCGAGCACTCTACTTTCAAATTCCGAACAATAAGGACACCGCACCAAACCACCACTTCCCTTAGTACTTATGACCTTATTATGAGCAAATTTACAATTAAATTCAACTATTTAGTAAGTTTCTTCATCCAGTAAGTATTCCCTTCGATACAATTCTATGTCGCTAGCGACAGGAACCTCCACCAAAACAACGTCCCTGCCTATACGAATGATCTTTTCCCAGGGTACAGTTATATCTTCACGTTTGGAAAAAATACTAAATCCCCTAGTCCTACCTGGTAAAATTAAAGCTATAACTTTACCATTTTCTAAATCGAGATCAATGTCAATTATATTCCCTAATTTTTTCCCATCCAAAATATTAATTACATCTCTGGCTCGTAAATCTGAAATCTTAATCAAAAAATCACCCCCTATAATCTATTAATGTATATGATGTTTTATTTAAAACTTTCTTATAATGTATTATTTAAACCATAATGGGTGTAATCAGTCCCCTGAGCTATTATAAGTGAGATATTCCATTGTAAACATCCCTTTTAAGATTAAACAATATATCCCATAGAAACGATATTAAAAAATGAATAAGTATAGGGCTGGACTCAATAGAGGGGCCCTCAAGGTACGGATTGATTGATGTACCTTTCTTAAAATATTCCGATAGGAGTGAATTTCATAATATGATGAGGTCCCTATATACTGCAAGCACGGGCATGTATGCTCAGCAGTTAAATATTGATACCATCGCCCACAACATGTCTAATGTCAATACAACTGGCTATAAAAAACAGCGTTTAGAATTTCAAGATTTACTATATCAAACCATAAGGAGACCTGCAGTCAATCTGGATACAATTCAACCTGTAGGCTTAGATGTTGGCCTAGGGGTAAGGCCAGCTGCCAGTACCACCCTATTTACCCAAGGGAATTTTCAAAATACAGGTAACCCCTTAGATGTGGCTATCCAAGGTCAAGCTTTTTTTAGTGTGGAAGTGCCAGGCAGGTATGAACCTTTATACACTAGAGATGGTTCCTTTAAATTAGACACCGAAGGACAGTTGGTTACCTCTGATGGTTACTTACTAATGGGGGTAGAAACTATCCCTGAAGAGGCCTACGATATAAATATAGAAAGGAATGGACTAGTAACCTATATGTTGCCTGATGGTGATGAACCAGAAGAAGCAGGTCAACTAGAATTGGTCAAATTTATAAATCCAACTGGCTTAAATAAATTAGGTCGTAACCTATATGATGAGACTGCCAATTCTGGCGAACCTATAGATTGGGATCCAGAGGAAGATAATACAGTATGGTTAGAATCACATTATTTAGAAATGTCTAATGTACAAGTAGTAGAAGAAATGGTTTCCCTAATTACGGCCCAAAGGGCCTATGAAATTAATTCAAAAGTAATTCAATCATCAGATGAAATGCTGCAAACTGCCGCCAATTTACGTAGATAAAGAGGTTGAGATATGAAGATTGATAGTCTTACCCACAATTTAATAGCCACTCAGACATTTAAAAATATGCCCAGTTCCACCGAAACAAATTTTGATAAAATCCTTCAGCAAGCCACCAATGAGAAGGATAATAAAAAATTATACGATACATGTATTGAACTAGAAAGCGTCTTTCTATCCAAAGTATTAGATGCTATGCGGGCTAGTATACCTAGAAGTGATTTAATTAACCGAAGCCTTGCTGAAGAAACATTCGAGTCAATGCTCTATGATGAATATGCCAAAGAAATGAGTAAATCTAACTCCGTAGGTATAGCACAAATTCTCTATAACCAGCTTAAAAAATGAAATGATATGAAATGAAAAGCTACCTAATTAGAATAGGTAGCTTTTTTAATTTATTTGAAGTTACCGATTGCTTCTCCGCCATATTTTCATTTCTTCTGCTTCCCTAATTAAATCATCCCGAAAATCTGGATGGGCAATTTCAATCAGTGCTTCGGCTCTTTGCCAAGTTGTTTGACCTTTTAATTGGGCTACCCCATATTCAGTAACAATCATGTGAGTAGCAGAACGTGGGTCTGTAACAATAGCACCAGGGGTCAAAATCGGCTTTATACGAGATTCCAGACCATTTTTACCTTTAAAAGTTGATGTCATACAAACAAAACTTTGTCCATTCTTAGATTTAAAAGCCCCTTCAACAAAATCTAGCTGTCCCCCGGTCCCACTAATTTGCCTAGTACCAACACTTTCCGCACATACTTGTCCAAAAAGGTCTATTTCAATACAGGCATTAACAGATACAAAATTATCAATACTAGCAATTATAGTTGGATTATTGGTGTAATCAACAGAATAGGCTGCTAGCCCAGGATTATCATCAATAAAATCGTATAATTCCTGACTGCCCATAGCAAATGAAAATACTTGTTTATATTTATCTATATTTTTATATGCACCAGTAATCTTTCCTGCTTTTGTCATTTCCAAATAAGCATCAACATACATCTCTGTATGAACACCCAAATCTTTTAAATCAGAATTGGCAATAATATTACCTACCGCATTGGGAATGCCCCCAATACCAAGCTGAATGCAACAACCATCAAAAAGTCTTGCAGTAATATGTTTAGCAATTAATTCCTCGGCTTCGCTTGGCTTTACATTGGGTAGAGTAGGGAGTAGATCATTATTAGTTTCCACCAGGTAATCCACCTGGCTTATATGAATGCTTTCCTGGTTGCCGCCCAGGACTCTAGGCATATTAGTATTAATTTCTACGATAACATAATCAGCCTTTTCTATGGCAGCCCAGGCAGATGGACAACCTGCACCAAAATTCAAGTACCCATGTTTGTCCATAGGACTAACTGTTGCCATAAATACATTAGGTGGTGATGCATGATTTCTAGTTAGTTCTGGACATTCATGAAATTTCATGGGGACATAGGATAAAAGACCTTTATCATAATATTTACGATCAAGTCCTCCAAAATGCCAGGCATTCCAATAAAAGTGTTTACCAGTTGGATCAGCTTCCAGGGTATAATGTGGCCATACCCCAATATCACACCTAATATTTACATTATATAATTCGTCTTTGCGTTCAGCTAGGGCAGCATCAAGTTCATTAGCACCATTTATCCCAAATGCATGTTCAATCCAATCCCCTGACTTCACGACTTTTACAGCCTCTTCAGCAGTAACTAATTTCTTATTATACTCGGCCAACCAATTTTCATACATTAAGTTTTTAAACCTCGCCTTCAAATATTTTTGCAATTAAAAAATAACTAATTCATATAAGATTTAAAAAACCCACATACTATTCTTCGACATTATAACTTTAATTATGACAATTAGCAAATTTTCCAACACCGAAAATTACCACATGAAGTTGACCAGAAGCTTTTGTTATCCATATACCATGAAATCTATCTCCTAACATTTACTATACCAATAAAAGAAAAAACCCTTGCCAAAAAAGCAAGGGTAATTTTAGACAAAATAAATCCTGG